>JBLRWC010000007.1:0-89708 GCA_047921455.1 Gammaproteobacteria bacterium
TGAGAAATGAGAAGATCGGCTTTAAAATCCGCGAGCATACTATGCAAAAGGTGCCTTTCCTCCTGGTCGCGGGTGATCGGGAGAAAGAGGCTGGTTCGCTGGCCGTGCGTTCGCAAAGCGGCGAGGACCTGGGGTCGATGAGTATCGACGACCTCGGAAAATTCCTCGCGCAGCAAGTCGCGAAGCGCGGCCGGTCTATTATGGAGGATTGACGCATCACAGCGTCCAAACGTGTTCGGCGCAACGATGATATCGGCGCGCCTCAGCTCAGGATCATTGGTTCGGACGGCGAGCAGCTCGGCATCATGGGTCGCGAGGAAGCCTTGCGGCTGGCGGCGGATGAAGGACTGGACCTCGTTGAAGTGGCGCCGACGGCGGAGCCGCCTGTTTGCAAGGTGATGGACTACGGCAAGTTCGTCTTTGAAGCAAACAAGAAGAGCCAGGTCGCAAAGAAGAAGCAGCGACAGACCCAGGTCAAGGAAGTCAAGTTTCGACCGGGAACCGAGGAGGGCGACTACCAGGTCAAGCTCAAGAACCTCGTGCGGTTCCTGACGGCGGGAGACAAGGCCAAGGTAACCCTGCGGTTCCGTGGCCGGGAGATGGCGCACAAGGAATTGGGCGCCAAGCTCCTCGAAAGAGTGCGGGACGACCTCGCCGAAATGGCGTCGGTAGAACAGTTCCCGCAAATGGAAGGGCGGCAGATGACGATGGTGCTGACGCCCAAAAAGAAGTGAGTCCCGGACCGAAGGGTTGAACCCCCGAGGCCGTGGCTTCGCCTGCAGGGCCAGTGAGCCCGACCAGGCTATTAAAAAACGGAGACAATGAAATGCCCAAGATGAAGACCAATCGCGGGGCCGCCAAGCGGTTTCGCGCGACGGGTGGCGGCGGCTTCAAGCGCGGCCAGTCCCACCTCAACCACATCCTTACCAAGAAGAGCACGAAACGGAAGCGTCATCTCCGGGCCACGGCGCAGGTGGCAGAGAGTGATGTGAAGTCTGTTCGTAAACTGCTCCCCTACGCGTAAGGAGGTGACCTATGGCACGAGTTAAGCGCAGTGTGACCGCCCGCGCGCGGCACAAGAAGATTCTCAAGAAAGCCAAGGGGCATTACGGCCAGCGGCGCAAGAGTTTCCGCGTTGCGAAGCAGTCGGTGACCAAGGCCGGCCAGTATGCCTACCGGGATCGCAAGGCCCGCAAGCGCGATTTCCGCGCCTTGTGGATCGTGCGCATCAATGCCGGTGCGCGCATGCATGGCCTGTCGTATAGCCGCCTGATTGACGGTTTGAAGAAGGCCGGCGTCGAGCTGGACCGCAAGGTGCTGGCGGACATGGCCGTGTTTGAGCCAGAAGCCTTCGGCGTGATCGCCGAACAGGCCAAGGCCGCTCTCGCCGCTTAACGCCAGCCCGGATTTATCCGGTCATGCTGCGTCGCCAGCGGCGACGCAGCTACGGCATCGAGGGGAAAGGCCTTGTGGGGCCTTTCCCCTTTTCTGTTGCAGGGGGAATAGCGTGGAAGATGCAGCAAAGCTGCTGGAACAAGGACGCGCAGCCATCGCGGCCTGCGATGACCTGGCGGGCCTCGATGACGTTCGGGTTCGCTATCTCGGCAAGAAGGGCGCCCTGACAGGGCTGTTGAAATCACTCGGTGGCTTGTCAGCCGACGAGCGGCCTGCAGCGGGACAGCGTATCAACGAGGCCAAGCAGGCGCTCCAGGCGGCGCTGGCGGCCCGTAAGGAGTATCTCGAGGCCCAGCGCGAGCAGCTTGCCATCGATGCGCAGCGGGTGGACGTGACCCTGCCCGGACGCGGCGAAACTATGGGCGGACTGCACCCCGTGACCCGTACCCTGCGGCGCATGGAAACGATCTTCCGCCAGGCCGGTTTCGAGGTTCACACCGGACCCGAAGTCGAAGATGAGTTCCATAACTTCGAGGCCCTCAATATTCCCGAGCATCACCCCGCCCGGGCGATGCACGACACTTTCTATTTCGGCGACGGGCGCTTGCTGCGTACTCATACCTCGCCAGTGCAGATCCGCTCGATGCAGCGCCAGGGCGCACCGATTCGGCTGATCGCCCCCGGTCGCGTGTATCGTTGCGATTCGGACCAGACGCATTCACCGATGTTCCACCAGGTCGAGGGCCTGGTGGTCGATCGGGGCGTGAGCTTCGCGCATCTCAAGGCGGTGCTGCATGATTTCCTGGAGCGTTTTTTCGAGCGCAAGGTCAGGCTGCGGTTCCGTCCTTCCTACTTTCCTTTCACGGAACCCTCGGCCGAGGTCGATGTGGAATGGGGGGACGGCTGGCTGGAGGTGCTTGGTTGCGGCATGGTGCATCCGCGCGTGCTGGAATTCGGCGGCATCGATGCGGAGGAATTCACCGGTTATGCCTTCGGCATGGGCGTCGAGCGGCTGGCGATGTTGCGCTATGGCGTCAGGGACCTGCGCCTGTTCTTCGACAACGACCTCAGGTTCCTGCGGCAGTTCAACCAGGGAGCGGTACGATGAAGATCAGTGAGCGCTGGCTCCGCGAGTGGGTGGACCCGCCGGTGGATACCGCGACGATCGTCAGCCAGCTCACCATGGCGGGGCTCGAAGTGGATGGCACCGCGCCCGCTGCGCCAGGCTTTTCCTCCGTGGTGATCGGACGAGTGACCGCGGTCGAGCCGCACCCGGATGCGGACAAATTGTCGGTTTGTCGGGTCGACGTCGGCGCGGCGGAGACGCTCGGGATTGTGTGCGGGGCCCCCAATGTGCACACGGGCATGCTTGCCCCGGTCGCCCTGGTCGGCGGGGAATTGCCCGGCGGCATGAAAATCAAGCGGGCGCGGCTACGTGGCGTGGAAAGCGCCGGCATGCTGTGTTCCGAGCGCGAACTCGGCCTGGGTGACAGTCACGAGGGCCTGTGGAGTTTGCCGGCCGATGCGCCGGTCGGCATGGACCTGCGTGCCTGGCTGGCGCTCGACGATGTCGTCATCGACGTGGATCTCACTCCGAACCGTGGGGATTGCTTCAGCGTACTGGGCATTGCCCGCGAAGTGGCATTACTCAACGACCTGGCGGTGGACGGACCCGGAATCGAGCCGGTGGCGCCCGCCGTGGCGGATGAATTCCCGGTGGAAGTGCGCGCGCCGGAGGCCTGCCCGCGGTTCGTCGGCCGGGTCATCCGGGGCATCCGCGCGGATGCCCGGACCCCGTTGTGGATGCAGGAAAAATTGCGGCGCGCCGGTTTGCGCCCGATCCACCCGGTGGTGGACGTGACAAACATCGTCATGCTCGAGCTGGGACAACCAATGCACGGGTTCGATCTCGGCACGCTGCGCGACGGGATCGTCGTACGCCTGGCCGAGCCGGGTGAAACAATGCGCCTGCTGGACGGGCGCGAAGTGACGCTCGAGGCCGATATGCTGGTGATCGCCGACCATGGCGGACCGCGCGCGGTGGCCGGCATCATGGGCGGCGAGGCTTCCGGGGTTTCCGCTGCCACGCGCGACGTGTTTTTCGAGGTGGCTTTTTTCGCGCCGCTGGCGATTGCCGGGCGCGCGCGCCGACTTGGCTTGCACACCGACGCCTCGCTGCGTTTCGAACGCGGCGTGGACCCGGCACAGCAACGACGCGCCGTGGAGCGCGCCACGGGACTGTTGCTTGAAATAGCCGGTGGACAACCGGGCCCCGTCATCGAGCGCGTGTCGACGCCGCACTTGCCGGAGCGTAAGCCGGTCGTGCTGCGCCGGGCACGCCTCGCCAGCCTGCTTGGACATACCGTGCCGGATGCCGACGTGGAACGCATCCTGGCCGGCCTCGGTATGACGCTGCGGCCAACCGGGGAGGGCTGGGAGGCCGTGCCACCGTCCCACCGCTTCGATATCGCCGTCGAAGTGGACCTGGTCGAAGAAGTGGCGCGTGTTTATGGGTATAACCGCCTTCCCGAGGCCCGCGGCGCCGGCGGCGCCGAGCTCGGCGCCGCGACGGAACACCGCGTGCCCGGCTCCAGGATCGCCGATGTGCTCGTCGCGCGGGGCTACCAGGAGGTCGTGACCTACAGCTTCGTGGATCCCGAGTTGCAGGCGTCCCTGTTTCCGGGGTCACCTGCCTTGCCCCTGGCCAACCCGATTTCCTCCGAACTCAGCCAGATGCGGGTTTCCCTGTGGCCAGGTCTAGTGCAAGCCCTCAAGCGGAACCTGAGTCGTCGCCAGGCGCGGGTCCGTATCTTCGAGCAAGGCTTGAGATTTATTCTTGAAGATAATGAATTAAAACAACTTAATACTGTTTCCGGGCTTGTGGCGGGCGCCCGCCTGCCGGAACAGTGGGGGGCGCCGGCGGGCCGGCTCGACTTTCATGACGCCAAGGGCGACGTCGAGATCCTGCTGGGGCTTAGCGGCGCCGGATTCGAGTTCGAAGCGGCGGCGCACGAGGCCTTGCATCCCGGCCAGTCCGCCCGCGTGCTGCGTGACGGACGGGAAGCGGGATGGATCGGGGCATTGCATCCGCGCCTTGTCAGGGCCCTGGATATTGATCTGGCGCCCATTCTCTGGGAACTTGATGAAGACGTAAGCTTTGCAGCCGAACTCCCGGTATTTAAAGAAATTTCCAGGTTTCCTGCGATCCGGCGTGACATCGCGGTAGTGGTCGAGCAGGATATTCCGGTACAGCATCTGCTGACCGCGATTCGCACGGCCAGCGGTGCGCTTTTAACAGAATGCAAGGTTTTTGATGTGTATAGCGGGGATCGTATAGACTCGGGTCGAAAAAGTGTGGCTTTCGGCTTGATTTTACAGGAATCTTCACGCACTCTTACCGACGAAGAAGCGGACCAGGTGGTAGCTGCGGCGGTGGCTCTGCTCGAGTCGAAGTTCGGCGCCAGGATGCGAGACTGATATGGCACTCACGAAAGCGGAGATGGCGGAGGCCCTGTTCGAGGATATGGGCCTCAACAAGCGCGAAGCACGCGAACTCGTCGAAATGTTCTTCGAAGAGCTGCGAATGGCGCTGGCGAACGGCGAACAGGTAAAACTGTCCGGCTTTGGCAACTTTGATTTACGCGACAAGAACCGGCGTCCGGGTCGTAATCCGAAAACCGGCGAGGAAATCCCCATTACTGCGCGCCGGGTTGTGACTTTCCGCCCTGGCCAGAAGCTCAAGACGCGAGTGGAAGCCTATGCTGGAACCGGCGAATAACAACGAATTGCCGGCTATCCCTGGCAAGCGTTACTTCACTATCGGTGAAGTGAGCGAGCTGTGCGGCGTCAAGCCGCACGTACTGCGCTACTGGGAACAGGAATTCCCCCAGCTCAAGCCCGTCAAGCGGCGCGGCAACCGGCGCTATTACCAACGCGGCGACGTGCTGCTGATCCGCCAGATCCGCAGCCTGCTGTACGAAGAGGGCTTCACGATCGGCGGAGCGCGGCAGCGGCTGACCGGCGATGATGCAAAGGAAGACCGGACGCAGAGTGTACAAATCGTGCGCCAGCTTCGCATGGAGCTCGAAGAGGTCCTCAAGATTTTGCGCAGCAAGTAGCAACCGCTTGTTTCCCCGGGGCGGCTCCTTCGGGTATGATGCCGCTCCCCGAACGGGTTCCCGCCCGTTCAGATTTCTCTCGGTCGGGGCGTGGCGCAGCCTGGTAGCGCACCTGCATGGGGTGCAGGGGGTCGGAGGTTCAAATCCTCTCGCCCCGACCACTAAACAACTGAAAATAAAGAAAAAATGGACGGGCCCTGCGGGGCTCGTTTTCGTGTGGGTATACTTTTGGGTATACCTTCACCGCGCTGCAATCTGGGGTGGCCCTGGCGAGATGCTTTGCAGTTATATGAGCCACATCGCTCCCTAGATCTCGTCGCGCGGCAAGGCGTTTGTTATTATCCATTCAGTATTTATTCAGTGTGAGCCGTGTGATGACGACATCGCCCGACCATAATGGCCCGAGAGACGAAATCGTGGCGCTGCTGGCCAGCGCTCCGCACGGGCTTAGCGCGCTGGAGATTCTCGCCAGCCTTGAGCACCAGATCAGCCAGCCGACACTGTCCCGACGATTGATGGATCTGCGGGCCCGGGGGCGAATCGCCGCGTTCGGCAAGGCGCGCGCGACGCGCTACTTCTTCACAGGGAGCAGAGGGGAACTGGCCGCTCTTCGCAGCCGCATGCTGCACGAGCGGATCGCACGCCGTATCGCGCGGAATCCGGCGCTGATAGATCAAGTCAGGAGAAGACTGGCGCGATTGTCAGAGGTGAACCCGTCAGGGCGCAATTATCATCAGCAGTGGGGCGCCTTGCTGGACGCGGACCTGCCCGCCTTGCTACGGACGATGGTCGCCGATTCAGAACGGTCGGATGTATTGAGGAAGGAATCACCGTTTACGGTACTCGCCACACGTGAGGACCGACAGCGTGTGTTCTCCGGACAATGAACCGCGCGCAGCTCGAACTGGTTGTCGCCGAAATCGCGCGCAGGTTTGACCTGGATTATTTCTATGTGGTCGGGTCTGCCGCCGTATTGGCCTCGATTCCGGATGCCACAGCAGGAATTCTGACTGCGACCCGTGACGTTGACGTGATTCCACAACCGGTCGAGAGTGAACGACAGTCGCGCGTCATGGACCAGATCGATTTTGTCCTGGGTGAAGCGTCAGACTTTGATGTTGAGCATGGCTTTTACGCTCAGGCGGTCGATGATTCGACTGTTACCTACGCACCGGCGGGGTGGAAGGAGCGTGCAATTCCTTTACGCGTCGGCGACAAGACTGCGCTGTGTATGGATCTGCACGACTTGATGTTGTCAAAGTACGGTGCGGGACGGGAAAAGGACCTGCTCTTCAATCGGGCGCTGGCGGGAACCGGGGTCGTATCCAGGAAAGTACTCGTCTCGCGCCTTGAGGAGGTCCGCTGTGACAATCGCCTCCGCGAGCTGATGCATGATCGGATTGCTGCGGATTTTGCATGATACCTTTCGCCGACACCTGCATGGGGTGCAGGGGGTCGGAGGTTCAAATCCTCTCGCCCCGACCACTAAACAACTGAAAATAAAGAAAAAATGGACGGGCCCTGCGGGGCTCGTTTTCGTGTGGGTAGACGTTTGGACACACAGCCGATCGCTGCCCGATCAGCCGGCCTTTCCACTTGGGCTTATTTCTGCTCCATCCTGGCGATATAGGCCTCGACGTGCGCCGCGAACTGCTCCAGGTCGAGCAACTTTTCGTTCAGGACCCGCTCGACAATGGCCAGGTCGACTTGCAGATAGCCATGCACCAGGACGTTTCGGAAACCGGCGAGCGCGCGCAAACCGCCAGCAAAATCCGCTGGGATTACACCGATCTCGGCGAGCTTGTCGATGGCAGTGGCATAGTCCGGGGCATCGAGTCCACGAGACGCGACGAGGTGCGTTGCGATGTCCAGGACATTCTGTACGCAGAGCTGCAAGCCGCGCTCGACCGTCCATCGCAGGTCGGCGCTTGCGCGAAATTCATCGGCCGTGTGGCCGGTGTGACGCTGCAGGTTCCACAACGCGTCCTGAAGCGCTGCGAGGTGCCGGCGAATGATTGCGGCGTCGGCTTGACCCTTGGTCATCGCGGATCGTGCCGAGCGGTGGATCGCGCCAGTTCCATCTTGGCCATCTGGGGCAGAAAATCGAAGTAGCGTGACAGCGCGTATCCTTCACGCGTCGTTGTCTCGCGAAGATCCCTTGAGATGACGCGAAGGCCATCGCGCAGCACCCGGTGATATAGCAGCGGTGGCGCATGGTTCAGGACAATCACGTCGATCGCGTTCGTCGCGAACTGCTGCATGAGGAACGCAGTCAGTTCGGCGGTGTAACCGTATCCCCCCGTGGCAAGGGCGCCCTCATCGACATAGACGGCCACGTCGATGTCGCTGTGAGCTTGGGCGAGCCCGCGTGCATGCGACCCAAACAGGTAGGCCTCCCGTACCTCGGGACGGGAGGCGAACGCGGCAGCAAGGGTTTCCACGAGGGTGCTGGTCGAGTGATGCATACGGTCAAGGATATCAGACCGACAGCAGCCTGAGTGCCCAACTGTCATGGCGAAAGCCGCGCCAGGTCCACTGGATCGGTGTGTCCTTAGACGTAAACTATGAACTGGCAAGCGACAGGCAAACACGGACGGAGCTGGCATGATCAAGACCCGCCACATCGAGTACCTGGACGGCGAGCACCTGCTGGAGGGCCACCTCGCCTGGGATGACGCAGTTCGCGAGCCGCGACCCGCGGTGCTGACCGCGCACGCTATCCGTGGGCGTACCGAATTCGAATGCAATAAGGCCGAAGCGCTGGCTCGCCTCGGCTACGTGGGATTCGCACTGGACCTCTTTGGCAAGGGCCGCGTGACGGACGACAATGCGGTCGGCCGGCCCTGGATGGAGGCACTGCTCGAGGATCGTGCCGCCCTGCAGCGCCGCCTGCGCCTCGGTCTGGAAACGGCCATGGCCCAACCGGAAGTCGACCAAAAGCGCATCGCCGCCATTGGTTTCTGTTTCGGCGGCCTGGCTGTACTCGACCTGGCACGCATCGAAACCCGTGTGGCGGGCGTCGCCAGCTTCCATGGCCTGCTCGATCCGCGTCCCGGCCCGGCGCCTACGGCAATTTCCGCCCGAGTGCTGGTCATGCATGGCTGGGATGATCCGCTCGCGCCGCCCGAAGCCGTGTTGCGGCTGGCCGAAGAACTGACCGGCGCCGGCGCGGACTGGCAGCTGCATGCTTTCGGCGGCGTGATGCACGCCTTCACCAACCCGGCCGCGGCGAGCCCGGAACGCGGCCTGCTGTATCACGCCACTGCCGACCAGCGCGCCTGGCGCCTGCTTGAGGACTTCCTCGCTGAGTTGTTCGGCTGACAGGCCAGACGGTGCGCCTGTTTCCGGAAACGAGCCTCGCGTGGTGTTCGCTGTTCAATGCGCACATCCATCATGTAGACCATGCGAGCGCATACCTCGAGAACATGAAACAGGAGAAGGCGAGATAATTGCTGCAGCTTCGAGAGGCCGGCATTCGTGCTGCTGGCGCGGCCACTGCTCGGCGGGATCGGCCGGCCGTATAATTAGCCTGAACCATCTATCGAAGGGGAGACACTGCATGACCGACACCACTATCAAAGAGACCCGGTCCGCCGCCCGCGGTCGCTACGTGCTCGCGGACGCTGACGGAGACAGTGAGCTCACCTACCGCCTCGATGGCGATCGCATGATCATCGATTCCACTTACACGCCGCCGGCGAGCCGCGGCCGGGGCATCGCCGGCCGGCTGGTGGAGCGTGCCGTCGCGGATGCCCGCGCCCGCAACTGGCGCATCGTGCCGGTGTGCCCCTATGTTCGTGTCAAAATCGAGCGCACACCGGCCATGCAGGACGTGCTCGCTGACACATAGGGGTCAACCGTGATTCGTGCCGCCAACTGAACCGATGGAAAACCGCTCACAATCAACTCCGCGCCGACGGGTTCTGCTATGGATCCTGCTGGGCACAGGGCTGCTGCTCGGCGCCGCCGCCATCGTGATTGTCACCGTGTTCGATGAAGACTCGCTGCGGGACCGCTTCCAGGCGACGGCGTCCGACGTGCTCGGCCTCGAGGTGGCCATCGATGGCGCCATGGACCTTGCCATCTGGCCAACGCCCAATATCTCCGCAGCCGACATCGTGCTTGAAAAGGATGGGGCGCCCATCGCCCGTTTCGATGCCGTGCGCCTCGATATTGCGCTGCTGCCCCTGTTAACAGGCAATTTGCGGATTCGCCACGTGAACGTGGACGGAGCCGACGTCGAGTTCCGCCGGGATGCCGCCGGCCAGCTGAACTTCCAAGGACCGGAGCGGGGCAAGGTACAGGCCAGGGATGTGCCGGCCACCAGTTTCTCGGCAATCTCGGTCAGCTACGCGGATGAAGGCGAGGAGGCTCGCTTGCATGCGTCTGGCTGCGGTGGCCGCCTGTCGAGCGTGGCCATTGCCGAAGACAACGGGAAAACGGTGCTGGGGAACTTGCGGGCCAAGGGAACACTGCATTGCGCCGTCATCGAGGCACAGGAATTTCGCTTCACCGACGTGGAATCCGAGCTGAGCGCGCGCGAGGGCCTGTTGCAGCTTGATCCGATCAGCCTGCGGCTGTTCGACGGTGAGGGCAGTGGTCGCGTCGAAGGCGATTTCAGCGGCGATCTGCCCCTCTGGTCGCTGCACCTGGAGCTGGAGAATTTTGCGCTGGAACAATTTCTGCGGGCGCTCGAGCCCGAGGCGCGGGCGGAGGGCAGTATGTATTTCCGAGCCGAGTTGTCTGCCCGCGGGAACCATCGTGAAGCGCTGGAGCGCAGCCTGGCGGGGAGTGTGTCGCTGCGTGGTGAGACGCTGACGCTGCACGGCGGCGACCTCGACCAGCGGCTGGCGGACTACGAAGCCACGCGGAGATTCGGGCTGCTGGATGCCGGCGCGCTGTTCTTCGCGGGTCCGGCCGGGCTGGTCGTGACCCGGGGGCGCGAATTTGCGCGGTTGCTGCGAGGGGATGAAGGCAAGACGGAATTGCGGGAGGTCCGCTCGGAGTGGACGGTGAGCGAAGGCGTCGCCGAGGCTGCCGACGTAGCGGCTGCGACGGCGAGGAATCGCCTCGCTGCGCGCGGCAGGATCGACTACGCGGCGCGCAGCTTCGATGAGTTCACGGTGCTCCTGCTGGATCGCCAGGGCTGCATCGTGATGGAACAGTCAGTGCATGGCGCCTTCGAGGATCCGCAAATCGAGGAGCCGGGCGCCATAGAGACTGTGCTGGGGCCGTTGATCGACCTGGTGGAACGCGGAGTTGCGGAGCTGGTGGACGAGGATTGCGAGGTAGTCTACGACGGCGCCGTTGCGCATCCCTAGCCGCGGGGGAATCAGTCCGCCGCGTGCTGCTCCAGCCGCTCGCGCACCGTGTCCTCGAGTCCCGTCAGACCATGCGCCCGGCCGATCTCGATGGCCGTCTCGGTATCAGCGTCTTCATACGCGGCGGCACGAAGTGCGTACAGCGCGCCGACCCGATTGCCGCTGGCGCAGTGCAGGAGCGCTGGTTGGTCTTCGATCGCCTCCAGGATAGCGTTGAAGGCCTGCGTGTTCTCCAGGGTCAGGTCGTCGGCACTGGCAATCGGCAGGCGCAGGTAGGTCATGCCCAGTTCACGCACCAGTTGCGCCTCGTCAAAATCAATCGCCTCATCTTCACCACGCAGGTTGACGACGATCTTCACGCCCGCCGCCGCAGCCTGGCGCAGGGCCTCCTCGTCCGGCTGGCCACCGATCAGGAGACGCTCGTCGGGTTGCACCAGGTTAGGAATTGCCGGCGTTTCCGTGGCCAGCGCGGCGGTCCCGCCGAGCAGAAGGGCGAGCATGAGTGACAGGTGGAAGGACATCTTGAGGCACCTCGCGGAGTTGCACACCGGTGGAAGATACCGATTCTAACCTGCCGATACCCGTCAGCGGCCCTCGAGGTCCGAGAAAAACGCCCGGATGCGTGCTGCATTGGCGCCCACGTCGCTACGTCCGACACGCGATTTTGAGCGCATGTCGATGCGGCTGGCGCCGTTTTCCGGCGTAATGCTAATGACGACGTCGTCCTTGAAGCCAAACCAGAACGTCGTCGCGGTAGCCTCGATGCGGCCCTCTTGTGGCGTTGCGGCCACGATCTCCCAGCCTTGGTCCTGCGCCGTTTCCAGCGCGCGCTCAAATGCCGCTGCGGGCGCCACCGGCAGCCGCAGGGGCTGAATATCCGGATAGGCCTCGCGCTGCTGTGCGGCGGTTTCCTCGCCGGGGTATTCGGGCGGATTGGATGCATCGGCCCGTAACGGCAGGACGGCGACGAACTCAGGCGGATTGGTGGTGTCCGTCGTGATGTCGTGAATAAGCGGCAGGGAGCGCACGGTTTGCAGGCCGCTCCATGGAATCCAGGCCACCACCGCGCCGATGATCAGCGCGGCGACCAGCAGAGCCGCGGAGTCTCGCCGCGTGCGCGGGATGACCAGCAACAACAACGCCAGCACGACCGCGGCCGCGCCGGCGAAAAACGCCCAGCGCATCACCAGGAAGCCAGTGCCGAAATCCCACCAGCCGAGGCGCGTGCCCGGACCGGCGGAAAGCAGCAGCAGTGCGGCGATGACTGCGACGAGCAGGGGCAGTGGCGAAATTTTCATGGTTGCAGCCAAGGAAGCGAGCCAGCAGCAAGCATAACGAGTTTTTGCTGGCCAGGCTCATGCCGCTGACGCCGTTTGCGTTTTCACTGCGGGTGACTGATCGAGTGCTGATTTCCAATGCTGAACACGGACACGCTCCTTGATGACCTCAAGGGCTTCGAGCGTAATGCGGGTACCGATATCACCAAGCTCCGGGTGGTCCTCGAGAATCGAGTCGATAATGACACTGACGGTTTCATCGACCAGGGCATTGTTCTCTGCGGCACTGATATCGCGGACCGCGCGATCGAACACCTCGTAGACAATGTCATTGATGGACCGGCGCAGCGTATTGGTCAGCGCTTTGCCGAGTACCGGCACACGTTCCAGGGTACGGATGCCTTGGTCGGCTTCTACCGCTTCCGCAACCACTGATTCGACGTACTGCTGGATCGACGCCTGGTGATGCTGGTAGCTGCGATCGGCAATGGTGCCGATACGCCGCGACAAGTGCGCCACCAGGGCTTCCTTTTGCGGGGCAATGACTTCGGTGATGATCTGCCGGGTAACCGGGGTTTCGTTTTCTATTTCACGCTTGACGTCATTGAGCGTGCGCAGGATAACGCGGTCCGAAACCTCGTCGATAAAGACATTGAAATAGAACTCAATGAATTTATACGGACGGGTATTGGCGAGATCCACAATGCCCATTTTCTGCAAGCGTACCAGCAAGGAAATGATACGCAACAAGCGCAGCAGGCGCAGCGAACCGATCGGGATCAGTCCGATCAAGTCGTACCAGTGGAGGAAAGGATAGAAATACCAGCGGGCGTAAGCTTGTTTCTTGACCGCCATCACCCATTGAAAACAAAACTCCGCCACGAAGATGGCGACGAAAACCAGGTCGTAGAAGATGAAGTTCGCGTGGATCTGATCGGCGTAAAACCGGTTGAAGGCCGGTGCAATCTTGTCCAGCGCCGACTGGACCGCGCCGGTGGCATAGACCGTATCGAATATGATGAAAGCGAGGTTGACCAGCACCAGGAATACCATGGCCAGGTCCAGGACAAGCCATGAGGTTTGCCTGGTCTCGCGAAGTTTTTGTCGATTGAATTTCAGCGGCATGGTGCATCCTTCCCGTTATCGAAGCAGTCGGCCGGCTGAATCAGCCGAGGATGTACATGCGTAGTGGCATCCAGACGCCCATCACCATCATCATGATGTTTTCGGTGAGTGATACGAACCCCAGCGGTACATTGCTGTCCCCGCCCGCACAGGCACACTTTAGTTCACGCTTGTCGATATAGACGGCCTTGAATACCGATAACGCGCCGACAGCGCCGATGAAAAAAGCCAGTGGCGCAGCGATCCAGATGAAAACACCCGCAACCATCAGCACACCCGCCACGGTCTCGCCAAAGGGATAGAAGTAGGCATAGGGCACCTTGCGCTTCGCAAGCAAGTCGTAGTTGAGAAACATCGTGCTGAAGGCTTCGATATCCTTCAGCTTCTGGAGGCCCAGCAGGCACATCGAAATGGCAATGAACCATTCAAGCGCCCGCACCGTCAGCACTGTCCCGAGAGCCGCCTGGCTTACCGCCAGGGCCAACAGGAATCCGACGGAAAAAATCGCGATGATCGGCTGGTAACTGGTCTCGCCGGCTGCCTTGACCTGCTGGCCGAAGTAGCGGCGCAAGTCGTCATAACCACCAACGCGTTTATTGTCGATAAAGACCTGGGGGGTGGTCTCGACGCTGTGTTTGGCCTGAAACTTGTCAGTTTGCTCGCGCGTTTCGAGCCAGTGGTCGTCAACCTGAAAGCCGTTGTGCTCAAGCAACCACTTGGCTTTGAGGCCGTAAGGGCAGACATGGTCTTTCATCACCATTCGGTAGAGTTCGGCTCGCTTCGTCTCGGCGCTGTCACGATCACCAGGCATATTTTTTTCCTGTGGGGATTCATTACCAGTATAGAAGTATCACGCCGGGGAAGCGGTGGCCGCCTTTACAGTCGGAACGTCGCGTACCACAATCTTGTAATGAAATTTGTCGACCGGAACTGGCTACATGGACGTTGAAGCACTTGAAATCCGCCAGCACATGGCACGGTTTGCACCATTCGACGCCCTGTCGGACGAATTGCTGGACGCTGTCGCCGACAGTATCGATGTGGTCTATTTCAAAGCGGGTAGGGAGATCCTGGAGCGTGGCCAGGAGATCAGTGAGTTGCACTATATTCGCAGCGGCGCAGTCGAGGTGTATCGGCGCAGCGGCACGTTGCTGAACCGCCTCGAAGAGGGCGATATCTATGGTCATTTCAGCCTGCTACGCAATCACCGGGTGCATTTTCCAGTCAAGGCGATCGAGGACACGCTGATCTACCTCGTGCCGGACGCAGTGTTCCAGCGACTCTGTGTCGAAGATGAGCAGTTCGCCGAATTCGTCGAACTGGACCAGCCGCGCCTGAAATCCACGGTGGAAAAACATGCCGGCGACGCCAGCATGATGACGACCAAGGTACGCAAGCTGATCACCCGCGCGCCCGTGGTCGTCGAGTCAACTGCCACCGTACAGGAAGCAGCGCAAAACATCGGCGCCCAACATGCCACTTCGGTGCTGGTGCTCGGCGAGCCCGATGAAAACCCGAGATATAACGTTGTGGACGCAGCCGGCGAGTCGCGACGGCTGCTTGGCATTCTCACCGACAATGACTTCCGGTCTCGCGTCGTCGCGGCCGGGCTGCCACCAGATGCGCCCGTGGGAACGATCATAGACAAGCATCCCTTTACCGTGCAGTCGGACGAGACTTTGCAGGAAGCGATGTTGCGCATGTTACGTAACAACCTCCAGCATCTTCCTGTGCTGCATCGGCGCAGGCTGATGGGCGTGCTGCACATATCAGACATTATTCGCCACCAGACGCATACCAGCCTTTACCTGGTGGAACGAATCTATTCCCAGAACAACGCCCAGGCGCTTGGCCGCCTGTTGCCAGATGTGCGCGAGTCTTTCGTGCGCATGGTGGAGGAGGGCGCCAATTCACAGATGATCGGCAGCGCGCTCTCAACCATCGGCCGAAGTTTCACGCGGCGCTTGCTCGAACTGGCGGAGCTTGAACTGGGTCCGCCGCCGGTACCCTACAGTTTCATGGCGCTGGGCTCGATGGCGCGCAACGAGCAGAGTATCGTCACCGACCAGGACAACGCGCTGGTGCTGGATGATCGTTTTGACCCGGAACAGCATGACGCCTACTTCGCTGCGATGGGCAAGATTGTCAGTGACGGCCTGGCGGTTTGCGGCTACACCTACTGTACGGGCGACATCATGGCGACTAACCCGCGGTGGCGTCAGCCATTGCGTGTCTGGAAGCAGTACTTCAACGACTGGATTGACAACCCGACGCCGGAACGCCTGCTGCACAGTTCGATTTTTTTCGACCTCGACAATGTGTACGGCGAGGACGATTTCGTCGTGCAACTGCAGGACCTGGTGGCGAAAAGAGCGCCAGGCAGCGCCTTGTTTCTTGCCGCCATGGCGCGCAATGCATCCAACCGAACCCCGCCACTGGGATTCTTCCGCAATTTCGTGATGGAGAAGGACGGCAAGCAAAACAACACGATCAACGTGAAGCGACGCGGCACGGCGCCGATGATCGACCTGATCCGCGTGCATGCGCTGGCGTCCGGCTCCACGGCGCAAAACTCCTTCGATCGGTTGAACGATATCGCAAAGACCGAATTGCTGCCCTCCGGCGTGGGCGACCGGATCCGTTATGCACTGGAGTTTATTTCGACGGTGCGTATCCGGCACCAGGCGATCGCCCTGCAGCGTGACCATCCGCCGACCAACAGTATCGAGCCGGAGAATATCTCGAGCACCGAGCGTCACAATCTCAAGGACGCCTTTCAGTTGCTTAGCGACGCGCAGAAATTCCTGCAGTTTCGTTATCCGTTGCCGGCCCGGCGCGGTTGACACGTTTTCTCATGGGTGGAGCCGGCAAACATCGCGATCGCGCCCCGGATTGGCCAGCATATATCAAGCAATGCGCGGCCAACGCCAGGGATGAACGTTTGCGTGCCTTCCTGGCCGACTGGAACTTCGATCCGCTCATGCCGCTCGGCGAGACACCGCTGGTCGCCGTGGATTTTGAAACCACCGGGCTCGATCCGGCGCAGCATTCGATTGTCAGTATCGGCGTGGTGCCCTTCACGCTGGAACGTATTTTCTTCTCGCAACGCCGCCATTGGCTAGTCAAACCAAGATTTTCGCTGCAGGAAAAATCCATCACCCTCCATCACATCACGCATTCCGATCTTGCGAACGCACCGGATCTCGGGACGGTGCTGGACGAGGTGCTGGCCGCACTCTCGGGCGGCCTGCCCGTCGTCCATTACCGCGGCATTGAGCGTGCCTTTTTCGATTCCGCGCTGCGGTACCGCCTTGGCGAGGGATTATTGTTCCCAATGATCGACACCATGGCGTTGGAGGCCCGCGTCTATCGCCAGTCGGCATATGCCCGGCTCAAGCGTTGGCTGGGAGGGAAACCAGTGTCTATCCGTCTGCATGACAGCCGTTTGCGTTACGGCTTGCCCGCCTATCAGCCGCACCATGCAGTGCTGGATGCCCTGGCCACAGCGGAACTCTTCCAGGCCCAGGTCGCCACGCGGTTCGGTCCGGATACCCCGATTGGTGAACTGTGGTCTTAGCCTGCTGGCGACCAGGCGGCGCGCGCCGCCTGGTCGCCAGCCACAATTCCCGGATGTCAGCCGCGGGGTTCGCTCATCAAACCCTTGATGATCGCGTAGCAGCCGACGAGCAGCACAAGAGTGAAAGGCAATCCTGTGGAGACCGCCATCGCTTGCAGCGCGATCAGGCCACCGCCAAGTAGCAACGCGATGGCGATGCCGGCCTCGATGAACGCCCAGAACACGCGCTGCGGCTTGGGCGCATCCACCTTGCCGCCGGCCGTGATGGTGTCGATTACCAGCGAGCCGGAGTCGGAGGAGGTGATGAAAAATACGATCACCAGCACGATGCCGACAAACGAGGTGATTTCCGCCAACGGCAGTTCACCCAGCATCACGAACAGTTGCAGCTCCAGCGCGGCTTCGCGTACGCCCTCGAAACCGGTGCCGACGAACTGGTTGATGGCGGTGCCGCCGAAGGCCGTCATCCAGAGCACCGAGACGAACGACGGGACGAGCAGCACGGCAACCAGGAACTCACGTACCGTCCGGCCACGACTGACCCGGGCGATGAACATGCCAACAAACGGCGACCAGCTTATCCACCAGGCCCAGTAGAAGGCAGTCCAGCCCTGGCTGAAATTGGCGTCGTCACGGAAAAAGGGATTCGAGAATGCCGGCAGGTTGACCGCGTATGTCCAGAGATTCTCAAAGAAGCCAGTGAGAATCAGCATCGTTGGCCCGACGATCAATACAAACAGCAGAAGCAGGAACGCCAACGTCATATTGACCTGTGACAGGCGCTTCACGCCCTTGTCGACGCCGAGGACGATTGAACCGGTTGCGACCAGGGTGATGCCCAGGATCAGTAGCACCATCGTGACGTTGCCTTCGGGGAGGCCGAACAGGTGGGTGAGACCCGCGGACGCCTGCGAGGCGCCGATGCCAAGCGAGGTGGCGAGGCCAAACAGCGTGGCGAATACGGCGAGCATATCGATGATGTGCCCCGGCCAGCCCCATACCCGCTCGCCCAGCAGTGGGTAGAAGATGGAGCGAATGGTCAATGGCAAGCCCTTGTTGAACGAGAAGATCGCCAGCGCAAGCGCCACCACCGCGTAGATGGCCCAGGGATGCAGTCCCCAGTGGAAAATGGTCGCGGCCATGCCAAGGCGCGCAGCGGCTGCGGTGTCGCCGGCAGCAGCACCAAGCGGTGCCCAGTCGGTGCGCGCACCGTTCTCCGTAATGACGCCACCCAGTGCGGCATCAAAATGCGACATGGGCTCGGAGACGCCGTAGAACATCAACCCGATACCCATGCCCGCGGCGAACAGCATGGAAAACCAGCCAAGGTAACTGAAGTCCGGTGTCGCTTCGGAGCCGCCGATCCGCACCCGCCCAAGCGGCGAGACAATCAAGGCGAAGCACAGCACCACGAAAATGTTGCCCGCGAGAATGAAAAACCAGGCCATGTTGCTCGTCAACCAGCCGCGAATCGCATTGAAGAGCGGCTCGACTTCATTCTGCAAGGCCAGCGTGAGAACCACGAAAAATACCGTCACGATGGCCGAGATCGCAAAGACCTTGCCGTGGATATCGAGGTTGATGCCCAGTGGTGCTGACGTGTAGTTGTCCTGGCCGATGACGTAATCGGTATCGATCAGGGTATGCGCACCTTCCGGTGCCGGAACGCCTTCGCTGATTTCTTTTTGGTCCGTGGATGATTCTTGGTGAGGATTTTTTGCCACGGGCAATCTCCGTCTAGGTAAATTCTGTGTTCAGGGACGTACCAGGAATACCGATACATTGGTGAGCTTCGCGAGTTTGCCGCCTCTCGAAGGCATGATGGCGTCCAGCTTGCGTGGCAGGTGGGTGCCCATCACCACAAGATCAGCGCCGGTTTCTTCAACCGCCTTGACCAGTGTGCGGCTGAGATCCGCAGCGGGGTCGTGGCTGAAGAAAACTCGTGAACCGCAGGCCTGGCCGTGCGAACTGGCCTGTTCGGCAGCGAACGCGGCAAGCTTTTTTTCGTACTCCGCCGGCGTTTTTGCGACCGGCCCTGGCATGCTCGTCGTGACGCTGACATAACAGACATCCGCCTCGTAGTGGCGCGCCATGTCCGCAGCCACTTGCAGAGGTTTTTGCAAGGCGTCGAGGTGTGCCAGGTCGACGGGAACCATGATTTTCTTGTACATGCCCGTGAACCTCCCTGTAGTTCGTTTTATTTGATTTTGTTGGTAAGCCGAGTCGATACAGCGCTTTTTCTGCGTCAACAGCTCATCCTTAAACACGCTAACATGTATGAAAGCGTCGTTCCAACCGGCGGTGTTCGGTAGCACGGTAGAACAAAGTTTTGCACGCGTGACGCCTGTTTCATTTTCCAAGGAACTCCCATGCATGCGAGTAACGGCAAAACCAGCGCCATAAGCGGCATGCCGCTATTGCCGCTGGCGGCGTCGCTATTGGTGCTGAGCTTGTTCATCTATGGCTTCGGCCTGGCCTGGCCGCAGATCGAGATCTGGCTGCGCGGCCTGGGCACCATCCAGCTTGGCCTGTTGGCCAGCCTCGTCGCCGGCCTGTTCACCGCGGTCGGGGCGCTGCCGATTTTTTTTCTGCGGCGTATCAGCCTGGCGCTGGAAGACGCCATGATGGGCTTCGGCGCCGGCGTCATGCTGGCAGCGACCGCGTTTGAGCTGGTTTTGCCGGCACTGGAGGGCGCCCAGCTACAGTACGACTCGGTCGGCATGGCGATTCTCGTCCTTTGCGTCGGCATCGGACTGGGCGGCGGATGCCTGTTGTTGCTCCACCGCATGGTGCCGCACGAGCATTTCGTCATCGGACCGCAAAGTGGCGCCGATCCGGAAAAAATAAAGCGGATCTATTTATTCATTTTTGCCATTGCCTTGCACAACCTGCCCGAGGGCCTGGCGGTCGGCGTTGGATTCGGCGGCGACGTGCAGGACGGCATCACGTTAGCGGTGGCTATTGGCCTGCAGAACATGCCGGAAGGACTGGTGGTGGCGATCGCGCTGTTGTCGCTCGGCTACAGCAAGATGACAGCATTTGGGGTCACCTTGTTGACGGGCCTCGTGCAGCCGGTGGGTGGGCTGGTGGGCGTCACGGCGGTGACGCTGATGGAATTCATCCTGCCCTGGGCGCTGGCCTTCGCCGGCGGCGCCATGCTGTTTGTCGTCAGCCACGAGATTATCCCGGAGTCGCACCGCAAGGGACACGAGGCCCAGGCCACGCTGGGCGTGCTGGTGGGCTTTGTGGCCTTGCTGGCGATCGACCTGGCGGTCGGCTGAGCGCCAGGTCGGTTCAATCTTTGGTTTCCGGATACAGGTGATGCCACCACTCGGGCTGATCCTTGAGCCAGCGGTCGAACCACGCCAGCATGGTGTCCCACCAGACATAGCGTTGTTCACGAGCCAGGATCCAGTGATTTTCACCGGGAAACTCGATGAGTTCGACCTCTCGATCCAGCAGCTTGAGCGCGGTAAACATGTTGTGACTTTCGCCCGGCGGGACATTGGTATCGGAGTCGCCGGTGAGCAGCAGCAGCGGCGTGGTGACCTGGTCGGCGCTATAGACCGGACTCTGGCCCACGTACAGTTCAGGATTGTTCCACGGGAACGAGCCGCGGCTGGCAATCCCGCTGTAGCTGAATCCCCACCAGCCCTGGCCCCAGTAGGACGTCAGCGCACTGATCCCCGCATGTGAAATCGAGGCCGTATAAAGATCGGTCAGCGTGGCCAGGTGCATGGTCATGAAGCCGCCGTAACTGGCGCCGATGTTGCCGATACGCTCGGCGTCGATGAACTCATGCGCGGCGACGAATTTTTGCGTCCCTGCGATAATGTCCTCGGCCGAATATTGCCCCCAGGCATTGACGTGCCGGGCGGAAAATTCCTGGCCGTAGCCGATCGCGCCGCGCGGTTGCAGCACGTAGATCACATAGCCTTGTGCTGCCCAGAGATTGAAGGGGTACCGGCCGGTGAACTGGCGATTTACCGGCGTGATGCCCCCGTAGTAGTAAACAATCAACGGGTATTTCCGGGTGGGGTCAAAGTCGGGCGGCAGGTAGTAGCGGCCGTCGATTTCGTCGCCACTGTCATTGGTGAAGGTCCAGGGCGTCACGCGCCCGAATCGAACATCGCTGTACTCACCCGGCTGGCTGTCGAGCAGTGTGCGGTTGCGGTTGCTATGCAGGGCAACGAGATGCACGCGCTGCGGCCGGTCTGCGTCGGTGCCGCGCAGCACGGCGACGGGTCGTCGGCCCTTGGAGACGACGAACGACTCCATGAGCTCGACGCCGGTATCAAGGGCCGCAAAGCGTTCCCGGGCGCGGTCGAAGTGCAGCAGGGTCACGCGTTCCGCGTCGATCGCGGACAGCAGCAAGTCTCCGCCAGGCAGGCGATGTGCGGAGCCCAGGGCCGGCGCCAGGTCGCGGCTGACACTGCGTGCGCTGGCGCCGTCAGCGGCCAGGCGATACAGCTGGGTATCCGCAGCATTGGGCGTCAGTTCCTCGCCGGTGGTCACGCCATCGCCCACGCTCAATCCGGGGCCGGCGAGCAGCCAGTAGCCTTCATCTGCGAACAGGGCGCTGTTGAAATACCTGAAACGGCCGATGTCATGCTGCTCCAGGTCATCCAGGCTGAGCGTGAACAAGCGAAAAAGCATGTGGGGCGGCTCTGCGTAATCAATCACGCGCTCGGACACCAGCAGACGATCGCCATCCGGGTGAATGTCTTGCAAGGACAGGGAACGCGAGCCCGAGGTCAGCGGACGCACGACGCCGTACTCAACTTCCACCTGGTAGAGCTGGCTGTTGTCGCGAAAGGTGTCCTGGCGATCTTCCAGCGCACGCAGGCGGCGCGCCTTGGCGTTTTCGTCCTTGAACGGTTCGGTCCAGTTGAACAGGATCGACGCGCTATCCGGATGCCACCGGAAAGCACCGATATGCGCGTGATTGGCCAGCAGCAGGCGCGCCTTGCCGCGCGGCCACTCGTGCAACCACAGGTTGTCGCCCTCGTGGACGGCGAGGAAGCGGCTGTCCGGGCTCCATGCAAGCGCACGAGGTCGGTTGCTGGTCCACTGGCGGACCACCTGGTTGTCGCTAAGATCCCGGATTTCGAGTCGGCGCAGGTCGAGATCTGGAGCATCGCGGCGGCTGTCAAAGGCGAGCGCCAGGAAGCGCCCGTCGGGTGAGATAGCCATGCTCGAGACGGTTTCCGCATTGGTCAGCATCTCGGGTGATACACGGCGTTCCGGCCGGGTATGCGCCACGACCCGGTCGTTTTCCGTCTTGCCATGCCAGGTGAGTCGTGGCGCCTGGTCTTTTTCAGGACCCTGGTGCACCAACCAGATCGTATGTGTGCCGTTGCGCAGGACCAGCTCATGGCCTTTATCGCCACTACTGATCGCGTCCGCACCGTGGAACACCCGGACCTCATTGAGGCCCTCGATCTCAAGGTGACCGGTGACAAAACGGTCGGTCTCCAGTTGCATCATCCACAACCACGGGGCCGCGGTTTTTTCGGCCGCAGGCCTGGCGTCGTCGCGATGATCGACCGCCCGTTGTCGCCAGGTCAATGAACGCCCGAACAGGTTGATACCCAGGCCGTCGCGTGGCAGCGCTGTATTGCGGGCGTGCTCGACCAGCGCCCGCCGCAGTTCGTCGCCCTTGTCAGTGTCGGCCAGTTGCTGGCTTGAGATCGGCAGGGGCCCCAGCGCCACCACGTGACCGATATCGATCCGCGGCAAGCTGCTGCTCTTGGTTGGCTCCTCAGCGGAGATCAAGGTCGCCGGCGCGTAACACAGGCAAACGGCGGTTAAAAGGCAGAATAACTGTCTCATTACAATAAGTCCGTTTCAGAAGGGGTGCTAGTACAAGCCGAGCTCGCGCCGCTCGGCGATCAGGCGAAACGCAATGTGGTATTTGTAGATATTGCTGACGTACTCGACAGTTTCACGCCCGATCCGCCGGGCCGCAACGTATTCCACGTTATCGAACCAGGTATTCGGATCGAGGCCGAGTTCGCGCGCCTCGTTGCGCATCAGGCGTACCCGCCGCGGTCCTGCATTATACGAGGCGAGCGCGAACAGCAGCTGGTTGGTCTCATCCATGGGCTCGTCAGCGTAGTAACGGTCGATCATCCAGCGCAGGTAGCGCACTCCCGCATGGATATTATTCTCCAGGATAGTGATATCGCCCACTTCCATTTCCGCACCGGTACCAGGCAATAACTGCATGACGCCGAGTGCGCCGGCGGGCGAGCGCGCGCTTTGGCGCAGGCGGGATTCCTGGTATCCCAGGGCAATCAGCAGCAGCCAGTCGAGTTCGTACTCGGCGCCGTATTTCTGGAACAACGGCGCCTTGCGTTGGAAGCGCCCCATGTCTTCCTGTTGACGCGGATTCATGATCCAGCGGGTATCTTGCAGGTAGCGCTCAAAAGTGACATTGCCGAACAAGGTGCCCGCCCGATGGCTGCGGAGGAACTCGTCCAGTACATCCTTGAGGCGATCGTTCTCCTTGCGCACCGCGAAGGCGATATCCGCGCCTTCGCGGACCGCGATGTCCTCGTGCACCTGGATGTCGGGGAGTACCCGGACCCAGAATTCCGCCAGGTATTCATCAGCGATCGCATGGTCGACAACACCGGCATTGACAAGTTCGAGTACGTCACCCGTCTCGAAATGCCCGGGCGCTTCTTCAAGGTGAATAACCGGTAAGCCGCGTTCCCGGAAATCGTGGTTCAGGCGCTGCAGGCTTTCGTAAAAACTGCTGCGCGGTCGCACCAGCACCGTGCGTCCCGCCAATTGTTCCAGTGTCTCGATTGGCTGGGCGCTCGGCCCTGAGACCAGCACTTCGCGCACATCACTGGCGAGTGGTGTAGTGAACTGGACCTGGCTGCGGCGCGTTTCAGTCACCGTGAGGTTGGCCGCAATCACATCACCACGCCCGTCAACCAGCCACGGGATCAACTGGTCTCGAGTCACCGGGATATAGACGACATTGACGCGCAACAAGCCGGTATCAAAACGTTGGTTGAGGTGGTTCTCGAAAGCTTGCATGAAGGCGTGCGAAAGCCCGCGCTGCGTGCCGTTGTTATCGAGAAAATAGAAAGTCCGGCTATAGGGCACCAGGACACGCACCTGGCGGCGCTCGAGCATGCCGTCCAGGTCGCCGTGCCACGTATCCACCAGTGACTCGTCGACCCGTGACTCATCGACCCGTGGTGTGTCCTCGGCATTCGTCGCCGGGCTGGCCGACTCACGTCCACAGGCGGAAAGCAGCAGCAAGGCCGTCAATCCAGCCAGCGCAGACTGTGTCGTGCGGTGCTTGTTAAGGAATGACTGCAGCAATTATTCGCTCTTTTCGGGATCGCCGGAGGGTGTCCGATTATGCGCCGAAGCAGACCTGGAAAGAAACGCGCGAGAGGACGTCGTTTGACGCCCTCCCGCTGCGTCTTATGGGTCAGAGCTGGCCGGTCACCCAGTAGTCGATCCGCTTGCCGTTTTCAGCGATGTATTGCGTCACCGCGTCTTCGTACGAAGTCTCCTGCGCAATATTCATTGCGGCCTGGAGATCGTCGATCGGCAGCTGCATCCGGGACAGGAAGCTGGCCACGTCGACGTTGTCCTGGTAGAAGCCCATGCGGGCGACGGCATGGACGCGCTCAAAGCTGCCCAGCACGCCCTTCGGATCCTCCAGGTAACGCAGCTCATGGGCGCCGAACTTCCAGTGCGGGCTCCAACCGGTGACGACGATCCAGTCGTTGCGGCGCACTGCGCGCTGCAAGGCGGCCGTCATGCCAGCGCCGGAAGACACCTGCAGTTCATAGCCGTCCAGGTCATATTCCTCGATGGCCTGCCGGGACAGTCGGGTGAGTCCCGCGCCCGGGTCGATGCCGGTAATGGTGCCATTCAGCTTTGCGCGTACGTCCGGCTTGGCGAGGTCGGCGATACTGGCCACCTCGCTTTCCGGTATGTAGGTCGGCACGGCCCAGCCGAGGCGGGCATGGGTGTACAGGAGCCCCAGATTCACGGTCTTGGCGCCGACCCGCTCGATGTAATCGGCATGCGTGTCCGGTTGCCAGGACATCATCATGACGTCAATGCTGCCGGTGGACAGGCCCTGGTACTGGGGCGCGATATCCGTTTGCAAGAGCTCGACTTCCTGGCCGAAGCGGTCCTCGATGATGCGCTGGGCAAGCTTGGTGACGAATTCAGCATCCGACCACGCGGTCCAGCCGATCCTGACCTTGTCCTGGCCCAGTGCGCTGGCGCTGAAGCCGACGCTCAGTAGCGCAACGATAAGTAATTTACTGAATATTCTCATGGGTGATCTCCGTTTCAGTGTAAAGAACGCGCGGCGCGAGGCCACGCTGGCGTCAGGGGGCGGGTGCGGCGGCCTTGCCGCCGATGGCCTGCCGGATCCGTCCGAACAATGCGAGCGGACCCGCCCCCGCGGGCCGTCGGGCAGAACGCCCGAAACTCTGGGTGATCCTGTCAAGCAGAATGGCCAGCAGCACGACACCGAGGCCACCTTCGAAGCCGAGGCCGACATCGAGTCGCTGGATACCCGTCAGCACGGTATTGCCGAGCCCGCCAGCGCCGATCATCGAGGCGATGACGACCATCGACAGGGCGAGCATGATGGTCTGGTTAACGCCGGCCATGATGGAAGGCATGGCGAGCGGCAATTGCACCTTGAACAATAATTGCCGCTCGGTACAGCCGAAGGCCTGGCCCGCCTCGACGTTTTCCGCGCTCACCTGGCGAATTCCCAGGTTTGTCAGTCGCACGGCCGGCGGCATCGCGAAAACCAGCGTAGCGATTGCCCCGGGCACCTTGCCCAGTCCGAAGAAGATCGCCGCCGGGATCAGGTACACAAAGGGCGGCATGGTCTGCATCAGGTCCAATACCGGCCGAATGATCATTTCGACGGAGTCGTTGCGAGCCATGGCGATGCCGATGGGAATACCGATCACAAGCGCCAGGACACTTGAGCCGATGACCAGCGCCAGCGTGGAGATCGTCTCGGACCAGATCTGCATGCCGAACAACAGCACCATTGCGAAGGCGGCGAACACCGCAAAGCGCCAGCCGACCCGCCACAACGCCAGTGCAACGATGATTGCGGCCAGGCCGAGCGGCGGTATGGCCTGCAGGCCTGCTTCGAAGCCGTTGATGACAAAGGTCAGGCCGTCCGAAATACCGTCCAGCACGCCGGTCATATTGTCCTGTACCCAGTCGACGCCGCGCTCGACCCAGTCGCCAATCGGAATCTTGAACTCTTCCAGGGAGATGGACATGGCTCAACCCGCCTTATCGAGCGTCTGCAACAGGATTTTCCGGTCGATAATGCCGAGATAGACACCGGTTTCATCGACGACCGGCACCGGGTGTTCACTGGATGCGACCATGGACAGGACTTCCGACAGGCCGAGATCGCTCGGCGCGGGATTGGCGTCGGCAAGGAACGCATCATCCCACCGCGTCTCGCCGGGTGAGCCATCCGCCCTGGCCAGCGAATTAACGCTCACCATGCCCTTGAGTTTCCGATTGCTATCGAGCACGACGCCGAGGTTGCGATTGCGGTCCCGGAGTTGCGCCAGGGCTGCCCGCACATTGACGCCGGGCCGCTCAAAGACCGTGAGGGCCTTGTCCTCGGCGATGTCGCCGGCGGTAAATACCTTGCTGACATCCACGCCGTAAAAGAAGGAACGCACGTACTCGTTGGCGGGATTGGTGACAATTTCCTCCGGCGTACCGATCTGGACGACCGCGCCGCCGTCCATGATGGCGATCCGGTCGCCGATGCGAATGGCTTCGTCGAGATCGTGTGAAATGAACACGATGGTATGGGCTTCATGGCCCTGCAAACGCACCAGTTCGTCCTGCATCTCGGTGCGGATAAGCGGATCGAGTGCAGAAAATGCTTCGTCCATCAGCAGGATCGGCGCCTTGGTCGCCAGGGCGCGCGCCAGTCCGACCCGTTGTTTCATGCCACCCGACAATTCGTCCGGATAACTGTCGGCCATTTGCTTCAGGCCGACCGTGTCGAGCGCTTTCAGCGCACGCTCGCGCTGTTCTTCCCGGGAACAGCCCGACACGTTGAGTCCGAATGCCGCGTTCTCGGCGACCGTGTTGTGCGGCATCAAGGCGAACGACTGGAACACCATGCTCATTTGCCGACGGCGCATCTCGATGAGCGCTTTCTTGTCCATCTTCGTGATGTCCTGGCCGTCCAGGAATACATGGCCACGGGTCGGCTCGATCAGCCTGTTCAGCAGGCGAACGAGCGTGGATTTACCCGAACCGGACAGCCCCATTACGACGAAGACTTCGCCCTCGCGGATGCTGAAATTCGCGGCCTGGACGCCGACCGTGGTGCGCGTGCGCGCGAAGATCTCGTCTTTGGAATACCCCTCGTCGAGCAGGCGGATGGCCTCGTCCGGCTTGGGTCCAAATATCTTGTACAGGTCCTTGATAACCAGCTTGTCGTGGTGTTGTTCCGGGTCATGCATACGGCCATAGCTCCCAACTCGCAGACGCGGGGTGCTCGATACTTGGTACGAATAAGCAGGGGGAGGCGGAAGCCCCGACCAGGCGTGCATACGCGCCCTCAGGAGGCGCTACGCCCGGTGGGATGCGGCGAATTCGCCGTGCGTGTTCCAGGAAAGCGGAACCGTCAAGACAGGCGGGGAATATCCGAAGAACTGTGATCTGTCTGCAACCGTGTAACTTGATTTGTAGCAGGCCATATTAACAGGACGACGCAGGCGGCGCTTGCCGCGCGAACGCAATGCAACGGCAGATGCAATCAAATCGGTCCGCGGCGCGTCTTTGCTGATAGATTCCACCGGAAAGAGTTTTGCGGATGGCCAGCATGCGGCGATTGACAGATGAAGACTACCAGCGCGCCTTCCGATACGCCCGCTCGCTGGGGGCGGATCGAGACCTGGCGTTCGACCTGGTACAGACCGCGGTCGTGAAAGGTCTCTCGGCCGCACGCGGCGATATCGAGGAACCGGTGGCCTACCTTATTACCAGCGTGAGAAATGCCTTTTACAGTGAAATCCGCCGTTTAAAAACGGCCAACTGGACTTCCTATGACGATATCGACGGCGTCATTGCCACGGATTTGCAGCCGCTCGAGGACTTGAGTGTCACCAGGGATACGCTGCGGCATGCGTGGGCAGCACTCTCGCCCGCTGAGCGCGAGGTGCTGCACTTGTGGGCCGTCGAAGGTTACACCATCGAGGAAATCAGTCGGCAAACCAGCACGCCGCGAGGGACGCTGCTGGCGCGGCTGCATCGACTACGCAGGCGCCTCGCGGACAGCGATGGTGCGAATGCTTCCGGAGCATTGTTATGAAACAAGACAAATCCAAAGTTGGCCTTCGCGAAGGCATTCGCGAACTGGTGCGCGCGGACGAGCTCGATGTGGCGGAACTCGCGAAACTGCACCGATTGTCGCAATCCGCGCCGAGCAATCCCGCTCGCCGTCGCTGGCTGGGAGCTGCCGCAGGCTTCGGCGTAGCCGCTATGACGGGCTATTTCGGCTCGACGCTCGTCGCGCGCAGCGGCAACGCCCAGCGCCTGGCCGACGAAATCGCGGTTAACCACCTGCGCATTGCGCCCCTGGACATCGCCTCCGGTGATCTCGACAGGGCACGCGACGCCTTCGCGTCATTGGGGTTCCACCTGCTCGATGCGGCCGAAGTCGAAAACCTGGCTGGTACGTTGATGGGCGGACGCTTTTGCTCAGTGGCTTCGGTGCCTGCCGCGATGCTTCGTTACCGGACCGAAACGGGCGTGGCCACGGTATACCAGGCGCGACACGATCCGCATCGCCACCGGGGCGTCGCCAATCTGGATGCCGGCGAGCCAGGCGTGATGCGTTATGCGGGTGGCGTCGAGGTGTGTTTATGTCGAACACAAGGCGTACTGATCGCCATTGCGAAGGGCGGTTCCAAATACGCCGCCTGAGCGTATTCACCCACTGATTTCCCCGCGGCAACCGCCGCATAACCTACCCTGGAGAAGGAGCTGATGATGCTCAGAAATACTTTTTGCCTGTTTTTCGTTGCGGCCGTGTTCGGCATGTCCATGGCATTCGCTGACGATCGCATGGAACCGTTCAGCAGCGAACGACTCGATGCACTACAGAATGAAGGCCGGCCGGTGTTGGTGGAGGTGTATGCCGACTGGTGCTCCACTTGCCGACGCCAGTCGCCAATCCTTTCAAGATTGCTGGCGGAGGACGAGTTCTCGCGCCTGGGTGCATTGAAGCTGGACTGGGATGTGCAACGCAGTGACGCGCTGGCGCTCGGCGCCCCGCGCCAGAGCACACTGTTCGTGTTCCGGGGCGGTGAGCGGGTCGGCATGGTGGTGGCGGAAACGAACGAGCAGCGCTTGCGCGAATTCCTCGCCAGCGCGTTGAACTAGAGGCGCGGCGGTCGTGCTAGGCATGGAACTGAGTGTCGTCGCCCTCGGCCTGGCGTTTCTCGCCGGGCTGGTCACGACCCTGTCGCCCTGCGTCCTGCCTATCTTGCCCATGATCGCCTCGGCGGCAACCGGGCGTCATCCCCTCGGACTGGTAGCGCTGGCCGCGGGGCTGGCGTTCGCTTTTACCGTGGTCGGCGTCAGCGTCGCGGCCAGCGGACACCTGCTCGGCGTAGAGGAACGGCAATTGCGGGTGGCCGCCGGCCTGTTGATGGCCCTGGTCGGCATGGTACTGGTCAGTTCGCGCCTGCAAGCAGGGTTCACGCGCCTGGCCAGCGGATTTGGCAACCTGGGGCACGGCGCCATGGCGCGCATTCGTGCCGATCACCCGGGCGCCCAATTTGCCGTCGGTACCCTGATGGGCGTCGCCTGGAGTCCATGCGTCGGCCCCACGCTGGGCGCCGCAATCGCGCTTGCGGCGGGCGGCAGCGGCGTTGCCGAGGCTACCGTCATCATGGCGACGTTCAGCGTTGCGGCCGTCGTGCCGCTGACTGCCGCCGGCCTGGCGTCGCGCGCCGCTTTTGCCGGCCAACGTGAGCGCATGGATCGCGTCGGTAATATCGGCCGAACAGTCATGGGCTGGAGCCTGCTCGGCATCGGCGCGCTGATACTGCTCGGTCTCGACAAGCGGCTGGAGGCATTTCTGCTGGATCTCGCGCCCGAGTGGTTGCTCACGTTGACGACTCGATTCTAGGGCAGGGTGGTTTCACAACCGTATCCTGCGCAGGCAGAATAGGGCGTAGTGGCTATCCAGATGAATTTGAGGACCTCGCAACGTAGCCGTGTTTGGCGGTTGACGTTGCTGAGCCTGTTGTTGCTGGCGGGCGCTGCATTCGCACTCGCCGAGCCAGTGGATCGCCAGGGAATCATGGCCTGGGGCGAGTCCCTTGCGCAGTGGCCCTGGACCGCCGTCGTGCTGGTGTTGGCGCAAATCGCGTTGTTCGCCCTGGGCCTGCCCGGGACCATGATCATTTGGCTGGTAGCGCCGTTCTATCCGCCGCTGATCGCGATTCTGCTGATGCTGACCGGCAGCGTGGCCGGAGCGGCGCTTGCATACCCGTTGGCCGGTTACCTGGGCGACAACCTTTATGATCGCCTGCAGGGGCGGCGTACTTTCCAGGTGCTCGCTGCACGCGGCGATGTTTTCACGCAAATGGCATTGCGCGTCCTGCCGGGCTTTCCACATGCCATCGTCAACTACAGCGCGGGGCTGCTGCGGCTGCCTTGGCGAGGGTTCCTGCTGGCCGCCGTACTCGGGCTCAGCGTAAAGTGGACCGTGTATTGCTGGTCGATCAATGCACTGCTCCAGCAGGGCCTGGAAGGCGATGGGCCCGGCGCAGGCGCGCTGTTGCTGCTGGTGGTGTTGACGCTCTTTCTCGGCGGGGGGAGCTGGCTAAGCATGCGGCTCAAAGCACGCGCGATCACCGCCGACTAAACTCAAGGTAAGTTCGAACCCGGGACGGTTCTGGTTATGGGCGGGAAGCTGCGCAACTTTTTCGCTACTGTGAACCCCCCGTCTTTACCGCATCTGCAGTTGTCGTCCTGGCTTTCGTTTTCTTCGGCGTCATATTTCCGACAACCTCCAGTCGTATATTCGACAGCATCCATAATTTCATTACCGAGTATTTCGGCTGGTTGGATATCGCGGGCGTAAGTTTCTTCCTCGCATTTCTGGTCTGGCTGGCGTTGAGCCGCTATGGCAAGACACGGCTGGGCGGGCCCGAATCACAGCCGGAATTCGGCTACCTGGCCTGGTTTGCGATGTTGTTCAGTGCGGGCATGGGAATCGGGCTGGTGTTCTGGAGCGTGGCCGAGCCGATCCTGCACTACCAGGCGCCGCCCAACGCAGACGGTGGTACGGCTGCAGCCGCCAGCCAGGCGATGGTCTATACGTTTTTTCACTGGGGTCTGCATGCCTGGGCGGTGTACGTGGTGCTGGGCATGTCGGTCGCTTATTTCAGCTTTCGGCACGGCCTGCCATTGACAGTGCGATCCGTTTTCTACCCTGTCTTGGGTGAGACACCACCAGGCAAACAGGAGGCCATATGGAAAATTCACCTTTTCAGCGCGCGCTCGAACGACTGGACGAAGCCGCTGCTCATGTAGAAATTGCCGAGGAGGTGCTGCAACGCCTGCGTCACCCAAAGGCCATATTGACCGTTTCGATCCCGTTAAGACGCGATGACGGTAGCCTCGAAATATTTGCCGGGTACCGGGTGCACCACAGCGATCTTCTCGGCCCGGGCAAGGGCGGCTTGCGCTACCATCCACAGGTAGACCTCGAGGAGGTCAAGGCGCTGGCATTCTGGATGAGCTGCAAGTGCGCTGTCATGGACCTGCCGTACGGCGGCGCCAAGGGCGGGATTGCGGTGGACCCCAAGTGCTTGTCCATGCTCGAAGTCGAGCGTCTAAGTCGCGGCTTTATCCGCCGGATCGCTGATTTTATTGGCCCGGAGACAGATATCCCGGCGCCCGACGTCTACACGAACGAGCGCATCATGGGCTGGATGATGGACGAGTACTCACAGGTAGTTCGCAAACGCACGCCCGCGGTGATCACGGGCAAACCGGTGGCGCTTGGAGGCAGCCGGGGCCGTAGTGGCGCTACAGGTTACGGCGGTGCTGTATGTCTCCGGGAATTCTGCAGGGAGTACGCTTGGGAGCCGGCGAAGACCACGGTCGCGATCCAGGGCTTCGGCAACGCCGGCCAGGAAATCGCGCGCCTGCTGCACGAGCAAGGCTTTCGCATCGTGGCGGTGAGTGATTCCGGCGGCGGCATCTACAGCGAGAAGGGATTCGACGTGCCGAGTCTTATCCACGCAAAGAACGAGCAGCGCAAACTGCAGGCTTTGTACTGCGAGTGCTCCGTCTGCGACACGGTGGACGCAAAAGAAATCAGCAACGAGGAGTTGCTCGAGCTCAAAGTCGATGTGCTGATACCCGCGGCGCTCGAGGACGTCATTACGCAAGACAATGCCAAGCGGGTGCAGGCAAAAGTAATCGTAGAACTCGCCAACGGGCCGACCAGCGTCGCAGCAGATCGAATCCTGGAAGAACGCGAGATCGTCGTGATCCCGGACATTCTTGCCAACGCCGGTGGTGTGACCGTGAGTTATTACGAGTGGGTGCAAAACCGCAGCGGGGACACGTGGAGCGAGGGAGATGTCCGCGAGCGCCTCGACGCACGCATGTGCAAACAATTCCGGGCCGTAATGAACTTGGCCAAGGATAAAAACGTGTCACTGCGCATGGCGACCTATGCCCTGGCCCTGGAACGCCTGAGCGCCGCCGCGGAGGCCATGGGCACGGCCCGGTTTTTCAACGGGGAATAGGCCGGCGCCGCGAACAGCGCGAGGCTGGTCCTTGTCAGCGCCGTGAAAACACTATCGGGATTGAACGTTCTATGACCCTCCGTGTCATCATCCGATAGTTAAAACCTAGAAAAACCAGCCGGGCATTTCCAGTGGCCTACCGCGATTCTCGAGAAAACACGAACCCGCTCACGGGCGCCAGGCGGTAGCTCGATGGAGGCTTTGCTCGTCTCCATGGGCGTCGTGGCGCTCGCCGAGATCGGCGACAAGACACAAGTGCTTACACTCGTTCTGGCAGCCCGATATCGGCAACCGCTCGCACTCATCGCGGCAATTTTCCTCGCCAGTGTGGTGAACCACTCGATCGCCGGCGTGCTCGGGGCTGGACTCGCTGCGCTACTGGCGCCGGAACTATTGCGTTGGCTGGTAGGCATCGCCTTCGTCGCGATGGCCGCCTGGGTGATGGTGCCCGACAAGCTTGATGCTGACGGCATTCCGGCTGCCCGTCTCGGGGTGTTCGGGACCGCGTTCATCACATTTTTCCTGGCGGAGATGGCCGATAAAACGCAGTTCGCAACCGTGGCGCTGGTGGTGCAGTTCGAAACCGTCTTCGCGGTCGTCGCTGGCACGACGCTCGGCATGATGATCGCCAATGTGCCGGTGGTGCTACTGGGCAAAGGCCTTGCGCCCCGATTGCCACTGCCCGCCGTCAAAGCGGTGGCCGCGGCAATTTTTCTTGTGTTCGGCTTGCTCGCTCTCGGTGGCGCTGGTGAGCGTTGGGGATTGTGATCGCAGGCCACCCGCGTGGTGAGCAAAAATTTCGCCACTAATGACTACAATTGAAAGTAAAGGAACTCTTGACGGATTACGGGATTGAAGGAGTAACGAGGATGGCCGACAAGATCAACGAAATCCTGGTTCCCGTGGACGGCTCCGAAAATTCCATCCGGGCGGCCCGTTTCGCGATGCGGCTTGCGGGCGCCCTGGACATCGGAGTGCGGCTGTTTTACGTATTCCCCGCTGTCTCGGTAGAACTGGTCGGCATGACGGGCATGTCCAGCACGGACATCGAGCATGCTGGCGAAACCTCCGGCCGCCGTGCTTTCGACGCTGTCGAGGGCGCTCTGAAAGATGAGCTGGTTGACCAGGTCGAGCACCAGGTCGCACTAGGTGATCCCGCCGAAGAAATCATCGCTTACACGGACAAGAACCCCGCCGTGCTGGTCGTCATGGGGCGACGCGGCTTGTCGCGCATGCGCACATTGTTGCTCGGCAGCGTCAGCGACAAGGTTACCCGGCATGCCAAGTGCCCGGTGACGATCGTCACCTGACTCAATACGGCCCGATGGATCGCAGTTCAATCTCCAGCGCGTGGTTGATCAGCGCCATATGATTGCGCGGCACCGGTTGCCAGCGCGGACCGGTGTTGAGCGGTTCGGAACTGACCAGGATGGCGCGCGCGGTGCCGGCGTCGGGTTCCATCCAGCAGTGATCACCGTCGCACAAGTACGCTGAACCGCTGTTCAGGTACAGGCTGTCGATATAGCCGGGGTCCGAGCTGTAGCGACAGGCGGCCGCGTGCCGGCCGTCGGTGAGCACCAGGTTAAGGTAGCAGTGCGTACCGGGGGCATGTTCATCGATGAGTTCATGAAGGTCGCGTATGCCGCCGGCCAAGGCGTCGGCCAGCAGCTCGCATGAACTGTCGTCCTCGTGGCCACGAAGTCGTTCGGCAACCAGAGCGAAAATATGCTCGGTGTCCGTGGTGCCGCGGATGGCGTGAAAGCCATCGTTGCCGAGGCGTGCCATCAGGGGCCGGCGAATACGCCGAAACGCGGGGATGTGGCCGTTGTGCATGAAAGCGAATCGGCCGCAGCGAAACGGGTGGCAGTTGGCCTCGGCAACATCAAAATTGCCGCCGGTGGCTGCGCGCACGTGGGCAAGGATGCAACGGCTGGTAGTCACGCGGGCCAACTCGTCGAGATTGGCATTACTCCAGGCGGGAGTGAGGGAGCGGAACCGCGCGGGCATGGCATGGCCGTCAACGTACCAGCCGAGGCCGAAACCATCGCCATTCAGCGGCTCCGGGCGTTCGCGGGCGCGCACGCTCTGGTTGATCAGCGAGTTTTCCGGGCGGGTGACGAGATCGGCAAGGGGAAGACTGTCGCCCAAGTAAAAAACGAACCTGCACATGTCCTTGTTACTATCGCCAGGTGCCAGTCTGCAACTATGGCACAGCGTGGCGGCCAGCGTCTTCTGCCGGCGTACAATTCCCGAGGCCGGGCTGCCCATCTGGACGGGTGTTCATTAGACTGCAGCGAGTCACGGTTCCCGTTGGACCCTTAAGTCATGCCAGCAAGACACTTCAAGCACCCGGCGATTCCCGGCATGCTCGCGGCAGCCGGGATCGCGCTGGCGGCCGGCGCGCTGACGGCGATCGTACGCCGTGCGCCGGAACCATTGGCAAGCTTGCCCATCAGCACAATCCTGGTCGCTATCCTGCTCGGCCTCGCGCTGGCGGGTGTGGCCCGCCGGCATCCCGACTGGACGCCGGGCTTGCGGTTCGCAGCCGGACCGGTGTTGAAGCTGGGCGTCATATTGATTGGTTTGCGCTTGTCGCTGGGTCAACTGGGCAGTCTCGGACTGCAAGCCCTGCCGTTGGTTCTGGGGGCGATATTTTCAGGCCTGGCATTGGCGTGGCTGCTGGGCCGGGTGTTGGGCGTCGGCACGAAGCTTACCGCGCTGCTGGCCGTCGGGGCGGCCATCTGCGGGGCGTCTGCGATCGCCGCCACGGCGCCCGCACTGAAGGCGCGCGCGGAGGAGACCGCATACGCCCTCGCATGTGTCGCCTTGTTCGGGCTGGCCGCCACGATGCTATACCCTTGGTTACTGAATGATTGGCTCGCCGACGGAGGCCAGGTCGGCCTGGTGCTCGGCGCAGCCATTCATGACACCGCCCAGGTTACGGCAGCTGCGCTGCTGTTCGAGCAAACATTCGGACAGGCGGAGGTGCTGGCGGCCGCCACCGTCACGAAGTTAATGCGTAACCTGTCGATGCTCTTCGTCATTCCGGCTGTCGTGTGGTGGGCTCTGCGGGGCGAACAGGCGTCGGGCAGCCGGCCGGGCTTTCCCCTGTTTGTGCTCGGCTTTCTCGGTATGGCGGCCGTCCGTAGCGGCGGCGATCTACTGCTGGCGGACCACCACGCCTGGCAGGTCTTGCTCGATGCAGCCACCGTCGGCAGCGCTTTCTTGTTCGCGACGGCCATGGCGGCCATCGGCATGGGCATCCGCATTGCGGTGTTGCGTGCGCTCGGGCTGCGGCCGGCCTTGACAGCCTTGCTGACAGCGCTCGGCATGGGCGTCATGGCGTTGCTGCTGGTGGACCTGTTTGCCTGAGAACGGTCTGCGCGCCCGGTTCCTGGTCGAGCCGACTACTCGCGGTCGCGGTAACCGTAATGGGCGCTGATGTAGCAACTGCCGCCGGTGCGGAACCATCGCGCGACGATCACTACCGGTCCGCTGCGCAGCATGTGCTCGCGAGACACCGGCTTGGCGACAGTCCAGGTGGCCGACGGCGTCCCGAAACGCGCCAGGAATACGGCGGCGAACTGGTCGCGCAGGGCCAGGCAGGCGGCTTCGTCCACGGTCTGTAATGGCGCATCCACCGAAGCCTCGATCTCTATGAGATGGCCATCCTCCGCCATCGCCATGACAGTCACGGGCAACTGTGCCAAGTGGCCCGAATAACGAATTTCATCTAGTCCACCGCAACCCAGGCCCGCAAAGGCCGTATCCGGTGCAAGGCGCGCAGCCGCAGTGGCGCTTTCCTGGTAGTCCTGGCCGAGCCGCAGCAGGCCGACGCCGTCGGTATGCAGCAGCATCGGGTCGACCCGCCCGTGAGATCGGGCCATGAAAAAAACGCTCGCCGCCAGCACGGCAGCGAGCGTCCCGGTGAGGACCAGTAGGGTCCGCAGCGTCATTCCGCCTTGATGACTCCGCACGCGATGCGCGGGCCGGCGCCACCGATCGGCTGGGTGATGTGGTCGTCGCGGTTGAGATGGATCACCAGCGCCGCGGCATCCTCGTCGAGGATCCTGGCGCGGCCCTTGGCGCCGCCGAGCGAAGCCAGCATGGTGAACATTTCGACCTGGACCGTGCCGTCATCCTGCACGACCAGGTTCGGCAGATCACCCGCGTCCGGGCCGGCAGGATTCATCAGGCCATGTTCCTTGCCATCGGGATTGAGGTGGCCCTTGGAAGCGACAAAGCCTTCTTCGGGATCCTCGCAAGTGCCGACGGTGTGGATGTGGACGGCCTTGGGGCCGGGCGGCAGACCATGCAGGTCAAAATAGATCAGGACACCATGGGGGCTCTCGGTCAGGGTGGCCGTGCCAATGCTGTTGCTTTCTCGGTCGATGAAACTCGCGGTGGCTTCCTTGACCTTGTCCTTCTTGGCGTCTGCTCCGCCATGATGGGCGGCGTGGACCGCGCCTGCGGCAAGGCCAAGCGCGGTGAGCAGGGAAAGAACTGCAGATATTCTCATGGTGACGAATCCTCGAAATATTGTTGCTGTCAAAAAACCGGGCCGCAGCATCCAGCCGCCGGCCACGCACTCACTCGTGAACAGTGCCAATAATAGTACAGCCAGCGGCACACCGCTGCCCGGGCGGGAAGAGAAGCAAGCAACAGGTATACTTCCGCGCTGGCGCGACGAAGGCACGCACGGGGACATTGATGGACAGCAACGAACGCAGCACCGGCCAGGCTTTCAGCCGCTTCGTAGAGCGGGTGGGCCACAAGATTCCCGATCCGGTGATTATCTTCATGTCGTTTTACCCGATCGCGTTTATCGCGACGGTGCTGCTCGGCGGGCATACCTTCGAGACGGTGGGCGCCGGCGGCGAGATGATCAGCTACCAGATCCTGCCGATGTACGAATCCGAGCATGTCCGCTGGATTTTCGATAATGCTTTGCTCAGGAACTGGCTGGCCTTCGGCAATGGCGTACTGGCGGTCATCCTGGTCGTCATGCTGGCGATCGGTGTAGCGGAAAACTCGGGCCTGTTCGCGGCGCTGATCAAGCGTGTCGGCAGTCATATCCCGCAAGCCTGGCTGCCGTTGCTACTGATGTTTCTGGGCATCACCAGTTCGGTGGCAACCGACGCAGGTTACCTGGTGCTCATTCCGCTCGCTGGTCTGCTCTATGCCGGCCTGGGCCGCAATCCGTTGATCGGCATGGCCGCCGCCTTTGCGGGGGTGTCAGCCGGCTTCAGCGCCAATCTCATCCCGGGCACGCCCATCGACGTGATCATCGGCATGAATGCCAAGGTATTCGCCGAGTCGCAAGGAGTGCCGTTCACCACGGCAGACGGCGCAGTATTGCGGCCCGCCACCATGCATTACTGGTTCATCGCCACGTCGACCGTGGTACTGGCGTTCACCGGCGCCTGGGTAACGAAGCGCTTCGTCGAGCCCAAGCTGGACAAGCAACCGTTCGAGTTGCCGGCTGAAATCAGTCTCGCCGAGTTCGAGGTCAGCGGCGCGGAACGCAAGGGCCTGAAGTCCGCCGGGTTCGGCTTGGTCGTCGCAGCCCTGGCAATCGGCGGGCTGGCGCTCGGGCCGTTGGGTGCCTACACGGATGCCGACGGCAATCGTGTGCTGCCGTTCCTGAATAACATCATCCTGCTCATTTCATTGTTTTTCATCATCGAGGGAGTATTTTTCGGCTATGCCTCGGGCACGTTCAAACGCGTCGCCGATGTTGTGAAAGCAATGGTCAAGCAAATGAACACCATGGGTTATATCCTGGTGCTCACATTCTTCAGCTACAACTTCCTCGGCCTGTTGAGTTACAGCGGTCTCGGTTCCTATATCACTTACCTGGGTGCCGAGGGCCTGGTCGCGCTGGGGCTGCAGGAGTTCCCGGTATTGTTGCTGATCGGTTTCGTAATCACGACGGCGATCATCAACCTGTTTATCGGCGGGCTAACCTCGAAATGGATGCTGCTGGGGCCGATATTCGTGCCGATGCTGTATTTCGTGAACCCGGCCATGACGCCCGACCTGGTGGCGGCCGCGTTTCGCGTCGCAGACTCGGCCACCAACATCATTACCCCCATGATGGTTTATTCAGGGGTGATCCTGGCCTTCATGCGTAAATACCGGCCCGGTCTGGGTTTTGGCGACATGCTGTTGATCATGTTGCCGTACTCGATCGTGTTCATGATTGTATGGACCACGTTGCTCGTGGCATTTTTCGTATTCAATATTCCCTTGGGCTTTTGAGGTAAACCGATGCCGGCCAACTTGACCCGGACACAGTCATTCCTGCTTGGTACCGTCGTTCTTGTCCTTGCCACGCTTGGCATCGGTTGGTTGGGCAAGTCGATGATCGACGACCAACCCTTGGACGTGATCGATTTCTGGCTCGAGGGATACTTCCGCGACGGCACCGCCGACCGCCTGTTCACCGTCGGTTACCGGGAGGTGGTCAGCGAGTCCGAGATCAGGGCCTTTGCGGACCAGCTCACCTATACGCCGGGGCACACGACGACCGCGTTTTTCTACCCGGAAGGCAGCCGGATTCCTTCCCGCGGCGTCACTGGCGCCGCGAGTCTCGCCGATGCCCAGCAGGCTTTGCGCATGGCGACGGGCGCCAGCCCGTGGCGTTATGCGGCGGTCAAGAATGAACAGGGGGAACTGACCCTGGTGGATTGCATGGCGGAGCCCAACAACCGCCTGTGTCGCTTCTAGACCTGCCGGGTTTCAGGCGTCCGTGGCGGACCGGGTGCTTTCCAGCGCCTCCGTGAGCCGCAGCCACTCCGCTTCTGTGCTCGCCAGCTGCGCCGCGAGCGCTTCGTGTTGCGCGGTCAGGGTGGCCACTTCCGCAGCCGCGCCGCCGGCGTAAAGCGCCGGATCCGCGAGGCGCACTTCCAGTGACTCGTGTTCCGCCGACAGGCTTTCGAGCGCCTGCTCGAGTTGCTCGAGGCGGCGTTGCTGCCTGGCGACATCCTTTGCCCGTGAGTCAGCACCCCGGCGCCCCTTTTTGCCGCCAGGCTGTTTTTCCGCCCCGCCCGGAGGCGCGGACAGGCGTGTCCTCAGCCAACCTGCGTACGCATCCAGGTCGCCCGCAAAACGCTCCACGCGCCCGTCGGCGACGCGCCAGAAGCTGTCGCATACCAGGCCGATGAGGTGCCGGTCATGCGACACCAGCACGATCGCGCCGTCATAATCGGCCAGCGCCTCGGCAAGCGCTTCGCGCATGTCGAGATCGAGGTGGTTGGTGGGTTCGTCGAGCAGCAAGACGTTGGGCTTGCGCCAGGCCAGCAGGGCGAGCGCGAGGCGAGCGCGTTCTCCGCCGGAAAAATGATCCACCGGCTCGAAGGCGCGGTCGCCGGAAAAATACCAGCGACCAAGAAAATTGCGCATTTGCTGCGGGCTGGCGTCGGGCGCGATGTCACGCAAGTGTTCTATCGGGCTGGCGCCGGCCCGGAGGCTCTCGAGGGTGTGCTGGGCGAAATAGCCGACCCGCAGGTCGCCATGCACGCGGCGTTCTCCGGCCAGCGGTTCTAACGCCCCGACGAGTGTCTTGACGAGGGTGGACTTGCCGGCGCCGTTGGGGCCGAGCAAGGCGATCCGGTCGCCGGCCTCGAGGGCAAATTTCACATCATCGAGTACCCTGATCGCGCCGCCGGCGGCGGCATGCTCGTCCGGCAATTGCTCATGCGCTTCATCGCGGCTGGCGGCTGGATAGCCCGCCGTCACCTTGTCGAGGGTGATCAGGGAAAAGGGCAGCTTGCTGGGTTGCTCGAAGGCGATGCGCAGGGCGCGCTCGGCCCGTACCGCCTCGGTACCGGCCAGCTTTTCCAGGCGCTTGATGCGGGATTGCGCCTGGCTCGCCTTGTTCGCCTGGGCGCGGAATCGGTCGATAAAGCGTTGCAGGTGCTCGCGCTCGGCCTGCTCCTTTTCGAAGGCAAATTGCTGCTGGCGAAGGTGCTCGGTGCGTTGCCGCTCGAAGGCGGTGTAATCGCCGACGTAGAGCTTCGCCTGGCCCTCGTGCAGGTGCAGGATATGGGTGCAGACGCCGTCAAGAAACTCCCGGTCATGCGAGATCAATAGCAGCGTGCCGGGATACTTGAGCAGCCATTGCTCCAGCCACAGCACGGCATCGAGGTCGAGATGGTTGGTGGGCTCATCGAGCAGCAGCAATTCGGAGGGCGTCATCAGCGCGCGTGCCAGGTTAAGACGCACTCGCCAGCCGCCGGAAAACTCAGACACGGCGCGGCCATGGGTCGCGGGGGGGAATCCCAGGCCGTGCAACAGGCGCCCGGCGCGGGCCTCCGCATCATAGCCCTGCAATTCGGCCAGGTCGTGATGCGCATGCGCGGCAGCTTCGTAATCGCCCGCCTGCATGGCATTGCGCTCGGCATTAAACGCCTTCCATAGTGGCTGATCGCCCGCCATCACGAACTCGAGCGCGGGATCGGGCAGGGCGGGGGTCTCCTGCGCCACGCCGGCGATGCGGATTTTCGGGGACAGGCCGATTTCACCGAGATCCGGTTCCAGCTCGCCGTTGATGGCCGCGAACAGGCTGCTCTTGCCGCAACCGTTGCGGCCGATCACGCCCACGCGCCAACCCGCGTGCAGGCTGAGATCGACGTCGGACAGGAGCAGTTGCGGGCCGCGGCGAAGGGCGAATTGGGTGAAGCTGAGCATGAGGCGACGCATTGTAAGATAAAAAAAGGCCGGGGGAGTTTCCTCCCCCGGCCAGGTTAGTCGCAGCTCAATGCTGCTTGTTGCTTAGTCGTGTCCCGGCACGATCTTCCCGGAGCCGTGGCAGACTGCACAGGCTTCGCCGGTCGGCGTCGTGTTCAGGTCGAAGTGAGCCTTGGCCTGCGGCGTGTTATGGCAGCCATAACAAGAGGCGCTGGTCGGGCCCATGCGGCCGGTCAGGCCGGGGTTATGCGGCGCGGTGGCCGTAGCGCCCGGCAAACCGTCAACCACCGACCACATTGCGTTGGCAGCAATCGGCAGCTTGTAGGTGTCGGGCAGATGGCAGCTCTGGCAATCCGCGAGGGCCATCGGGAAGCCGATGTCGCTGAAGTCGTACGGTCCCTGGCCTGATCCACCGGCGACAGTGCCACGGATGAAGGAGAAGGGAATCGTACGAATCGGATCGCCGCCAACCGGCTTGCCGGCATGCAGACCATGGACCAGGTCCTTCAGGTTCATCGGCTTCTCGCCGTCGATGACTAGGCCCCCTAGATCGTTCCCGTTAGTCTGAAGCGTACCGGCTGGTATGAAGCCCGAGAAGATGTTGCTGCTCGAGTTTTCCGGGTTATGGCAGGAGGCACACCAGTCCGGACCGTTGACACGCGAACCGCCATGGAAGGCGAGGGTCTCATGGCAGGCCAGGCAGTTCGCCTCAGCCACCACGGCGCGGCGCGGTGCACCGGCAAAGCCAACCACGGCAGACGTGTCGATATTCGTCCCCTGGGACTGCGGGCGTCCCTCGATCCCGATCGCCATGAGGGTGGCATTGGCCGGGAAGGTAAAGCCGCCGTTGACGCCTGGCTCAGTCGTGAAATAGCCGTCCTCGCCAGCGATCAATGTTCCGACATAGCCGGAAAGGCTGCCCAGCCCTTGGGGCTGGTCCCAGGAACGAACACCAAGGGAGACATCGAGATCCCACCAGAGGCGGCCGGCCGTCGTGCCGAGGTTGTTGTAGTCCTGCGGCGCGGCGATTGCCGGACCTGCCATCGCGCCACCCGGGTGCGCTGCACTCCAAGCGGCGTAGAGGCGCATGTTGCCAAGGCCAACGCCGTTAGGCAGGTTTTGCACATCCACCGGCTCGCCGTCCGCCAGCAGGCGGAACGTCACGATCGGCTGGTTGCTCTCGTTCACGGTGACCGAAGCGATCTCGTACTCGAACTGGACGAAGCCAGCCGGCTGCAGCGGATTGTTCGGCGAGGACGAGGGGCTGATGTGGAATCTGTCCACGCTGACGAACCCGCTCGGGCCATGGCAGACGAGGCAGGCTTGCGTATCGCTGCCAGCGCTGAAGTGCACATCGAAGTCCACGTTGGTGTGGCAGGTACCACACGCAGCCGCGCTCGGGCGCGCCTGGAACGCCACGGCATCCGCTGCGCTGCGGCCTTCCGGCTTCGGCATGCGGTTGTTGTCATGGCAGGTCAGGCAGTTGGCTACTGACTGCGGGTAATGCACAGTCGAGTAGTCGCGACCGTCGACCGAATAGTCGTTCCTCACGTGAATCTTGTGGATCATGGTCGGCAGGCTGATTTCCGCCCACGCCTCGTCGGTCGAGCCGCGCGAATCGAACGTCGATTCGTTATGGCAGGAGACGCAGGTTTCCATGCTGTAACGGCCATTGCCGTGCACGTTCGGGAAGTGGAGGATATCCCGGGCATCCGAATTGCCGTGGCAGGCGCCGCAAGACTCGGTGGTGACGACCATGTTCGCGGTGGGGGCTGACAAGGTCGGCAGCTCGGCGGGAACAAAGTCGATCGACGCGTTGTACCGCGAACCGCGGCCGACGACCGAGATCCGGTGCACGGCATTGGGATCATAGGCGAGATCGAGGGTCGGCAGGATGGCTTGCGCCGCCGCCGAATCCAGCACACCGCTGCTGCCAACGCCGGGCGCTGCCGGAGCGTCCGGGCTACCGTAGTAAATAAAATCGGCTACGGCATCGATATCGGTACCGAAGGTGTACGTATACACGCCGGGCTCGATTTCAGTGGCGGGGCGACGCTCACCGGCGGCCCGCAGCACACGGACGCCGCCGCTCTGCAAGCGCGAGCGGTTGATATAACTCTGCCAACGCGGGTAGTCGCCGGTCTCGACGAGCTTCGCGATGGTGAACTCGAAGTTCTCGAGGCCCGTGACGGGCGCACCGTTGTTGGACACTTCGAATGTGACCGTGACGATGGCGCTCGCGGACGTGTCGACCTCGACGCCCGTGATGGCTCCCTCGAGGGTGCCTTCAGCAGAGCCGAAGATTGGATCCGTGGGCGCTGGTGGTCCTGGAGGTCCTTCAGGTCCTTCAGGTCCTTGAGGTCCAGCGGGACCGGTAGCGCCAGCAGGCCCACGGTCGCCATCGTCGCCGGAACAACCGGCGATCGCCAGCAAAGCGGCGCATGACGCCGTCGCCAGCAGTTTTGTCCAATTTTTCATTTTTCCCCTCCAGGTGGGCAAGAGCATCGTTCCCCAAAAAAAGCCATCAGGCCGATTGCATTCCTTGTGCGGTATGCAAGCTTTTGCTGATTGCGTTGGGAAATTACGCGGTCCGGTGACGCCCCGCTATTCGGTATCATACGGATACGGGCGCGAATAAGACCTATTCGCAGGCGCGAATAGGTCGCAACAACTGCCCGGAACAGGCCTCGCCAAGACTCAGCAGCCACCAATCCCCTGGTCCTCAGGCAAGGTGGATCGACACCGCAATCACCAGCGTGATCGAGCCAGCCACAAACAACTTGAGCAGCAGGGGCGCCACGAAGCGCAGCCACCGGTCGTAGGGAATGCCGGCGATGCCGAGAATGCCCATGAGCACCGGATTAGTGGGCACGATCATATTCGCGAAGCCGTCACCAAACTGGAACGCCAACACCGCGGTCTGGCGGGTGACTCCGACCAGGTCGCCGATGGGCGCCATCAACGGCATGGTGACGAAGGCCTGGCCTGAACCGGAGGGAATGAACAGGTTAATCACCAGCTGAATAGCCAGCATGCCGATCGCCGCGAGTTCTGCGCCCATGAGTTGCAGTGGCGCAGACAAGCCGTTGACGATGGTATGCAGCACCTGGCCATCCTCGAGTATCAGGGCGATGGAGCGGGCAAAGCCGATCAGCAGCGCCGTGCTCGCGAGTTCTGCCGCGCCCTCGGCAAAACGCTTGGCCGTGCCGTTGGCGCCGAGGCCGCCGGCAAGGCCCGCGAACAGGGCCAGCGCCAGGAAAATCGCGCCCAATTCCAGGATGTACCATTTGGGGAAGGCGATCCCGTAGACCATGGCGCCGAGTGCGGCGAGCGTCATCAGCGCCACGAGCTTGTGCCGCCCGTCCATGCCGGGGTGCATTTCCACCGGCGCGTGCTGCGCCGCGGAAATATCGTGCACCAGGCTGGCCGCCGGATCGGCCTGCACCTTTCTTGCATAGCGCCAGACGTGGTGGACGCCGATCGCCAGGAAGGGCAGGAATATGGCCAGCCGGAAGCCGAGTCCGGAGGCGGGCGGCAGTTCGGCAACCCGCTGGGCGACCAGCACGGTAAACGGGTTCAACGCCGCCACGCCGTAGCCGATGCCGTAGCCGCAGACCATGATCCCGATGGCGGTGACCGTGTCCATGCGCATTGCGACGCACAAGGAAATCAACACCAGCGTGAGCGGAATATATTCCTCTGCGACGCCGAGCGTCGCTGAGCCAGCCGCAAACACGCCCATGCCAAGCGCGATCAGCAGGCCGGGACTATGACCGACCCGGCGCAGCACGGCCCCCAGCAGGGCGTCGATGGTACCGGTGGCGCGCAGCACGCGGATGGCACCGCCGACAATCAACACAAAGAAGATGATGTCCTGTGCATCGGCCAGGGCGCGCGGCACCACGGTCAGCAACTCCCAGGGCATCAAGGTGCGCGCGTCGTCGATGACGGCGTAGGTGCCGGGCACAACCACGGCGCGGCCGTCCTCGGTCAGCACCGTCTCGAACTGCCCCTGGGGCAACAGCCAGGTAGCAAGCAGCGCCACGACCATCATGCCGAACAGCAGGACCAGGGTATCGGGAACACGAAACGAGCGACGCATGGCGGGGCGGCTCCTCGGGGCAGGCGTGGCTGAAGTGGCGCCAGATGCTGACCGATCGTGCCGCGCGAGGCAATGTGCCCGTCGGCATCCACCTGGATCGCCGCAGCGAATATCGACAGCAACCATCGGGTTGCTAAACTGGCAACGCTATCGAAAGTTCGGCGTCACGGAGGAGCCGCAAGTGTACGAACAACCTCAGCTCGGAATTTTCCTCGTGGTCGCGCTGTACGCGATTGCGGGCGTACTGGCCATCATCGGTGGAGTCATGGTGATGCGCGTCCGGCGACGTCGCAAGGACAAAGAGAGCAGGTAGCCGGGTGGGGTTTTTGCCTTGACCGCTGGCCTTGTGCCGTGACGCCGCTATACTGCCGCCTTCGCGCACAGGAGGCAGTCCATGGCCGGTCAAGAAACCGCACCTAGTACCCCGACCCCAAATCCCCGGCTCACCCGCATTCTTGACGGGATCGAGCGCGCCGGCAACAAGTTGCCGGATCCCGCGATCCTGTTCCTGCTGGCGCTCATCATCACGTGGGTGGTCTCGGCGCTGCTGGCACCGATGAGTTTCTCGGCGATCGATCCGCGCACGGGCGAGGCCGTGGTGGTGAAAAACCTGCTGTCGGGGCGGGAATTCACCGAGTTCATGGCGCAGATGGTGCAGATCTTTGTCGCCTTCCCGCCGCTTGGCGTTGTGCTGGTCGCCATGCTCGGCATCGGCGTGGCGGAGCACACCGGCTTTATCAACGTCGCGCTACGCGCGCTGCTGTCGTTCACCAAGCGCTGGCTGCTGACGCCGATGGTCATCATGGTGGGTATCGTCAGCCACACGGCCGTGGATGCCGGTTATGTGCTGGTCGTGCCGCTGGGCGGCATTATCTTTTATGCCGCCGGACGCCATCCACTGGCGGGCATTGCAGCGGCGTTCGCCGGCGTGTCCGGTGGATTCTCGGCCAACTTCGTGCCCTCGGCGCTTGATCCCATGCTGGCCGGAATCACCCAGGCCGGCGTGCAGGTGCTCGACGCCGAGTTGCTCGTCAATCCGCTCAATAATTACTATTTCACCGCGATTTCCTCGCTGCTGATCATCGCGCTGGGCTGGATCCTGACCGACAAGGTGGTGGAACCGAGGCTACGCAATACGCCGCTGGACGGCGATCTCGATGCCCTCCCGAAAATGGAGCCGCTGCAGCCCGCCGAGCGGCGCGCCCTGCGCTGGGCGTTGTGGTCGATGGGCGTGACCCTGATGGTCATTGCGCTGACCGCCATACCAGGGGGTTCCGCGTGGCGGGATAACGCTGGCGAGCTCGCCAGTCCATCAGCGCCGTTAATGCGCTCGATCGTGCCACTGATTTTCCTGTTGTTCGTGATTCCCGGGATCGTGTTCGGTTACGCATCCGGCTCGGTCAAGAGTCATCGCGACATCGTCCAGGGCATGTCGAAAGCAATGAGCGACATGGGCTACTACATGGTGATGGCGTTTTTCGCCGCCCAGTTCATCTTTGCGTTCGCCCAGTCGAATCTCGGCGCGCTGATCGCCATCGAGGGCGCGAATTTCCTGCGCTCGCTGGGCATGCCCGCACAGGTGACCCTCATTGGCATCGTCCTGGTCACCGGCCTGGTCAATCTCCTGGTGGGCTCCGCATCGGCCAAGTGGGCACTGCTGGCGCCTATCCTGGTGCCCATGCTGATGAGCCTCGGGATTTCGCCTGATCTCACCCAGGCTGCTTACCGGGTCGGCGATTCAGCCACCAACATCATCACGCCGCTGATGCCGTATTTCCCATTGATCGTGGTGTTCTGCAAACGCTACGTGAGCAGCGCGGGCATCGGCACACTGGTGGCCATGATGTTGCCGTACTCGGTGGTATTTTTGGTCGCGTGGAGTGGTTTCCTGTTGCTCTACTGGACCATCGGTATTCCGCTCGGCATCCAGGCCAGCTACACCTATCCCTGATATTCAGCGCGGGGCACTGCCAGCTGGCAGTGCCCCCGTCAGCGTCCCTGTTTAACGCGACACGCCAGCTCACGGTTCAACAACCATGCGGTCCTGACACCAGCTTGCGCCAGGCGTAGTGCCGTGAGCTGCCGGCCGGTCTCCGCATAGCGCTGCGAAATCACGGGTACCCGGCGGCGCTGGTCGAAGTCGTAGACCCAGGGCCGCAACTGCTGCGATTCGCGGGCCCAGTCTTCCAGGGAGCCCGCTTCCCAGTGCCCAGCGCCGAGCGCGACCAGCGGTTCGAGGCTGCGATGGTAGTCGGCGGCACGCAGCCCGGCACTGCGCAACAGGCCGCTATCCCAAAGTCGGTGCAGGTTGGTCTCCCGGCCCGCGAAACTGACGGTAACCGTATTGCCGCCGCGGTCCTCGCGGCGCCCGACATGCAGCGGCTGATGTAAATCAACCACCAGGTGCAAAACGAAACTCAGCGCCGCGCGGCGCCGGAGATCGCTCACGCTCTCGTCGCTGAGCAAGGCGAGATTATCGCGTATGGCGCTCAGCATGCGCCCGTGACCGGGCGCGCCTTCGACCAGTGCGCTGAGCGGCTCGTCATCGCCGATGTTGATGTAGTGCCAGTCGCGGGTATGCGCCCAGTCGCTTTCGCCACGGATCGTGTCAGGCCAGGCGGCGGCATCGGCGAGGGTCATCTCTCCCAGCAGGCGATCGATTTCCTCGCGCACATCCGGGCAAAGCCGGTCCGCGGTAATCGCGGTTGCCGCCCGGTGGCCATCGGGACCCCAGGCCAGCGCTGCCGCGGGCAGTAGCAGAACCGCCAGCAAGGCGAGCCGGACCCGTAACATCAATTAATCCGGGCGCGCAGGCACCGGCCCGCGGCGGTCTCGCGTGCTTCCGGTGGACCGGCCCGCGAGCCCCCCGAAGCTTCCAGGCGGCCAATAACCGCTTCCAGGCCGTCGCGGCGGAGCTGCTGTGCGAAGGCGTTGCGCAGGCTGAGCACATAAGATTGGCCCTCCCAGCGAGCATCGAAAATGCGCCACTGTCCGTTGCCGGAACGCAGTTGCAGGAACACCGGTATCGGCGTCGCCAGTCCGGCGTGAATACGCAGTTCGACTTCCACGCGTTCCCCGTGCGCCGCGTCGGACGCCGGCGCCACCGTAACGTTATTCGGGGTCAGCAACAGCAATCCGCTGGCATAGCGGTTCACCAGCGAGTTATAGAGGGCTTCGGCAAATCGGCGCCGCTGGGCGGGATCCGCATCGGACCAGTGTCGACCCAGGATCAACTGGCCGGCATACAGCACGTCGGCCTTCGGCCGCAGTCGGTGATCCACCAGGCCGCGCACGGCCACGGGATCGGCAGCCAGTTGCAAGCGGCAGTCGGAAACGGCGCCAGCAAGTTCCCGGAGGGTCTCGCTGACGGTCTGGTGTGCGGAGACAGGGGTGTCGCCAGCCACGGGCGTCGCGAACACCAGCAAGATCGAAAAAATCAATATTCTCATCATGCCTGCAAGTATCAGGTGCGCGCTCCAGCAGGGCAACGCTGTGGCGCGGAAACTGCTGAGCGGCGTGCCGCCTGTCTGTTATGCTCCGGCGCGAGCCGAATCGCGCGGGCGCCGGAGCGCACGCGTAAAGCGAAACAGGAGCCCACGGCATTGAATATTCCCGAACACACCTTGCCCGAAGCCCTTGGCTTCGATGACTCGAGCCTGCGGCACGATACGCTCGTGAAGCTGCTCTACGGCGTTGGCAAGGACATCGACAACGCGACGCCGCATGATCTGTACAGCGCGGTGGCCATGGCGATTCGCGAACGGCTGGTCGGTCGCTGGCACGAAACCCAGCGACGCATCCGTGCGCAGCAAAGCCGCAAGGTGTATTACCTCTCGCTCGAATTCCTGATGGGGCGAACCTTGCTGAACGCCGCCATCAACCTGGATCTCGACGCCAGCACCCGCGCCCTGTTGGAAGAAGTCGGCGTGCGCCTGGAGACACTCGTCGAAGAAGAACAGGATGCCGGGCTCGGCAACGGCGGTCTCGGGCGACTCGCTGCCTGTTTTCTCGATTCGATGGCGACCCTGGACCTGGCGGGTTTCGGCTACGGCATCCGCTACGACTATGGCTTGTTCGAACAAGGCATCGGCGCAGAAGGCGAGCAACTCGAGCGTCCCAACATCTGGCTGCGATTTCGTAACCTGTGGGAGATCAAGCGCGAGGATATCCGCTACGAAGTGCGCCTCGGCGGCACGTGCCGAACCGTGCAGGACGAACACGGCGCCCCGCGCATCGAGTGGGAAGGCGGTCAATGCATCGAAGCGGTGGCCTACGACACGCCGGTGCCCGGCAACAACGGTCGGACCGTCAACCACCTGCGACTGTGGGGTGCGCGCTATGCGCCGGAAATCGACCTGGGATTGTTCAACTCGGGCGATTACGACGCGGCGGTGAAGGCGAAAAACGAAGCCGAGAATATCTCCCGGGTGCTTTACCCGGACGATTCGACCGAGGAGGGCAAGGAACTCCGCATCAAGCAGGAATATTTCTTTGTCTCCGCCAGCCTCCAGGACATGTTGCAGGAGCACTTGGCCGCCGGCTACGACCTTGCGGAACTGCCGCACCATGTCGCCATCCAGCTCAATGACACGCACCCGGCGCTGGCAGTGCCGGAACTGATGCGGCTGTTGATGGATGTGCATGCGCTCTCGTGGGAACAAGCCTGGTCGATTAGCTGCGGCGTGTTCAGCTATACCAATCACACGCTGCTGCCGGAGGCGCTCGAGACCTGGCCGGTGAGGCTGCTGGAGAAACTGGTGCCGCGGCACTTGGAAATCATCTATCGCATCAATCGCCAGTTTCTCGACGCGGTGTGGGAACGGTATCCCGGCGACAACGACCGGCGGCGGCGCATGTCCATTATCGACGAGGTCGGTCACGATGGCCCGCGAGTGCGCATGGCCTGGCTCGCCACCATCGGCGCCAGCCACGTCAACGGCGTCGCTGAACTGCATTCGGACCTGGTGCGGCGAACGATTTTCCGCGATTTCGACGAGTTCTATCCGGGTCGCTTCGTGAATGTGACCAACGGCGTGACGCCGCGCCGCTGGATGCGAGCGGCCAACCCGTCCCTGTCCAGCTTGCTGGACGAGCAGCTGGGCAACGGCTGGGAAAATGACCTGGAGCGCTTGCACGAACTTGTCCCGCGGGCTGACGACGCCGAGTTCAGGGCCCGTTTCCGAGCGGTCAAGCAGCTCAACAAGCAGCGCCTTGCAAAGTACATCCAGCGCCAGGTCGGGATCACCGTCAGTCCTGACTCCTTGTTCGACGTGCAGATCAAGCGAATTCACGAGTACAAGCGCCAACTCCTGAATCTCTTGCATGTCATTACGCGCTACAACCGTATCCGCCAGGAACCCGAGCGCGACTGGCAACCTCGTACGGTGATCTTTGCGGGCAAGGCCGCGCCGGCCTACACCATGGCAAAGCGGATTATCCAGCTGATCAATAATGTCGCCGAAGTAGTCAACGGCGACTGGACCGTCGGCGATCGGCTCAAGGTGGTTTTCCTGCCGAACTACAGTGTCTCGGCCGCGGAAATCATCATTCCCGGAGCGGACCTGTCGGAACAGATATCCACCGCCGGCATGGAAGCGTCGGGAACGGGCAACATGAAGTTCGCCATGAACGGCGCACTCACGATCGGCACACTGGACGGCGCCAATATCGAGATTCGCGACGCCGTCGGCGCCGAGAACATTTTCATCTTCGGGCTGACGGCGGATGAAGTTGCAGCGCGGCGCCGGGAAGGTTATTACCCGATTGAGCTGGCGCGCAGCAACGCCGAGATGGGCGAGGTGCTGCGCCAGGTACGCGACGGTTTCTTTTCCCCCGGGGACCTGCGCCGATTCGCGCCGGTGGTGGATGCCGTCATCGCGGATGGCGAGCCGTTCCTTTGCCTGGCGGATTACGAACACTATGTAGATACCCAGGAACGTGTCGACGCCAGGTACCGCGATGCTGAGGACTGGACCCGCATGGCCGTCATCAATACCGCCAGCATGGGCCGCTTCTCCAGTGACCGCGCGATCCGGGAGTACGCCGAGCGCATCTGGGAGTTGGGGCCGATCGGATAGATCATGGATGATGTTGTCACCGTCCGCGGTTTGAACGAGACGCCGGTACGCGCCATGCCGACGATGCGGGCGGGCAGGGCACTGCCGCTGGGCGCCACCTGGACCGGCGACGGCGTCAACTTTGCCCTGTTTTCCGCCCACGCAGAAGCCGTCTACCTCTGCCTTTTCGATGCTGCCGGCCAGCGCGAACTCGCGCGCATCCGGTTGCCGGAACGCAGTGGCGATACTTGGCACGGCTTTTTGCCCGGTGCGGGTCCGGGACTGGTCTACGGCTACCGCGTCCATGGCCGGTATGCGCCTCGCCAGGGGCAACGTTTCAATAAGCACAAGCTGCTCCTCGATCCGTATGCGCGCAGCCTCGCCGGCGAGCTGCGCTACGACCAGAGCATCTATGGGTTCAGCCATGGCGGCGTGCAGGAATGGCGCCAGGACATCCGCGACAGCGCCAGCAGCGTCCCCAAGGCGCGCGTCGTGGACCCGCACGCTTTCGACTGGCGCGGCGACCGGTTGCCGCGCACGCCGATGGACCGTACGGTGATTTATGAATTGCATACCCGCGGCTTCACCCGGCTGCACCCGGGCGTGCCGGCCCACTTGCGGGGTACTTACCTCGGGCTGGCACAACCCGCGGTGCTCGACTACCTGGTCGACCTCGGCGTCACAGCAGTCGAACTAATGCCGGTGCAACAGTTTATCAGCGAACCCCGCTTGCACGAGCAGGGGTTGGCGAATTACTGGGGTTACAACACGCTGGCATTCTTCGCACCGCATGCCGCCTACTCGCTGGCGGACCCGGTGCGTGAGTTCCGGGAAATGGTGCGCGCCATGCACGGTGCCGGACTGGAAGTGATTCTCGACGTGGTATTCAACCACACGGCGGAAGGCAGCGACCGGGGACCGACGCTGTCCATGCGTGGCCTGGATAACCTCAGTTATTACCGGCTCCAGCCGCAGGACTTGCGCCACTATGTCAACTGGACGGGCTGTGGCAATACGCTCAATCTCGATCATGCCGAAGTGCGCCGGATGGTGCTCGATTGCCTGCGCTATTGGGTGACCGATATGCACGTGGACGGGTTTCGCTTCGACCTCGCGACCACGCTCGGTCGCGAAGGCGAGGCCTTCGAGCGCGACGGTCGCTTTTTCAAAGCGCTCAGCGCCGATCCCGTGCTGGCCGGCGTCAAGCTGATCGCGGAACCATGGGACCTCGGGCCGGACGGGTATCGGCTCGGTGGATTTCCCCGGCCGTGGGCTGAATGGAACGACCGCTTTCGCGATACCGCACGCGGCTATTGGCGTGGCGATGCGGGGCTCGTGCCCCGGTTCGCCGAGCGGCTGGCGGGTTCCAGCGAGCAGTTTGCTGCCAGCGGGCGCGGGCCCTGCGCGAGCATTAACTACGTCGCCTGCCACGATGGCTTCACCTTGCGCGACACCGTCAGCTACGCGCACAAGCACAACCTGGCCAACGGCGAGGACAATACTGATGGTGACGGGCATGCCATCTCGTGGAATCACGGCAGCGAGGGTCATACCGATGACCCGGAAATCATCGCCGTACGCTATCGGCAACAACGCAACCTGCTGGCCACCTTGCTGCTGTCCCAGGGCGTACCGATGTTGCAGGCAGGCGACGAGTTTGGTCGTACCCAGCGCGGCAACAACAACGCCTATTGCCAGGACAATGAGGTGTCATGGGTGGACTGGCGCCTCGCGCAGAGTAACGCCGGGCTGCTGGATTTCGTGCGCCGCCTGGTCGAAATCCGTGCCGCCAACCCGGTCTTCCGGCGACATGAATTCCTCGCCGGCGTACAGCGCGATGCCACGCGTTTCAAGGACGTCGCGTGGTTGAAAGCCGATGGCAGCGAACTCGGCCCGGCTGACTGGTCCGACCCGCAACTGCGCGCTTTCGCCATGTTACTCGACAGCACCGGCCTGCCGCCGACCCAGCTCGATCCCGACGTCGGCGACAGCTTCCTGGTGTTGTTCAATGCGACTACTGAAATGGTTGAGTTCACGCTGCCTTCACCCATCACGAACGCTGTCTGGGAGGTGGCATTGGACACCAGCCAGGACGCCGTGACAGTTCCATCCGCGGCTTATCAAAAGGGCCACGGCTATCGGCTGGCGCCAAGTTCACTCGCGTTGCTGGTGGATCATGACTGAAGTTGACGAGGACCTGCTCGAACGATTGCGGGTGTTGCGGGGCATCGGGCGAGAATTCACGGACTATCTCGGTCGCCCCTGCGTGCTGTCGACCTGCTCCTTGCGTAGCCTGCTCGCCGCGCTTGGGCATACCGTGGACGACCCCGTGCGATTGCAGCAGGAAGCCGATGCCCTGGAGGAGCGGGACTGGACCCGCGTGCTGGGCCCCGTCGTCGTACTGCAAGGCGACAACCGTGTTCCGTTCACCGTGCTCGCGCCGCTGTTGCCGGTCATCCGCTGGCGGATTGAAACGGAAGAGGGCGATGTGCTGCGCGGCGAGGTGACACCGGCTGAACTGCCGGTGCTGGCGGAACGCGGGATGCGCGCCCTGTGGTACGTGCGCCTGGCGCTCGAGCTGCCCGATCTGCCGACCGGCTACCACCACCTATCGCTGGAAAAAGCAGACGGTAGCGCGCTGGGGAATACCAGCCTGGTAGTAGCGCCGCCGCATTGTTACGAACCGCCGGCCATCGGCAAAGGCGACCGCGTGTGGGGACCCGCCATCCAGCTCTATGCGTTGCGCTCGCCACGTAACTGGGGCTGTGGCGACTTCACCGACCTGGCCGGCTTCGCCGTCGCGGCGGCCGAGCTGGGCGCAGACGTGGTCGGGCTGAATCCCCTCCATGCCCTGTTCCCCGCGGATCCGGACGCGTTCAGTCCCTACAGCCCGTCGAGCCGCTATTGGCGCAACGTGATTTACATCGATCCCGAGGCCATTCCGGAATATGCCGTCGCCACCGAAGCACGCCGCCTGGTCGGCACACCGGACTTCCAGGCCCGCCTGGCCGCTCTGCGCGCCAAGCGCCTGGTCGATTACCGCGGCGTGACGAGCTGCAAGCTGGAAGTGCTGCGCAAGCTATATGCCGAGTTTGCCGAGCTCGCCGCGCCAGAACGCCGCGCAGACTTCGCGCAGTTTGTGAAAACACACGGCGATGCGCTGCATGGATATGCTCTATTCTGTGCGCTCCACGAGCACTTCACGGCCGGCGGAACGGAGGGGGGCTGGACGGCATGGCCCGTGGCTTATCGCGATCCTGGCGGTACCGCGGCGCAGGCATTTCGCGCCGCCCATCCGGCGGCGGTGGAATTCCACTGCTGGTTGCAATGGGTCGCCGCAACGCAACTCGAGGCAGCCAATCGACAGGCGCGCGCGGCGGGCTTGCGCCTGGGTCTCTACCACGACCTGGCGGTGGGGCCGGATGCAGGCGGCGCCGAAACCTGGACCGCGCAAGGCCTTTATGCGACCGACGCTGCGATCGGCGCGCCACCGGATTCGCTCGCCCTGCAGGGGCAGGACTGGGGCATTCCGCCCTTCGACCCCGAGACCCTTCGGGAAAACGCATACACACCGTTTGTCGAGCTGTTGCGCGCCAACATGGGGTGGCACGGCGCGCTGCGCATCGATCACGTGATGCTCTTGGCAAGGCTATGGTGGGTACCCCGCGGCAGCAGTTCAAGCGCGGGCGGTTATGTGCATTACCGGCTCGACGAACTGGTGGCCATTGTTGCGCTGGAAAGCCAGCGCCAACGATGCCTGGTCATCGGCGAGGACCTGGGCACCGTACCGGAAGCAGTGCGGGCCGCGATGCACCGGCATGGAATCTATAGCTACCGCGTGCTGTGGTTCGAACGTGCGCCGGATGGCCGGTTTCTTGACCCAGCCGAGTACCCGCGCGACGCCTTGGTGACCGTCAGCACGCATGACCTGCCGCCACTGGGTAGCTACTGGTCGGGGTCCGACATCACGCTGCGCGAGCGTCTTGAGTCCTATCCGGAAGCCGGCCAGGCTGATGCGGAACGGGCGCAGCGGCGCCAGGCCCGCCACCGGTTGCTCGACGCGCTGCGGGACGCCGGGCTGGTCAGCGGCGAGGACCCGAGCGCGACGGCGCCGCACGAGGCTATCCAGCTCTACCTGGCACTGACACCGGCGGCCGTCCTGATGCTGCAGCCGGAGGACTGGCTCGGGATGACGACCCCAGTCAATGTGCCGGGAACCCACAAGGAATACCCCAACTGGCGGCGCAAGTTGTCGGCCGACTGGCCGGAATTCATGGCCCGGGAGGAACTGCGCCGGTTCACCGCCGCGGTGGGCAAGGCTCGCAAAGCGGGAGCGAGGCCAGGCGCTCGACATGATAAATAACATCATGTTATACGCTTAACTTATTGTATTAATGGTCAATATCTCATCCATTGATCGTGCTCCAGTCCCGCCGGGAGAGGCCCTCGTCCAGGCACTGGCGGACGGCTGTACTGTCGTGACTTCGACCCGGCGGCTGACCCGCCAGCTGCAGCGCGATTACGCGCGCAGCAGTGTTGCGGCCAGCTGGCCGACGCCTGACGTCTTGCCATGGTCGGCATGGATCCACGCCACCTTCCGGGATTTGCGGGATTTCGGGAGTTTGCGGGAATCGCGCGTTTGCCTGGATGACTGGCAAGCCGCGGTCCTGTGGGAAGAGGTCTTCAACGCCGACCCGATGTCCGGCACCCTGCTGATGCCGGGCGGTGCCGTGGACGGTTTTCGCGATGCCTGGCGCCTGGTGCACGAGTGGCGCCTGCCCTGGGCGTCGCTGCAGGCGCGCGCCGGCGAAGACTGCGAGATTTTTCTTCGCCTGGCGGCGCGCTACCAGGCACGCCTGGATGGGGCCCGTGCGCTCGATCGCGTCCAGTTGCCCGGCTTGTTGGCCCCGTCGCTGGGCGGTCTTGCCGGCCCAAAGGTGCTGTTCGCCGGCTTCGACAAGCTGAATCCGGAACAGGCCATGCTGGCGGCGGCGCTCGGCCCACGCGTGCGGCTTGTGGCGCCTTACGCCCATGCCGCGGCGCCGACGCTTGCAGCATTTGCCGACAGCCGCCACGAGCTGGCCGCGGCCGCCGCCTGGGCGCGGCAGCGCCTGGACGAAAATCCAGCCGCCCGGCTGGGCATTGTCGTGCCGGACCTGGAGGCACAGGCGCCCTTGCTGGAGGACCTGCTGGATGAAGCCTTGTCGCCGGAACGCCTGTTGCCGGGTCGTGGCGATACACCAAGACCGTGGAACCTCTCGCTTGGCGCGCCGCTGGTAGATGCGCCGGTCATCGCAGCCGCCCTGTTGGCCATTGGCCTGGCACGCGACAGCATGGAACTCGCGGATGTCGGGCGCTTACTACGTGCGCCGTTTTTCGGTGGCACAGAGGCGGAGGGCGCGCAACGCGCCGCGCTCGATGCCTGGCTGCGCAAACGCGCCGGCGATCGCGTCAGTCCGGCGGCCTTGTTGGGCTGGCTGGAGGGCCGCGATGGTGCACCGGCGTGCCCGCGGCTTGGCGGGGCCGTCAAGGCCTGCCTGGACGAACTCCGCAGTGGCCCCCGGCGGCGGCCACCCTCGGGCTGGTCAGCCACGTTGACTCGCGCCCTGCGGCACCTGGGCTGGCCGGGCGATGTTCCGCCCGACAGTCCGACCTGGCAGACCCTGCAGGCCTGGGCTGAGTTGCTGGAAACGCTGTCGCGGCTGGACGCCGTCAGTGGGGCGGTGACGCTTGGCGAGGCCCTGGCGCGGCTGCGGCGCATCGGCGCCGAGCAACGGTTCCAGCCGGAGACGCCCGCGGTGCCCGTGCAGGTGCTCGGCTTGCTGGAGACGGCCGGGCTCGAGTTCGACGGCCTCTGGATCAGCGGCCTGCATGACGGCGCATTGCCCGCGCCGCTGCGTCCCTGCGCCCTGTTGCCAGCGGCCCTGCAACGCGAACAGGGGATGCCGCGCGCTTGTCCGGATACGGAACTGGCGGTGGCCCGCCAATTGATGACGCGGCTGGGCGGCGCCGCACCGGAGGTACGTTGCAGTTATCCCGCGGCGCGCGCGGATGAACCGCTGCGACCCAGCCCCATGGTGGCTGCATTGCCAGCCGCCGAGGACGGGGACGCTTTCGGGATCACCGCGGTGGCCATGCAAAGCTTTGCGGCCAGCCGATTGGAGACCCTCGTCGATGCCATGGGTCCGCCGGTACAGGGTGAGGTAAGCGGCGGGACCGGGCTGCTGACCGCCCAATCGGCTTGCCCTTTCCGCGCTTTTGCCCTCCATCGACTGACGGCCCGGGAACTCGAAACCCCGGCGCCCGGGGTCGATGGGCTTACGCGCGGATCCTTCGTGCACCTGGCGCTGAAATTCTTGTGGGAGGAATTACGTGATCGGGACGGCCTCGCGAGGCTGGCCGCTGCAGAACGGGCCGGGCGGGTACGTGCTGCGCTGGCGCGGGCCGCGGCCGATGCGCTCGCCGGGGTGCCAGGCGCACTGGTGGCCATCGAAATCGACGAGGCGGCCCTCAGGATCGAGGAACTGCTGCAGATTGAATTATTGCGGCCCGATTTCAAGGTCGTGGCCAGTGAGCAACGCATCAGTGTCGAACTGGCAACGCTGCGTATCAATGCACAGGTGGATCGCGTGGACGAGGTCGCCGCGGGCTGCGTGGTACTCGATTACAAGACCGGCGCGGTCCGCGTCGCCGACTGGGAGGGCGAGCGCCCGGCCGAGCCGCAGATGCCCCTGTATGCATTGGCGTATGAGTCAAGGTTGGCGGGGCTGGCCTACGCTTCTTTGAAGCCCGGCGACGTTCAGCTACGGGGCAGCGCGCGTTCGCGCGAGGTCTTTGGCGCCGCCATGGCGAAATTAAAGCCGCCGACCGAGCAGGAATGGCGGGCCCAAAACGACGCCTGGCGCGATGTGCTGGCGGCACTGGCCCGTGCCTTCGGGGCAGGTGACGCGCGCGTCGATCCACGCCAGGCGCTGGGTGCCGGCAGCACCTGTGCGCGGTGTCACCTGGCCACCCTGTGCCGACGCGACGAATTGCTGCGCGCGGGAGTGCTCGACCATGACTGAGCGCCAGCCCGCGGACCACGCGATACGCACCGCCGCACTGTCGCCGACGCAGAGTTTTATTGTCCAGGCGCCGGCGGGCTCCGGTAAGACCGAATTGCTGACGCAGCGTTTCCTGCGCCTGCTGGCCGTGGTCGAACGCCCCGAGGAAATCATCGCGATCACCTTTACCCGCAAGGCCGCCGGTGAGATGCGGCAACGCATCCTCGAGGCCTTGCACCTCGGTGGCGCCGACACGGCGCCCGCCGAATCCCATCGGCGCGCTACCTGGGCCCTGGCGCGCGACGCGTTGGCGCGAGACCGGGCGCTGGGCTGGCGCTTGCTGGAGAACCCGCGCCGGTTGCGGGTGGAGACCATCGATGCCCTGAATGCCTGGCTCGCGCGGCAGTTACCGATGTCATCGCGCCTCGGCGCCGCGCCGGTGATCACCGCGGACCCGGAGCCGATTTACCGGCAGACGGCCCGCGACATCCTCCTGGCGACGGGCGGCCGGGAAGCGCATGCGCCGCATGCTGCGGCCTTGCTGGTGCACCTGGGTGGCCGGTTTTCGCAGGCCGAGGATTTGCTGGTGGCGCTGCTGAAGGCGCGCGATCACTGGCTGGGCAAGATCGTCCCGCGGCGCAGCGTGGAGCCGGGCCAGCTGCGTGCGACGCTCGATACGGCGCTGCGCCATTTTGTCGCCGACGAGCTGCGCAGGACGTATGCGGATCTGCCGCTGGAAGCGCTCCAGGAACTGAGCGAACTGGGCGCACGCGCCGCCGGACGGGCGCCCGAGCTCGAGACCCTCGCGCCGCTGGCAGACCTCATCGATGCGCCGGCGCCGGAGCCCGCCGCTCTGCCGGCCTGGCGCGCGCTGGCCGAACTGCTGCTGACCAAGAACGGCAGCTGGCGCCGCGCCCTCAACAAGAACCAGGGATTCCCGCCCGACGCCAGGGCGGATAAAACACGCATGCTGGAACTGCTCGAGGCACTCGGTGAGTGCGCCGATCCGGCCGGTCTCCACCGCGTGCGTGAGCTTCCCGAGCCGGCTTATCCCGATGCCGGCTGGGAGATTCTCGAGCATTTGCTGGCCCTGCTGCCGGTCGCTGCAGCCGCGCTGGATGTCGCGTTCGCCGCGCGTGGCGAGAGCGATTACATCGGCATTGCCTTTGCCGCGTTGGAAGCGCTCGGCGACGAGGCGCCGACCGATCTTGCGCTGGCGCTGGATTGCCGCCTCAGTCACCTGTTGGTCGATGAATTCCAGGACACTTCGCAGGCGCAGGTCGAATTGCTGCAACGCCTGACAGCCGGTTGGGCACCGGGCGATGGCCGCAGCTTGTTCTGCGTCGGCGACCCGATGCAATCCATCTACCGGTTCCGTGAAGCCGACGTGGGGCGTTTCCTGCAGGCACAGAAAACCGGCATCGGCGACTTGCCGCTGGAGCAATTGCAGTTGCACGTGAATTTCCGCAGCCAGGGCGGACTGGTGTCGTGGGTTTCGGCAACGTTCCCCGGTATTTTCCCGCGTCACGAAGACCTGTCGCTCGGTGCGGTGCCGTTCGCGGCGTCGACGCCCTGGCACCCGGCGCTGCCGGGATCGTCCGTGAACTGTGTTGCCGCCCCGGCGGGCGACGGGCCGGCCGAGGCACATGCTGTCACGACTATCATCCGGGACATCCGGGCCCGCGAACCGACCGCGCGCATTGCAATCCTGGTGCGTAGCCGCGGTCACTTCGCGAATATCACGCCGGCCCTCAAGACCGCCGGGATTGCTTTCGAGGCGGTGGATATCGAACGGCTCGCCGAGGTTCCGGCGATCCGGGACCTGGAGGCGCTGAGCCGGGCGCTTTGCCATCCGGCTGATCGCACCGCCTGGCTGGCCATACTGCGTGCCCCCTGGTGTGGTTTGCGCCTCGAAGACTTGCTGGTGATCGCTGGCGCCCAGGCTGACGACATCTGGACTCGAATGGGTCATCCGGAGGTGCTGGATGCGCTCAGCCCGGATGGGCGGCAACGCCTCGAACGCCTGGCGGGCGTACTGGCGCCGGCCCTTGAAGACCGCGGGCGCCGGCCGCTGCGGCGCGTGATCGAAGGCGCCTGGCTGGCCCTCGGCGGTCCGGCGACCCTGGAGCGCGAATCCGAGTTGGCTGATGCGCGCGCTTTTTTCGAGTTCATCGATGACCATGCGCGCCATGGTGACCTCGATGATCCGCCGAACCTGGGCCAGTTGCTCGGCGACTTGTACGCGGCGCCGGACACGGTTTCGACAGAAGCGGTGCAACTGCTCACTATTCACAAGGCCAAGGGTCTCGAATTCGATCACGTCATCCTCCCAGGCCTCGATCGGAAGAGCGGTTGGCACGAGAAACGCCTGCTACGTTGGCTCGAACAGGTGCGCGAGGAGGGGACGGAATTGATCCTTGCACCGGTGGAGCGGTTCGGCGAGGAGCGGGATAAGTTGCACGGCGCGTTGCGGGACCTGGACCGGCGGCGGGAGCTCCTGGAACTGGACCGGGTGCTGTACGTGGCGGTGACGCGCGCTCGCCATGGCCTGCACCTGGTAGCCCGCATCAAGCCCGATGATCCTGATACGGGCACGCCCCCCGAACCGGCGGCCGAAACATTGCTTGCCAGGCTATGGCCCGCGCTCGGCGCCACCTTCCTGGCGGCCCGGCGCAGCGACGCGGCCACGGTCGACGCGCCCGCACCGCGCCCGGTTGCGGTGCTGCGGCGCCATGCTGCGGGTTGGCAGGCGCCGGCCATGCCGGCCACCGCCAGCTGGCGCCGCGATGAACCCGAACCGCTCGAGCCAGGCGCCGTGGTCGAGTACGACTGGTCCGGGCGCGAGGCGCGGGCGGTCGGCCTCGCGGTGCATCGGCTCCTGCAGGTGATCTCGCGTGACGGCGCCGAAGCCTGGCCGGTCGATCGCTTGCAGTCCGCTCGACCGTTGCTGGCCACCTTGCTGCGCGAGGCGGGTCTTGGGGCCGATGAATTCGAGGCGGGGCTGGCGCGTTGCATGGCCGCGCTCGAGGGCACGCTGGCCGATGCTCGCGGGCGTTGGCTGCTGGATGCGCGGCACGCCCAGGCAGCGAGCGAAAAGCGCATCAGCGGACGGCTGGCGGGCCGGATTGTGAACGGGATCATCGACCGCTGTTTCGTCGATGCGGCCGGTACGTTGTGGATCGTCGACTACAAGGCCGGGCGACACGAGGGTGGCCAGCTGGCGGCGTTTCTTGACCGTGAACAGGACCGCTACCGGGCGCAGCTGGAGCGCTATGCCCGCCTGTTGTCAGCGGAGCACGATGGCCCGATCATGCTGGGCTTGTACTTCCCGCAGCACGCGGGCTGGCGGGCCTGGGCTGCGCCTGCCTGAACCGAGAACCGAAAAACACGCTTCCGGGTTTCGGGTTCGGCGCCGGGGCCCGGCTCAAGGCTCGCTGGAAAGCACCAGGCGGCGCCGTCCGCCGCCGAGGTCCTCGCCGACAAAGGCCAGTCCGTCGACCAGTTCACGCGGCGGGTTTTCACCCGGCGCGAGCTCGGCACTGAAATGCCAACGATTCGGGGCGGGTAGCTCGATGCTACCGTCCACGGCCAGCGGCCCCCCCGTGGACACGATTTCCCCGACGGGCGGCCCCGGCTGAGCGGGGAAATTAAAACTGAACGGACCGAGGGGCATGATGACGCCGGGCAGCTGCAACTCGGCGACGGCCGCGCGGCCGGTGAGCGTCTTCGGCCAGCCGTTCACGAGCTCCAGGCGTTGCAGCGACAACCGCAGCTCACCGGAGACGCCGATCGGCACAATGGCGGGGGGCAGAGTGGCCAAGGAGAGGGAAGCTTCGAGATCATCGAGGTATTGGCGTTGCCCCAGCAGAGAGAACCCCACCGCGCCCCGGACATACCCATCCGGGCGTCGCATACTGAATTCCCAGGTCGGTCGCAAAGTCAGCAACCGGGCCGGGCGGGCTGTCCAGCTCAGGCCGCCAAGCGGCCGCTCGTCCAGCGCCAACTCTGTGACCCGGCCGTGCCAGATCGTGCCGTCCACGCCCCAGGCCTGAATCGCCGGCGGCGCGAACCATGCCAGGGCGACGCGCGCCGGAAAATTGGCCACGAGGCCGGCAAGCAAGGCCAGCAGGCCCGCCGTGACGAGCACGGAGCGGCGGTTCAGCAGGTTCATTGTGCTCCCTGGCGAAGCGTCACGCTTGCGTTCACACGACCCGGGTCCGGGGTGCGGTCAAAACTGGCAGACTCGATCGCGAGGCCGGAGCCAGTGCTGAGCGCCCCAAGCCAGCGGGCCAGCGCATCGAAGGACGCATTTTCCAGGCGCACGCGAATCCCGTCGTCACCAATCGGCTGATTGGTCGTCAGGGCGGCACCCAGGCCGGCCTGGCGCGCGCTGCGATCGACGATAACCACCAGCGACTGGCCGGCAAGATCGCGACGGGCCGCCGGTCGGTTGACGGCACCGGCAAGTTCGGCCGCCGCGCTGCGCAGGAAAGTGAGGGTGTCGCGCTTGGCCTCGATACGATTCTCGGTGGCGGTGGATGCGCGGTAGAGCGGGTTGATCAACAGCCCCCAGAGCACCGCGACCAGCAAGACGACAGCGCCGACTGAAACGAATAGCCGTTCACGTGATTCCAGCCCGAAGAACCAGTCCTTCATGCCCCGTCCCCGCTGAGCTGGATACGGCCTTCAACGCCGTCCGCGCGCTGGTTGGCTTGCTGGATGGTGGCGGTAAAACGCCCCTCGCGGCCGACCGCCTGGCGAATCGCTTCCAAGGCATCAACGTCAGGCGCTTGCAGGCGAAGGTCAAGCACACCGGCCCGATAACTGATGGCCTGCAGTGTCACACCCGAAGTGGCGCCGAGCGCCTGGCCGAGTGTCTCGAGCGCCGTCAAAAATCCTTCGTTGGCGGTCGTGCCACCGCCCCGCAGGGCAGCCAGTTCCCGTTCGACCTGGAAACGTGGATCTTCCATGCGCGCACCTGGTAACGCCTGCTGGAACGTGGCCGCAATAGCTGCATCCAGGCGGGCTTCCTCCTGCTTGAGTTGCGCCACGCGCAATGCCTGTTGCCCCACCAGCACCACGACCAGCACGGCCAACATCGCGGCCGCCGCGCGCCAGGGTTTCCACAGCCGGTCGAGCTGGGTGCGGGGCGCAAACCCCCCCTGCAACAGGTTAATGGGCTTACGGGTGACCACGCCGGCCGCCAGGTGCGGCAAGACGCCGTCCGGCAGCACGCGAATTTCCAGGCTGGCCAGGTCGGACCGCAAGGCCTCCAGCGCTTCGCCATGCGCGTGGTGACCCTCGGGAGTAAGGTAGACCGACAAATGCTTCGGTGCGTCCGCCTCCCCGGGAAACTCCGGCCCGTACTGCAGTGCCGCGGCCACGCTGTCGATTTCCAGCAGCACCGGCAGGCCGTCGCCACTGCGCGCCAGGCAGCGATCGACGTCCAGCACCCAGTTCAGGTGGTTAGAGGCGGCCGGGCAGCCTTCGGCCTCGGAACAGATGATTTGCGGTTCAAGACCGGCTTCCGAGAGCGCGCCCAGCCAGCTTTCCAGCTGTTCCCGGTCTACCGCTGCCGCAGCGATACTGCCGTCGCCGAGGGTCGGTCCGGCGGCGAAATGCAGCGCCTCGATATCCTCCGCGATCTGCTCCTCGAGTGCGAACGGTAACGCGCGAAGGATCTTGGCGGCGCCTCGCACCGGTAGCGCTACGCTGGTCAACAACACGTCAACAGCCGGCGCCAGCACGACCATGCCGCGGCCGGCCGCGGCGTCCGTGGCATCCGCAAGCGGACCCGCGCCGGGCGGACCGATGCGCCGGCCCTGCTCGTCGGCAACGATCCAGGTGCCCGTGCCGTGATCGGCGGGGTCGAGTCTCAGGACAAGGGTTTCAGGCATTGGGCTCGCGTATTACTCGTCTGTGAAGCTACGGATCACGGTGGAAACCGAGCCAGTCGCGTCGCGGTGGAGCAGACTGTACATGGTGAACCGCTGGGTGCCAATATCCACGCGGACCGAAAGGCGGAACCAGTCGCTGGTGACGCCCAGCGCGCCGCGGGCCTCGACGGGAATCAAGTCCCCCAGTTGTTCGAGCGATTCCCAGCCTTCATTGGGCCGGTCAAGAGCGATGCGCTCCGCTTCACGGAAACCGAAATTCTCCGCGGTCGTCAGCAGGACCTCGGGGCGGGCGGTGTTGATATTGATGCGGGTGCCGCGCGGCAGGGCGGTCACGAACGGCCGCAAGCGCGCATATCCCTCCCGGCCAATATCCGGATACACCAGCATGATTTCGGACACGCTGGTGACCGGGCGATTGGCGGCGCGAAACGGCGGCTCGCGCGACAGGTAATCTGAATCCTCCGCGCCGTCAGGAAAGTTCGGGTCAAGATCGCGATCGATCCAGTCGGCCATCCGGTCGGCTAGCCGTACGTCGAGTTCGAGCGCCGCGAGGAGCCGCTGGAACGCCAGGACGGCGGCAGGATCGGTGCCGCCGGCGCTGTCCACCAGGTTGTTCAGGTTGAAACGGCCGTGCAGGTCCTCGATACGACCCTGGATCTGGCCGCCCTCGATCGGCAGCGGCGTGATCTGCATCGCCCAGGGCTCGCCGGGATGATCCACCTGGTTGTCCTGGGCGTCGTCGCGCAGGATCTGCTTGGCCCAGGCCTCGGCGCCAAGGCTGTACATCAGGCCCTGGTCGACTGCCACCCGGCCGAACGCGCGCCGCTGGTCGAGGAACAGGTCCCAGGTCAACGCGGCGGCGATCGCGGTCGCAAGCGCCACCACGAGAATCGCCGTGATCAGCGCCGCACCGCGTTGGCTTGCCGGGGCATGCATCTCAGTGGCTCACCTCGATCAAGCGACGAATCTCACCCCAGTCATCCAATTCGAGAATGAACTCCACTGCGATTGGCAGCTGTGCCAGGTCCATCTCGCTCAGCGGGGGAGGCCATTGGTCCAGCCAGCCGCTCGGCGCGAAAAAACGCATTCTAAAATCGCGTACGCCGGCCAGGATTTCGCGCTCGATCGGTTCTTCGGACAGGGTGTGATCGGGTGCGTACCAGTGCAATCGCAACAGCCGGTCATCATCGAGCAGGTAAGCGACCCGCTGCACGGCTGCGCGGGGCTGGCCGAGCGGGTTGCTCCACCCGCCGCGGGTGAATTCCACCGGGTAACGATGGCGCGCATCGGCGAATATCGCGTTGCGGTGACCGTCACCGAGTTCCTCGCGCACCGGACGGGGGTTGAGCTGGTAAAAATCACGACTGAGTTGCTGCACGGCAAACTGGATATCCCTGAAGCGATCGGCGTTGTCCCGCGCCAGTACCTGTTGCGTCAACACGGCTTGCAGGCCGCCATACGCCATGACGCCGACAACCGCGAAAATGGCCACGGCGACCAGCACCTCGAGCAAAGTAAAGCCGCGCGCCTGCCTCATCCGTCGTCATCCTCCTCGGTCTGCCGTGAGCGCCGCGGCCGCCGCTCGCGCGGTGCGCCTGCCTCCTCAACCGGTTCCTCCGCTTCTCCGTCCGCGCCTGGCGGAGGCGACCCCGCCGCCATCCCCCACCAGTCGATGAGCGCCGGGCCCGTGAGGCCGCCGCGCGACACGAAGCCCGTCATGATCGTGATGCTGTCCTCGATGAAGTCTTCATAGGCCACCGACATGTCAATCCGGCGCAGATCTTCGACTCCGGTTGCCGAGATCCTCGCTTCCCAGCGCCATTCGCGGCCAGCGAATTCGGTCGTACCGTCGAAATCGCCGATCTCCGGGAAGTCGCCCGACAACCGGATGGCGCTGATTTCGTTCATGGCAATCCAGTCCGCCAACGCGCGCTCGCGTAGTACCGACGTGGAGTGGGCCATCTGGATAACGGCATTGAAGGCTGCGATCAGGCCGATGGAGACGATGGCCAGGGCGACCATGACTTCCAGCAGCGTGAACCCGTCCGACGCGCGGCGCGTCACCTGGCCGACTCCGGTGCCAGCAGTTCGAGATCGCCCTGCATGCGCCCCCGCAACAGCCATGCATCAGCGATAAAGTCGGTCACGAGGAACAATTCGAAGGGCGTGAATTCGCCGCTGGAATAGATCCCGACCTGTGGCACCACTTCGTCGCTGCGCTGGTCGCCGCGCTCGTTCGCGGCATACACGACCACCTCGCGACCCTCGATGGCCAGCGCAATGCGCAGGTCGGCCGGCAGACTGCGGGGCCGCAACGCTGCCTCATCAGCGACCACGGACCACAGGCCGCTGTCAGGATCCCAGGCGAGAAACCGGTAACCGTCCTCGAAAAATTCCACGCCATAATCCCGACCCTGCACAAGGGCTTCTTCGGCGACCAGTTCAAACAGCGCCGTGAGGCGGCGTGCCTCGGTTTCTGCCACGTCTCCCGAGCGCAGCGTGCCCATGGACAACAAGGTCAGGCCCACCATGACCGCAAGAATCACGATCACGACGAGCAACTCCAGGAGCGAGAAGCCGCCGGGTCGCCGCGCGGCGGGGCGATCTCTAGTAGACAGACCAGTTGCCGATTTCAGCATTAATGCCTTCGCCGCCAGGCTGCCCATCGGCCCCGTAGGTGAAGACATCGAATTCCCCGTGGCGGCCCGGATAGAGGTAGCGGTAATTGTTGTTCCAGGGATCACGCGGCATCTTGTCGAGGTAGGGTCCGCGCCAGTTGCGCAGGGTGGGATCGTTCGGCTCGCTGACCAGCGCCTCGAGCCCCTGGTCGGTGCTCGGGTAACGCGAGTTGTCCATGTAGTACAGCTTCAACGCGCTTTCGATGCCCCGAATGTCCTGCTTGGCGCGATTGATGGAGGCATCGTCGATCCGGCTGATAACGTTCGGCGCGACGATCGCCGCGAGGATACCAAGGATCACCACGACCACCATGATCTCGATCAGGGTGAAACCGGACTGCCGCCAGGCAGCCGGGCCGGCGCGCACACCGGAAAGTATTCTGTTGGACGACATGATTCGGCCTCGATTGGCAGGCGCCCGGCTCTCGGTTCCCGGCGCAGGTTTATACAATGTCCCATGATATCAGAATGCCGGCTGCGCTCCTTCCGGGCAGACCGGCCGGCCAGGGAGACTCTGCCTATAATGACCACCCCCGGACAAAGGAGTTTCACTGATGGCGTTAGCGGTCGTTTTTCCAGGCCAGGGTTCCCAGTCTGTCGGCATGCTCGGGCGATTACTCAGCGAAGAGCCGGCGGCCGCCGCGACTTTCGAAGAAGCGGATGCAGCCCTCGGCTATGCCTTGGGCGCATTGGTGCGCGAGGGCCCCGCGGAGTTACTCAACCGCACGGATCGCACCCAGCCCGCAATGCTGGCTGCGGGTGTCGCTGCCTGGCGCGCCTGGCGTGCCCGCGGCGGCCCGCTGCCGGTGGCCATGGCCGGTCACAGCCTCGGTGAATACACCGCGCTGGTTTGCGCTGGCGCGCTCGATTTCGCCGATGCACTCCGCATCGTCAGCCTGCGCGGCGAATGGATGCAGCAGGCCGTGCCGGCCGGCGAGGGCGCCATGGCGGCGGTGCTCGGACTCGACGACGCCGCCGTTATCGCGGCCTGCCGGGCCGCCGAGGCGGACGGTGGCGTGGCGGAGGCGGTCAATTTCAATGCACCGGGGCAAGTCGTGATCGCGGGCGACACCGCCGCCGTGGCACGCGCCATCGAACTGGCCAAGGAAGCCGGCGCTCGGCGGGCCATGGCCTTGCCGGTCAGCGTGCCGTCGCACTGCCGGTTGATGAACCGCGTCGGCGAGCAGCTGGCGCTCGCGCTGGCGGAGGTTGCGCTGCAAGCACCGGAAATTCCCGTGTATCACAATGTCGATGCGCAGCCCCGACAGGATGTCGCCCGGGTGCGCAGCGCACTGGCCGAGCAGGTAAGACGGCCAGTGCAATGGGTGCAATGTGTGCAGGCGATGCGCGCCGCGGGTGTCGGGACGCTGGTGGAAGCCGGACCGGGTCGGGTGCTTTGTGGTCTCGCGCGGCGGATCGACCGCCAGCTTGCGGCCCTGCCGGTGGATGATCCTGATACGCTTGCAGCTGCGCTGACCGCGGTGAAGGAGGCGGAATGAACCAGCTGAAAGATGATATTGCCCTGGTCACGGGGGCGTCCCGGGGCATCGGCCGTGAGATTGCCACAGCACTTGGTGGCGCCGGCGCCACCGTCATTGGCACGGCGACGTCGGCGGATGGGGCCGACGCCATCACCGCCGCGTTTGCGACCGCGGGCATCCGGGGCCGTGGCCTCGTGCTGGACGTGACCGATGATGCAAACGTTGAGGCGGCCTGCACGGGTATCGCCAAACAGGAAGGGCCCGTGAGCCTGCTCGTGAATAATGCCGGGATCACCCGCGACGGCCTCTTGCTGCGCATGAAGATCGATGACTGGCAGCAGGTCATCGATACCGACCTGACTTCGGCTTATCGCACCAGCCGGGCCTGCCTGCGCGGTATGATGAAGGCGCGCCGGGGTCGGATCGTCAATATCGGCTCGGTGGTCGGCTTGATGGGCAACGCGGGCCAGGTCAATTATTGTGCCGCGAAAGCCGGCCTGGTCGGATTTACACGTGCCCTGGCGCGCGAGGTGGGTTCGCGTGGTATTACGGTGAATGCCGTGGCGCCGGGCTTTATCGAGACGGATATGACCGCAGCGTTATCGGCGGAACAGCGCAGCGGCCTCGAGCAGCAGATCCCGCTGGAACGGCTCGGGGCGGCGGCCGATATTGCCGCGACGGTGCTGTTCCTGTGTTCCCCTGGGGCCGGTTACATCACCGGCGAAGTCATTAATGTCAATGGCGGAATGTACATGGCCTGAGGCCCGGAATGGCCTCGTTGTAGAACCCCCTGTGACATTCCAATACAATACGGCGCGCGGTGCAGTCCGGGTCATTGGGGCCTGGGGTATTTTGCCGCCAGTAACGAGGATGAGGACGAGATGAGCAGCATCGAAGAACAGGTAAAGAACATCGTTGCCGAGCAGCTGGGCGTGAAGGAAGAAGAAGTCACCAATGACGCTTCTTTCGTGGACGACCTGGGCGCGGACTCGCTGGACACCGTCGAACTCGTGATGGCGCTGGAAGAGGCCTTCGAGTGCGAGATTCCGGACGAGGAAGCCGAAAAGATCACGACGGTGCAGCAGGCCATCGATTACATCAAGGCCCGCTCGAACTGAACTGGTGGACCGGGCGCCCCCGCGAGGGCGCCATTTCTCTCGCCGCCAGGTCGTTCAGCCGGAGGTAATCGCTTGTCCAGGCGCCGCGTAGTCGTGACCGGGCTAGGAATCGTGTCGCCTGTGGGCAGCACGGTGGCGGGCGCGTGGCAAAATATCGTCGCCGGGCGTAGCGGCATCGCGCCGATCACGCGCTTCGACGTCAGCCGTTTCGCAACCCGCTTCGGCGGGGCGGTGGCGGATTTCGACGTGGACGAATACCTCTCGCCCAAGGACGCGCGCAAGATGGACGCGTTCATGCATTACGGCTTCGCAGCCTCCTGCCAGGCGATTGCCGACGCAGGCATCGAGGTAACACCCGCAAATGCGCACCGGATCGGCGTCTCCATCGGTGCCGGCATCGGCGGCATCGAGACCATTGAACGCAGCATGCGCAGCTATCTCGAAAACGACGAAGCGCCGCGCAAGATCTCGCCGTTTTTCATCCCCGGCAGCATCATCAACATGATTTCCGGGCATGTGTCGATCCGCTACGGAATGACTGGCCCGAACCTGTCACTGGTCACCGCGTGCACCACCGCCACCCACAGCATCGGCATCGCGGCACGCACCATCCAGTACGGCGACGCGGACGTGATGGTAGCCGGTGGGGCGGAAATGGCGACGACGGCGCTGGGCTTGGGCGGTTTCTGCTCGGCGCGAGCGCTGTCCACGCGCAATGACGATCCCGCGGGCGCCAGCCGCCCCTGGGATCGCGAGCGCGATGGCTTCGTGCTGGGAGACGGCGCGGGTTGCGTGGTGTTGGAAGAATACGAATCGGCTCGCGCCCGCGGCGCGCAGATCTACGGCGAGCTGATCGGGTTCGGCATGAGCGCGGACGCTCACCACATCACCGCACCGCCGGAAGACGGCGAGGGCGCGCGGCAGTGCATGCTCAATGCCTTGCGTGACGGCGGCGTGAATCCGGATGAAGTCGATTACATCAATGCGCACGGTACGTCCACACCGCTCGGTGACAAGGGCGAGACGCTGGCCATCAAGCGCGCTTTCGGCGCGCACGCCGCCAAGGTGGCGGTCAGTTCCACGAAGTCCATGACCGGCCACCTGCTTGGTGCGGCGGGTGGCGTCGAGGCGCTGTTCTGCCTGCTGGCCATGCGCGACGGCATACTGCCGCCGACCATCAATTACCAGACGCCGGATCCCGGCTGCGACCTGGATTACGTGCCGAACGAGGCGCGCGCCGCCAGGGTGCGGATAGCGCTTTCGAATTCCTTTGGTTTCGGCGGCACCAACGGCAGCCTGTTGTTCCGGGCGCTGGACTGACGCGCGGCGCGCGGCTCCGCAGCCGGCTCGCCGATGGCAGCCTCTTCCACGCGTTCCAGGCCACCGGTCAACGCCGACTTCGCCGATCCCGGCGACCTGCTCGGATTGCATCGGCTCGAGCCGGCCCGTTATCCCTTCCTGCTCGAGAGTGCCGCGACCGGTACGGCGCAGGGCCGCGGCGATTTGCTGCTCGGCTGGCCGGGCGAAGTGCTCGTGCTGGATCGACTGGGCCGCTTGAGCGGCCCAGGTGCGGACGGCGAACATGATTTTCTCGGGGCGTTGGACCGGTGGTGGGCCCGTGAACGCCAGGCTGACGCAGCCCCCTGGCCGCTTGCCGCCGGCGGCTGGTTCGTCTACCTGGGATATGAACTGGCGGGCCAGGTAGAGCCGGTACTCCAGCTCGACGCGCCACACACGCTGCCCATAGCGTTTGCTGTGCGCATGGGCGCGGCGGTGTGGCGCGACCATGCCAGCGGGCGTTGCCAGGTCATGGCGCGGGATACTGAGGTATTGCGCGCCATCGAGACGGACCTCGGTTCGGCCGGTGGGCTCGCGGCGCCGCTCTGGCCCGGACTGGCGGGCGAAGCCACGGAAGAGGCGCCGACAATCTTCCTTGATGCGGTTCGCCGGGCACGCGAATACATCGTGGCCGGCGATATATTCCAGGCGAACCTGTCGCGCGAATGGCGCGCACCCTTACCCATGGGCGCGGATCCGGCGGCACTGTATGCCCGGCTCCGGCGCAGTAACCCCGGGCCGTTTGCCGGGCTGGCGCGCTGGGGGCCGCACGCCGTGGTGAGCTCATCGCCCGAGCGCTTGCTGAGCGTGCGCGATGGTATCGCGCAGACCCGACCGATCGCCGGCACGCGGCCACGCGGCGCGGACGCCGCCGCCGACGCGACGCTCGAACGCGAGCTCATTGCGCATCCCAAGGAGCGGGCGGAACACGTGATGTTGATCGACCTCGAACGCAACGATCTTGGCCGCATCTGTCGGCCGGGCAGCGTCGAGGTCGACGAAATGATGGTGCTCGAGCGCTACGCGCACGTGCATCACATCGTGTCCAACGTGCGTGGCGAACTGGCGGAGGGCGTGGGTCCCGGCGCCGCGATCCGCGCTGTGTTTCCGGGCGGAACGATTACCGGTTGCCCGAAGGTGCGTTGCATGGAAATCATCAGTGAGCTCGAGCCGGGGCCCCGCGGTGCCTACACGGGTTCCATGGGCTGGCTCGGCGTCGATGGCGCGCTCGACTTGAATATCCTCATCCGCACGATCGAGACCAGCCCCGGGGAACTGCGCTTTCGCGCCGGTGCCGGCATCGTGTTCGACTCAGTGGCCGAGGCCGAGCTGGCCGAGACCCGGGCCAAGGCAAAGGGCTTGTTGCTGGCGCTGGAGGCAGCGTCATGATGCTGGTCGATGGCATACCGACCACGGTCGTGGGGGCCGGCGATCGCGGACTCAACTACGGCGATGGCCTGTTCGAGACCATGCGTGTGCACGCGGGACGCATCTGCCTGCTGCCGCGCCACCTGGCGCGCCTGCGCGCGGGCTGCCAACGCATCGCGCTGCCTTACCCGGGGGATACGGCCATCGAGGCCGACCTGGCCCGCCTGGTTGCAGCGGCCGGGCCGGGCGGCGCGGGCGTGGTACGCCTGGTGGTAACGCGTGGCGACGGGGGTCGGGGCTATGCGCCACCGCCCCATGCCACCGCCCGGCGCATCGCCGCGCTGTACCCGCTGCCGATGCCGGGGCCCGATGCGCTGGCAGTGGGGATTTGTGACACTCGGCTTGGCCACAGCCCGGCGCTCGGCGGACTGAAACATCTTGGTCGGCTTGAGCAGGTGCTGGCGGCAGGCGAAACGGCGGTGGCCGGTTGGGATGAAGGGTTGATGCTGGACAGTTGCGGCCAGGTCGTGGAAGGTACGCGCCATAACCTGTTTTTCGTTCGCGCCGGGCGCACCTGGACCCCGCCGCTGGACGGCTGCGGGGTGGCGGGCGTGATGCGGGAACTGGTGCTGGAAACGCTCGAGCGGCTCGGCCTGCCGGGCGGAGAAGCGCCGCTCCGTTATGATGAGCTGCATGAAATCGAGGAAATGTTTCTGTGCAACGCGGTCGCCGGGGTGCGCCCGGTGAGTCGCCTGGCCGGACGGACCCTGGGTCATGCCCGTATGGCGGCTGCGCTGCGCTTGCCCCTGGTCGAGGCGGGGGTCGCATGGCTCGCCTGATTGCGGTATTGCTCGGGCTGGTGCTGCTGGCGTTGCTGGCCACGGGTGGCGTGGCCTGGTGGGCATGGCAACAGCTGGATGCCCCCGGCCCGGCCACCCAGGAAGTCGTGATCGAGGTCCCGAGCGGCGCATCGCTGGCCCGCATCGCCGCGCGCCTCGAGGATGAAGGCGTACTGGAACACGCCAAGTTATTCGAGTGGTACGGGCGCGGCTACGGCTTCGCGGGGCGCATTCGCGCCGGCGAATACCGCTTCCCGCCGCGCAGTACGCCGCGCCAGGTCATGGCACGCCTGGTGAGCGGCGAAGTCGTGCTGCATGCGCTGACCATCGTCGAAGGCTGGACGTATGCCCAGATGCGCGCGGCGATCGAAGCCCATCCCGCCATCCGGACGACGCTGGCGGACGTCGACGACGCACAAGTCATGGCGCGCCTCGGCCGCGAGGGCGAGTTTCCCGAGGGCTGGTTCCTGCCCGAAACCTATCGTTTCCCGCGCGGCACAACCGATCTCGAGGTGCTACGCATGGCTCACGGAGCCATGCAGCGCGCGCTCGACGAAGCCTGGGCCGAGCGACGGGACGATTTGCCCCTCCGTTCACCCTACGAGGCATTGATCCTCGCTTCGATTATCGAGAAAGAGACCGGTCTCGCCGAGGAACGGCCCGAGATTGCCGGCGTGTTCGTTCGTCGACTTGAACGTGGCATGCGCCTGCAGACCGATCCCACCGTCATTTACGGCGTTGGCCCAGGGTTCGAGGGGCGCTTGCGACGCGTTCACCTGGACACGGACACGCCCTACAACACCTACACTCGCCATGGGCTGCCGCCCACGCCCATTGCCTTGCCGGGACGCGCCTCGCTGGCGGCCGCGGTGCAGCCGCTCGAAGGCCGGACACTGTATTTTGTCGCCACCGGTCGGCCAGATGGCAGTCATACTTTTTCGGAAACACTCCAGGAGCACAACCGGGCCGTGCAACGTTATCTTGCGACCATGCGCGAACGCAGGAGCCAGCAGTGACACACGGAAAGCACAGCAGCAGCACCGTCCGGCCGGGACGATTCATCACGCTGGAAGGCGGGGAGGGCGTCGGCAAGAGCACCAACATGGCCTTCGTCGCCAGCCTGCTCGAGGCCGCGGGGCTGGACGTGGAACGCACCCGTGAGCCGGGCGGTACGCCGCTCGCCGAGCGGGTACGAGAAATCATCGTGTCGCCGTCGGGCGAGAAGATCCCGCCGATGGCCGAGCTGCTGCTGGTGTTCGCGGCACGCGCCCTGCACATTGATGGCTGTATTGCCCCGGCCATCGCGGCGGGGCGCTGGGTGCTGTGTGACCGTTTCACGGACGCCAGTTATGCCTACCAGGGCGCCGCACGTGGGCTCGGCGAGGCACCGGTCCGTTGGCTCGAGGACCAGGTGCAGGGCGCGCTGCGCCCGGACTTGACGCTCTTGCTGGACGCCGATCCGGCCATCGGCCTGGCGCGGGCAGGCGCGCGTGGCGCAGCGGATCGCTTCGAACAGGAACGGCTGGAGTTCTTTACCCGGGTGCGCGCCGGTTACCTGGCCCGAGCGACGGCTGAGCCGCACAGGTTCCGCGTGGTGGATGCTTCGCAGCCGCTGCCCCAGGTGCAACAAGAGCTAAGATTGCACATTAATAACTTCATTGAACATAATGAATAAGCTCGAGTTTCCATGGCACGCTACAGCTTGGCGAGAATTCGAGGCCGCCCTGGCGGCTGACCGGCTGAGTCATGCTTACCTGATTGAAGGCCCACAGGGCCTCGGCAAGTTGCACCTCGCATTTCGCATGGCGGCGCGGGTGCTCGATGCCCCCTGGCCGGAGGCAGATCCACCCATTCCCCTGCCGCATCCGGACCTGGCCTGGGTGACGTTGGAAATTGACGACGAAGGCAAGCAGAAAAAACAGATCGGTATTCAGCAGATTCGTGCGACCTGCGCAAACCTGGCGATGACCAGCTATTCCGGCGGCTGGAAGACGGCTGTCATCTGGCCGGCCGAGCAACTCAATCCCCATTCGGCAAATGCCCTGCTGAAAACCCTTGAGGAACCGTCACCGCGGACCCTGCTGCTGCTGGTGCGCAGCCGGCTGGATACGCTGCCGGCCACCATCGCCAGCCGTTGCCAGCGGATCCGCATCGCGCCCCCGTCGCCGGAAGAAGCCGTTCCCTGGCTCGAAGCGCGCGCTGGCGGGGGCGAGTGGCAACGACTGCTCGCATTGGCGGGCGACGCGCCCTTGATGGCGCTGCTGCTCGCGGAGGAAGGCTTCCGTGAGTTCGACCGGACGTTCACCGCAGACCTGCTCGCTGTGCTGACACAGCGACGGGAACCGCTCGAAGTGGCGGCGGAGTGGGCCCGGCAACCCCTGCCTATGACGCTGCGCTGGCTCGATGTATGGACGTCGGAACTGGTACGCTGGAAAACTGCGGCGATGGCGCCGGCACTGGCAGCAGAATCACGGCGGGCTTTGCAAACGGCGCTCGAGAGAATACCCTTGCAACGCCTGTTCAGGTACAAAGACGAAATCAGGTCAGCCATGACTCGTATAGACGGTGTCTTCAACACGCAAATGGTGCTCGAGGGACTGCTCGTTCCATGGGCCGACCAGCTCGAGTCGGTTGCCGGCGATGCGGGGCAGGGGATGTTGAGCGATCGATGAGTAATAACAAGCCCGGCCTGCTGACACTGACCATCAAGGACAAGAGCGCGCTCTACCTTGCTTATATGCCGTACGTGAAAAACGGCGGCCTGTTCATTCCTACCAGCAGCAACTATCGGCTCGGCGACGAGGTGTTCATGTTGCTGAACCTGATGGGCGAGGATGAGAAGATCCCGGTAGCGGGCCGGGTCATCTGGGTGACGCCCAAGGGCGCGCAGGGTAAGCGCACGGCCGGGATCGGCGTGCAATTCAGTGAACAGGATCGCGGCAGCACCCAGCGCCGGATCGAAACCTACCTGGCCGGCGCGCTTGGGGGCGACAAGCCAACCCATACCATGTAGACATGGCCGCGAGCTCGCCGCCGTGGAGCTAGCCGATGGGCACGTCCGCTGGCTGCGCGCCTTCAAGCCTGAAACGAGCGTTAAAAGCGACCGTGATGCGCACATCGTCGCCGTAGTAGGGCATGACTTCGTGCAGCATCCACGAGGGAAACAGCACCAGCTGGCCCGGCTCGAGCCGCATCATGTGGTGCGCAGCACTGAACGGCCGCTTGAATTTCGCGGACGCCATGTCGATGAACATGTTGTGCGTCGAAAAGGGATTGATGAAGGTCAGTTTACCGCTATCGCTCTTTGGGTCGTCGCCCGCGTGGCAGACACAGTAAACGCCCGACCAGCTATGCATCGGGTGGTTGTGCGGCCCGAAAAGCCCGCCGCGACGAGTGATGTGAAACCAGGCTTCGGTCGCGATATGCAGACGCCGCATGAATTCAACGTCGTAGCCGTTGAGTTCCCCGATCACCCGGTAGAGATTGCTCCAGCAAAAATCCCGTAACTTGCGAACAGCGTCTTGCGGCCAGTCGAACAGCCGGAAGTTGCTCTCGAACAGCGCCTCGTTGCGGTACGTGTACGGCTCAGGATTGCGGTACTTGTCACCCTCGGCCTCGCGCGCCAGGAACAGTTCGCGCAACTCGGCGTTCAAGGCGGCGCAGTCGTCCAGCTTCGCGACTGCGATGGGTGCCGCAAAGGCAGGTACGATCTGGACCATCTGCTCAGCTCCGGGGCGCGTTCTTGGTACGGCCGCCGCCTTCCGCATCGATCATCGTCAGGCCGCCGCGCAACACGTAGACATCAAAGCCGCGTTCGCTAAGCACATACGCGGCCGCGCTGCTACGCCGGCTGGTATCACAACAGACGACATAGCGCTTGTTCGGATCAAGGGTGTTGAGCTTCAGCCGGATGAAATAGAGCGGAATATTGAGGGCGTTCTCCTGGTGAAAGCTCTCGAACTCCGAAGGCAAGCGCACATCGAGCCACTGACCGCCGGTAGCGATAATTTTGTTCGCTTCATCCGCGTCCACCCACTGGAGCATTGGCTCGTTCATGAGGGTGTTGAAGTCGTCTTGCCCGAGGCGCATCAGGGAGCCATCGGTCACCATCGTCACCGTGGCATTGCGCTTCGCCTGGGAAATCAGCGCTTCCTCGCCGAAAGTGTCCCCGGTGCCAAGATCGGCCAGCTTGATACCGCCCTTGTTCAGGGGGGTTTCGCGAGTGACCACACACGTGCCCTTGGTGATGACGTAAAAATAATCGCCCTCGTCGCCCTGCTTGATAACGACGTTGCCAGCCTTGTAGTTGACCTGCTGCATGCGCATGAAAATAGCCTGGATGTTGGCCGCTGGAATACGGTGAAAGGCCTTGGTCTGCAGCAGCGTAGTCATCCAGTCGTCACTGTCGGGCAGGTTTTCGCCACGCAGTTCGCTGACTTCATAAGTGCCGGTCTGGTCCCATGTCAGCATGACGTCGAGCAGGTCGGCATCGACGGCGAAAAACTCGACGCGGCTGCGGGCTCGGGCACTAACCCGTCGCGGCAGCCCCGGTGACAGCGGACTGCGGGCGTCCGGCTTACCGCCCTCGACCACCGACAGCATGCGGTCGCCATCACGCAGTTCCACTTCCCCCGAGACGACGTAAATGGCCCGCCGATCAGTATCGCCCTTGCGGAACAGGAAACGACCCCCGGGCAGCTCCTGTACCTTGGTTTTTTCAGATAATGCGCGCAGATTTTCCGCCTTCAGGCCATCCAGCGGCGAAAAAGCCTTCAGTTGCGCGATTTCAAGAGACTTGCCAGCCATGGTGATGGGTCGTGCTCCCTGTCTATTCGTGGTTACTTCCGCAAAGGGAAGCAGGCGACGCAGCAAGTGCGCCGCCAAGCCGTGAGAATATCACAGGAAACGCCGCTTTCAGGCAGCAATATCCTGCCAGCCGGGATCTGGCGCAAACCGCTCGCCATACCGGTCCTCGAGCCGCTTCAGGGTTTCAACGACATCTGCAACGCCGCGGGCCCGCGCGAAATTGATCGGGCCGCCCCGGAATGGCGCAAAGCCGGTCCCGAAAATTATCCCGGCATCGAGCAGGTCGAGGTCCTTGACCACGCCGTCGCGCCACACTGCCACAGCCTCGTTGACCATCGGCAGCACCAGCCGATCCGCAAGATCCTGCGGCGCTTTTTCGTCCTTGGCCGAAGGCTTGACGGCCTTGCCGTCCTTCCAATCGTAAAAGCCGCGACCGCTCTTGCGGCCGAGTCGTTTTTTCTCGACCATCTCGACCAGCTTGTCGGGCACCGGGACACCGTAGGCCGCGCCGAGAATCTTCGCCACGTGCAACGCGACATCGAGTCCGACCGTATCCGCCAGTTCGACCGGTCCCATGGGCATGCCGAAACGCGTCGCAGCTTCATCGATCAACGGCATCGGCACGCCGTCCTCGCCGGCCAGCAATGCCTCCATCATGTACGGCATCAGTACCCGGTTGACGACGAAACCCGGCGAGCTCAGGCAGGGCAGCGGCAACTTGTCGATCTTGCGTGCAAAGGCAATGCCCTTGTCGATCTCGGCCTGTGGTGTCTCTGCCGTGTGAATGATCTCGACCAGCGGCATCATCGCGACCGGGTTGAAAAAATGCAGTCCGATGAGTCGCCCGGGATTCTCGAGGACGTCCTGCAAGTCCTCGAGGCGGATACTCGAGGTATTGGTCGCCAGGATGGCGTCGGCCTTCATTTGCGGCTCGACGGCGCGAAACAGTGCCTTTTTCGCGTCGGCGTCCTCGAAAATGGCCTCGATCACTACGTCGGCGTTTTTCACGCCCAACCCCTCGACATCCGGCATCAGCCGGTCGAGCGCTGCCTGCACCAGTCGCGGATCGCGCAGTTTCTTTTCGTAAAGCTTGCGGGCCCGCTTGATCACGGGCGCGATGTATTTCGTGTCGCGATCCTGCAGCGTGACATTCATGCCGCGCAACGCGCACCAGGCGGCGATATCGCCACCCATCACACCGGCCCCGACCACATGCACGTGGCGGAAACTGTGCCGAGTCTTGCCGCCCAGCGCCTTGAGCTTGTCCTGCAGCAGGAACACACGCACCAGGTTGCGCGAGGTATCGCTACAGAAAAGCTCGGCGATCGAACGCGCCTCTTTTTCCATCATCAGCGCCGGCTTGTCGCCGTAATTCTTCCACAGGTCGATGATGGCGTACGGGGCAGGGTAGTGGTCGCGGCGCGCCTTTTTGGCGACCTGCTTTTCGAGAATACCTGCCAGTACCTTGCGGGACGGCCCGACGCTCATCAACCGCTCCTGCAGCGGCAGCTGGCGCGGCTTGGGGGGGCGCAGGGCCATCATGCGGGCCGCGCGCTCCAGGTGCCGCGCAGGCACGATCTGGTCCACCAGTCCCATGGCGCGTGCCTGCTTGGGGCGCACGTTCTTGCCGGTGAGCATCATGTCCATGGCCTTCAGGGGTCCGGCCAGCTTGATTGAGCGCACCGTGCCGCCGAAGCCCGGGTGGATGCCCAGCTTCACTTCCGGCAGCCCGATGACTGTCTTGGGATCGTCGTTCAGGATGCGATAACGGCAGGCGAGCGCGAGCTCGAGGCCGCCGCCAAGCGCGAAGCCGTTGATCAGGGCAATAGTCGGCGCCTTCAGCGCTTCGAGGCGGTCCAGCACCTGCTGGCCGGAACGCACCATTTCATAAGCCTGGTCCGCGTCCTTGAGCTCGCTGAACTCCTTGATGTCGGCGCCCGCGATGAAGCCGCTTTTCTTGCCGGAACAGACCACCACGGCCTTTGGCAGCTTCTTCTCGAGCTCGGCAATCCGATCGTTGAGCTCGACCATGACGTCACGTGACAGGACATTCGTCGAGGCGTCCGCCTTGTCGAAGCACAGCCAGGCGATGTCGTCCTCGTCGCGGCGCAGGTTCCAATGTTTGACAGTCTTGTTCATGAGGCTACTCCGGCTTGCTCGTCAGCAGCATGGCGCCGCCCTGGCCGCCACCGATACAAATGGATGCGACGGCCGTGCCGCCGCCCTGGCGTTCGAGTACTTTCAAGGCATGCAGCACGATACGCGCGCCGCTGGCGCCGACGGGATGGCCGAGCGCCACCGCGCCGCCGTCCACGTTGAGCTTCGCCTCGTCAATCCGGCCGACCGCCTCTTCGAGGCCGAGCTCCGTCCGGCAGTACTCAGCATCATCGAGTGCCGCCAGCACCGCAAGCACCTGGCCCGCAAACGCTTCGTTGATTTCCCAGGCATCGATGTCGTCGAGACCGAGGCCATGGCGTTGCATGAGGGGCGCCGCAGCATGTGCCGGCCCGAGTCCCATCTCCGCCGGATCCAGCGCCGCCCATTCGCAGTCCTCGATCGTACCGAGCACCTTGAGCTTGTGTTTCTTGACCGCGGCCTCGCTGGCCAGTAACAACATCGCGGCGCCATCGGTGATCTGCGAACTGTTGCCCGGGGTTACCTGGCCGACGCGCCGGTCGAAGAACGGCTTGAGCGTGGCCAGCTTCTCCTCGCTGCTGTCGCGCCGCAGGCCGTCATCTTCTTCGTAGGCACGCCCAGTGGTGTCGTACAGCGTGCTCACCTCGTCCATGCGGCCCTCGTCGAAGGCTGCGGCCAGCCGCTGGTGGCTGCGTACCGCAAAGCGATCCATCTCCTTGCGGCTGATACCGAAACGATCCGCGATCACCTCGCAGGTCTGGCCCATGTTCAACCCGACGATCGGATCAGTCAGGCCCTTGATGAGCGCGATCACAGGCGCAAAATGTTTTGGGCGAAGACGCGTGATGTGCAGGGCCTTGTCGAGCGGCGCCTTGGCGCGGGCCAGATCCGCCAGCCAGTTCACCATGTCGTCATTGAACAATATGGGCGCGCGACTCATCGCCTCGGTGCCGCCGGCCAGCACCAGGTCCGCGCGGCCAAGCCAGATATTGCGAGCTGCCGAATCAAGCGCTTGCATGCCCGAGGCGCAATTTCGCATCACTGTGAAACCTGGCACCTTGTTGCCGCAGCCGAGCCGTAACGCGACGATCCGGCCTATGTTGGGCTCATCCGGACTGGCCATGGCGCAGCCCAGGATCACCTCGTCGATCTGCTCCGGGGAAAAGGGCTGGCGTGCCAGGAGCGACCGACCGGCCGAGACGGCCAGGTCCGAGGCGCTGAAGGCCCCGGGGCGGCCACGGGCTTTCAGGAAAGGCGTCCGCGTGCCGTCCACCACGTAGGCGGGGCTCGCGTAAGACGCTTGGCGAGTCTTGGCCATGATCTACTCCTAGCTTTTTCTGGTTGCGTTTGGGCGCCGACGCGGGGTACGGCGTACTTCTTTGGGTTTGCCGGGCGGGACGCGGAAGCCAGCGGCCACAAAAGGCAGCAGGCGATCGAGGACGTGACCGACGTCCCTGGGATCAATGGCTTCACCCGACACGAGTTCGACCAGTTGTCGTTCGGCGACCGGATAGGTCAGCGCGCCGATGAGAAATTGTAACCGCCAGCGGACATCCTCCGGCGGAATACCCGGCACTGCGCGGCACAAGGCGGTGTGATAGCGCTCCAGTACACGCTTGTATTCGCCGGCAAACCACGCCTTGAAAGGCTCCTCCGCTTCCGCATGAGTCTGGCCGAGCAAGCGCATCACCGTGGGGCCACCCTGGGCCGGATCGCGCGCCAACTGGGCCACGGGGCTCATGAAAGCCTCCAGCACCTCCTCGAGAGACGGACTGTGGGTACGTCTTTCGAGCCGGTCGAGATTCGCCAGGCGGGCTCGGTTCAGCGGCTCGAGCCTGCGCCGGTAGACCTCCTCGACCAAGCCGTCCTTGGAACCAAAGTGGTAATTGACGGCCGCCAGGTTGACCCGCGCCAGCGCGGTAATCGCCCGCAGGGACGTTCGGGCCACGCCGGTCCGGGCAAACAGCTCTTCAGCCGCTGCCAGGATTCGGTCCTTGGTGGAATCCAGCAGACTTGTCAAACCGGGATGCCTGTTTGAAACAACCGTTTAATGGTAGGCCGCGGCCCGGATAACCGCAAGAAAAGGCCTGCCACAGCGGCGCAACCCGGCGTCTCCTGGGCACGATAACAGGTTATTCCTGCTCAAACTCGCAGATCAGGGGCAGGTGGTCGGAGAAACGCACCTGGGGAATCTCGAAGGCCGTGGGACGCAAACCGCGCCCGTAGAGAATGAAATCGAGTTCCTTGCGCGGCGCATTACTGGGGTAGGAAGGGAGGCCCTCGACGTTCGCGCTGCGCAGCCCCGCGGCCTGCATAAACAGGTACATCTCGTTTTCGCCCCAAAACGTATTGAAATCCCCGGCGACGATGACCGGTTTTTTCGAATGCCTGACAAGGTCATGCAGGTGCCGTAACTGCCAGTGGCGGTGCCGGTACTTGAGCGACAGGTGAACCAGGAAGATGGCCAGGTTTTCCAGTTCCAGCTCGATGATCAGCCGCTTGATGCCCGTGTCGAAGTAGTGAAAGCGTTCACCGTGCACGCGCGGCGCGGCCAAAAAGGCATTCGACTGCTTGCGGACAATGGGCAGCCGGTTATTCCACGAACTCTCGCCGTACTTGCACTGGTAGGTGCTGTAATGGCCAAGCTGCTGGGCGATGGCTTCGGCCTGGTTCACCATGCCGGTCCGGATCGAACCCGTGTCCACCTCGACGAGACCCACGACGTCCGGGCTACGGGCCTTGATGAAATCGGTGATGGCGCGCAGATTCTGTGTACTGTCCCGGAGATAGCCGGCGCCCGGCACGGGAAGGTTGAACCTCGCCCCCGTGCCTGCAGCGTAGCGGATGTTGTAAAGCAGAAATTTCACGCTGGCGCCGGCCCGGTCATTATTCAAGGTATCCAGGCATTCTAACCAACCGGATCATGCAGTGCCGCCGGCGGAAATGTCTTGGACTCACGTAGATTAAACTCCATAATCTGGCAAATAAGGAACATGGAGGAGTGCAGATGTCGGAGAGTAACCCTATTCGGCTGTATGCCGTACACGGTTGGTTCATGGATGAGGATTACGCTCGTCTTTTCGAGTATATCGAGAGCGCTGAAAAGTTTTACTACCGGGCCTTGTCAGATCCTGCCGCTCATTCACCGCAGGGCGACGGCGTCGCTGCACGCCGGACGCTGATCAGCGAAGCGCTCAATCATGCGGAGTGCGTGGTATGTTGCGCCGGCACCTGGGAGCGCTTCAATGACTGGGCCCAGTACACCATCGATGTGGCTCGGGCACTGGATCTGCCGATCGTGGTGCTGGAGCATTTCGGCCCCAGGGATATGGATATACGCTTGAAAGGGTATGCGGCGGCGACGGTGGGCTGGGATTCGCGCAGCATCGTCGACACGATCCGCCAGGAAGCCCGCCATGAGGATACTACCCGCTTCGACGTGATCGAGTTCGACCTCTAGGGACGGGTTCGCCCGCGCTATTCCAGCGTCTGCACCCCACCAGGAACTCAGCGAAGCCTCAACGCAGTTTCATCGCGGCCACAGCCAGCGCCCCCCAGCCTGCCAGGAAGGCCAGGCCGCCAATCGGCGTGACCATGCCCAGCGCCCGAATCCCGGTGAACGTCATCACGTACAGGGAGCCGGAGAACAACAGGATGCCCGCCACGAACGCCCAGCCAGCGACCTGCGCCGCCGGTGCCTGTGTTTGCGCATAAATCCAGCTCGCCGCAAACAACGCCAACGCGTGGTACATCTGGTAGCGCACTGCGGTCTCAAACACCTCGAGCATGCGCGGTTCCAGCTGGTTTCTCAGCGCATGCGCCCCAAAGGCCCCGAAGGCGACGCTGAGTCCGCCGAGCAGGGCGCCGAGAATAACGAAAGTTTTCAATGCACTTCCCTGGGTTCATCCGGAGGCAGGTTGCCTTCGGCGCCGGTGACGGGCGCAACCAGCCCCTCGTTCAGCAGACTCGCAGCAAGCCTGGCCAATTGCACCGGATCGCCGGGCAGAATCCGGGTGCGAATCGCCAGCGTCAAGGCCAGGGCCTGCAGCACGTCGCTGTTGCTCATTGGGCCGGTCTGGTGGATTTCCCGATCAAGCGTGGCCAGCAGGACATTGATCAGGTTGAACACGTTGACCGCGGACACGGTTTCCGGGTGCAACGGAAAGTCGAACTCGAACTGATTCCCGGTCGAAGTGGTCGCCCGGTAAGGCAAGCGCTTTGGCATGAAGTTCAGGCAATCCACAGGAAATAGATGCTGACGCTGGTCACCACCATCAGGATGGCGTTCAGTGGCGCTCCCACCTTGGCGAAGTCAGTGAACTTGTATAAACCGGTGCCGTAAATCATGGTATTGGTCTGGTAACCGATCGGCGACAGGAAGCTGGTCGAGGCGGCAAACATGACCGCAAGCACCATCGGCAGGATGTCGATCTGCAGTAACTGCCCAAGCGACACAGCCACCGGCACCAGGATCACCACGGACGCGTTGTTGCTGACCAGTTCGGTGAGGAGCGTGGTCAACGCATACAGCGCCATCAGCACGAAGACCGGGTGCCAGCCGGCGGCGTGCACCGCCAACATTCCGCCAAGCCAGTCGGCCGCCCCGGACTTGGTCATCGCGATGCCGAGCGGGATCACGCCTGCCAGCAGGAAAATCACGTCCCAGGACACGCTGGTGTACATATCGTCTTTCTTCACGCAGCCGGTGGCCACCATCGCCACGATGCCGATCAGCGCCGTAACGACAATGGGCATGGGAGTCAACGCCGCGCCCAGCACCACGCCCGTGATGATGCCGCCGGCGATCCACATGCGGCGCCGATCAAAATCGTCCTTGGCTTCCTCCAGCAGCACCAGGTCATGGCGGCGCCGCAGACTGACCAGCGCAGTGTCTGACAACTGGAGCAGGACGATCTCTCCGACATGGAGCTTTTCGTCCGCCAGCCTGCGACTCTGGAGCGTGTCGGTCTCCAGCCCGATGAGGCGTGCCTGGTAGCGTTTCCAGAAATCCACGCTCGCCGCCGTCTTGCCCTTGAATACCTGCCGGTCACGCAACAGCACCCGGACGAGCTGGCCGTCGCTGCGCACCCGGTGTGCATCGCCAATCTCGGAGAGTACGTCGATATTATCGGACTTGATCAGGTCCATGATCTGCCGCAGGTTGCCGCGCACCTGGAGCACGTCACCAGCCTTGATATTGATGTCCCCAGCACGCTTGATATGGGTGGTCGCCCCCCGCACGAGCTTTAGCACGTCGACACCGGCGCGGGCGGGAAACTTGCTTTCTTCGAGCGTCTTGCCAACCAGGTCGCTGTCTTCGCGTACGCCCAGCTCCAGGATGAAAGCCTCATCATCCTCGCCCTGGATCCGGATTTGGTCCTCCTTGGGCAGCAGCAAGCGACCGAGGGTCACGAAATACAGAAGGCCCACGCCGAGCACTATCAAACCGAGGTGGGTGAATTCAAACATGCCGATCTGGCGGCCGAAGGCCGGCTGGTCCTTCATGATCGCCGACGCCAGGATATTAGTGGACGTGCCGATCAGGGTCAGCGTCCCGCCCAGCATGCCGAAAAAGCTGACTGGCATCAGTAACCGTGACGACAGCATCTTCAGGCGCCTGGCCATGTCCAGTACCAGCGGAATTGCCACCGCGACGGCGGCCGTGTTGTTGATGAAGCCGGACACGCCGCCGACCAGTGCCGCAATGATCAGGATCATCCGCAGCTCGGAATTTCCCACCAGCGGAAACACTTTTTTGCCAAGCACGTGGATCAGCCCGGAGCGCTGGATACCCGCCGAGAGAATGAACATGGCCAGCACGGTCACCGTCGCGGTGCTTGAGAACCCGGACAAGCCCTCGCTGACCGTCGGAAAGGCGGCGCGCAGATCGATTCCCCGGTCCAGCAGCCATTGCGTGTTGCCGACCAGCGGAATCACCATAATCGTGACCAGGATCAAGATGGCGGTGATGTCGAGCGGCAGCGCCTCCGAGGCGAACAGATACAGCGCCGCTGCAATGATGACGAAGACGATCGCAATTTCGACGGTCATTGGGCGGGTCGCTTCTTGTTGTCGGGAATGACTTTCGGCCGCTACAGGATGATCTTCATCCCCGGGTCTCGATGGTAACCGCGCCCAAGCATGGCATGTCAAGGCAGCCCCTGGTCACAACTGTTCAGGCAGGTGCTTTTCCCTGTCGGCAACCAACCCGATACTGGTCGTTGATTACGATGCAGTACTGGCGGGCGCGTTGCGCTGGCATCGGGTGTGCGCTTAAGCCGCCGCATCTTTAGCAACGCGCGTTCCAGCGTGCGTTTTCACTGGCCGATCAGGTGGCGCAGCGCGTCCGCTGCAGGCGGCGCCAGCGCCGGGCCGCCCAGAGTCGGTAGGCCCACTCCATTGGCACGTGCAATCGCAGGCCGCGCACCACGCGCCCGACCAACCGCCATCCCGGCAATTCCGCCCACACGACGGTGAAGGCGTCGGCGCCGGAGCGCACGCGCCCCGTGGTATCGATCACATGGAAACGGCGCATGGCATCCCGCCGGTTGATCCCATGGTCATGCAGTGTTTCAGGGTGCGCGTCGATGTCGTGCCAGTGCACGCGCCCCTCGCGATCGAGGCGGCGGTAGTGGGCGATCTCGCGACGGCAGACCGGACAGCCACCGTCATAGAACACCCTTGGGCGTTGGCGGGCCGGGGCGTTCGCTCCGGGCGGCGTGGTGTTTCGCTTGTATTTCATCGTACGGTGCTATTCGCCCGTGACGGCAGACCGGATGCCGAGCCTGCGCTAAACTGCGTTGGTCATGATCGGCTCACTCAATAGGCACATGCCTGCTCCGCTGCGCTACTGGCTTGGCATCCTTGGCGCGGCCGGGCAGAACTGGCTGCAAAGCCAGGCCTTCATCTATGCCGCCGCGCTGGCCTTTTTTACCGTGTTCTCGATTGCCCCCGTGATGATCATCGCCGTGACCGTGGTTGGGCTGGTCCTGGGCGAACAGGCTGCGGAAGGTAAGATCATGGCTCAGCTCGAGGATGCGATCGGTCCCGAGGCCGCCGAGGTCGTCGAGACGGCCGTGGTCAATTCACAGATCGACCAGAGCGGGGTGCTGCCTACCATCATCGGCATCGCGGCGATCCTGATCGGTGCATCGACGGTATTTGCACAAATGCAACAATCGCTGAACCGGATCTGGGATGTGGCGGCTCGACCGACGCGCAACAGCATGCTGTTATTTATTCGTTCGCGGGTGCTCTCGCTGACCATCGTGCTGGCGATTGGCTTCATCCTGCTGGTCTCACTGCTGCTGAGCGTGGCGCTGCGGGCGGTGATGGTGTACGCGGAGCAGTGGCTGCCGATGCCGGGATTTGTGCTGATCGGCTTCGAGCTCGTACTGTCATTGACTGTCGTTACGCTGCTGTTTGCGGCCATGTTCCGCATCCTGCCGGACGTCATCCTGAGCTGGAAAGATGTACTGCTGGGCGCGCTACTGACGGCGATATTGTTCACGATTGGCCGCTCGCTGATCGCGATGTACCTGGCCAATACCGCAACCGCATCGACCTACGGCGCGGCGGGCTCGCTGGTGCTGCTGTTGCTCTGGGTGAATTATTCGTCGCTGATCCTGCTCTTTGGCGCAGCCTTCACGCGTGCACACCTTGAGGCCCGCGGCCTGCCGGTTCGGCCACGCGCCAGTGCCGTGTGTGTGCACCGCGAGCTGATTGAGGATCCGACGGGCGCGCGAGGCTGAGCTATGCGTATACTCGCGGCCATGAAAATTCCATCACTATGGATGATCGCCCTGGCCTGGGCGCTCGTGGCAGCGCCCGCAGCAGGGCAAACACGCCCGGATCCTGCGACCCTGGAGTTGGCCTCGGCACAAGCGGCGGTGGCCGATCTTGCCAGCGGCGAGCTGTTGTTCAGCAAGTATGCCGACCGGCAGGTGCCGATCGCCTCGGTGACCAAGCTGATGACCGCGGTGATCGTGCTCGACTCCGGCGCGCCGCTGGATGAATGGCTGACCATCGTGCCGCGCGAAGAGCGTGCGCCGGTGAATGCCTATACGCGCATTCGTATCGGCTCGCAGCTGCGGCGCGCGGACCTGTTGCGCATCACGCTGATGGCCTCGGAGAATCAGGCCGCCTACGTGCTTTCACGTCATCACCCGGGTGGCCGCGACGCTTTCGTTGCCGCGATGAACGCCAAGGCCGCCGAGCTTGGCATGCACGCCAGCCAGTTCGTGGATGCCAGTGGCCTGTCCGCACAAAACCGCTCCACCGCCGCGGATCTGCTACGGCTGGTGGCGGCCGCCATGGACTACAAGCTCATCCGCGACTACACGCGCACCACGGGCTTCACGGCGCAGTTCCGCAAGCCGCGCTATACGCTGCAGTACGGCAACACCAATCTGCTGGTGCATCGAGAGAGCTGGGACGTGGCGCTGAGCAAAACCGGCTACCTGCAGGTCGCCGGTCGCTGCCTGGCCATGGTTGCCAACATCGATGGCCGACCAATCGCAATGGTGCTGCTCGATTCGCTGGGCACGCGTACCCCGCTGGGTGATGCCGGGCGTATCGGTCGCTGGCTGCGCACCGGGGAGGGCGGCAGTGTCGCGGTCGCGGCCCGCGATTACGAGCGCCAGCGACAGCGTGAACACACCCGCCAGCCCGATTCGGCTGGCGATCCCAGGCTCGAGGGGCGAAGCAGTGAATAGCGCTGCGCAGGTGACTCACTGGGCCGGGGGATGCGGGACCTTGTTTTCCTAGCTTTTGCTGGTGCTGCGCGCCTTGCCGCGACGCCTGCCAGCGCCGCTTTCCCCAACGCCGGCAAGGTCCGTTACGAGCGTCGCCGCAAAGCGGTCTACTGCTTCCCAATCGGTGAACTCGTAGTCGCGCGACGTGTCGGTCGGCCCGCCTGCCTGCCAGCTGATCAGCTTGATCACGCGCCGGGTCACCAGCCCGTAGCTCGGGTAGCGCAGCGCGCCGGCGAAGGCCGCCGTCCAGCGCGGTGTCCACCCGGTCTGGCGCAGAAATCCCTCGAGATAGCCGCGCGCGGCTTCCTGCCACTTCGGATCAGACTCGGGCGACGCCCCATTGATGGAAATAAATGCCGTCGGACGGGTATCCAGCGCCGCCTTGTGACGTTGTACGAACGCGCGAATGGCCGCCTGGTGGCGCCCGAGGATGATCGAGGCGGCCACCACCACCGCGTCGAAGTCATTCACGTTGAGCTTGCGCGGCAGCTGCTCACTGTCATGCAGCGCCACTGTGTGGCCAGCTTGTTCCAGGGTGGCCGCGACGCGCCGCAGCACGCTTTCGGCCTGGCCATGAGTGGTTCCGAAGAGGGCAAGGACCTTCATTTATTTACTCACACAATCAGTTAGTAATTGATACTTGTTCAAGTCATTTCTCGAAAATGGGGCCATTACTGCCCAGCGCTGTAAATCACCTGCAGCGTGATCGCGCCCGCATAGACGGCAAGCAGCACCACGCCAGGGAGCCTTCTCGGTAAGACACATCGG
>JBLRWC010000008.1:0-83838 GCA_047921455.1 Gammaproteobacteria bacterium
CCACTGCTTGCGCCATAACTCGCCGCCATAGCCGGTCAATGTGCCGTCAGCACCGATCACGCGATGACAGGGCACCACGATGGCGATCGGATTGGCGCCGTTGGCGCGGGCGACCGCCCGCACGGCGCTCGGCCGGCCCAGCATGCGCGCCTGTTCCCCGTAACTACGGGTCTCGCCATAGGGAATCGCGCTGAGCGCCTGCCATGCGCCCTGTTGGAAATCGGTGCCCACGGGCTGCAGCGGCGTACTGAACGAAGCCGACGTGCCGGCGAAATAAGCCGCAAGCTCCTTCTCCATCCGGCGACCCACGGCGCACGGCCCAAGGCTGAGCCGGTACTTGAGTTTCGCGGCGAGGCGCTGCAACTGGTCGTCGAGCAAACTCGCTCCAGTGAACTGCAACAGGCAGACCGCGTCCTCGGTGGTCCCCAGCAACATGGGGCCGAGGGGCGTCGCCACGACGGAAATATGCAGCACCGCGGCGTCGCGCCCGGCGGCGCGAGGCGCGAGTCCGGCACGCTCGATGGCGGCCGGCAGCGCATGCGAAACGTCGCTGTGTGCACCAACGGGGGTCGGCGTGGGATAAGTTTCCGTGCTGACATGGTCCATGCGGATAATCTAGCTGTTTTCCGTGCCAGCCGCGAGCGCCGGACCGACATGGTAAGCCGCGACCCCTGCACGCAGCGCGCCGCTGCGCTTATCATCCCGTGCAATCGACACACCAGGATCCCCGCATGCCAGCCAGTCAAGCTCCGCGCTGCTCATTCCCGACGCTGCCCCACCCGGCTGTCTACGTGATCCATGAGAACGACGAATGGGTGGCGCCGCTGCGCCAGGCCTTTGAAGAGCGCGGGATTCCGTACGCCGAGTGGTTTGTCCACGGCGGGAGCATCGACCTCTCGGGCGCCCCGCCCGCAGGCGTTTTTTTCAATCGCATGAGCGCCTCGTCGCATACGCGCGCCCATCGCTACGCCGTAGAGCTTACCGGTCCACTGCTGAGCTGGCTGCAGCATCATGGCCGACGGGTCGTGAACGGCCGCCGCTCGCTGCAGCTCGAGGTCTCGAAATTCGAGCAGTACCTGGCGCTGCGGGCCGTCGGCATCCGCACCCCGGAGACGACCGCCGCCAGCGGCCACGAGGAAATCCTCGCCGCGGCCCGCGCCCTGGGGCAGCTCCCCTTCATCCTCAAGCCCAACCGGGGCGGCAAAGGCCTCGGCGTGCGACTGTTCAACGACCTTGATGAACTGGCAAGGCACCTGTCCGACGCGCAGGACGGCTCGCTTGACGGTATCGAGCTGGTCCAGCAGTACGTCAGGCCAGCGCACGGCAGGATCACGCGCATGGAGTTCATCGCTGGCGCCTTCTATTACCAGGTCGACGTGGACACCTCCGGGGGGTTCGAACTGTGCCCCGCCGACAGCTGCGAGGTCGGTGACCAGTTCTGCCCTGCGCCCGGCGAGGAGATCCGCAAGAAGTTTCAACTCTCGGCACGGGATCCCGACCCGGAACTGGTGGCGAAGCTGGAGACATTTTTCAGGGACAACGACGCTGAAATTGCCGCGGCCGAATACGTCGAAAACGAGCGCGGCGAGCGCTTTGTTTACGACGTCAACATGAACACGAATTACAACCAGCAGGCCGAACGCGACGCCGGGAATGCTCGCCGCGGCATGCACCGTATTGCCGAGTTCCTTGGCAGCGAGCTGGCCAGGGTCGGTGCAAGCGGCGCGTAGCACGGAATGGGGGGGGCCGAACCCGCGTTAGGAGGTTACCTTCAATTTCGCTCGAAGCCTGACTTACGCACCAATTCGCATTATTAATGGATTTATTTTCATATATTTACGAATGTATTTTGTTGTACAACGTGAGGTTTTTGCAGGCCTCGTTTGCACCATCATTGCACCACGCGTTACCAAGCATCGGCTTACGCTGCGAATGAGTGAGAGGGCGGGATGGGCCGCCCCAGGTGATCGGCATGCACGTGATAGACCTGCCCGCCGCGCACCAGCCCGATCGGCTGGCCGTTCAGCCACAGGTAGATGCTGGTCAGCGTCGTGCCGCCGGGACTGGTCTCCCCCGCCAGGCTGCCCTCGGCGCCGTGCAGGTAACGGCTCAGCACGTTGCCCGGCGCCTGCTTGAACGTCCGCCGCCCCATCCCGTCGTGCCCATAGCTCCACGTACCGGCCGGCAGCGATACCGTCGCCCCGTGGCTCTGCTGGATAGTCATCGCCGGCTGGGTGCGGCTGGCCGGCCGGGCGAAACCGTCATAGACGTGCGTGATCGTGTTGCCGGCAATGGTCTCCGCGGTGCGGTGCCCGGCCGCATCGTGGGTGTAGCTCCTGGCACGGGTGCCGGTCGCGGAGACCGAGTTCAGCCGGTTGCCGGTTGTCAAGCGACATCCAGTCTTGCGCATTAAGGCGACACCCAGTGTTGCGCAGGTTATCGAGGGGTTTTCCGAGACCCGCTAGCGACTTGGATGGAAATCCCCGGTGTCAGGCGACACCGGGGATAGTGATGTGGGGTTAATGGTTGGCGGCGAGCGCGGATTCGAGTTCACGCAGCCGGTAGCTGCGACCCTTGATGTTGAGGACGTGGCTGTGATTCAGCAGCCGGTCGAGGATGGCGGTGGCAAGGATCTCGTCGCCGGCGAGGATCTCGGACCAGGCCTCGACGCCCTTGTTGGTGGTGATGATAATCGCGCCCTTCTGGTAGCGATGCGAGACGAGGCGGAAGAACAGCGAGGCGTCCTGGCGGGTCATGGGTTCGAAGCCGACCTCGTCGAGGATCAGCAGGCTGTTGTTGATGTACTTCTTGCGACGCAGCAGCGAGGGGGAGAGCTCGGCATCACGGCGCATCAAGGGCAGCAACTCGTCGAGACGATAGAAGACGACGCTGAAGGCGTGCTCGATGGCCTTGACGCCAAGGGCTACGGCGAGGTGCGATTTGCCCACACCTGGGGGTCCCTGGATCAGCAGGGTGCGCTTCTCGCGGATCCACTGGCAGGCGCCCAAGGTCTCGATGCGGGAGCGCTCGACGGAGGGCTGGAAGCTGAAGTCGAAGTTGCCCAGGGTCTGGCCGGTGGGCAACTCGGAGAGCCTGAGCGAGGTCTGCAGGCGACGCTCTTCGCGCCGTTCGAGCTCGGCATCCAGCAGCTGGTCGATCGGCAGATGCGGGGCGGTGTCGTTCTTGACCGCGTCGCTGAGGCCCTCGATGCGCTCGGCGGCGTTGACCATGCCGAGGCGCTCGAGGCGCTTGGCGGGTGACGTCGAGATCGACGCGTGGTGTGGCCTTGCGGTTCATCGGGCCACCTCCGCCAGGGCGGCATCGGCGCGATGACCCGCTCGGTACTGGGGCCGTCGTAGTGGGCCGGGTCGATCAGGATGCGCTCGGGCGTGCGGCGTGGATGCACGGCGATCACGCTCATCAAAGTCCGCCGCCAGGTGGGTCTGGCGGGCGCGGCCGTCGGTCGCGTCGCTCGCCAGCCGGCGACGGTGGTAACGGACGGCATTCTCGTGAACTCCCAGCAGTCGGGCAATGGCGCGGTTACTCTGACCGCGCTCGGCCAGCGCCTTGATCGTCATACGAGCCTCCAGATCGAGCTTGTTCGCCATCGCGCCGCCTCCCCGTTGGGAAGGCCAGCGTGTCAGGCAAGACAGGAAATGTCAGCGACACCCGTGCGCAACACTGGGTGTCGCCTTAGCTTGATCGTGAGACGTCCTGCGACATGGCCCGCTAAATTGGATCGGGGTGACCTTCAATATGCTCAATTTCCCACATCAGGGCTGGCTCGGTTCAAGGGGTACGGTCAAACGTCAAAGTGCACTTTGCCGCCCTCGATCAGCTGCTGCGCTCCACTAGCTGTTTCGGTCCCGTGGCGAGCGTCACGATGATCGCGGATCTGCCTGAGCTCGGCCACCTCCCGCCGCCAGATCGGCGCGCTGGTGGGCGTCGCCCCGGTGGCCCGCGACTCCGGCCAGATGCGCGGGCGACGGCGCATCCAGGGCGGCCGCGCCAAGGTACGTCGCGCCCTCTACATGGCCACTATCTACATGGCCACCATCGTCGCCACCCACCACATCCGATGATCCGCGGGCACTACGAGCGCCTCGTCGATAGCGGCAACGTCAAAAGAGTCGCCCTCATCACCCGCCGCCTATATATGGATAACTGCGCCCATATACGGTATGTATTATGCGTGGGGAGTCGCTTGCAACTAAAAACGATAGGAGTTGCACATGAACATTAAAACCATGCAACGAGTCATGTTGATGTTTGGCCTGACCTTTTTATGTTGCTCACATACGCTGGCAAGCGACGACATGAATGGTTTCATTGCAGAGGGGAATTCGCTGGGTTACGCTAGTTTTTGGAATTAAAAATCTACGGCAGACGGAGGGTGGAAGCACTTTGCTGCCTGGATGAATGAAGAGGGTGACGTCGTCTGGGAAGGGGAATTTGATACCGGGGGACAGACGATAATCACTACTCCCGTGCCACATATGCCGTTTCACGACTGGTCCGGGCAACATGGTTTGTCCAGTGGCTCGGGCAACTGGAGCATCCCTTCTTGCTTCATGTTTCAGGTCTGTGGTGGCGGAGGCGGGTCTTGGGATCCACATTGATGGGATCTCGCTGGCCTATAGTCCTTTGGATCATCGCTGCATCGGCGATATCGCTGGGCGTATACGGGATCTATCTCAAGCACCTCCAAACCACGACACCGGACTCTCCGCAACGACAGCCGTTAGTGAACCGTTCCGCAGATGCACAGCAAACTACTCAAGTCGGAGCATCTTCACGGAAATCAGACGCTATTCAACGTGCAGACGTACTCCCGGCGATGGATTCTCCCCCGCCGCTTGAAGTGACTCTGCAGAACCCTGCAGCCCCCGTCGAGCCGAATCGAACGCGCGAATCCGAGGACCCCCGCCCAACTTCGGGCGACTCGGCACCAGTGGGGGAGGCATCCCTCGAAGTCCTGCTGTATTCGGTGACTCGTGGCGTGGATGTCAATCGCCACCACGACCTGCTCCAGTTCATTCTTGACGAAGAAACCAAAGAGACTGGCCTGGATCTCGACGCTTCTGTGTCGATTGAAGCCGCAATATCGGAAATCGCAGCCGCGCGCGGGGTTGCATCCAGTGTGCGGTCCAGCGGCAACGATATTCAATGCACAGCGTCGCTGTGTACGTTCCTGTTGGAATCCAGCGGTGCGTTCCAAATGACGCGGTTGTCTTCGGAATTTCAAGCGATGATGGAGCAGGGTCCGGTATCCATGGTCTCGTGGGTAGGGTTGGGAACTCGCGAGCGTGAGGGCTACCTGCGGTTTTACCTGTACAGGTCGGCAATCGAGCAGCATCTGGACCTGCTGGAGGCCGTAGTGGCCGGGCCGTAACGTTCGCGCACTGTGTACTTCTTGACCGGTGCTTGCTTGCCCCTTCCTGGAAAAAGGAAGGGGCGGACCGGCGGATGTTCGGCAAAGGTGTACAGGGAACCGTTGACCGGCCCTTGATCCTCACTTTGCCACAACGCCATCGGCACCGTGTGGATGCCAAGCTGGCGCCACTGCCGGCGACCATCGGTCAGCCACTAACCCAGCCGACCGTGGGTGTCGTATTCATAGACCGTGGTGCGCGAGAGCCCATCCACCGTCTGCTCCACTTGGCCGTTCGGGTCGTAGGTGTGGATCAGCTCTTATATTCCCCTTCGGAGATTTCAGCAAGATCCCCCCGGCATGCCTCGAGCGGGACGTGCCAGTTGCGCTGCGCGCGGAGCGGGCGAGTTCCGTGGCCGGGAAGTGACCAGAGTTGTCGCCAGCGGCGCGGAGCACGGCACGCGGGGAGGAACCCGGTGAGGCACGGGACAGGATTTGGGGATGAGGGCGGGATGGGTCGGCCCGTCCGGGCCGACGCCTCGCCCGGCGATGCCGGCCGCGGCTCGAACCCGGGCTGTATTACTAACGCGGGTTCGACTCCGACGGCAGTCCGCCACAACATGAGGCGGGATGGGTCGGCCCGTCCGGGCCGACGCCTCGCCCGGCGATGCCGGCCGCGGCTCGAACCCGGGCTGTATTACTAACGCGGGTTCGACTCCGACGGCAGTCCGCCACAACAAAGGGGGGCGTTCCCTGCGGGAACGCCCCCCTTTGTTGTGGCGGAGAGGGCGGGATTCGAACCCGCGTTAGGGGGTTACCCTAAACTTGCTTTCCAAGCAAGCGCCTTCGACCGCTCGGCCACCTCTCCCTCCGGACCCCGACGCGTCGAGGGGCGAGAAATGTACCCTACCCGGCGGTGGGGTTCAATGAACTAGAGAACCTCGACGATGCGCTCTGCCACGATTCGCCAGGCGGCGCTGCCACGAGTGCGAGGAACCAGCACCATTTCCTTGACCACGCTGCGCACGTCCGGCTCCTCACCGAAGTGCTGGACAAAGCGCACCCGGGCGCTGCCGTCGGGCTGTGGCTCGACGCCGACGCTGTTGGGATCGATCCGAGTGACAGCCGGGACCTGGAAGCGTTCACGCTGCTCGGTGCGCCATGCATCGGCATCCGCATACCCGGTCGGCGCGTAGTCGGCCGCGTAATAGCGCAGCCAGTTTTCGGCATCGCGGCGGCTCCAGGCGCTGGCCCACTCGCTCAGGAACGCCGTCACTTCGCGCGTGACGCGAGTCGCGCCGGGCATCGGCGCCGACGCCTGGCCCGCGGCGACAGAGCTCGGCCGCACGGGCAGCCCCTCGGGATTGGGCTCGCCCGCCTCTGCATAAAAACGCGGCGGCTCGATGACACATCGATCGGGGTCGCTCGAAAGCCGGCCAGCAGTGGCGGCGCCTGGAATGCGCAACGCGTTGCGCCGATCCGGGGCATCGAGGCCGTCCGGGATGAGCAGCGGCGGCGTGGCCTGCGCGTCCACGAATGGACCAGGCACGCACGCAGACTGCGTTGCGCAACCACCGAGGGCGAATGCGAGTAACAAGAGGCCGCAGCCTCGAATCGGGGAAATCAAGATATGTATTCCACTCCGGCGCGGGCCATTGCGGCACGTACCTCGTCATGATGGCGGTCTTCGAGCTGCGTCAACGGCAGCCGAAGCCCGGCCTGGATGAGTCCCATCTTCATAACCGCCCATTTTACAGGGATTGGGTTCGGTTCGACGAATAATGCGCGATGCAGGCCCTCGAGCCGGTCGTTCAGGGCGCCCGCCTTGCGTGGCTCACCGTGCAGCGCGGCCTCGCAAAGCCCGTGCATCAGGCGCGGCGCCACGTTGGCCGTGACGCTGATAAAGCCATCTCCGCCCGCCAGCAGAAAATCCATCGCCGTGGCATCGTCGCCACTTAACAGAGTCAGCTCGTCGCCCAGGAGTTCCCTGAATCGACGCACCCGTTCGGTGCCGGGCACAGCCTCCTTGACTGCCACGATTCCGGGCACTTTCGCCAGGCGGGCGACGGTCTCCGGCAACAGGTCACAGGCGGTCCTGCCCGGCACATTGTAAAGAATCACTGGCAGCCCGACCCGCGCCACCGCCTGGTAATGCAGGTAAAGCCCCTGCTGGGTCGGCTTGTTGTAATAGGGGGTCACCACCAGTGCCGCGGCCGCGCCGGCCTGCTGGACAATCCCGGTCAACTCGATCGCGCGGGCGGTGGAATTGCTGCCGCTGCCGCCGATGATGGTGATCCGGCCCGCCGCGGCCTCGACGGCCGCCCGCACCAGGGTGTTCAACTCGTCGAGTGACAGGCACGGGGATTCTCCGGTGGTCCCGGAAACCACGATCGCATCGGTGCCCGCCTCGACATGGAACTCCACGAGACGCCCCAGCGCCTCGAGATCGAGGGAGCCGTCTTCGTGCATCGGCGTGACCAGGGCCACAGTGCTGCCGCCGAACATCGGTCGTCTCCCGGCGCATTTGCGCATTCAATTCAACTTCTCATGGTATCGGGCGGCCCGGGGTGCGGCAAGCGCACCCGGGGTCGGCCGACCATGCCGCTTTCGCAGCTGGCGTCGTTCCGAGTACACTGCCCGGCATGTTAATTGCCCGTGCCCTACCCCCGTGTCTGGACAACAACCTTTGAAACAACTCGTGGTGATCTCCGCGGTCGGCGGCGATCGTTCCGGGGTCGTGCATGACCTCACGCGCGCCGTGCTTGATTGTGGCGGCAATATCCTCGACAGCCGCATGATTGCCCTCGGCTCAGAGTTCGCGATGCTGCTGCTGGTCAGCGGCAGCTGGCACACCCTGGCGCGGCTCGAGTCGGAATTGAAAAAAGTCGAAGAACAGTCGGGGCTTTCGCTCTCCATGCGCCGCACCGAAGAGCGCGAACCACGGTCCGACATGCTGCCCTACGCCATCGACGTGGTCTGCCTGGACCAGCCGGGCATCGTGTTCCACCTGGCGAGCTTTTTTGCGAGCCGCGAGATCGATATCGCTGAAATGGCGACGCGCAGCTACTCGGCTGCACACACGGGAGCACCGATGTTCTCGGTGCAAATCACCGTCAATATCCCCGGCAACCTGCAAATCTCGGCCCTGCGCGACGAGTTCATGGATTTTTGCGACCACATGAACCTCGATGCCATCATGGAGCCGGTAAAAGGCTGACCGGCCACGGTCCGCAAGGAGGAATTAATAATGTCCACCGCCACGCTCGGCAAGAAAATTCCCGCATTCAAGCTGCCCGCCACGAGCGACAAAGTGCTCCGGCCAGCCGATTTCAAAGGCCGCAAGCTGGTGCTGTTCTTCTATCCGAAGGACGATACCCCCGGTTGCACCACCGAGGGCCAGGGATTCCGTGACCATTACCAGGCATTCCAGGACGCCGGCGCCGAAATCGTCGGGGTATCGCGTGACAGTATCGCCTCGCACGAGAAATTCAAGGCCAAGTACGAGTTCCCGTTCGAGCTGATTGCGGACACGGAGCAGGAACTGTGCACGATGTTCAACGTGATGCGTGAGAAGAACATGTACGGCCGCAAGGTCATGGGCGTGGAGCGCAGCACTTTCCTGATCGATGAAAAAGGCGTGTTGCGAGAGGAGTGGCGCAAGGTCAAGGTGCCGGGCCACGTCGAAACAGTCCTCGACGCCGTCAAGGCGCTCTGAAAGCGCCAGCTTCTCGAGCCCGATGACAACCCGCCGGCCACGGCAGGAGGCCCGTTGAGTAACACGGAAGAATTGCGCCGCGTATTCGTGCTGGACACCAACGTGCTGATGCACGATCCCGCCGCGCTGTTCCGCTTTGACGAGCACGACATTCACCTCCCCATGGTAGTGCTCGAGGAGCTGGACGCCGGCAAAAAAGGCATGTCGGAGGCGGCGCGAAACGTCCGCCAGGTCAGCCGCTTCATCGACGAGATGATCAACGGCGCCGACAAGCAGCACATCGACCACGGCATAGAGATCCCGGGCGAACATCGCCTCAATGGCCCGGGCAACGACCGGCCGGGCCGCCTGTTTTTCCAGACCCGCCCGAACCAGCCGCTGCTGCCCGATACGCTGCCCGGCACGCGGGCCGACAACTCCATCCTCGAAAATTGCCTGATGTTGCAGGAAACGCACCCGGACGCCCGGGTCACGCTGGTGTCGAAGGACATCAACCTGCGCATCAAGGCGACGATCCTCGGCGTGCATGCCGAGGATTACTACAGCGACCGCACGCTGGAAGACCTGGACCTGCTGTATTCGGGTGCCGAGGCGCTCGCGCCGGACTTCTGGGAATCGCACAGCCAGGCGATGGACTCGTGGCAGGAGTCCGGTCGTACCTTCTACCGCGTGACCGGGGAGCGCGTGAAGAACTGGCAGGTCAACCAGTTTCTCTACCTTGGCGGCGACAACGACTTCGAGGCGCTGGTGCGGGAACTGGACGGCGACAGCGCGGTCATCGAACTGGCGACCAGTTACCGTGGCCGCAACAACGTGTGGGGGATCACGGCGCGCAATCGTGAGCAGAACTTCGCACTCAACCTGCTGATGTCCGAAGACGTGGACTTCGTGACGATTCTTGGCCCGGCTGGCACGGGCAAGACCCTGCTGACACTGGCGGCCGCCCTGGCCCAGACCCTGGACAACGGCCGTTTCCGGGAAATCATCATGACCCGGGTGACGGTGCCGCTGGGGGAGGACATCGGTTTTTTGCCCGGCACCGAAGAAGAGAAGATGGAACCGTGGATGGGTGCGCTGATGGACAACCTGGAAGTGCTCACCCAGACCGAGGAAGGCGGTCATTGGGGCCGGGCTGCCACTAACGACGTGTTGCGCAGCCGAATAAAGATTCGTTCGCTGAATTTCATGCGGGGGCGCACTTTCCTGAATCGATTCATCATCATCGACGAGGCGCAGAACCTGACCCCCAAGCAGATGAAGGCCCTGATCACCCGGGCCGGGCCAGGCACCAAGATGATCTGCCTGGGGAATATCTCGCAGATCGATACGCCTTACCTGACGGAAACAACCTCGGGTCTGACCTACGTAGTAAATCGTTTCCGCGGCTGGCCGCATTCCGGTCATGTCACCTTGCTGCGCGGTGAGCGCTCACGCCTGGCGGACTATGCCTCGGAGTCTCTTTAGACAGGGAACCGGCAGGGGCTGGACGCTGTCTTAGCCTGAGGGCCAATGAAACGCTAGCCTCGGAACAGTGCATGCTTAACCGTCTTTTAATCACCCTGGCTGCCTGCCTGCTGACGGCCGTGGCCGGTGCGGATCCGCACCGCGACCTGCCGGATATCGGCAGCGCAGCGGACACGGTGTTCACCCGTAGCCAGGCTGAATCCATCGGGCGATCGGTGCTGCGTCAACTGCGCGAACAAGGCAGCGTGCTGGAAGACCCCGAGATCGCCGAATACGTTACGGTGCTTGGCCAGCGGGTTGCGTCCCACGCGCACGAGGGCGAGCTTCGTTTCGAGTTTTTCGTCATCAACGATGACGCCATCAACGCATTCGCCTTGCCTGGCGGCTATGTCGGCATCAACAGCGGCTTGATCACCGCCACGCGCAGCGAGAGCGAATTGGCGGGCGTACTCGCGCACGAAGTCGCCCACGTCACCCAGAAACATATCGCGCGCCGTATTGCGGGCACTGGCCGCACCAGCATCCTCGCCACCGCGGCCGTCATCGCCGCCATCATGCTTGGCGCCAGCGGCGACGCCATCCCTGCCGCGATCATGAGCGCCCAGGGCCTCGCCATCCAGGAACAGATCAACTACACCCGCGCTAACGAATACGAGGCGGACCGGGTCGGCATGCAGTATCTTGCCCGCGCCGGCTTTGACCCGATGGGGATGCCGTCATTTTTCGAAGTCCTGTCCCGCGAGGCCGCAATGCCCGGTTCGCGTCTGCCGGAATTTCTCCAGACTCACCCGCTGACCAGTACACGCGTGGCCGAAACCCGCGATCGCGCCGAGCGCACCGAGGTCGCCGAGATTCGTGAGAGTCCATCCTATGACCTCATGCGCGCCCGCATCCACGTGCTCAATGCACGTTCGGCTGACGAAGCACTGGCGCGATTTTCGAGCCGGCTCGGCGACGGACCTGACGAGGCCTCCCCGGCCAGTCGCTACGGCTACGGTCTCGCGTTGCTGCGTGCCGGCCGGTATGCCGAAGCCGCCGACATCTTCTATCAGCTGCGGGCCGACGACGAGGCGACCGTGGTTTTCCACTCCGCGCTGGGCGAGGCGCTCATCCTTGCCGGCCAGCCGACCGAGGGCCTCGCGGTGTTTGAGAACGCCGCGCGCCTGTTCCCGCGCAACCGGCCGCTGGTCGTGCGCCACGCCGAGGCCCTGCTGCGGACGCGGCACTTCGAACAAGCACACGCTGTTTTGCTGGACCTGTTCAACACCGTGCGGCCGACCCCGCCCCAGGCGCGCCTGATCGCGAACGCCGCGGATGCAGCGGGCGAGACCGCAGAAGCGCTGTTTTACTTGTCCGAGTATCATCTGATGACCGGGCAGTTGCCCATGGCGCTGGACAAACTCCGCCTCGCCTTGCTCGAGCCGGGTCTGCAGCCTTGGCAACGCGCCCGGTTTGAGGCCCGTATCGCGGAATTGGAGCCCTTTCTCCAGCAGCAGCGTCGCTCCAGCCGCCCGCGCCCGGAAAATAACTAAGAGCACAAAGGCGAAAACAAACCTATGTCGTCGTTAGTAGCGAAGAGCCGCCGGAACGCGCTCGTGATCGGCGCCCTGGTCGTGGCACTGCTGTCGGGTTGTGCCTCCACGCCCCGGGAGCCAGATACCAGGGAGACCTATGATCCTTTTGAACCCCTCAATCGCAAGGTGTGGGCGTTCAACCAGGCGGCTGACCGCATGGTGCTCAGGCCGATCGCTCGTGGCTACGACACGGTCGTGCCGCAGCCCGCAAAATGGGGCATTGCCAACGTGTTCGACAATCTCAGTACGCCGCTCTGGGCGCTGAATCACCTGCTGCAAGGGGATGTACTGGAGGCCGGCAAGCAAACCGGCCGCTTCGTCCTCAACTCGACGCTGGGATTACTCGGTATCTGGGATCCTGCCGGTGACGCAGGCCTGCAAAAGGACCGTGCCAGTTTCGATCAGACCTTCGGCAAGTGGGGTATCCCGTCCGGGCCGTTCGTCATGTTGCCGTTCCTCGGACCGAGTTCAGTGCGCGGTGGCGTCGGCATCTACGCACGCTACGAGACGGACATCGTCTGGAATCGCCTGGACGATAATCGCAGCTTGCGTGACAAGCTGGTGGCATTGGAAATCATCGACACCCGCAGGCGGCTGTTGCCGCTTGACAACATGATCGAGCGCGCACCGGATTCCTATATTTTTGTGCGCGAGGCCTATCGGCAGCGCTCCGAATACAGTATTCGAGGCCCGGGCCGTCCCGACGATGATGTCAGCCTGGATTTCGAGGATGAAGACTGGGGTGACGACTGGGAAGACTATCCCGAGGAACCATAGCGCCCGGCGCGAGATTCTGTATGGGTCCGGCCCCAGTAAATTCCTGGTGGTCGCCCCCGGCTATTCGCCAGTCCAGCGCTCGGCCCGGTGAAGCATATCTTCGACCTCGCTGATCTGCGCAATGGAGATGATCTGGGCGGGAATGTTCCGGAAACTGATTTCCCGAGCGCTGCCGCGGGCCCAGTTCACCCACTCCAGCAACAGCGCCAGCCCCGCGCTGTCGGCGCGCTCCACGCCCGCCAGGTCCAGCTCGATGATCGAATGGGCAGAGAACACGGCCTTGCTTTTCTCCAGCGCAGTCACCGCAGTCGTAAAACTGAGATCACCGCGGATGGAAAAGTGGCCGTCGCCATGGTCCTCGAGGTCGAATCGACCGGGCTCAGCCTTCGCGACGAGGCCGGTATCCAGGCTCAAGAACCGTTGCCTCCGACCTCAGCGTCCAGGTCCGCCAGCACGCCGTCGATGCCCTTGGAACGGAACTCGCTCTGGTACTGGTTGCGATAGTTCTGGACGTAGGAGATGCCTTCGACAACCACGTCGTAGACCTTCCAGTTGCCCTCGTGGATGCGCAAACGATAGCTGATGGGAACAGGCGTGCCGTCATCCAGGCGTACCTCGGAATCCACCATGACCGGACCTTCTTCCAGGTTGCCGCGGGTGCCGAGTATCTTCAGCTGGTCGGCGTCGTACTGCAGGATCCCCTCGCCGTAGCTGTCCAGCAGCTTCCGGTACAAACCCGTGATGAATGCCTCGCGTTCCTCCGGCGTGGCGCGTCGCCAGGCCGGCCCCATCACCAGCTGCCCCGTGTACTGACGGTCCCAACGCGGCAACAGGATTTCGTCGACCACCGCAAACAACTCATTGCGATTGGCCTTGAGTTCATCGCGGCGGCCCTCGACCGCCTCCATGGTCAGGCTCGATGCGTCCCTGATGACTTGTTCCGGGCTCCGTTCGGGGGGCGCGGCATGCACGAGTGCTGTTGTGGTCATGGCGCCGATCGCGAGTGTCGCCACCGCCAGCCGCATACGCATCATTTTCACATTCATATCCTAATCTCCGCCCCCGGCCTGTCCGAACAAGTACTTGCTGATGAGTTGCTCGAGCACGACTGCAGACTGTGTAAATAAAATTTCGTCGCCGTCCCGGAAAGATTCCTCTGAACCGCCCGGCTGGAGACCGATGTACTGCCCACCGAGAATGCCGGCAGTCAGAATGCTGGCATCCGAATCATTCGGGATGCCATCGTATTGTGAGCCGATCCGCATCGTCACCACCGCCTCGAGGCGCTCGACGTCGAAATCGATCGTGGTCACCCGGCCGATCTGTACTCCTGATATAGAGACCGGCGAGCGCGGTTTCAAGGTCCCGATCTGGTCGAACCGGGCGGTCAACTCGTAACCGGCGTCGCCCGCGTAGGAATCAAAACTGGTGACCCGGGTCGTCAGGAAGAAAAGGGCCAGTATCCCCATAAAGACAAATAAACCGGTGCCGAGTTCCACAGCGCGTGTCTGCTGCATGCTCTAGTTTCCTCCCAACAGCCAGGCCGTGAGCATGAAGTTCAGGACCAGGACCGTCAGTGATGTATGGACCACGGCGCGCGTGGTGGCGCGCCCTACCCCTTCGGCCGTGGGCACACAATTATAGCCCTCGAAAACCGCCAGCAGGCTGGCTGCAATACCGAAGAAAAAGCTCTTGATAACCCCGGACATGACGTCCTCGCGCAAATCGACCTGGGCCTGCATCTGTGACCAGAAGGCGCCCTCGTCGACGCCAAGAATAACCACACCCTCCAGCCACGCGCCGAAAATACCCATGGCGCTGAAAATGACCGCGAGGATCGGCATCGCGATGACGCCGCCGAGAAACCGTGGCACCACGACGCGCTTGATCGGGTCCACGGCCATCATTTCCATGCCGGACAACTGGTCGGTCGCACGCATGAGCCCAATTTCGGAAGACAACGCGGTACCGGCGCGCCCGGCAAACAGCAGCGCGGTCACCACGGGGCCGAGTTCGCGCACCAGGCCAAGCGCGGCGACCATGCCGATGGTGTCCTCCGCGCCAAAACGCGACAGCGTCAAGTAGCCCTGCAGCGCGAGCACCATGCCCACGAACAGCCCGGCCAGCATGATGACCACCAGCGACTGCACGCCCGTGACGTAAACCTGCCTGATGATCAGCCGTGGCCGCGCCAGGGCATACGGCATGTTCACGAGGATGCGCAGCAAGAACAGCTGGCCCGCACCGAAGGTGCCGAAAAATCCGCGCAAGGAGTAGCCGATTTCGAGCACGACGCGACGAAAGCCGTGGGAGGTTTCCCTGTCCATGCCGAGGCTTGCCTACTTGCCGCCGCTGGAAAGGAGCTGGCTGCCGTAATCCGGCGCCGGGTAATGAAACGGCACTGGCCCGTCAGCCATGCCGGTCATGAACTGGGTGACGGTCTCCGAGTGGTGGTCGCGCAGGTCCTGCGGGGTGCCTGACGCAGCCACCTTGCCCTCCGACAACAAGTGGGTGCAGTCGGCGATAGTCGACACTTCGTCCACGTCATGGGTGACCACCACGCTGGTGAGCCCGAGGGTATCGTTCATGCGCCTGATCAAGCGCACCACTACGCCCATCGAGATCGGGTCGAGTCCTACAAAAGGCTCATCGTAATAAATGATTTCCGGGTCCATCACGATGGCGCGCGCCAGGGCGACGCGACGCGCCATGCCGCCCGACAACTGGGCCGGCATCATCGGCGCGGCGCCGCGCAACCCGACCGCATGCAGCTTGGTAAGCACAATGTGGCGGATGAGACGCTCGGGCAGGCGAGTATGTTCGCGCAAGGGAAAGGCCACGTTGTCGTAGACATTGATATCGGTCAGCAGCGCGCCGTTCTGGAACAGCATCCCGACCCGCTTGCGCATCTTGAACAATTGTCGCCGGCTCATTCGGGTGACCTCGGCGCCATCAAACAGGATGCTGCCGCGGTCCGGTAATTCCTGGCCGGTGACCAGGCGCAGCAAAGTCGTCTTGCCGGTGCCGCTCGGGCCGATAATGGCGGTCACGCCGCCACGGCGAATATCGATATCCAGGCCATCGAAAATCTTCGCCTGGCCGCGCGCATAAGCCAGCTCGCGAATCACGATGATGTTGTCGTCGCCCGGGCAACCGGTCGCGACCGGCGGATCGATGCCGGCCTGGTCCACTCAGCTTGCTCCGCTTTCCAGCTCAGGACGGTACTCGCCGCTGCGGGCCAGGTGATTCATGCGCGCGCGGTGCGCGAAAGCCTGCGCGCCAGCATCGAGCCGGGCGCTGTCGCCGCCCCAGGCCTCGAGCGCGGAGGCCTGCAAGGCGCGGCCATAGGAAAACGACAATTCCCAAGGCTGCGGACCCAGCGCATTCATGGCGTTGAGATGCGCTGTTGCCTCTTCTTCGCTCTGCCCACCCGAGAGGAAAGCAATCCCGGGGACGGCCGATGGCACGTGCCGGCGCAGGCAACGCACGGTCGCGGTCGCGACTTCCTCGACCCGTGGACGCTGCGCGCAGTCTTGTCCGGCCACGACCATGTTCGGCTTGAGCACAATGCCTTCCAGTGCGACGCGGTGATGTGCCAGCGCGGCAAAAACCTCGAGTAACACCGCACCGGTCACTTCCTCGCAGCGCGCCAGGTCATGATCGCCATCCATCAGCACTTCGGGTTCGACAATCGGCACGATGTCGGCTTCCTGGCAAAGCGCCGCATACCGAGCCAGCGCGTGGGCGTTGGCTGCGACGCAAAAGGCGCTGGGCATGGCGTCGCCGATGGTGATCACTGCCCGCCACTTGGCAAAGGCGGCGCCGAGACTGCGGTACTCCTCGAGCCGCTTGCGCAGGCCGTCGAGGCCCTCGGTGACGGTTTCGCCGGGAAAGCCAGCCAACTGCTTGGCGCCGGCGTCCACCTTGATGCCCGGCACGATGCCGCGCCCGGCCAATAGTTCGGGGAACGGCACACCGGCCTTGCTCTGCTGGCGCAGGGTCTCGTCGAACAGGATGACGCCGCCGATCCAGGCTTCGATCCCGGGCGTCGTGAACAACATCTCCCGGTAAGTCCTGCGGTTCTGTTCGGTATTTTCGACCTTGATGGGGTCAAACCGTTTCTTGATGGTCGGATGACTCTCGTCGGCGGCGAGAATGCCCTTCCCCGGCGCAACCATGGCGCGCGCGATTTTGTTCAATCCGTTGAGATTCATAACGTCCTCCAGCTATCCGGCACGTGCGACCGCGGGGCCGCCGGAACCAGTATTAATAGTCCAAATGCTAACACAGCTAGCCCGGCTTCCCGCTGCCCGACAGGCCGCCGCGGACCCCGGGGGGTTGGCCCGAAGGCCAATCAGGACTAAAATGGTCCCCATTACGCAAGCTTTGCATACACAAGGGCCGCCGCCCGGGACGCCAATGCTTAAAATGAGCCGCCTGACTGACTACGGAACCGGCGTGCTGGCCTACCTCGCCAGCGCTGGCGAGAGGCCCCACAGCACGACTGAGGTGGCCGAGCAAACCGGGCTGCCGGGCGCGACCGTCAGCAAGATCCTGAAATTGCTGACGCGCGCCGGCCTCGTGACTTCGCACCGGGGCGCCCAGGGCGGCTACGTGCTGGTGCGCTCGGCCGAGGAGATCACCGCCGCCGACGTCATCGACGCTCTCGAGGGACCGCTGGCGCTGACGGAATGCTCGACCGAGTACGGCAGCTGTGAACTGGAATCAGTGTGCTTGGTGGGGAATGCGTGGCAGCGGATCAACGTAGCGATCCGCCGTGCGCTCGACGAGATCAGCCTCGCCGAGCTGGCCAATATGCAGGCCAGCCACCGCCCGCATGTGAACTTGAAGAACCTGGCGTCGTCGCCCGGTAAATTCGCGCGACTGGAGCGCGGCTGAGGCCGCGGGGAGTAGAGGATGGCATCTGGACAACAAGACGTCGAACAGCTTGTAGCGCGCAAGTACAAGCACGGTTTCGTCACGGACATTGAATCCGACACCGTGCCGCCGGGGCTCGACGAGTCGGTGATTCGCGCCATTTCCCTTAAAAAGGGGGAACCCGATTTCCTGTTGCAGTGGCGGCTGAAGGCCTATGAGCACTGGCTGACGATGGCGAAGCCGAACTGGGCGCACGTCAATATTGCGCCGATCGACTACCAGGCGATCTCTTATTACTCGGCGCCGAAAAAGAAAACGGACGGGCCCAAGAGCCTCGACGAGGTCGATCCGAAATTGCTGGAAACCTATGAAAAGCTGGGTATCCCCTTGCATGAACGGGCGCGCCTGGCCGGCGTGGCCGTCGATGCGGTGTTCGACAGCGTCTCGGTCGCCACCACCTTCAAGAAAAAACTCAATGACGCCGGCGTCATTTTCTGTCCGTTCTCCGAGGCCGTGCGGGACCATCCGGAACTGCTTGAACAATATCTCGGCAGCGTCGTGCCAGCGGGCGACAATTTTTTTGCCGCGCTCAACTCCGCGGTTTTCACTGATGGTTCCTTTGTGTTCGTGCCCCGCGGCGTACGCTGCCCGATGGAGTTGTCCACCTATTTTCGCATCAATGCCGCGAACACCGGCCAGTTCGAACGCACCCTGATCATTGCCGAGGAAGGCAGCCATGTGAGCTACCTGGAGGGCTGCACGGCGCCGATGCGTGACGAAAACCAGCTGCATGCGGCGGTCGTGGAACTGGTCGCACTGGACGATGCCGAGATCAAGTACTCGACGGTCCAGAACTGGTACCCGGGCGATGAAAACGGGGTCGGCGGTATCTACAACTTCGTCACCAAGCGCGGCGATTGCCGTGGCCGCAATTCGAAGATTTCCTGGACGCAGGTCGAAACCGGCTCAGCGATCACCTGGAAGTATCCGAGCTGCATCCTGAGCGGTGACAACTCGGTCGGCGAGTTCTACTCGGTGGCATTGACCAACAATTACCAGCAGGCCGACACCGGCACAAAAATGATTCACATCGGCCGCAACACGAGGAGCACCATCGTTTCGAAAGGCATTTCGGCCGGGCATGGCCAGAATGCTTATCGCGGCCTGGTTAAAATCCTGCCGAGCGCCGCGGGCGCAAGAAACCATACGCAGTGCGACTCGCTGTTGATGGGCAGCGAATGTGGCGCACATACCTTCCCCTACATGGAAATCCGCAATCCGAGCGCGGTGGTCGAGCACGAGGCCACCACGTCGAAGATCAGCGAGGACCAGTTGTTCTACTGCCGGCAGCGCGGCATCTCCGAAGAGGACGCCGTCAACATGATCGTCAACGGCTTCTGCAAGGACGTGTTTCGTGAACTGCCGATGGAATTCGCCGTGGAAGCCCAGAACCTGCTGAGCGTCAGCCTTGAAGGCGCGGTCGGCTGAGCAAACAGGAAAACCCTCATGTTAAGCATCAATAAACTCAGCGCCCGCGCGGGCGGCACCGATATCCTCAAGGAACTGAGCCTGGAGGTCGGCCCCGGCGAAGTACATGCCATCATGGGCCCGAATGGTTCCGGCAAAAGCACGCTTGCGGGTGTGCTGGCGGGTCGTCCCGACCTCGAGGTCACCGGCGGCGAAGTGACCTATCGCGGTGTCGACCTGCTCGAACTGGATCCCGAAGAGCGTGCCCGGGAAGGCGTGTTCCTTGCCTTCCAGTACCCGGTGGAAATTCCGGGGGTCAATAACGTCTACCTGCTGAAAGCATCGCTGAACGCGATCCGCAAGCATCGCGGCGAGAGCGAACTCGATGCTTTCGAGTTCCTGTCGCTCATCAAGGACAAGATGAAGCTGATGCAGATGGACGACAGCTTCCTGAATCGCGGCGTGAACGAGGGTTTTTCGGGCGGTGAAAAGAAACGCAACGAGATCCTGCAGATGGCCGTGCTCGAACCCGCCCTCGCGGTGCTCGATGAGACCGATTCCGGACTCGACATCGACGCCCTCAAGGTCGTGGCAAACGGCGTCAACAGCCTGCGCTCGCCGGAACGCTCGATGGTCGTCGTGACGCATTACCAGCGCCTGCTCGATTACATCGTGCCGGACTTCGTCCATGTGCTGTCTGGTGGCCGGATCGTGCGCACCGGCGGTCGCGAACTGGCCCTGGAGCTCGAGGAGCGCGGCTACGACTGGCTGCGCGAAGGAGCCGACGCGGCATGAGTGCAGCGACCGCCCAGAGTACGGCGCCCGCGCCGGCGCTACCCGACTGGATCAACACGGCGGCCGCGGCCGCCGAGGGGCCGCATTGGCTCGCGCGGCGCCGTGATGACGGGCTGGCAGCCTTCGCCGCGGCCGGGTTTCCCGGGCGGCGCGATGAAGACTGGAAATATACCGAGTTACGGATGGTCATACGGCGCAGTTTCGCGGCCGACGCTGCGCCGGCGTTTACCGTCCCGGAGATTGCGGGACTGGATTGCCCCGCGCTGGTATTCATCAATGGCCGGTTGGTTGAAACCCGCGGCCTGCCCGACACTGCGATCGTCCAGCCACTGGCGCAAGCCATTGCCGCCGATCACCCGGCCTGCCGCGAGTTGCTCGGCCAGGTGGCCGATCCGGGCCGGCACCGCTTCGCGGCGCTGGCCACGGCGCTTTTCACCGACGGCGTGTTGCTCGATCTGCCGGACAATACCTCGCTCGAGGCGCCGCTCCGGCTCGTGTTCCTGGCGGGCAGCGATGACCACCCGGCGCTGGCGTGTCCGCGCGTACTGGTGCGCGCCGGCGCGAACAGTCGCGCGACCATCATCGAGCATTATGGCGCCGCGCACGGGGAAGCTTTGAGCCTGGCGGTCACCGAAATCGCGCTGGCGCCGGGCGCAAGGATTGAGCATTACCGTCTGCAGGAAGAAGCCGGCCAGGCATTTCATCTTGGTGTCCTCGCTGCCCGGCTGGAGCGAGACGCAACGCTCGTCAGCCACAATCTCGCGGTCGGCGCACGCATCGCGCGGCTCGACCTCGATATCGACCTGGCCGGACCGGGCGCGCAGGTTGAAATGAACGGTCTGTACGTGGTCCGCGACCGCCAGCACACCGACAGCCACACGCGTGTCGATCACAGCGTGCCCCACACCACCAGCGACGAGCTCTACCGGGGCGTGCTGGCCGGCAAGAGCCGCGCCGTGTTCAACGGCAAAGCGATCGTCCACGTCGGCGCCGCCGGTACGGATGCGACCCAGTCCAACGCCAACCTGCTGTTGTCGCCGGACGCCGAGGTCGACACCAAGCCCGAGCTGGAAATTTATGCCGATGACGTCAAGTGTGCGCATGGCGCGACCACCGGGCAGCTCGACGCCACGGCGCTGTTCTATCTGCGCTCGCGCGGCATCGACGAGGAAACCGCGAAGAGCTTGCTGACATTCGCGTTTGCCGACACAGTGCTGACCCGCATGACGCTGGACCCAGTGCGGCGGCATGCCGAACAGCTCGTCCTCGGCCGCCTGCCCGACGCCGATCGGATCAGGGAGTTCACATGAGCGAAGCAAGCCTCCGGGCAATTGCCGACCCACCCCACGCCTTCGACGTGGAAGCCGTGCGGCAGGATTTCCCCATCTTGCACCAGCTGGTGCATGACCAGCCGCTCGCCTTTCTCGACAGCGCCGCCTCCGCGCAACGACCGGTACAGGTCATCGAGGCCATAGCGGAATACTACCGGCGTGATCATGCCAATGTGCACCGTGGCGTCTACCAGCTCAGCCAGCGCGCCACCGCAGCTTTCGAGGGCGCGCGCGAAAAGATAGCCCGTTTCATCAACGCGGCGTCCAGCCGGGAGGTCATCTTCACGCGCGGCACTACCGAGGCCATCAACCTGGTAGCGCAGAGCTGGGGGCGCGCCAACCTCGGCCCGGGCGACGAAATTGCCATCACCCATCTGGAGCACCACGCCAATATCGTGCCGTGGCAGATGCTCTGCGAGCAGACCGGCGCGACCCTCAAGGTCATCCCGATGACGCCGACGGGCGAACTGGATATGGCGGCAGCGGGCGAACTCATTGGTCCGCAAACCCGCCTGCTGGCATTCGGCCATGTTTCGAACGCACTCGGCACCATCAATCCCGTCGCCGAACTGGTTGCGCTGGCTCGCTCCGCTGGCGCGCTGGTCCTGGTCGACGGGGCCCAGGGTGTCCCCCACATGCGCGTCGACGTACAGGGCCTCGACTGCGACTTTTACGCCTTTTCCGGCCACAAGATGTTCGGTCCCACCGGTATCGGCGTACTGTGGGGCCGCGAGCAGCTGCTCAAGGCGATGCCGCCATGGCAGGGCGGCGGCGACATGATCCTGGCGGTCAGCTTCGAAAAAACCACCTACAACCAGTTGCCCTGGAAATTCGAGGCAGGTACGCCCAACATCGCCGGCGCGATCGGGCTGGGCGCCGCTGTCGATTATCTTGAACGCCTCGATTTCCAACGTGCTGCGGCCTGGGAACACGAATTGCTGGAATACGGCACAGCGGCCCTCGGGGCGGTCGAAGGCCTGCGCATCATCGGCACAGCGCCCCACAAGGCGGCGGTGATTTCCTTCTCGCTGGAGGGCGTACATCCGCACGATATCGGCACCATTGTGGATCATGCCGGGGTCGCGATCCGCACCGGCCATCATTGCGCGATGCCGGTCATGGAATACTTCGGTGTGCCTGCCACAGCTCGCGCCTCGTTCGCGTTCTACAATACGAAGGCGGAAATCGACCGGCTGGTCGCGGCGCTACGCCAGGCGCGCGAGGTGTTTGCGTGATGGATCTCGCCGACCTCTATCGCGACGTGATCATCGATCACAACCGCAAGCCGCGAAACTTCCGCAAGATCCCGCCCCCCTGCCGTCACGCCGAGGGACTGAACCCGTTGTGCGGCGACAAGTTGCAGGTTTACCTGAAGGTCGACGCCGACGATCGTATCGAAGATGTCTCGTTCGAAGGGTCGGGCTGTGCGATTTCGATCGCCTCCGCCTCACTGATGACCGAGACCTTGTGCGGGCGGACGCGCGCCGAGGCGGAAACGCTGTTCGAGCGCATTCACGGCATGCTTACCGGGACAGAAGAGGCGGACATTGACGCCATCGGCAAACTGGCCGCCCTCGCCGGAGTCCGCGAATATCCAAGCCGCGTCAAGTGCGCCAGCCTGTGCTGGCACACGGTACACTCCGCCCTCGAGGAGGGCGGCACCGTCAGCACCGAGTAGAGAGCTTCAATGTACGGACAAGACAGCGAACCCGTTACCCTGGCGCGTGATACCAAGGCCATTATCGTGCCGGCTGGCGACCAGGTCATTCTGCGCAAGAACGCCCGCGGCCTCATTACCCAGGCGCTTGGCGGCAGTTTCACCGTCTACCTGGACGGCAACCTGTTCCGCATCGCCGGCGAAGACGCCGACGCACTCGGCAAGGAACCGGTTGCAATCCCCGAACTCGCCGAAGATGCAGCGGACGAGGACATCGAGGACCTTGTCTGGCAGCAGCTGCGCACCTGCTTCGACCCCGAGATTCCGATCAACATCGTGGATCTCGGCCTGATCTACCAGTGCAAGCTGCAGCCTCCGGACGCCGGCTTGCGCGATGTCGAGGTCGTCATGACCCTGACCGCGCCCGGCTGCGGCATGGGCGAGGTGCTCGTCCTGGATGTGAAAGACAAACTCGAAATTATTCCGATCATTCGTGAGGCGCGCGTCGAGCTCACTTTCGACCCACCGTGGAATCGTGACATGATGTCGGAAGCGGCGAGACTACAAACGGGAATGTTCTGATGAGTGCCTGGCATGATGTAACAGCTGAAGGCGATATCGAACCGGGCGGCTTCGCGCTGCTGGAAACCGATGACCTCACCGCCGCGGTTTTCAATATCGACGGCACGCTGTACGCAATCGAGGATGTTTGCACCCACGACGGCGCGGAGCTGGCCGGCGGGCCCGTGGTCGGCGACCAGGTCGTCTGTCCGCGGCACGGTGCACGGTTCTGCCTGCGCACGGGCCGAGCGCTCACGCCGCCCGCCTATGCCGCTGTGCAGACTTTCCCGGTCCGGATCAACAACGGCCGGGTCGAAATCGAGTTGCCGGACTAGCACATGTTGCGGCTGATCCTCCTGCGACACGGCAAGTCGGATTGGGACGACCACAGGCTCGATGACTTCGAGCGCCCGCTCGCGCCACGCGGCCTGCGCGATGTGCCTGAAATGGGCCGGCGCCTCGCACAGCGCGGTGAATTGCCGGACCTCATCATGTCCAGCAGCGCCTTGCGCGCGATCACCACGGCCCGCGCAGTGGCGCGTGAACTCGGCTATCGCGAGGACCGCATCAGCAGCGAAGCCGAGCTATACCATGCCTCCGCGGCGACGATCTTGTCGTTCGTCCGGAACGCGCCTGCGGTCGGCACGCTGATGGTGGTCGGGCACAATCCCGGCATGACGGACCTCGCCAATATGCTGGCCGATTTCAGGATCGACAATATGCCCACCGCCGGGATGTTGTCCGCGGAATTCGATGTCGCCCGCTGGGCCGACGTCGATCCAGCGCAGGCCCGCTTCGCGTGGTTCGACTACCCGAAAAAGCGACCGGCCTGAGTCATTCTCAACGACGGCCGCGCTCGGCGCCTTCGACCTTTTCCAGGAAGCCGTCGAGCACCTCCAGGTAACGCTGCGGCTCCTCGAGGTGCGGCACGTGGGCACTTTGTTCGAACACGACCCATTCCGAACTGCGAATGCCCCGGTAGAGCGGCGCGACGGCCGGTGGCGGGGCCAGGTCATGGCGCCCCGACAATACGAGCGTCGGGCAGCTGATTTCCGCGAGCCGCGACATGACGTCCCAGTCCTCCAGGCGCCCGCGTGGCTCGAGTTCGTTAGGACCGAACATGGCGTTGCGCGCTTCGGGATGTGCGCGCGCGCTTTCCTGACTGCGCGCCAGGCAATCAGGCCACGGGTTCATGCGGCAAAGATGCCGGCGCAGAAAGGCGTCCACGGTGCAACAACATTCAGGGCTGGCCGTGGTACCCGCTTCGGCATGCTTTTTAAGCGGTGTGCGGACCTCCTCGGGCATGGCCGCCACGAGCCCGGCAAGCTGCCGCCGCCACTGCGGCACGCTCGCGACCGCGCTGGAGAGCACGAGGCTCTCGAGACCGGCCGGCTGCTGCAACGCGTATTCGAGCGCCAGCACCCCGCCCCAGGCATGACCGAGGATATGGCAGCGTGCCAGTCCGCTCGCTTGGCGCACGGCGTCGAGTTCGTCGAGAAACAATTGCAGCGACCATTCCACCGCCGGCTTGGGCGGGTCGAATCCGCCGCAGCCCAACTGGTCATAAAAGACCACCTGCCGCCCGGTGGTCGACATCTCCTCGAGCGGCTGCAGGTAATCCTGCCCCCAGCCGGGTCCGCCATGGATACACAGCAGCGGCCGGCGCGAACGACTCTCGCCGACGATCCTGAAGCGGGTTTTAAAGCCCTGGAAAGACGCAACGCCCTCCGTGGCTGAAACGAGTTCCGGCATCCGGCCGCACTCCTGTCCTGTCCCTGGGTGCGCACACAGTCGAGCTTAGGACGGCCCCGCGCTCGCGGGCATCAGGAGAGATACCGACAGGGATTGCCGCAGGCGCGTTGGCGCCGATCAGCGCGGTGTGGCGTAACCCATGACGGCTACGAAATGAAAAACCGTGCCGGCAAGGACAAACAGGTGCCATATGAAGTGGCAATAGCGGAAACGATCCAGCGCATAAAATACCGCGCCGCCGGTGTAAGCCAGGCCCCCGGCGACCAGCCAGGCGAGGCCCGTGGCCGGCATACGCTCCATCAGCGGCACAATGGCGACCACGATCAGCCATCCCATGCCGAGGTAAATCGCCATGGAGAGCTTCGGCAGGCGCACGCCGCCGAATGCCTTCATCACTACCCCGAACAACGCCACGGTCCATACCAGGCCAAATAATGTCCAGCCCCAGCCGCCGCGTAATACGCCGAGTGTGAACGGCGTGTAAGTCCCCGCGATCAACAGGAAGATGGCGCTGTGGTCGACCGTTCGCAGGATGCTCTTGACGCGCGGCCAGGGTGCGGCGTGATAGAGCGTCGACGCAAGGTAGGCCAGCATCACGGTGGCGACAAAAACCGCCGCCCCGACCACGTCCGCCAGCCCGCCGTTGCGCGCCGCCGCGGCCAGCAGGAACGGTGTGGCGATCACCGCCGCCACGAAGCCCGCGCCATGGCTGACACTGTTGGCGAGTTCCTCGCCCATGGTCTGTGGGCGCCTGGCTGGGCGGCTGCCGGTGCTCACTGGAGAGGCATTATCTTGCATTGCACCAAAATACCTTTGCAGACGCGGACCCGTCAACCGTACTGCTCAACATTCCGGCACGTTCACCGCGAGGCCGCCCTGCGAAGTTTCCTTGTAGCTGGTCGACATATCGCGGCCCGTCTGCCGCATGGTCGCGATGACCTGGTCCAGGCTTACCTTGTGACTACCATCGCCGCGGAAGGCCATGCGCGCCGCATTCACCGCTTTCACCGCGCCCATGGCGTTACGCTCGATACACGGAATCTGCACCAGCCCGGCGATGGGGTCGCAAGTGAGCCCAAGGTTGTGTTCCATGCCGATTTCAGCAGCGTTCTCGACCTGTGCATTGCTGCCGCCCATGGCGGCGACCAACCCGCCGGCCGCCATGGAGCAAGCCACTCCGACCTCGCCCTGGCAACCCATTTCCGCACCCGAAATCGACGCGTTTTTCTTGTAGAGAATGGCGATCGCGCCGGCCGTCAACAGGAATCGAACCGTGCCATCCTCATCGGCGCCACTGACGAAACGGCGGTAGTAGTGCAAGACCGCGGGGATAATTCCCGCCGCGCCGTTGGTGGGCGCCGTGACGATACGCCCACCGGCCGCATTTTCCTCGTTGACCGCCAGCGCGTAAGCATTGACCCAGTCCATAAAGTCGCCGGCCGCGCCCTCGCCGCACAATTCACGATACAGGCGCGGCGCCCGTCGCGGCACTTTCAATACGCCGGGCAACACGCCCTCGGCCTCGAAGCCGGCTCGGACGCACTCTTTCATCACCTGCCAGAGTTCGAGCAGTTGCGCGCGGGTCTCGGCCGCCGGACGCCAGGCCGCCTCGTTGGCCAGCACCAACTCGTCGACGCGCATATCGTGACGGCGGCACTGCTCGAGCAACTCGACGGCGTTTTCAAACGGAAACGGCACCGCGACCGTCGTGCCCGCCTGGGCATCGGCCTCGTCGCCGCGCGCAATGAATCCGCCACCAAGCGAATAGAACGTTTCACTGGCCAGCTGTTCGCCGGCTGCATCAAACGCGCTGAACCGCATGCCGTTCGTGTGCCGCGGCAGAACCTGTTCACGGTGAAACAACAGGTCCATCGGCTCGTCGAAGCTAATCTCCCGCTCGCCGAGGAGCTGCAAGCGCCCCGCGTCCCGAATCCGCGCGAGCCGCGCCTCGACCGTTGCCGGCACCAGCGTCCTCGGGATCTCACCTTCGAGTCCAAGCAGGATTGCGCGGTCGGTACAGTGGCCCTTGCCGGTCAGCGCCAGCGAGCCATACAACTGTACGCCGACACGCTCGATGCGCCCGAATATTCCCGCCTCGCGCGCGTCCAGCAGAAATTGCCGGGCGGCCAGCATCGGCCCCATGGTGTGAGAGCTGGACGGCCCGACGCCGATCTTGATGAGGTCAAAAATACTGATGGCCACAGCGGCAGCGCCTCTCAACCGTCCGACAGCGACAGCAGGCTGGCGTTACCGCCGACCGCCGAGGTATTGATACTCAGGGTGCGCTCGGTCATGAACCGGTGCAGGTAGCCCGGCCCGCCGGCCTTGGGACCCGTGCCCGACAAACCGGAACCGCCGAACGGCTGCACCCCGACCACCGCGCCGACCATGTTGCGGTTCACGTACACGTTGCCGGCCTTGATCTTGGCAAATACCTCGCGCGCGCGCGCATCGATGCGGCTGTGGACGCCGAATGTCAAAGCATATCCGGTCGCATTGATCGCCGCGATGACCTTGTCGAGGTCCTCCGCCGCGTAACGGACCACGTGCAGGATCGGGCCGAAAACCTCGCGCTCGAGCTGGGCGATGCTGTCGAGGCGAACGACCATTGGCGCGATGAATGTGCCATGGGTGGCCGCCTCCGGCAGGCGGCATCGGGCGATGACACGCCCTTCCTGCTCCATCCGGTCGGCGTGCGCCACCAGCGTCTCGAGCGCCTCACGATCAATCACCGGACCCACGTCGGTGGACAGAAGCCCCGGGTCGCCGACCTGCAGCTCGTCCATGAACCCCTGCAAAAGGCGCAGCGTTCGATCGGCGATATCTTCCTGCAAGAACAGCACGCGCAGCGCTGAACAGCGTTGGCCGGCACTATTGAAGGCGGACTTCACGGTATCCAGCACAACCTGCTCGGGCAATGCGGAACTGTCCACCAGCATGGCGTTCTGGCCGCCGGTTTCCGCAATCAGCGTCGGGATCGCGCTGTCGCGGGCCGCAAGCGTCCGGTTGATGAGCCGCGCCACTTCGGTGGAGCCCGTGAACGCCACGCCGGCAAGCCGCGCATCCGGCAGCAACACCTCGCCCAGCGCCGGGCCGCTGCCGGGCAGCAGGTGCAAGATGTCGCCCGGTATGCCGGCGGCGTGGAACAGCCGCACGGCGGCGGCCGCCACCAGCGGCGTCTGCTCCGCCGGCTTGGCCAGCACGGCATTGCCCGTCACCAGCGCCGCCGCCACCTGGCCGGCGAAAATCGCCAGCGGGAAATTCCACGGACTAATGCAAAGAAACACCCCGCGTCCATGCCACGACAAGTCGTTGCTCTCGCCGGTCGGGCCGGGAAGTCGCAGCGGCGCGGCGAAGTCGCGCCGCGCATGCGCCGCGTAATAGCGCAGGAAGTCGACTGCCTCGCGCAGCTCCGAGACCGAGTCCGGCAACGTGCGGCCACCCTCGCGAATACACAGCGCCAATAGCTCAGCCGCGTGTTCCTCGAACAAGTCCGCAGCACGGTCAAGCAAATCGGCGCGCGCGGCAGCACCGACCGCATTCCAGCGTGGCTGCGCCGCCACTGCGATTTCCAGCGCCCGCACCGCGAGCTCCGGCGAGGCCCACTCGGCCTCGCCCAGGGTCCGTCTTTGATCGGCGGGCGATCGTACCGGGTGGACCGCACCGCTCTCGCGCCGGCCACCAACGATCGGCACCGCCCGTTGCGGCTGAGCCAGGGCTGCCTGCATAGCGACGGCCAGCGGCGCCAGCTCGCCCGGATCCGCCAAATTCACGCCACGCGAATTACGGCGCTCGTCGCCAAACAAGTCCGCTGGGCGAGGAATACGCGGATGCGAGACGGTTTCCAAACTGTCGACCAGCGCGACCGGGTCCGCGATGATGTCCTCGATTGGCGCTTCCTCGTCGACAATGCGGTTGACAAACGAGGTATTGGAGCCGTTCTCGAGCAATCTGCGCACGAGGTAGGGCAACAGGTCCTCGTGGTTGCCAACAGGCGCGTAGACACGGCATGGCAAGTCAAAATGTCGTTCGCCGATGACTTCCGCATAGAGCTCTTCGCCCATGCCATGCAGGCGCTGAAACTCGAACTGCCGATAGTCGCCGGCATAATGAATGATGCTCGCCACGCTGCGGGCATTGTGGGTTGCAAACTGGGCGTAGACGCGGCCTTTCGCGGCCAGCAGTTCCCGGGCACAGGCGAGGAAGGAGACGTCGCTATTCACTTTGCGCGTAAAGACCGGGTAGTTGTCCAGCCCGTTTTCCTGCGCTCGCTTGATCTCAGCATCCCAGTAGGCGCCCTTGACCAGCCGGACCGGAATGCAGCGACCGGTCTCTTCCGCCAACGCCACAATCCAGCGACAGGCGTCAAGGCCGCGCAACAGGTAGGACTGCACGGCCAGGCCAAAACCATCCCAGGCGGCCAGCGCCTCGTCGCGAAACACCCGCTCAAACAACTCCAGCGAGATCTGCAGGCGATCCGCTTCCTCGGCATCCACGGTCAGGCCGACGCCCGCCTTGCGCGCGGCAATCGCCAGCTCGAGAATCCGCGGCGTCAATTCCGCCAGTACCCGCTCACGCTTGGCGAACTCGTAGCGCGGAAACAGGGCCGACAGTTTCACCGAAATACTGTCGGCGGCAAAAATGGAATCCGGCTTGCGGTCCGCGGCAGCGATTGCGCGAATCCCCGCATGGTAGGCCTCGAAGTAACGCTGGCTGTCGGCCGCGGTAAGCGCCGCTTCGCCGAGCATGTCGAAGGAAAAACGATAATCCGCGCTCTCGCCGCTGGATGCGCGTTTCAATGCATCGCCAATCGTCCGGCCCATGACGAACTGGTGGCCCATGATGCGCATCGCCTGGCGCATCGCGCCCCGCACTACCGGTTCGCCCAGCCGGCTGACCAGCCGCTGCATGAATTTCGTGGGCTGTTCAACGTCGCGGCTTGCCGGCCGAATAATCCGGCCGGTCAGCATCAGCCCCCACGTGGACGCGTTGACAAAAGTGGAATCGCTGCTGCCGAGGTGGCTGCGCCAGTCGGCTGATGACAGTTTGTCGGAGATCAGGCGATCGGCCGTGGCTTTATCCGGCACCCGCAGCAACGCCTCCGCAAGGCACATCAGCACCACGCCTTCCTGGCTCGACAGATCGTACTGTTGCAGGAAAGCATCCAGCCCGCTGACGCGGCGGCGGTTCTTGCGTACTGACTCAACCAGCCGGGTCGCGATGTCGCGGATCTGTGCTCCGCCCGCCGCGTCGACCCGGGCCAGGTCCGCCAGCTGGCGCACCAGCGGCGCCTCGTCCGCCAGGTAACGCGCATTGACGTGTTCGGCAACGCCCGTATCCGGCGTAGCGTCGCCGGGGAAAATCAGTGCGGAGCCGGTTTCGGACAGCGGAGCCGGCGCGCCCTCGCCCACTGGCATTGCATCCTCTCCTTCGTAGTTCACTCGAGTTCTTCCAGCGCGCGTTCGGTCGCGGCCAGCATCGCGCCGGCGCCGACCGGTCCGCCGGTGGCCTCGATCATCCACAGGTCGGGACTGATATTGCCGATGCGGGACATTCTCTCGACTTCCCCGGCAACATCGCCGGTCGTGCGCACCTGTTCCTCGATCTGGTTCGCAATCAAAAAGCCGAGCGGATAGTCGGGCAGGTACAAGTACGACTGGATCATGTGCGAGTAGATGCCCAGCAGCACGACGTCGCGCATGCCGAACACCGGCGCATAGTAGCGATTCCACACGTCGCGGGCGATTTCCAGCGTGGCGGTCCTGAGCTCCGCCGGTGTCGCCTCTGGATTCGCATACATCCAGTGCCAGACACCCATGTCGACCAGCGACACGCCGGCCATTTCAAAGGTCGCCCAGAAGTCGCCCAGCGTCTTGATCGCCTCGTTGGCCGGATCCGGCTGCGCAAGCCCGAGCAACTCAAGATCGCGAGCCTGGAAAACAAACGCGATCGCCTCGGTAAACGCCGTATTGGGAACGCCCCTGAGCAGCGTGTGATCGACGTCATTGAGCGAGAACGTCTGCTCGACATTGTGGCCGAGCTCGTGGATCGCAATGTTGTAACCCTTGTAGTTCATGCCGGCGGGCTCCACGCGGGTCCGCAGGTGCGATTTCTCCGTCCGCATCGCCGCGCCCCAGGCATGGCCCGAGCCGCGCGCGGCTTCGACGACAATATTGTCCGCGAGGTACTCGGCGCGCTCGCGTTCATAGCCCAGCTTGGTCAGCAGGTTCGGCAGGTCCGCATCAAAGGCTTCTGCGCTTGGATAGCGCTCCGCAACGATGGCGTCGAGTTCCGCTTCCGAATAGCGGCTGCCCGGGCGAAAACCCGCGTACCAGAGGTCAAATGGCTCCAGCGGCCGATCCAGGCGCGCCTCGATGAGCTGCGCCACGCGCGGCACGAGCGGCGAGGACAATATTTCCCGGAACATGGCTGCCACGCGCGCTTCGGGTATTTCGCGATTCTCTTCGAATCGGCGCGCGATCAGCGTGGGCGCCGCGGGCGAATACGGGTCTGCCTTGCTCGCCGCCCGCCACGTTTCCAGCAGCACCCGGTAACGCTCATCGGCTTCCGGTGAACCATCCACTGGCGCACCCGCCGGGATCGCCGCACCGTCTTCCCCGACGGCTGCCGGCACGACCATGTTGGTGAACGGATTCCAGTCGACGCGCGGATTATTGATTACAGCGGCCGGGATCGTCTGCTTCACGATATGTTCCATCACCCGCTGGATCATGCGCTGGCGAGCAAGTCCCAACACCGGGTCATCGAGTCCGTAACTGGCGCGGATCTCATCGCGCAGGTTCCAGTGCGACAAGAGGCGCATACCGGGCGGGAACAACCGTTCACTCTCGTCATTCACGAGGTGATGCATCCAGATGTTGTACTCGGCGATGTAACTGTTGGCCTCGGCCGAGGCGCGCGAAATCGCCTGGTTGACTTCTGCCGGGACGCGCCGCCCGAACCGCTGTGCGAGGCGGGCCTCGGCCCACTGCCGGCGGCTCCACTGCTCACCCTCGGCCAGCCGTTCCTCGAGCGTAGTCAACGGAAAGTTCAGCAGCACGACGAACGCGAGCCGGTTCCGGAACATATCCTCGCTGGCGTGTGCCCCTGGATTGAAACCGGCAAACAGCCGATCGAAGGGCAGTATCGGGCCATGGTCCAGGTCCGAATGGCGGCGGAATTCCTGTACCAGCTTATTCAAGTGCCCGTCGAGCCGCTCGAGCAAATATTCGTAGCGCTCGAACATTGCATCCAGGATCTCGCCTTCCGCGGCAAAATGGGTGCGTGCAAATGCTGCGAAAGCCTCCGCATCGCCATCATCCGCGCGCCAGAGTCCGGCGACCTGGTGCAAGCCGCGGTGGATACGCTCGCGTTGCGGCTCGCCGTGCATAGCCACCAGTTCCGCCTCGATCCCTGGCAAGGCGGCCGGTAATTCGGCCGGCCCGGTCCCCGACAGCGGCTCGGCCGCTGCCGGCAAGCCGGTCCCGAGCGCTAACAAGCCGGCGACAGCGACACCAATAAACCACTTCATAAAACACTCCGCTTGCATTGCAAGTTACTCGTCGTAGCTCTTTGAAAAACTGATCAGCCGACGCCGGTCACGCTTGTCAGGCCGGACCGCCGGCGGCCGGTTGCCGGCCGTATCCCGGCGCAATTGTTGCGCCGCCAGGCGGGCGGCCAGGCTCTCCTCGGTCTCCGCGTACAGCTCGCGGGCCTCGCTGGCCGGGCGGCGTCGCGCCGCCAGCGCAACGACGCGAACCGCGTAGCGTTCCTCGCCGCGCGTGATGTCGAGCCGGTCGCCGGGACGCACCGCGCGAGCCGGCTTGGCGCGCTGGCCATTCAGATGGACGTGGCCACCAGCGATGGCCTGCTGCGCCAATGCGCGAGTCTTGAAGAAGCGCGCCGCCCACAGCCACCGGTCCAGCCGAATGCCTTCGTCCTCCATTTCCCCATGTTACCGCAGCATACGCCGGTTGCGGCGCCCAGCGTTGCTATAATCCGGGCTCCAGGAAAGCAGGACGCCACAATGAACCAGGACCTTCTAGACCGTCTCGCCAGCGAACTCGATGCGCTCAAGGAACAGGGACTCTACAAGTCCGAGCGGGTCATAGATTCACCGCAACAGGCCGCCATCAGCATGCAGGGCGGCCACGAGGTCATCAACCTGTGCGCCAACAATTACCTGGGGCTGGCGAACCACCCGGAGCTGATTGTTGCGGCGCACGAGGCACTCGATCGCTACGGTTACGGCATGGCGTCGGTGCGCTTCATCTGCGGCACGCAAACCCCGCACAAGGAACTCGAAAAACGAATCAGCGCCTTTCTCGGCACGGAAGACACGATTCTCTATCCATCCTGCTTCGATGCCAACGGCGGACTGTTCGAAACGCTGCTCGACGAGCAGGACGCCGTCATCAGCGACCAGCTGAACCATGCATCGATCATCGACGGTATCCGACTTTCCAAGGCGCAGCGATATCGCTACCGCAACAACGATATGGAGGATCTCGAGACGCAGCTCAAGGCGGCCGCGGACGCGCGTGTGCGCCTCATCGCGACCGACGGCGTGTTCTCCATGGACGGCACGATCGCCGAGCTTGCCAGGATCTGCGATCTCGCCGACCGTTACGACGCGCTGGTCATGATCGACGACTGCCACGCCACCGGCTTCCTCGGCGCTACCGGGCGCGGCACCCACGAACGGCACGGCGTACTGGGACGAGTGGACATCATCACGGGCACACTCGGCAAGGCCCTCGGGGGCGCCTCGGGCGGGTTTGTGGCGGCGCGCGGCCCGATCGTGGCGTGGCTGCGGCAACGTTCCCGCCCTTACCTGTTCTCCAACACGATCGCCCCGGTGATCGCTGCGACCTCCATCAAGGTGCTCGATCTGCTGGAATCCGGCACCCAACTGCGTCGCAGGCTGTGGGACAACACGCATTTTTTCCGCGAAAAAATGACCGCGCTTGGCTTTGACTTGAAACCGGGATCCCACCCGATCATCCCGGTCATGCTCGGGGATGCCCGCCTGGCCGGCGCCATGGCCGACCGGTTGCTCGAGGAAGGCGTCTACGTGATCGGCTTCTCGTTTCCCGTGGTGCCGCATGGCCAGGCCCGTATTCGTACCCAGATGTCCGCGGGCCATTCGACCCAACACCTCGAGCGCGCCGTCGCAGCGTTCGCGAAAGTGGGCCGGGAACTGGGAGTCATCCGCTAACCTGCCGCCGGCGAATAACGCCGCTCAGCCCCTCGCAACAAAACTGGAGTACACCATGCGCGCGCTCGTCAAGGCCAGGGCAGAGCCCGGTATCTGGATGCAGGAGATCAGCCGTCCCGAGGCCGGCCCGAACGACGTCCTGATCCGCATTCGTAAAACGGCCATCTGCGGCACGGACATGCACATCTACAACTGGGATGACTGGGCGGCAAAAACCATCCCGGTACCGATGGCTGTCGGCCACGAATTCGTCGGCCAGGTAGAAGCGGTCGGCAGCGAAGTACAGGGCGTCGTGCCCGGCGATCGCGTCTCGGGCGAAGGCCATCTCACCTGCGGCCACTGCCGCAACTGCCGCGCCGGGCGCCGCCACTTGTGCCGCAACACGGTCGGCGTCGGCGTCAATCGCCAGGGCTGCTTCGCAGAATACCTGTGTATTCCAGCAAGCAATGTCTTCAAGCTGCCGGACGCGATCAGCGACGAAGTGGCCTCGATTCTCGACCCGCTCGGCAATGCTGTACATACCGCGCTGTCCTTCGACATGGTCGGCGAGGACGTATTGATCACCGGCGCGGGACCGATCGGCATCATGGCGACCGCGATTGCCAGGCACGTCGGCGCGCGCCACATCGTGGTCACGGACATCAATGACTATCGCCTGGAACTGGCCAAAAAAATGGGCGCGACGCGCACCGTCAATGTCACGCGCCAGAAGATTGACGACGTCATGCAGGAACTGGAAATGCAGGAGGGATTCGACGTCGGGCTGGAAATGTCAGGCAACCCGCAGGCATTCCGCGACATGCTGCGCACCCTGCACCACGGCGGCGGCGTCGCGCTGCTGGGCATTCCGCCCGAGGAAACCGCTATCGACTGGAACGACGTCATTTTCAAGGGCCTGACCATCAAGGGCATCTACGGCCGCGAGATGTTTGAGACCTGGTACAAAATGGCCAGCATGCTGCAAAGCGGGCTCGACGTCAGCCCGATCATCACGCACCGCTTCAGTGCATCGGACTATCTCGAGGGTTTTAGCGCCATGGGATCGGGCCAGTCCGGGAAGGTCATACTGGACTGGTCCTAGGCGGACACCGCTAGTCGCAGAAGCAGTGATAATAGATGCCGCGCGGGTCGGCAAAGCCGTCCATGCGCTCAAGCTCGGTGAACAGGGTGCGCACCTCCACCGGCATGCGCTCCAGCATGGAACGCGGCCAGGCCGTGAAACCCACGCGCGCCGCACCCCCAAGCAGTTCCACCATCATCTGCTCACCGAAGCTGAGTCCCGGCTCGAGCAGCATGACCTCGAAGTCCTCGCCCAGCCCCGCTCGGTCGGCCGCCGATGCGAGCGCTTCATCCAGGGTACCGAGGCGATCGACCAGTCCGGCCTCGAGAGCCACCTGGCCCAACCAGATCCGCCCCTCCGCCACGTCGCGAACCTCGTCCATTGGCATCTCCCGGGCGTCGGCGACCTGGCCGAGGAAGCGATCGTACGCGCCAGCCACAATCGTCTCGACGATCTCCATCACTTCCGGGCTGAACTCGCGATCGAGGCGCAACTGTCCACTGTAGCGATGCGTGCCCACACCATCGACGCTGATTCCCAGCCGTTCCAGCAAACGACCGAAATTGGGGAACATGCCGACGACGCCGATCGAGCCCGTGACCGTGGTCGGGTGCGCCCATATTTCGTCGGCCCCCATGGAGATCATGTAGCCGCCAGAAGCCGCGACGCCGCCCATGGAAACGACCAGCGGCTTGCCGGCCGCACGGATCAATTCGAGTTCACGCATGATCGCTTCCGAGGCAAACATGCTGCCGCCGCCGCTGTCGACGCGCAGCACGAGCGCGCGCAGCTGGTCATCTTCGAGCACTTCACGCAACAACTCGCGTAGCGTCTCGTCACCGATCATGCCGGCTGGCTGCTCGCCCGGCATAATATCGCCGCGTGCGACAATCAGTGCCACGGCCGGTTTTGGATGCTTGCCCGCCCGCGCTTTCGCTCGCTTCGCATTGACCGCGGCCAGGTAGTTCTCGGCATCCACGCCGACATAGTTGCCGTCGCGGTCCCGCCCGCCGGTTTCCGCCAACCGTTGCTCCACCTCGTCGAGGGTGCGCAGGCCGTCCACCAACCTGGCATCCAGCGCAGTCCTGGCGGTATCGCCCCCAGCCGCCTTGAGGCGCGGCAGGAAACGATCGATGTAGTCGTCCAGCAGCGCCGGTTCGAGGCCGCGAACTCGCGCCACGTCCTCACGCCAGGCGGCCCACATGCCGTCTGCAATGGGCACAAGATTTTCCCGCGCCGCCGCCGACATCTCGTCACGCGTGTAGGGATCAGCAAAACTCTTCGCTTCACCGGCGCTGAACACGTACCAATCGAGCGACAGCTTGTCGAGCGCGCTCCGGAAATAGTGGCGGTAGAAGCCGAAGCCCTGCAGTGGAACGATGCCGAGCGGCTCGAGATACAACTCGTCCGCATGCGCCGCCAGGTAGTAGGCGCCCAGCGGCAGGTTCGCTGCCGAACCGATGACCGGCTTGCCCGCGTCCCTGAAGCGCTCGAGCGCTGCCGCGACGGTGGCCAGCTTGTCGAGACTGCCGCCGACCAGCAGGTCGACTTCGAGGTGAATCGCCGTGACGCGCGGATCGTCCGCGGCCTCGTCGATGGCGTCGACCAGGTCGCTGACCAGCGTCTGGGTGCGCGGCAGCCCGCGAGCCGCATCAAAGGCGCGGCTCACCGGATCGCCGGAATACTGCTCAACCAGCATGCCTTCCGGGCTCACGATGAGCACGAATGCATCGGGCAGCTTGTCCGGACGCGCGGCGATCACAGCCACCAGGGCCACGAGCACCAGCAGCATCAGGAACAAGTGCACCGTGCGACGCAGGGCGTCGAGGCCCCGCCAGAAGCCCCTGAAGAAGCCGCGCAGGCTCCGCCAGAGCAAGAATCTAGACCTTTTCCTTGATCCGTGCGGCCTTGCCGGTCCGATCACGCAGGTAGTAGAGCTTCGCCCGACGCACATCGCCGCGACGCTTCACCTTGATATCGGCGATCGACGGACTGTACAGCTGGAACACACGCTCGACGCCCTCGCCATGCGACATCTTGCGCACGGTGAACGCAGAGTTCAGCCCGCGGTTACGCCGCGCGATGACCACGCCCTCGAACGCCTGCAGACGCTCGCGCGCGCCCTCCTTCACTTTCACCTGGACGACAATGGTGTCGCCGGGAGAAAAGTCGGGAAATTCCCGCTGCATCTGCTCTTTGTCCAATTCTTCGATGATGTTGCTCATATCGCTCACCCGCACCAGGCTTTCGTCAGTTCAATCCGCACCGTCGGTTGCCCGCTCGGCGATGTATTCGTCCAGCAGCTGCCGCTCCTCGGCGCTCAGCTCGCGTTCGGCCAGCAATTCAGGCCGCACCGTCCATGTCCTGCCCAGCGACTGCTGCAGCCGCCAACGCCGGATGGCCGCATGGTCACCCGACAGCAGCACCGACGGAACCCGCAATCCCTCGACCACTTCCGGTCGGGTGTAATGCGGGCAATCCAGCAACCCGTCGCTGAACGAGTCCTCTGCCGAGGAATTCTCGTCGCCGAGCACTCCCGGCACCAGCCTCGCCACCGCGTCCACTACCAGCATCGCCGGGAGTTCGCCCCCGCTCAACACGTAGTCGCCGACCGTCAGCGTCTCGTCCGCCTCCATGCGCAACAACCGTTCGTCTATCCCCTCGTAGCGTCCTGCCACGAGCAATAATCCGGGCAGCTGCCGATATTCCCGCGCCACTGCCTGGCTGAACACCCGGCCCTGCGGCGACAGGAAGATCGTCCGGCTTCCCTCCGGCAGTCTTGCCCTGGCGGCACGAATAGCGCTGCGCAAGGGTTCGACCTTCATTAACATTCCCGGCCCACCGCCGTACGGCCGGTCATCCACCGTGCGATGCGCATCCGCCGCGAAGTCGCGCGGATCCGTTGTCTCCAACCGCAGCAGCCCGCGCTCCACGCCACGGCCAACTACCCCGAAGCGGCCCACCTGGGCGACCAACTCCGGAAACAGCGTCACGACTTCAAAGTGCATGACGCCGTCCTCAGAATTCCGGGTCCCAGTCGACGACGATGCGCCCGCCGGCCAGGTCCACCTCGCTGACAAACTGTCCGGGCACAAACGGCAGCAGCCGTTCCCTGTCGCCCTTGACCACCATGACGTCATTCGCCCCGGTGGCCATCATGTGATCGATCCGGCCGAGCGCCACGCCCTCGGTCGTAAACACCTGGAGGCCGACCAGGTCGGTCCAGTAAAACTCGTCGCTGCCGGTCTTCGGCAAGCGCTCCCGTGTCACCGCGAGCTCGGCCCCGATCAGCATGGCCGCCGCATCGCGATCCGCATAGCCTTCGAAGCGCGCCACCAGCGTTTTACCCTGCCGCCGGCCCTCGACCAGCTGCACGGCCTCCCACGCCCCATGGCGGCACATTTCCAGTTCCGGGTACTCGAGCAGGTTATCCGCCGGGTCCGTAAACGACCAGAGCTTGACCCACCCCCGGACTCCGTAAAGCCCGCCGACCTTGCCGAGGACGACCCGTCTCTGACCGGTCACTATCCTGTCCCTCCCGGCACGCCACGGCGTGCCGCAAGGTTGCCTCAGGCGGCCTGCTTCTGGGACTGCTTGATCAGGCTCGCCACCCGTTCGGAAGGCTGCGCGCCATTACCGATCCAGTGGTTCACCCGCTCAAGATCCAGCCTGAGCACTTCTTCCTTGCCGGTCGCGACCGGATTGAAAAAACCGAGCCGCTCGATATAGCGGCCATCGCGCCGGTTCCGGCTGTCGGTCACCACCACATGGTAGAAGGGCCGCTTCTTTGCGCCGCCCCGGGTAAGACGAATCGTAACCATGAGTCAAAACTTCCTCGTTCGTGCATGGCATGGCAAGCGGAAACACCCGCGCGCCACGTCGCGTCCTACCATCCGGCGGCCGCAAGTAAACCAGTTATTCTACTGGAAATTGACACAATGGGAAGAGTCTGGGTGCGCGACGGTCAACCGAAACCGGGCGGCAGGCGTCCCTTCATGGCGCGCATCATCTTCGACATGCCGCCCTTGCTGAATTTTTTCATCATCTTCTGCATCTGCGCGTGCTGCTTCAGGAGGCGATTGACCTCCTGGATCTGCACCCCGGCGCCCTGCGCGATACGCCGTTTCCGCGAGCCGTTGATGATCGCCGGCTGGCGCCGCTCCTTGGGCGTCATCGAGTCGATTACCGCAGCCTGGCGGCGCATTTCGCGCTCGCCGGTCTTCGGGTCTACCTTGCCGGGCATGGCGTTACCCGGCAGCTTGTCCATCAAGCCGGCCAGGCCACCCATCTGTTGCATCTGGCGGATCTGGTCGCGCAGGTCCTGCAGAGTGAACCCCTGGCCCTTGGAAATCTTGCGTGCCAAGCGGTCGGCCTGCTCACGATCCACCTTGTGCTCGACTTCCTCCACCAGCGAGACTACGTCGCCCATGCCGAGAATGCGGGAGGCCAGGCGCTCAGGGTGGAACGGCTCCAGTGCCGTGGTTTTCTCGCCGGCGCCGATGAACTTGATTGGCTGGCCCGTGACCTGCCGCACTGACAAGGCCACGCCGCCGCGGGCGTCGCCGTCCGTCTTGGTCACGATTACGCCGGTGAGATCCAGTGCCTCGCCAAACGCGCGCGCCGCGTTGACGGCGTCCTGGCCCGCCATGCTGTCGACCACGAACAAGGTCTCGATCGGGCTGACAGCAGCGTGGATGCGACTGGCCTCCGCCATCATGTCGGCGTCGACATGCAGTCGCCCGGCCGTATCGATGATCAGCACATCGCACAGCTCGCGCCGCGCGGACTCCACGGCCCGGAGCGCAATCGCGACCGGATCCTCGCCCGCATCGCTGGGACAGAATGCCGCGCCCACCTCGCTGGCCAGTCGCTCGAGCTGCAGGATAGCTGCCGGCCGGTAAATGTCCGCGCTCACCAGCATCACCTTGCGCCCCTCGCGCTCGGCGAGGCGGCGCGCCAGCTTGGCCGCCGTGGTGGTCTTGCCGGCTCCCTGCAGGCCCGCCAGCATGACGATGGCGGGCGGCTGAGCGCGCAGGTTCAGCGTCTCGTTGGCCGACCCCATGGTGTGCACGAGCTCATCGTGGATGATCTTGATGAAGGCCTGGCCGGGCGTCAGGCTCTTGGCGACTTCGGCGCCCAGCGCGCGCACGCGGGTGCGCTCGATGAATTCCTTGACCACTGGCAGCGCGACGTCGGCCTCGAGCAACGCCATGCGAACCTGCCGCAGCGTGTCGCGGATATTGTCCTCGGTGATGCGGCCGCGCCCCTTGAGGGCGTTGCCGGCGCGCGATAGACGGTCGGTAAGGTTCTCGAACATGGTTTCAGGAAGAGCATCCGGGGGCTTGGAGGCTGAATTATACCCATGGTGCGGCCGGCTTCGGGTTTCCCCGTTTCTACACTGCCGCAGCGCTGTGTCAGAATGCGCCTGTTGCCTGGCCGCTGAGCGCCCCCTGATGATGCCGATTATCGTTTTTACTCTTTACCTCGTGTCCGGACTCCTGCTGTTGCGCAAGCAATTGGCGGTCACGCCGGACGGCACCCGCGTGACGGGCGCAGGGCCGGCGCTGCTGGTAGGGGCCGCCGGCCTGGCATTGCACTCCTTGTCGCTGGCCGGGCTGGTCGCGGAACGCGGCGGGCCCGAATTATCGCTCGGCGGCGTCTTGTCACTGGTCGCCTGGCTGGTGGCACTCTTCGCCCTGCTGGTGGCGCTCAAGGTGCGCTTTGTCGGTCTGGCCGCCGTGTTGCTGCCGACCGCCGGCATCGCCGCACTTGCCGCATTGCTGCCGGACCCGGTCACGCCGCGCGGCGCCACGCCGGACTGGGGTCTGCACGCCCACGTGTCCTTGTCGATCCTCGCCTACAGTCTGCTCAGCCTGGGCGCCGCCCTGGCCGTGCTGTTCCTGTTCCGCGAGCGCACCCTGCGGCGACGCCAGCTGACGGCCTGGACTCGAATCCTCCCCCCGCTGGAGTCGCTCGAAAACGCGCTGTTCACTGCCTTGATCGCGGGTTTCTCCCTGCTGACACTGGCGCTGTTCAGCGGCCTGATGTTCCTGCAAGACATCTTTGCCCAGCACCTGCTCCATAAGACCGTGCTCTCGCTGGTTGCATGGGGTGTGTTTGCGGTCTTGCTCACCGGCCGTTTCCGGCTGGGCTGGCGGGGCCGCCAGGCAGTGCACTGGGTGCTGGCCGGCTATGGCCTGCTGGCGCTGAGCTATTTTGGCAGCCGCTTCGTACTGGAGTTTCTGCTTGGGCGCCAGTGGGGGTAGGAGGACACACCCGCATTGAATGATGTTTCGCTAGGCACGCTGTTTTCGCTGCTCGGCCTGCTGCTCGTGCTGTCGGCGTTCTTCTCCAGCACGGAGACGGCGCTGATGAGCATCAACCGCTACCGGCTGCGGCACCGCGCGCGCCAGGGTCAGCGCTCCGCACGACTCGCGGAAACGTTGCTGCAACGGCCCGACCGGCTGATCGGCTTGATCCTGCTGGGCAACAACTTCGTCAATATTTTTGCCTCCTCGCTGGTCACCGTCATTGCGCTGCGGCTCGGCGGCGAAGGCGCGATCGCGATTGGCGCCGGGCTGCTGACGCTGGTGATCCTGATTTTTGCCGAGGTAGCGCCAAAAACGGTGGCCGCGCTGTACCCGGAACGGCTCGCGCTACCCGCCGCGCTGATTTACTACCCGCTGCTCAAAGTGACCTACCCCATCGTCTGGCTGGTCAACCTGATGGCGAACGGTGTGCTGCGCCTGGTCGGCATACGGACCGCGCTGGTGCAAGGACACGGCTTGTCGCACGAAGAATTACGCACGGTGGTCAGCGAGGCGGGCACGATGATCCCGAAACGCCACCAGCGCATGCTGATCAGCGTGCTGGAACTGCAGGACGTCACCGTGGACGACATCATGGTGCCGCGCAACGAGATCGACGGGCTGGATCTCGAGGACGACTGGGAGGACTTACTGGAACAGCTGACGGAGAGCCAGCATACCCGCCTGCCCGTCTATCGCGGCGACCTCGACCAGGTGGTCGGCATTCTCCACCTGCGCAGCGTCATGAGCGCGCTGGCCGATGACGAACTGACGCCCGAATACCTGGCGGCGAAAACGCTCGAGACCTACTTCGTGCCGGAGGGCACGCCGCTGCATACGCAGCTGGTCAACTTCCAGCGGGCCAAGCGGCGACTTGCGCTGGTCGTGGACGAATACGGGGATATCCAGGGCCTGGTGACGCTAGACGATATTCTCGAAGAGATCGTCGGCGAATTCACCACCGACCCGGCCGACGTCTACCGCGAGGTACAGCAGGAAGCGGACGGCAGCTTCATGGTCAGCGGCGCCGCTAATGTGCGCGAACTGAACCGCATGATGGGCTGGCGGCTGCCGATCGGCGGCCCGAAGACCTTGAACGGCCTGATCCTGGAACAACTCGAGACCATTCCCCAGGCCGGCACCACGCTGGAGCTCGCCGGTTACCTGCTGGAAATCGTGCACACCACCGACAACGCGGTGCGCTCGGTCCGGGTGGCGCCGCCGTCACGCGCGGGCGCCCCCCTCGCCTAGCCGAAAGCCGCCTCGAGCGCTTCCCCGAGGCGCTTCACCGCCACCACTTCGATGCCCTGCAGCGGCGTCCGCGGCACATTTGCGGCGGGCACAATGGCGCGCCTGAAGCCGTGTTTCGCAGCCTCGCGCAACCGTTCCTCGCCGTAGGGCACCGGGCGAATTTCCCCGGCCAGGCCAACCTCGCCAAAGGACACGAGGCCATCGACAAGCGGCCGGTCGCGCAGGCTGCCGAGGGCTGCCAGCAACACCGGCAGGTCGGCCGCCGTCTCGACGATGCGCACGCCGCCGACGACGTTCACGAACACGTCCTGGTCGTACATAACGATGCCCGCATGGCGATGCATGACCGCGAGCAGCAACGCAAGGCGATTCGCGTCCAGCCCTACCGAGACCCGCCGCGGATGGCCTGAGCGGGTTTCGTCGACCAGCGCCTGGACCTCCACCAGCAAGGGCCGGCTGCCTTCCCGCGCCACCATGATCGCGCTGCCCGATACGCTACCGTCATGCCCGGACAGGAAAATCGAGGAGGGGTTCCGCACCTCGCGCAGCCCGTGTTCGGTCATGGCGAACACGCCAATCTCGTTGGCGGCGCCGAACCGGTTTTTGACCGCCCGTATGATCCGGAAACGGCTGCCGACGTCGCTTTCGAAATACAACACGGTATCCACCATGTGCTCGAGCACGCGCGGACCCGCGATCGCACCATCCTTGGTCACGTGACCGACGAGAAACACGGCCGTGCCGCCTTGCTTGGCATAGCGCACCAGGCGCGCGGAGCTTTCGCGCAACTGGGCGACGGCGCCCGGCGCAGACTGCAACGCATCGCTGTGCATTGTCTGGATCGAGTCAACGACCATGACGCGCGGCTTGACTGCGTCCGCCTGCGCGAGAATCCGCTCGACATTGGTCTCGGCAAGCAACTGCAGCCCCCCCGCCTCCATGCCGATGCGCCGCGCGCGCATCCCGACCTGCCGCAAGGATTCCTCGCCAGTCACGTAAAGCGCCGGAAGCTCTCCCGCGAGCCGTACCGCCGCCTGCAGGAGCAAGGTGGACTTGCCGATGCCCGGGTCGCCCCCGATCAACGTCGCGGAACCCGGCACCAGGCCACCGCCCAGTACCCGATCCAGTTCGCCGATGCCCGTCGGCCAGCGGGGCTCGACCTCGGCTTCGACTTCAGCAATGATCCGCGGTGCGTCACCCGCCCAACCCACGGCACGGATCTGCGGGGCTGCGCGGCTCTCCTCCAACGTATTCCAGCGCCCGCAGTCGGGACATTGCCCGACCCACTTGGCGCTGGCGCCGCCGCACTCGTTGCAGACATACGTCATCTTGGCCTTGGCCATGAGCACTCCGCGAAAATGGCGAAACCCCGGCACGTTACACAGGACAAAGCGACCGCGGCAAGCACGCCGGTGAATTCGCAATATTGTGATGGCGCACTCGGCTTTGCCGACAGGGTACTTTAAACTCGGGGCACGAAACTTTGCGCGCGGTAAATACGACGAGCCAAGACACGATCCCCGCACGCCGCGATCGTGGTCGGGTGACGGAAATAATAACCAATGAGCCTGAAGGACAAGATTCGCTACTTCGAATTCACGCACACGGGACAGGTGCGCGAACATAACGAAGATGCCGTGCTCGCGGACATGGATGTCGGCCTGATCGTGCTGGCCGATGGCATGGGCGGCTACAACGCCGGCGAGGTCGCGGCGGAACTGGCCATCAAGACCGTCGTCGACATGGTGCGCAACGGCGTCCAGCGCGAGACGCGTACCTCGATTGACGAAAGCAGCGGCCTGATGCGCCAGAGCATCGTACTGCGCAACGCCATCATCCGCGCCAACAAAATCATCTGGCAGACGGCCCAGACCCAGCCCCAGTGCCGGGGCATGGGGACGACCATTGCTGCCTGCCTGTTCCATGACAACCGCGTATCAATTGCGCACGTGGGCGATTCGCGTGTCTACCGCCTGCGAAAAAACCGTTTCGAACAGCTCACCCTCGACCATTCCCTGATGCAGGAGCTCGTCGACCGGGGTTTTTTCTCCCACGAAGAAGCGTTGCGCTCCGCTAATCGAAACTACGTCACCCGGGCGCTTGGCGTCGAAGCGACCGTCGACGCTGAAATCCAGGAGGAGACCGTCAAGCCGGACGACATTTACCTGCTTTGCTCCGACGGTTTGTCAGACATGGTGGAAGAAGAAGATATTCACTTAACTATCAGCACCTTTAGTGCTAATCTTAAGACCGGCGGTGAACAACTGGTACAGTTGGCCAACGCCAACGGCGGCCGGGACAACATTTCGGTCTGCCTCGCCCAGGTGGTCCGATCCTTTGCCGAGGCGCGAGGCCTTGTCGGCCGTTTGAAAGGTTGGTTGGAATAACGATCGGGATACCCATGGCGCGGATGATCTTGAGCCGGGATGGTCAGACGCTCGCTGAGTACAACCTCAGCAAGGAGCGCTATACGATCGGGCGGCTGCCCGACAACGACATTCGCATTGACAACCCCGCGGTCAGTGGCCACCACTCCCTGATCATCAACATTCTCAACGACTCATTTCTCGAAGACCTGAACAGCACCAACGGCACTTACGTCAACGGTAAGCTGATCAGGAAACATGCCCTGTCGAACGGCGACGTCATCACCATCGGACATCACCAGGTGCGTTTCGTTGACTCCGGCATCGATGACGGCCAGGAAGATTTCGAGAAAACCATGGTCCTGCCGAAAGGCAACGCCGAACCGGACGGCGTGCAAGAGACGAACATGGCGTCGGCACCGTCCTCCCAAGGGTCCCCGCCCGCGCGACTCCAGGTCCTCACGGGTGCTTTCGCGGGTCGCGAAATGGAATTGAAAAAACCGCTTACGACCATCGGCCGCCCGGGCACCCAGGTGGTTGCCGTGACCCGGCGCGGCGACAGCTACACGATGGTGACGGTCGAGCGCGGCCAGCAGGCCACCCCCCCGATGGTCAACGGCGAGTCGGTGGGCACGGGCACGCGCCAGCTGAACGACAATGACGTGATCGAGGTAGCCGGCGTCAAAATGGGATTTTTCACCACCTGAACCAGTCGTCTCTGTCGCAGCGTTGGCCGCTGCAACTCGACTGACGAAAGATTCAGACCATCGTGACGCCGACCCGCTGGGTAACGCCGCAGAGCAATTCGTAAGGAATCGTGCCGGCACTGCGGGCAAGTTCCTCCACGGGCAAATCCGGTCCCCACAAGGTGACTTCGTCACCCACCCGGACCTCGGGAATCAGCGTGACATCCACCGCGATCATGTCCATGGAAATGCGCCCGGCCAATGGCGCGCGCCGCCCGCGCACAAGGACGGGCGCACCGCTCCCCAGTCCGCGCGGATAGCCATCGCCGTAACCGATCGCCGCGATCGCAACCCGGCTGCCCTCGCGGGCTGTCCACACGCCGCCGTAGCCCACGCGCTCGCCGCGACGGACCGTCCGCAGTGCAATGACGGTGCTCAGGAGCTCCATGGCGGGTTGCAGCCCAAAATCAGCCCCGATTTTGTCAGCAAATGGCGATACCCCGTAGAGCATGATGCCCGGTCGTACCCAGTCGGCATGGGTATCGCGACGCCACATCAGGCCGGCCGAATTTGCCACACTGCGTTCGCCCGGCAAATCGCCGAGCGCTGCCGCGAACCGGCGCAATTGTGCATCGGTGGCTGTCGCATCCCGTTCGTCGGCGCACGCCAGGTGGGTCATGAGGCGCACGCCAGGCGCCACATTCCGACAGGCCGCCAGCCGGCCGGCGATGATGGGCGCGTCCTCGGGCCGAAAACCGAGCCGGTTCATACCGGTGTCGAACTTCAGCCAGGCGTCCATCGGGCGGGCGAGTTGCGCACCCTCCAGCATGGCCAGCTGTTCCTCGGAATGCACCACCAGCTCAAGGCCCAGGGACGCTGCCAATGGCAACTGGGCCGCGTCGAACGCCCCTTCGAGCAACACGATGGCGTTGTCCAGGCCGGCCTCGCGCAACGCGACCGCTTCCTCGATCCGGGCGACCGCAAAGGCGTCCGCCGTGCACAAGGCACGGGCCGTGCCGACCAGCCCGTGGCCGTAGGCATTGGCCTTGATGACGGCCATGACACGCGCCCCCGGAGACAGGCGACGCACGGTCTGAAGATTATGCCGTAAGGCCGCAGTATCGACCGTCGCCCGGGCCGCCTGCGTCACGCGGCGCTCATCCGAATGGGCCGCTGCCATAAGCATCCGGCATGAAGTTCTCGAACTTCGTGTACTCGCCGAGGAAGGTGAGCTGCACGTCGCCGATGGGACCGTTGCGCTGCTTCGAAATAATGATGTCCGCGATGCCCTTGCGCGGAGTGTCCTTGTTGTAGACCTCCTCGCGGAAAATAAACGCGATCAGGTCAGCGTCCTGTTCAATCGCGCCCGACTCACGCAGGTCCGACATCACGGGCCGCTTGTCGGTACGCTGCTCGACACTGCGGTTGAGCTGCGAAAGCGTAATCACCGGCACCTCGAGTTCGCGCGCCAGCGCCTTGAGCGAACGCGAGATTTCGGAGATTTCCGTGGTGCGATTCTCCGCGGTGCCGCGCACCTGCATGAGCTGCAGGTAATCGACCACGATCAGGTCGAGTCCGTGCTCACGCTTCAGCCGACGCGAACGCGCGCGCAGTTCCGTGGGATTCAGGGCCGGCGTGTCGTCGATAAATACTTTAGCCTTCGACATCACCGAGACCGCGGAGTTGATGCGGCTCCAGTCCTCGTCGGAAAACCGTCCGCGCCGCAGGTTTGACTGGTTGACGCGACCCAACGACGAAATCATGCGGAAGGACAACTGCTCGGCGGACATCTCCATGCTGAAAATCGCCACCGAGGCGCCCGCCCCGATGGCCGCGTGCTCCGCGATATTCATCGCAAAACTGGTTTTTCCCATGGATGGCCGTCCGGCGACGATGACCAGGTCACCGGGGTGCAGACCGGCGGTCATGCCGTCGAAATCCTTGAATCCGGTCGAGAGACCGGTGACGTCGCCCTGGTTTTTCTGTAGCTCGTCAAGCCGGTCGATGGTCTTGCCGAGAATACGCTTGAGCGGCTGGAAGCCGGCGCCGCGGCGCTTGCCCTGCTCCGCGATCTCGAACACCTGGCGCTCGGCTTCGTCTACCAGCTGGCCCGCGTCACGGCCCTCGGGCTGATACGCGCTGGAAGCGATTTCGCCACCAATCCGGATGAGTTCGCGCAACATGGCCCGCTCGCGCACGATGGCGGCATAGGCGCCAATGTTCGCGGCGCTCGGCGTATCCCGCGCCAGCTGGCCAAGGTACGCAAGCCCACCGGCGTGCTCCAGGTCGCCATTGCGTTCGAGGAACTCGGAAACCGTGACGGCGTCGGCGGGCTCGCCGCGCTCGGCAAGTTCGCCAATGGCCGTGAATATCAGCTTGTGGTCGCGCCGGTAGAAATCGCCGGCCGAGACTGCGTCAGCGATGGTGTCCCAGGTGGGATTGTCGAGCATGAGCCCGCCCAGCACGGACTGTTCCGCCTCGACAGAATGAGGCGGAACACGCAGTGCCTCCGGGCTGTGCGCCGGAAAAGCGGATTCAGGAGTGCCGGCCAACGCGATCCTACCTGGCTCGTGGCGGGGTTTTGGTCACCTTAGCACAGCGCACGAGCGCCCAACCCCGGCCCCGGCCGGTCACTCTTCGGCTTCGACCGTTACAGTGATCGGCACCGACACCTCGGCGTGCAGATGCACCTCGATCTCGTAGTCACCGATGGTACGCAAGGGGCCGTCCGCAAGCCGCAGTTCGCTGCGCTCGATGGTGACGCCGGCCGCCTCGGCCGCCTCGGCAATATCCACGGGACCGATCGAACCGAACAGCTTGCCTTCGGACCCTGCTTTCGCCGCGATGACCAGCTTGAGCCCGCTGATCTTCTCGGCGCGTGCCCGGGCGTCAGTGATGATAGCCGCGGCCTTGGCCTCGAGCTCGCTGCGCCGTGCCTCGAACTCGGCAATGTTCTCGGCCGTAGCGCGGGTGGCCTTGCCTTGCGGCAACAGGTAGTTACGAGCATAGCCCGGCTTGACCTTGACCTTGTCGCCAACGCCCCCGAGGTTCTCGACCTTGTCCAGCAGAATGACTTCCATCTTCCTCGTCCTCTTTATTCCCCGGAACCAAGCCCCGGGGCTGAAGTGATCAAACCTTGCCTGCAGCCCTGCGCCGCAGATCCATTACAGTATCGGCCATCCCGTACACGGCAAAACCGATCATCGCCCATGGCGACAAAATCACCAGCGTCGCCCAACCGGCGGCCAGCCAGGCCCGGTGCATCCCCTTGATCCGGACCATGGCGTGCATGATCGCAATACCCTGCAGCAGCAGGGCAGCCCCGGCCGGCAAGGCAATCGCCCAGGCCACCGGGTAATCCGTGCTCACCGCACCGATCATCGACAATGCACCGATGCCGCCGACCACCGGACCGAACTGCAACTCCCGAAACGCTTCGCCGAACGCCCCGGGCTGCGCCAGGCCGGCATGCAGCCACATGGCGAGAAACAACCCGATTAGCGACACCACCAGCAGCGAAGCCGCGATCACACCCGGTATCAAACTCAGCAGCCGTTCCGCCAGCAGGGCCGCATCCACCCCGGTCTGCTGTGCCAGCGGTCCTACCATATCCGCCACCAGGCTGAGCCAGGGCTCGCCCTGTACTGGCGCCACCGCTGCCCAGGCGCCGGCGAGCACGATCGCGCCGGTCGCCGCCAACCGGGCAGCGGCTGACAGCGAGCCGGTGCTGATCAGCAATTGCGCCACCGCAAGCGTGGGCGCCCAGATGGTCAGTGCCGAGAGCACCCCGGCCACCGGGTGGGCCCCTGAGAGCCCCGCCACCAGCGCCAGCAAGACCGCAGCCATCGCGCCAGTCCGCCATGCGGCGCCTGGGCCACGTTGCAATGCGACCAACGCCAGCACCGCGCAACTGGCCGGCGCGAGCAGCGGCAACAGGACCAGGCCGGCCGCCATCAACGCGGCGCGATAGTCGCGTTCCGTGATCCAGCGGGCGAATTCCAGCATACGGCAACCCCCAGGGCCTTCCGCAAAGAGGGCCTGGGCGAGACCCCAACCGTCAGTGACGGTCGGTGTATGGCAACAGCGCCAGGAAACGCGCACGCTTGACCGCAACCGCGAGCTGGCGCTGATAAAACGCATTGGTCCCCGTGATCCGGCTCGGGACGATCTTCCCGGTCTCCGTCACATAGGCCTTCAGGGTGACGAGATCCTTGTAATCGATCTCAACGACCTTGTCTGCCGTGAAGCGGCAGAACTTTCTCCGGCGAATAAATCTGGACATGTTCCTGCTACTCCTTAGTGCGTTGACGACTTGCCGCGCGCGGAGCCGGAATCATTGTCTCCGTCTCCGTCGTCGTCATCATCGTCATCGTCGTTGTCATCATCGTCGCGGTCGCGCCGGGAACGCCCTTCGCCGCGTTCTTCTTCCGACTTGGCCATCGGCGACGGCTCAGTGACGGCTTCTTCCCTGGCGATTACCAGGTGGCGCAGTACCGCGTCATTGAAACGGAACGCGCCCGTCAACTCGTCGAGCGTAGCCTTGCTGCACTCGATATTGAGCAGGACATAGTGGGCCTTGTGGACCTTCTGGATCGGGAACGCGAGCTGGCGCCGACCCCAGTCTTCCTCGCGATGAATCACACCCTGGTCGGCCTCGATCATGCCGCGGTAGCGTTCGAGCATGGCGGGGACCTGTTCGCTCTGGTCAGGGTGGACCAGGAACACGACTTCATAGTGCCGCATATTGACTCCCTTCGGATTGGTTTAGCTTCCCGCCCGGCATTGGCAGTGAAGCAGGGAATCGCTCGGACACCATGCCCGGGCGAAGCCGTGCAGGATACCGGATCTGCTACCGTTTTGACAATGCCAGGTACAGCAGCGCCCCGGCGGCGACGGAAACATTCAGGCTTTCCACGCTGCCCTTCATCGGCAGGCTGACCAGCAAATCGCACGTCTCGCGAGTGAGGCGCCTGAGGCCGCCACCCTCGCCGCCCAGCACCAGTGCCAGCGGCCCGGACAAATCCGCCTCGAAGGCGGACGGCGCACCCGCATCCGCGCCCACCAGCCAGATCCCGCGCTCCTTCAGGCTGCGCAGGCAGCGCGCCAGGTTGACCACCCGAACCAGCGGCACCACCTCGGCTGCGCCGGCCGCCGCCTTGCGGGCCGCCGGCGTCAGACCAACCGCGCGGTCACGTGGAACGATCACCGCGTGCACGCCCGCGGCGTCCGCACTGCGCAGGCAGGCGCCGACATTATGCGGATCCTGGACCCCATCGAGCACGAGCAGGAACGGCGGCTCAGCAAGGCCGTCCAACAGCGTCTCGAGGTCGTTCTCATCCAGCGCCGCCGCCGGCGCCAGGCGCGCCACGACCCCCTGGTGCGCCCCGCCCTGGGCCATCCCGTCGAGCGTGTCGCGTCGTACCGGCTGGCAAGCAATGCCCTGCTCCCTCGCCAGCGATAATACCGCCGCCATACGCTCGTCGGCCCGGCCGCTCAGCACCCACAATTCGAGCACGCGTTCCGGTGCGCGGGACAGTATCTCGCGCACCGAGTGCAGCCCCCAGGCCAGCTGCGCCTCGCTCACCGCCGGCGTGCCTTGCGTCCGCGCCGACCCTTGGTGACCTGCTCAGCCTCTTCGGCAAGCTCGAAATCGATTTTTCGATCGTCCAGGCTGACGCGCAGCAACCGCACCCTGAGCGGGTCACTGAGACGAAACACCCGCCCGGTGCGCTCGCCGATGAGTCGCTGGTGCACGGCGTCACGCTGGTAATAGTCACCCCCCAGCGAACTGATATGGACCAGGCCGTCGATCTGGAACTCGGGGATCTGCACAAACAGGCCAAAGTCGACCACGCCCGTGACAATTACGTCGAATTCTTCGCCGACGCGGTCGAGCATGAACTCGCATTTCAGCCAGTCCATGGCCTCCCGGGTGGCTTCATCGGCGCGGCGTTCGGTGGCGGAGCAATGCCGCCCCAGGGCTTCCATTTCCTGTTTGCCGTAAGGGAAGTCTCCCGCCTTGCCGCCGCGTACGATGTGGCGAATGGCGCGATGCACGAGCAAGTCCGGGTAACGACGAATCGGCGATGTAAAGTGCGCATAACGCTCCAGCGCGAGGCCGAAATGGCCAATGTTTTCCGGCTGGTAAACCGCCGCGCTCATGGAGCGGAGGATGACCGTTTCGATCAGGTCTGCATCGGGCCGCCCGGAAACCTCGCGCACCAGCGCCGAGAAATGCTTCGGCTCGAGGCGCTCGCGCGTCGGCAGCGAGAGGCCAAAGGCGCCAAGAAATTCCTTCAGCGTGCCCAGGCGGTCCTCTTCCGGCGGCGCATGCACCCGGTACAGGGCAGGAATCTTGTGCTTCTCCAGGAATTTCGCCGCTTCGACGTTCGCGGCGATCATGCACTCCTCGATGATGCGGTGTGCGTCGTTGCGACTACGCGGCTCCACCCGGGCGACATGGCCCTTCGGATCGAACACCATGCCGACCTCGGGCAGGTCAAAGTCCACCGCGCCCCGGCGCGAACGCGCGCGCGCCAGTACCCGCCAGGCGGCATGCAAACTTTCCAGTTGCGGCAGTACCTTGGCGTAGCGACGCCGCAACCCTGCGTCACCCTCCACCAGGATGCCCGCCACTTCCTCATACGTGAGACGCGCAGCGGAACGCATTACGCCCTCGTAGAAACGCGCCTCGCCAACCTTGCCGCCGGGACCGACCTGCATGTCGCAGACCATGCAAAGCCGATCGACGCCCGGATTGAGCGAGCACAAGCCGTTGGACAGGTTTTCCGGCAGCATCGGGATGACCTTGCGCGGGAAATAAACCGAGGTGCCGCGCTCCAGTGCCTCGTCGTCCAGCGCCCCGCCCACCGGCACATAGGCCGACACGTCAGCAATGGCTACAATCACGCGCCAGCCCTTGCCGTCCGGCTCACACCAGACCGCATCATCGAAATCCTTGGCATCGGCGCCGTCAATAGTCACCAGGGGTACTTCGCGCAAATCCTCGCGGTCGCGCTTGGCCGCTGGCCGCACCCGGTCGCCCCAGGCCTCCGCCTCGGCCAGTGCCTCGTCCGGCCAGCGAAACGGCAGGTCGTGCGCCCGCATCGCGATTTCCGTCTCGAGGCCGGGCGCCCCGCCTTCGCCGAGATTCTCGATCACCCGGCCGATCGGCTGGGTGTCGCGACTGGGTGGCTCGGTCAGTTCCACCACCACGATATCGCCCGGCTTGACGCCCTTGGCGCCGCTCGGCGGCACCGCGATGCTCTGGCTGAAACGCCGGTTGTCGGGCACGACAAAACCAACCCCGCTCTCGCGCACGTAGCGGCCAACGATCTCGTTGGTGTTACGGGCCAGCACCTCGACCAGCTTGCCCTCCGCGCGGCCTCGCTCGTCGGTGCGCGCGATGCGCACCGCCACCTTGTCGCGATGCATGACCTCGCGCATTTCGCGCGGCGACAGGTAAATGTCCTCGCCACCCGTATCGGGCGTGACGAAGCCGTAGCCATCGCGATGGCCGGTGACCACCCCGGTGACCAGGCCGATATGCCCGACGAGACAGTAGTGGCCGCGCCGGTTGGCGATGATCTGGCCGTCGCGGATCATGGCCCGCAAGCGGTTGCCCAGGGCGTTGCGCACCTCCGCGTCGTCGATCTCCAGCGCGCTGAACAACGCTTTCGGCTCGAGCGGGCGGCCGGCGGCCTCGAGTGCGGCGAGCACCTGCTCGCGCGTGGGGATTGACACGCGGTACCGCGTCTCGTCTGGCTGACTGCGACGCGGCTTGACCGAGGTGCCGCCGCGTCTTCCGGAATGTTTCATGTGAGCCCCTGGAAGCAAAGTTGAGAAGTGGCTGGGAAACATTCCCGCCACATTGACAAGGATACACGCCGGCCGTATCCTGCGCGTCCCGTTTGAGCTGGGCTTTCCTGCTCAAGCCTCGTGCCGAGGTGGCGGAATTGGTAGACGCGCTGGCTTCAGGTGCCAGTGGGGGAAACCCCGTGGAGGTTCAAGTCCTCTCCTCGGCACCACATACTTCGCCACAGCCCTCCAACAGCGGTCCCAGCCGGGTTTCGCCCGTGAGCCGATCGCCGCCGGCCTCGAGCGGCTCGAAGTACAGCGTCCCGTCCCCCAGCGACTTCCCTGGCACCTGCCGTACTCTCTGGATGTGCTTGCAGCGGGATCCCCGCATACTCAGCCGCACGCCCTCGAGCCGTTGCACGCGTCGGACGCGTATTCGTACACGTGCCAATCCTCGCTCCGGAGCATCACATGGGTCCTCTGAAAGCTGAATCGAAGTCGGACCTCGCAATCTCCCGGCTTCGCCGCCGCAAACGAGTTTGATCGTGTGCCTGACTCATGCGGCTGCGCGTTCTGCGGGAAAACTGCGCCAGGCGGCGAGCTTTCCGGACGCTCACCTACAAGCCTTCTTCACTATCAATACGGGTCGCTGCCCCCACTCTTTGGAATGCACCTGCATCCATTCCAACTACAACAGGAATAACGATTCAAAACACATGTAACCGAACAACTCAGTTCGACTAATTGGATTTGACAGCTTGAGCTGCAGAATCCGCCTGAAAGGCACGACGCCGAGCTGCGGCCAGAATCCGAAGCCTCACCGACGTCTGGGTCAGGACCCAGAATGTCGAAATCGCGAAAATTCGCTATCGCGTCATCCATCGTCCATGCCTTGGCAGTAACGTCCAACCTGGACATGGCCAAACCGGCAAGCATGGTTGGCGATCCAGCCGGGCGCGCTTCTTGGGTCTCGGCCCCGTCAGATATCGCATCCACTACTAGCCAGTAGTTCGCAGTTGCAGGCACGTTTATCTTGAGGACAGCTTTTTCAGCATCACGATTGTAGTCAATATTCAACCGAGAGGTTGCGCCGGAAAGCGCGCTTATTAAGGGGCCAAACGCAGCATCGTTTGCCGCGGCGAAAACAAAAATCGCGTCAGCTATTCCATCCTCGGGTTGCGCGGGGCCGACGAACCGATCTATTGCGATAATGAGGTTGTCGTGTTGGTTGATCGCTGCAGCAACAGACCCATGCATGACCTCCTCTGCTGCTACTATCGAAGAAATCAATGCGAGAAACGCCGAAAAAAATGCCGAGCGGCAAGTAGCGAGATTCATCCTGATTCTCCTCATATGGGCTCGTGCGGCCAAAAATAGCAAGGGCAGTAGAATCTGGTCAAAAAGAGCCGCTCGAATCCCTTGCTGTTACTCTTTGACCGTACCCCATGAACCAAGAGGGAGGGGAGCGGGACGCGGCGAACGTGAATGCAGCTGATTGACCGGCAGCGAGGCCACCGATCCACTTAGCGTTGCCCTCGTTAGAATAATCAGACAGAACTGCGGTTGCTGACCGCTTGGCGAAGTAGGATGAATACGACTACGAGACTCCTGTCGCTATCGGCGGTATTGGCTCTGGGTGCACCGGGTAGCCCTATTGAAGCGAGCCTCGACTGCAATCGGAAGCTGTCCGCGATCTTTTGCCTCGGCTGTGAATCGCAGGACGCTGGGATAACGCCAGCCTGGAAGAAACGCATCGGTGGAGCGCCAGGTGCGTGCCAGCAGTGCACGAATGTTCGTTGCGGTGATTTCGTCGAGGCCGTGGCGGATGGCAAATCGTTTACCGAGAGTGCTGGGGCGAATTGCGGCCGGGCAGTCGAATACTACGTAGTAACTAACGCTGTGCCAGCACGGAGGACCTGCTGACGAAGGGCTCCGCTTAAGTGGCATACAGATCGGCCCACAGTAATGCCATTAGCCTTCACGTCGAATAGCCCCCCGTCGCTCTAACCGCTTTTTCAACCGCACTAGCACCAGTCCAGTGCGAAGGGCGTGCGCAGCGTAGAAACTGCCTCCTCGGCACCACATACTTCGCCACGACTCCCTCACAGGGATTGCGCTGAACGAGTAAGCGATCCGGGTAGATTGTGAGCGGGAACACCGATACGTCGGTGTGGTGTAGTAACGCCTCCAGCGCCCTCTCGTACTCCGCCACCAATCCCCTGCATGTTGGACAGATGGTTTCCTCCATCGTGACGTAAACCAGCAGCGCAGAGAAGTCCTCTGGTGGCCGGCCTTGAGTTTTCAGCGTGAGATCTCCGCGGTCATTCAACACCAGCACCGCTATAGAGTGAACACCCATCAAAACACGGCATCCCGCTCGATTGGTGCCCGAGGCAGTATACGAATCACGGTCCCTTGCCGGTCTTCAGGGATGCAGTGCATGCGTCCAAAACTCGGGACCCTTGCCAACGAGCACTTTCGTATACATACTCAATGCATATATCGATCGAATGGGACGCCGGGAAGGCGGCGACGAATCGCAGGAAACACGGAATTAGCTTCGATGAAGCCGTCACCGCTCTGCTCGATCCGCAGGCCCTGGCCAGGGAGGACGGGTTTGCCGAGGGCGAGACCTGCTGGATCCTGCTTGGCATGAGCGCCAGGCCGCGGCTGCTGACGGTTGTCTACACATTGCGCGGGGATGAACGAATTCGCCTCATCTCGGCACGCAAGGCCACGCGAAGGGAGGCCGTTTTCTATGCGTAAAGAATACGATTTCTCGAAAGCCAAGCGGGCCAAGGACGTGCCGCACCTGGTCAGGCTGCATACCCAGGCCAGGGGCAAGAGCCGGATCACGATCATGCTCGATAACGACCTGCTCGCCACGTTTCGAGCGAAAGCCGAGGCCGAGGGCATCGGCTACCAGACGCTGATCAACCGCACCCTCCGCCAGGCCGCGATCTCCGGACCAGTCGACGAGGCCACGCTCCGCCGGGTACTGCGCGAGGAACTCAAGGCCGGTTGACCCGCCTCGCCCTCAGCGCAGCCCGGACACAAGCCGAAGTGGCGTACGAAATACAGAGGCTGCTTCCTCGGCACCACTCAACTTCGGTTCAATCAAAAACGACCATGGGCCGGCTCGCGGGATTCGGGAACCGGCCCTGTGCCATCTGCAATACGCTCCAGCACGGACCCTACTTCACCCGTCAGCAACGCCACTCCATTCTCGACGTCAACCTCAGCGGTGTTCGGCGCAACCTCAACCGAAGGTGAACTTGCCGTGGCCCGCGCGCTGATTCTCAGTAAGCTTGCGCCCCGTCGCCATCGCCTTACCGGCTTCCCACAGGAACCCGAGCCGCCGCTTGCCCGTCGGGAAACTTCCAGTTGATCGAGTGGCCAGTGCCGAGCTCAATCTTTCGCTATTTCCGCAAAGCGAAGGAGACGTTCACGGTGACACCATCCCAGTTGTAACCACCCGCGGAGACACCCGCGACAGTAACGGTGTAATTTCCGATTGGCGTGTCATCCCTGTTCCTGCGGGGCGCCGCGGTACCCCAGGTCGCGATCGCAAAACCCTGCTCGTCGGCCGAAGCGCTACTGACGCTGGCCGTCGAAGGCCCGCTGATGGCCGCGGTGAAACTGGCGCCCGCCAGCGGCTGGTCGGCGGAATCAAGGAGCCGCGCCCGGATGGCGACATCCTCACCCTGCGCGAAGCTCGAGCCGGGCTCGAAAGTGGTGACCCTGTTGCCGCCCTTGCCGGTCGTGACCAGCCGGCCGGTCTCCAGGTCAACCGCCTTGACCGTCAATTGGGCATTTGAAGCCGGCGTGGCGCAGAGCACATTGCTGAATGCGGACTCGCATTCGGCCTTGAACGATGCCACCTTGTAGCAATACTGCTGGCCGTTGGTGAGCCCCGTATCGAGATAGCCCGTGACCCGCCCTGTCGTTGCAAGCAACTGGGCCTTGCCGCCCTGGTCGAAATAAACTCGGTAGCCAGCCACGCCGGCGTCGCTCGAATGCACATCGCTCCAGGCCAATGCAACCTGCTGATGCCCGGCCTCCGCACTGGTGAGCGAAGGCGCCGGCGCAACACAGCCGCCACCACCGGTCTCACCGATGCTGGCCTGTGCCATCAGCACCGGTGCGGCGCCGGCAGCCTCGCGGTTGTGCACCCAGAGATCCCAGATGGTGTCGCCCCAGGCGCGCAGCTGGGCAAAGAAGGGATCGGTCTGGGCGATGTAGGCTTCCTCGCCCAGGGTAAGGTTGCCCGACCCGCGAATCTCGTCCCGCAAGAACTCGATGTACTCGCGGCTAGTGGTCTGGTAGTACAGGCTCACTTCGACGCGCGCCGGATCACCCTGCAGCGTCAACGCTACTTCAGCATAGCCGCCCGCGTATTCGTCCGGCGTGAAGAATCCAGCGTTTTCCGTGCCCTGCCACACCGGCACCGAGTGCCGCTCGGCGGCATCCCCGATCCGGAAACCTTTCGGTGGGATGCGGTTGTCCTTGTAACGATCGGTTCCCAGCACGAAGTGGAAGGTCGTTTCCTCTCCGGTCAAATCGCTGGACGGCTTCATCTCGTAGACCAGGCGATCCATGTAGATCTCGGCGCTGCCAAGTCCAGCCGGTGCAGGAAGGCCCTCCCCGAGGTACGAGTAGCTCAGGCCCTTCAGCGTCGCGGCTGCCGTGTCATAGGGATTGACCTCGTAGACCAGCGTGCCGTCGTTCCCGTAGGCGCGGATGTTGAGGAACATCCGGCGGCCCTCGGGGAAGCCCGAAATCAGCTTGTGGCCGGTCTGGTTCTGGACCTTGAACGACAGCGCGCCGGACGTAGCGTCGTAGTGCAGATCACGGATCTCGGCGGCCAGTTCGAGTTGCTGGCGCGCCCGGTCGGCGCCGGCCAGCAGCGCCGCGGCATCGAGCCCCAGCCCCTGGCCCAGGTCCATGGTGAGCACCGTCGGTCCCTGTCGCAGGAGGCTGGCGTTGATCTCATCGTAGTTGGACGACCCGCTGACGGTGCTGGCCAGGATAGTCGGCACCCAGACGTTGCCGCCGGTGAGATCGTGGATCGGCTGGCCGCTGTTGGGGTGCTCCTCGCTCCCATCCGGACGAATCACCGAGTTCCTCTTGTCCGCGCCGGCCCCGATGCCGTCACGCATGTGGCAATCCTGGCAGGCGGCAATCTTGTTATCGGGCTGCGAGGTTACAAACACATCGGGCGCAAAGGGGCCGATTCCCGGCGCCCCGCCCTGCTGGCCATAGTCGGAGAGCATGAATTCCGAGAAGGTTCGCTCGACATGGGAATAGGCGAACGACGGCTCGGACTCAGTCGTCAGCGGCCCCTTTCCATCCCCGCGAGTCCTTCCGTCCTGGGCCATATTGGCCAGCACGGCGTTCGACACGTCGTGGCAGGTCGCGCACATGTACTTGCTCTTGTGGAAGCGGCTGTAGAGCATCCGGTGACGCGCCTCGGCGTCGGCGAACGACGCGCGCTTGTCGTCGCCGCTGCTGACGAAGTACTGGCCGGAGCCAGCCTCCGTGTAGGCGCCGCTAAAGGGCTTGGCGCCCGCGAAGAATGGCTGGCCGTCGAAGCGCCGGATGGTCCCGGCCTGCGCGAGATCCGCGTTGTAGGTATCCGCAGCCGCGGGAGCCGACAACGGGCCGGCCTCGTCCCAGTAGCCCGTCCAGTCGCCCCCCTCGCGTGTGCCGCTGTGGGTCTCATCGAAGTGCGGGTCATACATGCGATGGCAGAAGTCGCACTGCACGCCGTCGTAATCCGCGCCGGTCATAGCGGAGGCGTTCAGCGTCGTGGAGCGACCTTCCAGCCAACCTTTCGGGAAATGGCAGCGCATACACAGGTCGGCTGCGTTGGGGTTGCCCAGCACTGCGATCGAGTCCTGCGCGGCGACCACGAAGGTCGCCCAGAACAACGGGTCGCGGGCCGCCTGCGCCATCATCGAGCCCTTCCAGTTAAAGCCGGGCTCCACCGCGGAGTTATAGCCTTCGTGGCAGTTCGTGCACCGGTTCGGCCCCTCGAGGCTCACCTGACCCGGCTGGGTCCCCGGCATGCGCACCAGCGGGTCGTCGCCGACGGGCAGCGGTTCCCATGCCTGCGCGGTGAATGAAAAAAGCAGCACCGTGAGTAAACTCACAGCTTGTGAAAATCGGTTGATCGACATGACGTAGTTCCCCCTGGGTGTCCCGCGCGCCACCCCTTGCGGCGGGATCGTAGAACGACTCTAAATTCGCCGGCGGCGGGAACACTTGACCCAGGTCAGCTCTGCGGGATGTCCTTATAGATTTCCATGCTGCTGCGCGCCGGGCCGCGCGCGCAGCGAGTACCGTGCTACCGCCGTCTGGCCATAGGCATTCCGCAGGCAATCGAGAAATACCCGGTCGCCCGGCGGGTCGAGATCGAACACCAATCGATCCGGGTGGTAGGGACGAGCGATTCGCGCGAGCGCCGCATGCAGCGTGATCGTGCCCTGGTCGGCGAGATAGACCAGGCTTGCGGCGGTATCGGCGACCGGATAATCGACTGAGCCATCCTGCTTGGAGAGCCCCACGGACCGAAACCAGCCGGGAAAATAATCCGGGGGTAATAGTTCACCACCTCGCCCTTGGTGATCCCGGCGGCGGGAAACAGCACCTTGTTCTCGTTGGACAGCTCGATGCGGCCATTCTCCAGCGCCTCGTCGATGGAAATATCATCGCCGTCATCACCGGTGATATGGCGGTAGGTGTCACGATCCCAGACCTGCACGACAAACACCGGCGCTTTGCTGGACCCGCTGTCGCCCTCGCCCTGCGGTTCCGGCGTGCGCCGAAAGTCGCGTTTTGCACGAAAGCGCTTGGCCTGATCCTCACTTGCCGGCATCGATAAAATTCGTCCCCGGTTATCTTGCTTCCCGCGCCCCTGCGCAACCGATGCATAAAGTGGTGACCGGATCGGCTTCGAGGCGGCGGGGGTCGATTTCCTCGTCGCAGGACTCACAGGTACCGAAGTCGCCGTCGGCAATACGCGCCAGCGCCTGTTCGATGCGGCGGGCCAGCACCTGTCGGCGCCGCTGGGTCTCGATGGCCATGGCCTGGCCCTGCATCGCATCCATGCGCGACAGACGACCGACTGTCGTCTGGTCCAGTTCTACCACCCGTGTGGCTTCCAGCGCTGTGTCAGCATCAGCGCGCAGGTCCGCCTGCATCTGTTCCAACCGCGCTTTGAATGATTCGAAGTTTTGGGTATCCATTGCTCTTACATCCTAGTGGCCATGGCTGATTGCCGCCAGCGACGCCGGGCTGCAGATTGCATTTCTCCTGCTATCTTTAAATCAACGGGCGTGGCCGCAGGCCATGTCGGTAACCGCTGTATCAGCGCCCGACAGTCGTCTGGTTCTGAGTCGCGCCGTCGGGGCGGCGCTGGAGCTAGGCAATTCTACTTATTGCGAGACTTTCAATATATCAAGTAACCGTTGCCCGGAAGTCGGCCTATCCCGACCAGTTATTTCGCAGTCGCTCGGATGCGAGACAGGAAATCAGCAGGAGCTCAGTCATGCGTTATCTCATCACCCTGGTTGCCGGCCTTTTGCTCGTCGGCGTCGCCATTGCTATCAACGCCCAGTCCGGGGGGGCGGAAGCCAGGACGCCGGAGGGCTTCAAGATACAATCGGAATGGGAACTCGGCGAAGGCAACCTCGCCTTCAAGAACCTGCCGCACTACCAGTCGTACCTGCAAAACTACGACGACTCGCAAATGACCGAGTACGGCGGCTCAGTGCAGCACCAGAAACATAACGACTATGATCCGCTACCCAAGGGCTACAAGCACGCCCAGCCGTACCTTAAAAACCTGTGGCTCGGTTACCCGTTCAGCTACGAGTACGATCGCGCGCGCGGTCACACTTATGCGATCGAGGACGTCATGAAGATCGATCGCATCAATCGCTACAGCGAACAAGCGGGGCTGCCCACGACCTGTTTCAATTGCAAGACCAACACCATGCCCCAGCTTTACGCGGAATATGGCGAAGAGCTCTGGGCAAAAAACTTCCACGATTTCCGCGAGCGGCACGACCCCGTCAGGCACAGCATCGGGTGCACCAATTGCCACGACCCCGAAAACCATATGCGACTCGTGATCACCAGCATTCCGCTGGCCGAAGCGCTGGAACGCCAGGGCAAGGACTGGCGGGACGCGTCGCGCAACGAAATGCGTTCGCTGGTATGCGCGCAATGCCACGTGGAGTACTACTTCGAAACCGGTGCGCATGGCGTGGCGGCGAAGCCCCATTTCCCCTGGAATGACGGCATGAATGCCGAGGATATCTATTACTTCAAAGCCGAGGGCGATCCGGAACGCGATGGGTTCAAGGGCCAGTTCAGCGACTGGGTCCACGCAGTGTCCAAGACGCCCATGATCAAGACCCAGCACCCCGAATACGAAATGTTCCACGATAGCGTGCACGCCCAGGCTGGCGTCAGCTGTGCCGACTGCCATATGCCGCGCGTCACCAGCGGCCCGGTACGCATCACCTCCCATCACTGGCAGTCGCCCCTGAAAAACGACGACCTGATTCGTGCTTCCTGCATGGGATGTCACTCGGACCGGACGCCAGCTGACTTGCGCGAGCGCACCGAGTACAACCAGGAGCGCGTCTGGAAGCAGCTCAACATCGCCCAGGAGAAATCGGTCCGGGCGCATGAGGCAGTGCGGCGCGCCATGGAAACACCGGGAGTCGATGAGCAACTGCTCGCCGAGGCGCGTGAAATGGTGCGCAAGGGCCAGTGGTTCTGGGACTACGTATCAGCCGAGAACAGCGCGGGCGCACATAACCCGGTGAAGGCGATGGACACGCTGGCCTCCTCGCAACAATACAGCGACAAGGCCGTGGAACTCGCGATTCGCGCATCGAATCACGAGATTGCGGCAGTGATGGCAACGCCCATCAAGGAACTCGTGCCGCCGATCCGCGAGCACAGTCGCAAGCTGCAGCAAAGCCAGGAGCACCTCGATTCGCACCCCTGGCTCCAATATCTGCCGCTGTTGCCTGAAGCTGAATTGATCTGGCATGGGAACCAGCGTGTCGACTGAACGCAAGGCAAGGACTGATGCACCCCGGCAGGCTGCGTGGCTGCCGGGCTTTCACCAGGCTCACCCTGGAGAATCAAGGAAATGAACAAGATCTGGATCGTCGTTATTGTCGTGGTTGTGCTGTTGCTTGCCGTCGGCGGCGTGGCCGGCCACCAGGCGACCACGACGGATGCTTTCTGCAGCTCGTGCCATGCCTATGAGCGGGCTTCCTGGGATCATGGCATGCATCCGCACGTCGGCTGCCTTGAATGTCACACGGGCGGATTCGTGCGCGACAAGACCCAGGGCGCAAGGAAGGTTTTCCTCGTGTTTACCGGCCAGGTGGACCCGCACCATGATGAGCTGGCCAGCTATCCCGACAAGACCATGAAGAACTGCGAAGGCTGCCACATGACAGACGAGGTCGCCGAGCACCATCCGCATTTCCGCACGCGGCATACGGAATACACGCAGGCCGCCGAGTTTTGTATCGCGTGCCACGAGGCCGGCCACGTCGAACAGATTCGTAACCAGCGCTACCTGAACGTGCGCCGGGACGGCCAGCAAGTGCGGGGTGCGCCTCGCTGACCCGCCTCGGCTCGCGCTGCGCTACCAGCCGTCACCGATCTTGATGCCCACCATGGGCAGGAGTCGGCGGTGCGCGAGAACGATCAGCCCGGTGAGGGCAAACGCGACCACGAAAACACCCAGGGCCGAACCGACACTGCTCATCATTTCCGGTGCGGCGATCAGCACAACGGCCAGGGCGACCATGACCACCCCGCCGCCCAGCTTCAGAAAGCGTCCATGGTGTTCCTGGAAACGATCGATTCTCAGCTTCACCACGGCGATGATGAAAATCACCAGTTCGATCGACAGGTAGACCAGCAGGTAAACGGCCAGCAGCATCCCGAATTCAAACCAGCTGACCTCGTGGGCGCTGACCAGCCCGCTCCAGATGACCGGAAAGCCCGCCGTGCAGGGCAACTCGATCAGGGCAATACCCGCGGCCATCAGGAAAGTCGCGCCCACGAGCGCCAGCGGCGAGCGACCGGTGGTCATGAGTTCGCGAAAGCCCTTGAAGATGCCCGGCTTGTGCTTGTCATCGATGGTGAACGACATGCCACGCTTGAACCAGAAGTAATCCTTGACGTTGACCACGCCGAAGGTGAGCGCGAACAGGGCGACGATCCAATATACCCATGGCAGGTAGGAAGCGAAGGCCAGCACGCTGAAGACCCCGGCGATGAACAAGCCGTAGATCGCCGCAGTGGTAAACAGAAATGTCAGGCCCACCAGCAGGACCCGGCGACGCGAGCCGGAATGGAGCACCAGCGCCAGCAAAATAGTCAGCACCCAGATCGAGCACGGATTGAACCCGTCGACAAAAGCGATCAGGACCGTGCTCAGCAACAAGGGCTGAACGCTGAGGTTCACCGCGCCGAGCAGCGGCAGGTTGATGACGGCGTCGGCTTCGGCCGCCTGGCGTTCACCAGGCTCGCCGCCCGCCATGGCCAGCTGGCCCGCATCCGGGCACCCAGCCTCGAGGCACTCATCGACCTTGGCCGATATTTCAGCCCGAATCTGTCGGCTGTCGCCGGTCCAGACCTCCCCGCCAAAAAATATCATGGGCACCGAACCCGGCCGCACGTCGTGGGCCGCAGCCATGGCGCGCAGCAGCTCCCGGTGCTCGGTGGTCGTCATGACTTCCATGTGCAAGATTTCGAGCCCGGGATGCGCGCGATCCAGTTCTTCAAGGAAAGGTTTCTGGGCGCGGCAGTGCGGGCAGGTCTCGCTCATGAAGACATACATGGTCAGGCCGGGATCCGCCGCGACCTGTGCATCCGCCTTGACCGACGGCGCCGCAACAAACAGCAAGACAAGCAACGCCATCAACCAGCCGGACAACAGCCCCGGTAGCGCATCGCTGGATTTGTACATCAAAACAACCTGGTGTGAGTCGTGGAAGTGCCGCGCCTAGTCGAACGGGTTGCGCAGCACCATGGTCTCCGCGCGGTCCGGGCCCGTCGAGATGATGTCGATCGGCACACCGACTACTTCCTGCAGCCGATCCAGGTAAGCGCGCGCATTAGCGGGCAATTCGTCGTAACTCGTGATGCCAACCGTCGAAGTGTTCCAACCCGGCATGTCCTCGTACACCGGCTCGCAATCCGCATAGTTCTCAGCGGCCAGCGGGGGCATGGCCACGATTTCTCCCCCGACCCGGTAGCCGACGCAAATACGGATGGTGTCGATGGCATCGAGCACGTCGAGCTTGGTGATGCACAGCCCGGATACGCTGTTCAGGGACACGGAGCGCCGCAACGATACTGCGTCGAACCAACCACACCGGCGGGCCCGCCCGGTCACCGAGCCGAACTCGTGTCCGACCCGCGCCAGGTGTTCGCCCATCTCGTCGAACAATTCGGTCGGGAATGGCCCTGCCCCGACCCGCGTCGTGTACGCCTTGACGATGCCGAGCACGTAATCGATCGAGCGGGGTCCGATGCCCGCACCCGTGCAGGCCCCGCCGGCAGTCGTGTTCGACGAGGTCACGAAAGGATAAGTGCCGTGGTCTATATCGAGCAGCGCCCCCTGTGCGCCCTCGAACAGGACATTCTCGTCGTTTTTACGATATCCATCGAGCAAGGCCACCACGTCGGCAACCATCGGCTGGATACGCTCGCCGAGCGTCAGCAGGTGCTCCAGCGTCTGCTGGAAGTCGACCGCATCACGGCCAAAATAGCGCTGCAATACGAAATTGTGAAAATCCAGCACTTCGCCGAGCTTGGCGGCGAACCGCTCCCGGTGCGCCAGGTCGGAAACGCGCAAGGCGCGCCGTGCCACCTTGTCCTCATAGGCCGGGCCGATACCACGCCCAGTGGTGCCGATCTTGGCAGCGCCCTTGGCGTGTTCGCGCGCCGCGTCGAGCGCCACGTGCGAGGGAATGATCAGCGGACATGCAGGACTGATACGCACGCGTTCAACCACCGGCACGCCCCGCGCGGTCAATTCGTCGATCTCGCCCAGCAAGGCCTCGGGCGACACCACGACGCCGTTGCCGATCAGGCAGGCGACGCCGTCGCGCAAAATCCCGGAGGGCAACAGCCGGACGATCGTCTTGCGGCCCTCGATCACGAGCGTATGCCCGGCATTGTGGCCGCCCTGGAAGCGAACCACGGCGGCGACCCGATCCGTCAGGAGGTCCACGATCTTACCCTTGCCCTCGTCACCCCACTGGGTGCCGATGACGACCACGTTTTTACCCACCGTGAACCTCTCTTTTAAGCGGTGTTCAGGAGCGCACGAACCACAGCAACAATACGCCGGCGATGATGCTCACGAGGCCCGTAATGCGTAATTTCTCGTCGGGCATCTGGGCCAGCAAGGCCATTGCACGACGTGAGCCCCGCGGGTTTGCGAACGGCAACAGACCCTCGATGACCATCAGCAGCGCAACGGCCGACAACAGGTCGCTCCAGTTCATGGCAACCGCAAATCGTTCCGCGAATCGGTCAGCGTGTCCGACCGCCCATGGGATCCTTCAGGTAGCGGAAGAACTCGCCGTCCGGCTCGATCACGAGCACGTCTTCACTCCGGCCGATCGAGGTCCGCAACGCTTGCATGCTGCGCCAGAAATCGTAGAAGTCCCGATCGGTACTGAAGGCCTCCGCGTAAACGCTGGCGGCGCGCGCATCGCCCGCACCACGGATGCGCTGCGCGTCACGCTGCGCCTCCGCGATGATGACCGTGCGCTGGCGATCGGCGTCCGAGCGAATCCGCTCCGCGGTTTCCGCACCCTCGGCACGCAACTGGGAAGCAACCCTGGCGCGTTCCTGGCGCATCCTGCTGAATACGCTCTCGCTGACGTCGGGCGGCAGGTCGAGCGTCTTGACACGGACGTCGATGATCTCGATGCCCAAATCGCGCGCAGTGATGCCCGCGGTGTCCATCAGTTCATCGATGACCTCGCGGCGATCCGCAGTGACGACTTCCTGCAAGGTCTGGCGAGCAAACTGCGCGCGCAGCCCATCCTTGATAATTTCCAGCAAGCGACTCGTGGCGAGTCGCTCGTCACCGGCCGTCGCGCGGAAGTACTGTCCGACGTCCGTAATGCGCCACTTGACGTAGAAATCGACGCGCAGATTCTTTTTCTCCGCCGTCAGGAAGGGTTCGTTCGGGTTGTTACGGGTCAGCACCCGATTATCGAACTTGCGCACCGTATTGACGAACGGCATCTTGAAATGCAGGCCCGGCTCGAAGTCGCTGCGGACGATCTCGCCGAAACGCATCTTGATCGCGTATTCACGCTCGTCGACGATGAACAGCGACATGGACAGGATGAGCGCCGCAACCGCGGCGATCAGCAGTAAAAATGTAGCGCGTGAACTCATCAGCGGGTCCCCCTGGTACGCAGGTCTTGCGGGCGGCTCTCGCGTTCGGTCTGGCGCAACGGCGACACCTGGCCGAGATCCGCCGGATCGCCGAGTCGCGTCGGGGGCGCACCCGTGCCCTTCATCAATTGTTCGATCGGCAGGTACATCAGTGTGCCGCTGTCCGGCGCATCGATCAGCACCTTGTTAGCGCCGCCGAGCACCTGCTCGATGGTTTCCAGATACAGGCGCTGGCGGGTGACTTCCGGCGCCAGCTGGTACTCCGCCAGCAACGCCAGGAAGCGATCGGTTTCACCGTCCGCTTCGGCGATGACCTGTTCGCGATAGGCCTCGGCGCTCTGCACCAGGCGAGCGGCGTTACCACGCGCGCGCGGCACCACGTCGTTCGCATAGGCCTCGGCCTCGAGGGCGAGCCGCTCCCGATCCTCACGCGCCTTGATGGCGTCCTGGACAGCCGACTCGACTTGCGACGGGAAGTTGGAATCCTCGAGGTTCACCGAGGTGATCTCGATGCCGGCACCGTACGAATCCAGCGTCGCCTGGATGATTTCCCGGGCGCGGGCCGCGACTTCGGCGCGGCCCTCGGTGAGCACGAAATCCAGATTGCTCTTGCCGACAACCTCGCGGATCGCGGTTTCGGTGACCTCGGCAAGCGTCTCTTCGGGCTGGCGCACATTGAACAGGAAGGCACGCGCATCCGTACGACGGAACTGCACGCGCAAGTCGACCGTGACGATATTTTCATCCGCGGTCAGCATGCGGGTGGAGTGCGTGAAGGAACCCACCTGGGCGACATTGACCTTTTCGACGCGTTGCACCGGATAAGGAATATGCCAGTGCAGACCCGGCATGGTGACCTCATGAAAGCTGCCGAACTGGAGCACGATGCCCCGTTCCGCTTCATCCACCTGGTAAAAGCCCGACAGCAGCCAGAGCACGACCGCCGCGGCGCCAATCAGGCCGAGTCCCGCGCCCGCCATGCGACCGGGGCTGCCGGACCCGCCCGAGTCGCCGCCGCTGCCACCGAAGATTCCGGATAATTTCCGCTGCAAATCACGCACGACCTTATCGAGATCGGGCGGACCTTCTTTGCGGCCGCCTGAATTCCAGGGGTTGCCACCTTTGCCGGGTTCATTCCAAGCCATGATTTTCCTTAAGCTGTGCGTTCAATAAGCTATGTGTTCAGTGCGCGATGATTTGGCAGCTGCCGCCGTCAGACCGCCGCGCGGGATTGTAGGGATGCCCCGGAGTCCTCACAAGCACGGGGGCGAATACGACCTCTATTGAGGCCAGTATCGCGACAGAACCGGTCCAGCGCCACCTTCGGAGCCTCGACCTCGATGTCCCAGCCGCCGACCTGGTCCTCAGATTCCTTGCGAACCATGTCGGCATCGTACAGTTTCGCCCGCATGCGCGCTTCCGATGCGTCGAGATGCACCGTGCCGGCCACCTGGCCCTCGCCGAAATATTCCCGTAGCGCATCCACCAGCACTGCCAGCCCGTCGCCGGTGACGGCCGACAACTTGACGGCGTGCACCTGTCCGGATTCGTCTCGCAGGGCGCCGGAAAGTTCACCGCCCAGGTCAGTCTTGTTGTACACCAGCACCTGGGGCACCTCGTCGGCGCCAATTTCCTCGAGTACCCGGTTCACGTCGCCAATACGCTGATCGCGCAGCGGGTCGGCAATATCCACGACATGCAACAGCAGCTGGGCGTCCCGAGTTTCCTTGAGGGTCGAGCGAAACGCGGCCACCAGCTCGTGCGGCAACTCCCGCAAAAATCCGACCGTGTCCGCTAGTACGACCTCGAGGCCAGGCGCAAGTTCCAGCCCGCGGAGCGTCGGATCCAGGGTGGCGAACAGCTTATCCGCCGCGTAAACGTGCGACTCGGTGAGCGCATTGAACAGCGTCGACTTGCCGGCGTTGGTATAGCCGACCAGCGCGACGGTCGGCACCTCTGCCTTGCGACGGGTGCGCCGACCCTGCTCGCGCTGTTTGTCCACACGCTCGAGCCGACGCGTCAACATACGTATACGGTTGGCGAGCAGGCGTCGATCCGTCTCCAGCTGGGTCTCGCCCGGTCCACGCAGACCGATACCGCCCTTTTGCCGCTCGAGGTGGGTCCAGCCGCGCACCAGCCGCGTGGAGAGGTGCCGCAACTGGGCCAGTTCGACCTGCAGCTTGCCTTCGAAACTGCGCGCGCGCTGGGCGAAAATATCCAGGATCAGGCCGGTGCGGTCGAGCACCCGGCAACTCAGGGCTTTTTCGAGATTGCGCTCCTGGCTGGGGGACAGGGCGTGATTGAACAACACCAGGTCGGCGCCGGCTTCGCGGATCAAGTCCGCCAGCTCTTCCACCTTGCCCTTGCCGATAAAATACCGTGCGTCCGGCGCGGCACGTGACGCAGACAGGCGACCGACAATCACGGCGCCCGCTGACACGGCCAATCGTTCGAGTTCCTCGAGTTCGTCGTCGGAAGGCCGAGCGCCAAACCCTATCTGGACCAGAACGGCACGCTCACCGTGCCCGGGACGATCGAACAACAGGCCCTCCTGAATCCGGGCTCAGTCTTGCGTTACTTCGTCGAACGCGTCGTCGCTGGTCGCGAGACTGACATTGCGCGAAGGCACGATGGTGGAAATTGCGTGCTTGTAAACCATCTGGCTTACGCTGTTCTTGAGCAGCACGACGAATTGATCGAACGACTCGACCTGACCCTGCAACTTGATGCCGTTCACCAGGTAAATGGATACCGGCACCTTTTCCCTGCGCAGGGCGTTGAGGAACGGATCCTGCAACGACTGTCCTCTGGCCATGACTTGAACTCTCCCTATCGGGCCAATTGATTATGCCGGCGAGTTCCCTCCACCGGTCGGGCAAGAGCAGGCCCGCGCCCATGCACTCGAGCCGAAAGTTTATCATACCGCGCCGCCGGTTCCTGCGGTCGTGGCGTCGAGCCACGCCCTGGCGACCGGGCCGCCCTCGAGATTGCCATCCAGCCATCGCAGGTCCGGCTCGGCCCGTAGCCAGGTCATCTGGCGCTTTGCCAACCGGCGGGTCGCCGCGATGGCGGCCTGCACCGCCGCGTCGAGGCTGCAGTCTCCCGCCATGAACGCCCAGAGCTGGCGATACCCGACGGCGCGGATCGCCGGCAAGCCGGCGTGCAGGTCGCCGCGACCGTACAGCCGCTCGATTTCCGCGACGAATCCGGCTGCCAGCATGTCGTGGAAACGCCGCTCGATCGCCGCATGCAATTCGCCGCGCGAGGCCGGCGCCAGGCCAAGCTTGAGGAAGCGCCAGCCCTGCGGAACCTGGGCGCCGGCCGCTTGCAAACTAGACAGCGGCGTGCCGGTCAGGCGCCAGACCTCCAGCGCGCGCTGGATGCGTTGCGAATCGCCGGGCTGGATCCGTGCCGCTGCCGCAGGATCCACCGTGGCAAGTTCGGCGTGCAACGCCGGCCAGCCACGCAGCGCTGCCGCGGTGTCGAGTTCGGCCCGCAACTCAGCATTCGCCTCGGGCAGTTCCGCCAGTCCCCGCAACAGCGCCCGGAAGTAGAGCATGGTGCCGCCGACCAGGATAGGCACACGACCGCGCGCTCTTACCGCATCCATCGCGGCCAGCGCGTCGCGGCGAAACCGCCCCGCCGAGTACGCCTCGACAGGATCCAGCAGGTCCACCAGGTGATGCGGGATCTCGGCCCGCAACGCCAGCGAAGGCTTCGCCGTACCGATATCCAGCTCCCGGTAGACCAGCGCGGAGTCAACGCTGACGATTTCGGCCGGCAGGGTCCGCGCCAGGGCCACCGCCAGGTCCGTCTTCCCCGACGCCGTCGGGCCCATCAAGAGAATCGCCGGTGAATCTGCCACGCGCGTCGTCAGCGTCCGCGCAGGAAAAGCTTGTCCAGCTCCGGCAGGCTGAGCTTCGTCCAGGTCGGCCGCCCGTGGTTGCACTGGTCCGCGCGCTCCGTGCGTTCCATGTCGCGCAACAGTGCGTTCATCTCGGCCAAGGTGAGCTGCCTATTGGCGCGCACTGCGCCATGGCACGCCATGGTGCCCAACACCTGGTTGATGCGCTCCTCGAGTCGGCGGCTGCTCCCCTGTTCCGCAAGGTCGGAAAGAATATCGCGCAGCAGGGACTCGGCATCCGCGCTGTGGAGCAGGGCCGGTACCTGGCGGACCACCAGCACATCCGGGCCGCGCCGGTCGAGCTCGAAACCGGATTTCGCCAATTCTTCTGCTACGGAATCGGCCAGCTCGGCCTCGGCCGTGGAGACGCGCACGCTCAGCGGCACCAGCAACGGCTGGCCGGCGACGCCCGGGCCGGACAACGAGTCCTTGAGCTGCTCGTAGAGCACCCGCTCGTGCGCCGCGTGCATGTCCACCACGACCAGGCCTTCGCTATTCTGCGCGAGTATATAAATCCCGCCGAGCTGCCCCAGCGCATAACCCAGCGGCGGGGTGTCCGCTTGCGTGGTGGTCGGCGACGCCTGTTCCGGAGCGGCCGGCGTCGTGAACGCGGGCCAGGATGTCTCCGGCGACAGGCGCGACTCTCGCACGGCCAGATCCATCGGGTCCTGGCGCGACGGGCCACTCCAGGCACGGGCCTGCTGCGCGGATCCGAAGCGCGGCGTGGCGGGCGGCGGCGTCGCGGCGTCCGTCGCGGGACGGGTACCCGCGAGCGCCCGCTCGACCACTTTATAAAGAAACCCGTGGATGCTGCGGGTATCGCGAAAACGCACCTCGTGCTTGGTCGGATGCGCGTTCACGTCCACCAGCGCCGGATCCATTTCGAGGTAGAGGACATAGGCGGGATGCCGGCCATGGAACAAGACATCGGCGTACGCCTGGCGCAACGCGTGCGTCACCAGCCGATCGCGAATCATGCGGCCATTGACAAAGAAGTATTGCAGGTCCGGCTGGGCGCGTGAAAATGTCGGCAGCCCAAGCCAACCCGACAAGCGCAGCCCGGCAGCGGCCTGGTCCACGACCATCGCATGCGCAGCGAAAGTCTCGCCGCAAACCTCCGCCAGGCGCCGCATACGCGTGCCGGCATCGGCCGCAGGCCGCAGATCGAACACCGCCTTGCCGTCGCGGACAAGACGGAAGCCGGCGTCGAACCGCGACAGCGCCAGCCGGCGGGCGGCCCGCTCGACGTGGAGCAGTTCGGTACGCTCACTACGCATGAAGCGACGCCGTGCCGGGGTATTGAAAAACAGGTCGCGCACGATAATGGTCGTGCCGGCCGGGTGGGCGGCCGGCGCCGGGTCAGTCAACTGGCCGCCGTCCGCCTCGACGCGCCATGCGCTTTCCTCGTCCTGGCTCCGCGAGGTGACTGACATGCGGGAGACCGAGGCGATACTCGGCAGTGCTTCGCCGCGAAACCCGAGGGTTCCGACACGCTCGAGATCCTCGAGACTGGCAATCTTGCTGGTCGCATGGCGCGACAATGCCAGGGTGAGTTCACCGCGCGGAATGCCGCAGCCGTTGTCTCTCACCAGGCATTGCCGGAGCCCGCCCCCCTCGATTTCCAGCTCGATGCGCGTGGCGCCAGCATCCAGGCTGTTCTCCACCAGCTCCTTGATGACGGCCGCCGGGCGCTCAACGACCTCGCCAGCAGCGATCTGGTCAATGAGTTGCGCAGGGAGTTGGCGAATCGGCATGCCGGCTAGGATAACAAAGGCGCTCCGCTGGCACGCGGGGGCCCTGCCGGCACGCGTGCCCTGCGGCCGCTTCAGCCGCCCGGAATGCTCAGCACCTGGCCGACGCGGATATGGTCGCTCTTCAAGCCGTTATGCCGGCGCAACACCGGCACGCTGACGTTGTAGCGGCTGGCTATCCCGGACAGGGTGTCGCCGCGCGCAATGACGACCTCGCGCGCACCGCCGCCCGCATCGCGATTGCGCGCGATCCAGGTGCCCGGCGGCGGATTCTCGTAAAAGTACTCGCGCACGCCGCTCATCAGGGCGGCGGACAGCTGCGCCTGGTAGCGCCCATCGCGCAAGCGCTGCTCTTCCTCGAAATTCGAAATAAAGGCGGCTTCGACCAGGATCGAGGGGATGTCGGGCGCCTTGAGAACCACGAAACCGGCCTGCTGGACCGTGGTCTTGTGGAGCCGATTCACCCCGCCCAGGCGATTGAGCACGAAGTCGCCCACCTCGAGGCTCGCCCCGATCGAGGCGTTCTGCGACAAGTCGAGCAACACCGACGCCAGCATGTCGTCCTTGTCGTCCAGGCTGACGCCGCCGACCAGGTCGGCGGCATTCTCGCGCGCCGCCAGCCAGCGTGCGGCTTCATCGGTGGCGCCCTTCTGGGACAGGACGTAAACCGATGAACCGCGCGCGTTCGGATTCTTGAAGGCATCTGCATGAATGGAAATAAACAAGTCGGCCCGGTGTTGCCGCGCGATGGCCACGCGCTGCTGCAGGCTGAGGAAATAATCGCCGTTGCGGACCAGCACCGCGCGCATGCCCGGTTCCCGATTGATGTCGTCCGCAAGACGCCGCGCGATCGACAGCACGACGTCCTTCTCGTACGTGCCACGCGGCCCGATCGCACCCGGATCCTCCCCGCCGTGACCGGCATCCACGGCAATCACGAGGTCGCGACTTCCTGAGTCAGCCCGCATCACTGCGGTTTGAGCCCTGGCTCGCTGGGCGTCGAGCTCGATAATCAAGCGATGACCGTAGCGCCCTTCGGGCCGCACCAGGAAGCTGCGCGGCGTCGCCACAGCGGCCAGGTCCACCACGATGCGCACTCCGCCATCGGCCCTGTTCGCGCCGCGCACTGACTCGACGAGGCCCACCCCGCCGGGCAGGCGCACACGCTTGAGATCCAGGCTCGCCGGCTTCAGGTCCACGACCACGCGACTGGGATTCTCCAGCGTAAACAGCGTGTGGCTGGCGGGATCGGAAAGATCGAGGACCACGCGCGTGGACTCCGGACCGGCCCACAAGCGCACGTCACGCACCTGGACTTCGGCCCCGGCCGGGGAAATCGCCAGCAGCATGATCAGCAGGAGACTGTTGAGGATAATCCTTGGCATTTCCAGCTGTTTCGTCTGATACCGGGAAGCAACTTTAACCACATTCGATGCTTTCTGGCAATATCTATTGCAGAAACAACTGTCTGTAACTGAAACCTCCGGACCTTTATGAGGTCTGCTCGGCGGTCCCGGGCTGTGCTTGCAGGCTCCCGAGGAGCGCCCGGCCAACCGCGGTCAGGCCGTCGCAACGGGCGCTGCGTCCCTCCCCTGCGTAATCCAGCGAAATTCGTACATCAGGCTGCGGCAACCGGTCGCCGCCGCGCGCTGCCCACTCCACCAGGACTACAGCCCCCGGCACAAGCAGATCCACCAGTCCGAGGTAGTCGAGCTCACCAGGGTCGGCCAATCGGTACAGGTCGAGGTGGATCACTTGGCACGCGGCCAGCTCGTAGGGCTCGAGCAGGGTGAATGTCGGGCTGCGCACCTTCCCCTTGTGTCCTAGCTGGCTCAACAGGCCGCGAGCCAGCGTCGTCTTGCCGGCGCCGAGTGGACCTTCCAGGTGCACGATCACGGCTGCTTGCCTGCTGGCCCGGGCCAGCGGCGCGGCGAGCGCACGGCCCAGCGCTTCCGTGGCGGCCGCGTCAGCGAGCTGGCGGTGCATCGACCGGGTTCACCCAGGACCGGAGCGCGGCGAACAGGTCCCCGGCAACCAGGCCGCGTTCACCGCCTGCAGCGGCGTCATCGGCCGCCAGCGCATGGACAAGCACTCCAAGGCAGGCGGCCCGCTCCAGGTCGCCCAGCTGGGCGGCCAGTCCGGCAATGACCCCGGTCAGCACGTCGCCCATGCCGCCGCTGGCCATGCCCGGGTTGCCGCGATCACACAGCCACAACGAAGCGCTTGCGCCGCACACCAGCGTCCCCGCGCCCTTCAGCACCGCCACGCCGCCGTAGCGTGCCCGCAGCTCCCGCACGGCGGCCGGGCGGTCGGCCTCGATGGCTGCGGCGTCACTGCCCAGCAGCCGACCGGCTTCGCCCGGGTGCGGCGTCAGCACCCAGCGATCAGAGCGCTGCGGCGCAGCCGACAAAAGATTCAATGCATCCGCATCCAGCACGCATGGCAAGCCCGATCCGAGCGCAGTGCCCAGCAACTCCGTGGCCCAGGGTGAACGCCCGAGGCCGGGACCAATCGCGATCACGGTCGCGCGCGCCAGCAGCGGCTGAAGCGCTTCCGGCCCGGCAATTCCCCGGCACATCAGTTCCGGCCGGGCCGCCAGGATCGGCGCGACATGCGCCGGGTGCGTCGCAACACTGACCAGGCCCGCCCCGGCACGCAGTGCGGCCTCGCCGGCCAGGCGCGCGGCGCCACCCATCCCCTCGTCGCCGCCGATGACCAGCACATGCCCAAATTGACCCTTGTGCGCATCGCGCGCCCTCGCCGGCAACCAGTCGCCTGCCAGGCGCGCTTCGAGCCGCCGCGCGGCGGGCACCAGGCCGCGCTCCAGGCCGGGCGGCGTACCTAGCGCGTCGAATGCCAGCGCGCCGGCCAGCGCACGGCCGCGCCCGGTGAACAAACCCAGTTTCAAGCCGATGAAAGATACCGTCAGCTGAGCGCGGACGGCGCAACCCATCACTCGCCCGGTGTCGGCGTGCAGGCCACTGGGGATATCCAGCGCAACTACCGGTCGTGCCGCCGCATTGATCGACTCTACGGCGCTTGCGAAGGGTCCGGCCAGGTCACGATCCAGGCCCGTGCCCAGCAAAGCGTCGACCAACGGGCCATCACCGCCGGGATCGCCCGCGCCATCCCACCGAATAATTTCCCCGCCCGCCTGGAGAAAATCTTCACGGGCCGATGCAGCGTCGCCCCGCAGGGCGTCCGGGTCGGCCACCGCCAGCATGCGCACCGCCAACCCCGCCTGCCGTGCCAGGCGCGCCACCACGTAGCCATCGCCAGCATTATTGCCGGCGCCGCATACCACGGTGATGGCCCGTGTCGCCGGCCAGCGGCGCAACAGCGCATCCAGTGCAGCCGCGCCCGCCCGCTCCATCAGCTCGCGGCCAGCGATGCCGTGATCCTCGATAGCGCGCCGGTCGAGTTCGCGCACCTGCGCAGCGGTCCATAGTTCACGCGGTAGGGTTTGCATGGCCCGGATTATACTGCGGCCCAGGGAGAATCCTGCCGATGAATGAAACCACCCAGCCGGCTGCAGCGCCAATGAAAAACTTCGACCCCGCTTTGCTGGTACGGGACATCAAGGAATGGGGCCGTGCACTCGGCTTCGGCAAGCTGGGTATCGCGCACACGGCGCTGCCGGAGGACGAAGCCTGGCTGAAACGCTGGCTGGCGCTCGGCCGCCACGGGGAAATGGCCTGGATGGCGCGCCACGGGACCCGTCGCAGCCGGCCCGCACGGTTGCTGCCCGGCACTGTGACCGTGATCGCTGCGCGCATGGATTACCTGCCCCCGGACGCCGCCGACCCGGACGCTGTGCTCGCTGATCCCGAACTCGCCTACATCTCCCGCTACGCGCTCGGCCGCGACTATCACAAGGTGCTGCGCAACCGCTTGCAACGCCTCGCGGACCGCATCAGCAATGCGGTGGGAACGTTCGGCTACCGGGTATTCACGGACAGCGCCCCGGTGCTCGAGAAAGCCCTCGCCCGTGACGCGGGCCTGGGTTGGATCGGCAAACACACCAACCTGCTGGCACGCGACGCGGGCAGCTGGTTTTTCCTCGGCGAGATCTACACCGACCTGCCATTGCCCGCCGACAGCGCCGGCAGCGCCCACTGCGGCAGCTGCACGGCATGCATCACCGTCTGCCCGACCGCCGCCATCGTCGCACCCTATGAACTGGATGCCCGGCGGTGCATTTCCTACCTGACTATTGAACACCCGGGCGCCATTCCCGAACCGTTGCGCAAGTCGCTTGGCAACCGGATCTATGGCTGCGACGATTGCCAGCTTGTCTGCCCGTGGAACCGCTATGCACAGCTCGCCGCCCAACCCGACTTTCGCCCCCGGGACGGCCTGGATGCGCCGGCGCTGGCCGAGTTGTTCGGCTGGAGCGAAACCGAGTTCCTGGCGCGCACCCAGGGTTCCGCCATCCGGCGGATCGGACATGAACGCTGGCTCCGGAACATCGCCATTGCGCTCGGCAACGCAGCCCCCGACCCGCGGGCCCGCAGCGCCCTCGCGGCGCGCGCCGATCATCCCTCCGAACTGGTCCGGGAGCATGTCACATGGGCGTTACAGCAGCACGAGTCCCGCCAGCAGCGTTGAACTGAAGCGACGCAACGCACACAATCGTGGAATTGGGCATTGGACGCCACCGCTCACCCCACAAGGAACAGCGCACTCATGAGCGATTCGAGTCCGAGTTCTAGTGAAACCCAAGGCGTGGCGTTCGTCGACGCGCCTGACATCAGGCACTTTCTCGCCGGCCTGCTGCTTTTCAACGGCGTGGATATTCGCGCCGTCGGGCCTTTCCTGGCCCGCACGCACCGCCAGGACATCAAGGCAGGTGAAGTCCTGATTTCCCCCGAAACACGCAACACGCGCGTGTTCGTGATTCTTTCCGGCGCATTGGAAGTGCGCCTTGAATCCGCCGATAGCGCGCCGCTGACGACACTCAATCCCGGTCAGTGCGCCGGTGAAATGTCCATCATCGAGGCCAAGGATCCATCCGCATGGGTGATTGCGGCGCGCGATTCGCACCTCATGGTTGTGGAGCAGGACATCCTGTGGCGAATGATCAATGTGTCCCACGCCTTCGCCCGCAACCTGCTGATCATCCTTTCATCGCGCGTCCGCTCGGACAACCAGGTCATCCTCGACAGCGTCGGCGTGTTGCGCGAAATCGAACGGCACGCGGTGACCGACGCGCTCACCGACCTGCACAATCGTCACTGGCTGGACAACATGTTCCGCCGTCGCCTCGAGCGTTGCCTCAAGGACGAGGCCCCAGCTTCCATCGTCATGGTGGATGTCGACCAGTTCAAGGCCTACAACGATCGACATGGGCATATCGCCGGCGATCGGGCGCTGCGCCTGGTGGCCGAGACTCTGCGGGACAACTTCCGCCCGGGCGACATGCTCGCGCGTTTCGGCGGCGACGAGTTCAGCATCCTGTTACCGGGTGCGAACGTCGAGGCTGCCCGCAGTTGCGCGGAACGTGCGCGCTGGGCCGTGCTGCGGGCGACCGACATCGATCCCGGTGCTCCCAAGGTCACGATTTCGGCCGGCATCGCTGCCGCCGAGTCCGACGATACCCTCGAGATGCTGATCGCGCGTGCCGACGATGCGCTCTATCGCGCCAAGCTCGGCGGCAGGAATCGAGTCGAAACCTAGGGTTCGCGGCGCGGACTCAGGCTGCCTGTACCGGGATGGCGCTGCCCGTGCGCGTGACGCGGTTCTGCTCGTCGAGGTAGACCAGGCGGGGCTTGTGCAGCCGCGCCTGTTGTTCAGTCATACCGCCGTAAGCGCAAATGATGACCCGGTCCCCGGGCCGCGCCTTGTGCGCCGCCGCCCCATTCACCGAAATTACGCGCGACCCCGCCTCCGCGCGGATCGCGTAGGTAGTGAAACGTTCGCCGCCGGTCACATTGTAGATCTGGATCTGTTCGTATTCGAAAATACCAGCAAGCTCCAGCAGGTCCGAATCGATCGCGCACGAACCTTCGTAATCAAGCTCTGCGTGCGTTACGCAGGCCCGGTGAAGCTTGGCCTTGAGCAAAGTCAGCTGCATCGGTTCCTCCTTCCCACGCGTGTCCGCGCGCCGCTCGAATCAAACTGTTACGCCCGGCTCACTGGCCGGCCCGATAGACCTGCCGGACATTCCCGCCGGTAAGTTTACGACAAGATTATCAATCAATCGTGCCCGTCCCAGCCGGGCCGCTGCCAGGATCACCAGGCGTTCGTCCAGCGCATCCGGCACCAGCAGCCCATCCTGCCCACGAATCTCGAAATATTCCGGTTCAAGCCCGGCCGACCGGATATTGTCCATGCCAGCGTGCTGTATTGCAACAAAATCACGTTCGCCACCGAGCAACGCCTCGCCAGCAGCGCGCAAGGCATTATACATCCCGGGGGCCCGTGCTCTTTCGTGCTCGGTCAGGTAACGGTTTCGGGAGCTCAACGCCAGGCCGTCCGGTTCACGCCGGGTCGGTACGCCGAGAATTTCGACCGGAAAGCCCAGGTCCAATGTCATCTGCCGAATCACCGCCAGTTGTTGCCAGTCTTTTTCACCGAACACCGCCAGCTGGGGCTGCACGAGGTTGAACAGCTTGGCGACGATGGTGGCCACTCCGCTGAAGTGCCCCGGGCGCGACCGGCCGCACAGGATATCGCCCAGGCCGGGCACCTCCACGCGGGTCGTCGCGGTGCGGCCGCGCGGATACATGGCCTGCTCATCCGGCGTGAAGACCAGGTCGCAATCTTCGCCCGCCAGGCACGCCAGGTCGGCCTCCAGGGTACGGGGATAAGCGGCAAAATCCTCGTTGGGTCCGAACTGCAGGCGATTCACGAAAATACTTACCACGACGCGATCCGCATGGGCCGCCGCGGCGCGCACCAGGTCCAGGTGCCCCGCATGCAAGTTGCCCATGGTAGGCGCAAACGCGATTCTCAGGCCCTCACGACGCCAGCCGTCGAGCCGCTCGCGCAGCGCAGCGGGCGCCGCGATAACGATCGGCGTGCTCACGAAAAACAGTGTTCGGCAGCCGGGTAACTGCCGTCTCGTACCGCTGCGACATAACGCGTCAGCGCATCGGTTACGCCGTCAGCGCCCGCCAGGAAATCGCGTGCAAAGCGGGGCTTGCGGCCCGGCGTGATCGACAGGATGTCGTACAGGACCAGGATCTGGCCGTCCACGTCCGGGCCCGCACCGATGCCGATGACCGGGACCGTGAGCGCCGCCGCGATCGCCTGGCCCAGCGACGACGGGACACACTCGAGCAACACGATATCCGCGCCGGCCTCCTGCAGCGCATGGGCATCCGCCAGCATCTGCTTGGCGGCCCGGTCATCGCGCCCCTGGACCTTGAACCCGCCCAGCTTGTGGATCGACTGCGGCGTCAGGCCGATGTGTGCGCAGACGGGAATATCGCGCGCGGCGAGGAACTCCACGGTACGCACCTGCAAGGCGCCGCCTTCCAGCTTGACCATGGCGGCGCCGCCGTCCTGCATCAGGCGCACGGCATTGGCAAAGGCCGGCTCGGGCAGCGAATAACTGCCGAACGGCATGTCGACAACCAGGAACGCACGCGCCAGGCCGCGCCGCACGCACCGGGTGTGATAAACCATGTCGGCGACGGTCACCGGCACCGTGGTGTCGTGTCCCTGGATCACCATGCCGAGCGAATCGCCCACCAGCACCAGGTCCGTGCCCGCCATATCGACTGCTGCGGCGAAACTGGCGTCATACGCCGTCAGGCAAGCGATTTTCTCGCCGCCGGTTTTCATTTTCCTGAGGCTGTCCAGGGTCACCGGTTTTTCGCTGCGCGCCCGGTCCTGGAGATGACTGTACATGGTCATGTATTTATCCCCTGCTATGCAGGCGGGCCAGCATGGCCAACTCGCGAGCAAACATCAATCTGCCGGGTCGGGCGGCGCTGGGTTGTAATACTGGCGCCCGCCTTCGTTTGCCTGGATGCGGCGCAGCAGGTCACGGTAATCCTGCTCGCGCCGAACCGGGTCGAACGTGGCGGCATTGACAATCAGCAGTGGCCCGGCGTCGTAGCGATGAAAAAAATTCATATAGGCATCTGAGAGGCGCCGCAGGTACTCCGGGCGCACGGCCTGCTCGTACGCAATCCCGCGCCGTTGCACCCGCTCGATGAGCGTCTCGACCGGCGCCTGCAAATACACCACCAGGTCGGGCGTCGGGGCATCGAGGGCGAGCCCCTGGTACACCTGGTCGTACAAGCGGTACTCCTCGTCCGGCAGCGTCAGGCGCGCAAAGATACGGTCTTTCTCGAGCAGAAAATCCGCGATGCGGCCGCCGGCAAACAGGTCGGCCTGGCGCATCGCCTGCGCCTGGCGCGCCCGCTGGAACAAGAAGTGCAGTTGCGTCGGCAGGGCATTAGCCACCGGATCGCGATAGAAACGCTCCAGGAAAGGATTTTCTTCGGCTTCCTCGAGCACCAGTTCGAACTGCAGCGTGTCCGCGAGACGGCGCGCCAGCGAGGTCTTGCCGACTCCGATCGGGCCTTCGATGGCGATATAACGCAGTTCCCGGGCCATCAGTCGATCAACCTGCGCAAGCCGTCATCGCCCGCCGCCGCCGCCAGGGACGCGATCAGCGCGCCGTCCGGCAGGCGCAAGCCGGGCGCCACTTCGCACAACGGCCACAGCACGAAAGGCCGTGCCGCGATCCCGGGATGCGGTAGCGTGAGCGTGCCGTCGTTCGACTTCGCGCGGCCATAGATCAGCAGGTCGAGATCCAGCGTCCGTGGACCCCAGCGCGGCCCGTCACGACGGCGGCCATGCGCCGCCTCGATCGCCTGCAGCTCGCGCAACAACTCGCGGGCCGGCAAGGTGGTTAGCAACGCTGCCACGGCATTGACGAAATCCGGCTGGCCCGGCGGGCCCATGGGCGGGTTCAGGTAAAAAGAGGACTGCGCCACCAGGCGCGTGTCCGGCAGGCGCGCAAGCGCGTCGAGCGCCCGGCGGAGCTGCGCGGGGGGATCGTCGAGATTGCTGCCGAGCCCGACGTAGGCAGGCGCCTGGACGCGCTGGCTCATGCTCAGCTCGCGCCAGTACCGCCGCCCGGTTTGCGGCGCCTCGGGCGACGTCGGCGGCGGGGCTTCGCGGCGGGTTCCGCCCCCGCAGCCTGGCTGTCATCTGGCGTACCCGAGCCTTCTTCTACGGTTGCGGGTCGCGAGCCGGCGCGGCGCCCGCCGGGATCCACTGCCGCCACGCGGCCGTCCTCATCGAGCGCTTGCAAGTCCGTCCAGAATTTCGCCAGCGCCGGGTCCGCGTCCCCGACCAGCGCCCGCAGGCAGAGAAAATCGTACGCCGCCCGAAAGCGCGCATGGCCGAGCAGATTGAGCACGCGACGCCCGCGGGTTTTCTGCAGGCGCAGCTGCATCACCATCATTTCCTTCATCGGCGTGGTGATGCGCCGGGGAATGGCCACGTGGCGCTGTTGATCGTCACAGGCATCATCGGCGGCCAGCAACAGCGCCTGTACCGGCGATTCGCCCCGCTCTTCCAGCTTCGCCGCGCGCCGCCGGACCGGTCCCCACAACAATACGGCGAACAGGAACACGGGCGTGACGGGCTGGTCATCGGCTACCCGCTCATCCGTGTTGCGCAGCGCTTCGAGCAGCAAGGCCCGGTAGGGTTCACCCGCCGCGCTGTCCAGCAAGGCATCCACCGCGGGAAACAGGTGGGCGAAGAGCCCATAGCGGCGCAGCAACTCGTAGGACGGCACGGCGCTGCCGCCGAGAAACAGTTTCAACACCTCGTCAAACAGGCGCGCCGGCGGCACGGCCTCTAGCGTCGCCGCCAACGGCCGCAGCGGCGCCTCGGTGCCCGCTTCGATCCGGAAACCCAACTTGGCCGCAAAGCGCACGGCCCTGAGCAAGCGGACCGGGTCCTCCCGGTAGCGCGCTTCGGGCTCGCCGATCAGCCGCAGGACCCCGGCGCGAATGTCATCCACCCCGCCGCAATAATCCCAAATGGAAAAATCAGCGATGTTGTAATAAAGCGAGTTGGCCGTGAAATCCCGGCGCCAGACATCGTCATCGATGGTGCCGTAACGATTATCGCGCAGAATCCGGCCGGCCTCGTCCAGCAGCAGCAAGGCCTCCTCGTCGACGGCCAGGTCGTCCTCGGAGGCGCGAAAAGTGGCGACTTCCACAATATCGCGACCGAAGTAGACGTGCGCCAGCCGGAAGCGCCGACCAATCAGGCGACAGTTACGGAAGAGACGGCGAACATCGTCCGGAAGGGCGTCGGTCGCGATATCAAAATCTTTTGGTTCCCGCCCGAGCAGGAGGTCACGCACGCCGCCGCCGACCAGGAATGCCTGGTAGCCAGCGTCCCGCAGCCGGTAGAGGACCTTGAGTGCGTTGTTGGAGATCTGTGCCCGGGAAACGTTGTGGTCGGGTCTGGGAATGATCCGGTGTTGCGTTTCCGCGCCTGTTGCCGAACTGGCCAATCCGTATCCGCCTCTGTGAGTACAGCCGGCGAGTCTACCACGCAGCCTGCGCGCCGGCGCTTCCGGGTTGCCCGGCCAGGCGTCCGCGGTGCAAGCCGGGCATTGAGTCCAACCGTCCGGGCCAGTAGAATGCCCGTCCTCGCAAGCGCGCTGCTCCGTTCGTCTAGTGGTTAGGACGCTGGCCTCTCACGCCGGTAACAGGGGTT
>JBLRWC010000009.1:0-82918 GCA_047921455.1 Gammaproteobacteria bacterium
GTCCCCAGGGAGCCCCGGAGGGCGCAGACTCTAGCACACCAGCCCGTCTGCGCGCATCAGCCGAAGCACCGTCGACTCACGCAGCAGGACATCGCGTCGAGACGGGCATCGATGTCAGGCCGGCGGTGGCCGCTTGACTCCGGCTGCCCGATACCCCCGCATCACTGGACTGGAAATACTACACGAGTCCTGTGTATTATTTGAGCATGAAAAACGTAACCATCACCCTCGATGAAAAGGCGGCAACCTGGGCGCGCGAGCACGCCGCCCGTAAGAACATGAGCTTGTCACGCTTCGTCGGCGGGTTGCTTGAGAAAACCATGAACGAGTCCCGCGAATACGAGCGAGCGATGCGCGAGTACCTCACCCGCAGCCCCGCTCCCCTCAAGCGCGCCAGGGCGCGTTAGCTCCCGAGAGTCCAGCCCTATGGCCGCAGTCTTCGTTGATACCAGCATCTTCGTCTACGCGCGCGACGCGGGAGAACCCGAAAAACAACCCGCCGCAGCGAGCTGGATCGAGTCGTTGTGGGTCGAGCAAAGCGGCCGTACAAGCCTCCAGGCACTGGACGAGTACTACGTTACCGTCACACAGCGGCTTACGCCGGGAATGGCGCATGGCGACGCCTGGGCCGATGTGCGCGCCCTCCTCGCCTGGAACCCTCAGCCCCTGGACCGCGAGGTCATGCTTCTCGCACGCGACATCGAGCTGCGCTACGACCTGGGCTGGAGGGACTCGTTGATCGTCGCCGCCGCGCAACTGCAGAACTGCGCCTTGCTGCTCACCGAGAACCTGACGGATGGCTGGGCTTGCGACGGGCTGACCGTCTGCAACCCGTTCAATACCCGAGTCGAGGACGAACGGGAAAGGTACGTTGCAACACCCGTCCCGGTGTCTCGGCATCGATCGCCCGGGCGGCCGCGTCGCAAGTAAACCAGTTCATTTGAGTATGACCCACTGGGGGATCACCACGATGGCAAGAGCGAATAAGGATGGGCTGCCAAAATACCTCGAGTGCCACCCGATCAACCGCGCGTACTACTACAAGAATCCCAGCATGGCCACCAAGGCCAATCTCGGCCAGGATCAAACCGCCGCAATCCGGCTCGCCAGATCGCTGAACTCCAGGTACCGGCTCCAGATCGAGCAGCAGGCAGCACGGGTCGAGGCTGGCCTCGATTTTGGTGGCGTCGTCTTCAGCGCTGAATTTGACGCCTTCGTCTCGAAGTACATTGATAATTACCGCCTGAAATCCAGCACAGCCCGACTGCTCCGGCAACGCCAGCAGCGGCTTAACGAACAGCTCGGTGGAATTCAACTGCCGGCAATTACGACCCAGTTGCTGCGCGAGGCCATTACTTGCTCCAGCCAGTTCGAGCAGAGCAAGCTGAAGACCCTGCTGCTGCGATTCTTCAAATACGCGAAGTCCACCGGTGTCTATCCGGCGCATTTGGCCAATCCAGTGGACGACCTCTTCGTCGACCCCGTTCCCCTCAAGCGCCGGCAGCGGATCACCATCCCGCAGTTTCGCGCGATCTATCGAGTCGCACCGACATGGCTGAGATGGCTGATGACGCTCGCGTTTCATCTCGCCTTGCGCCGAATCGATCTCGTCAACCTACGCTTTGAGGACATTGTGGGCGACCGAATCATTAGCCCGATCCGAAAGACGGACTCACGCGCTCGCGATATCGAAGCGACCAGCGTGGACTTCCCCATCCATCCGGATGTCCGCCGGGTTATCCATGAATCACGTTGCTCCAGCCTGCAGCTGGGGCGTTGTCCGTTCGTCATTCATCGTTCGCCGGAGCGTCGAACGAAGCGCAGCTCCGATGCGCTGACGGCCGGCCGACTCGAGCATCCCACACAGGTACTTCCGGAGTACGCGTCCAAGGCGTTCAACCGCGCACGACAGCTTGCGGTGGAGCAAACCAATCTTTTCCAGGGCCTCGCGACCCGCGAGCTGCCGACGTTGCACGAAATTCGCGCGCTGTCGTCGCACCTTTACGCGAGAGCCGGCTATAACGTCGCGGCAGTCCAGGACCTGATGGCGCACACCGACCCTGACATGACGCGCGCTTACCAGAAAGGTCACGCGCGCAAGGTCTTGCGTGTGGAGATGATTCTGCCGTGGAGCACGGAGAATGAAGATCCCGATGGCGTCCGCGATGCCCGGCCCGCCTACTTGCATAGAGGCAACGCCCCCCTTAGAGAAAATTCTCTAGGAATTCTCTAAGGCCACAACCCAAGGAGGGCGTAAGAGGCTGAAATTATTGAAAAAATGGAGCGGGAAACGAGACTCGAACTCGCGACCCCAACCTTGGCAAGGTTGTGCTCTACCAACTGAGCTATTCCCGCGCTAGGACGCGCAATTCTAAGGCCTGAAAGGATACTGTCAAGCTTTAGGCTTCATCCGGTCACGCACAGTTCAGTAACCGCGCAGATGCGGCCAGGCGGCCTTGAGGTACTTGGCCATCGACCACAAGGTGAGAATTGCCGCCGCCAGCAGGAAACCATAGCCGATTTCGTACATCGGAATGATCCACAGGTCTCGCCCCCAGAGCATCATGATGAGCGCCGTGATCTGCGCGGTGGTCTTGTATTTACCGATTCCGGATACGGAAACGTGCTTCCTGCCGCCGAGTTCTGACATCCATTCGCGCAAGGCGGAGACGGCAATTTCCCGGCCGATGATAATCGCCGCCGGCAAGGCCACCATGAAACCGGGGTATTCGGAAACCAGCAACACCAGCGCGGTGGAAATCATCAACTTGTCGGCCACCGGGTCGAGGAATGCGCCGAAGGCCGAGGTCTGGTTCAGCTTGCGCGCAAGATAGCCGTCCAGCCAATCGGTGATTCCCGCGAGGGAAAAAATGATCGCCGCTGCGGGGCCTGCCCAGTTATAGGGCAGGTAATACACCAGCACGATCAGCGGGATCAGGATGATCCGGGTCCACGTCAGGGCGTTCGGCAAGTTCAGGCGTGCTGGCATGTTTTCCTAGTCCGCTGGATGCAGCGCGTCATAAATTCGTTGCGCCAGGTCGCGGCTGATGCCCTTGACCCTGGCGAGGTCTTCCATCCCGGCCGCGAGCACACCCTGCATGCCGCCGAATTCTCCCAGCAACTGCCGCCGGCGCTTCGGCCCCAGCCCCGGGATGCCTTCCAGCGGACTGACCCGCCGCGTTCTTGCCCGGCGTTGCCGGTGCCCGGCAATGGCGAAGCGATGGGCTTCATCGCGAACCTGCTGTACCAGGTGCAAGGCCCCTGAACCTCGCTCCAGTATAAGTGGCTCCGGTTGGCCCGCCAAGAAAAGCCGTTCCAGGCCCGGTCGCCGCGTAGGCCCCTTAGCGATAGCGACCAGTTCCACGCCATCGAGCTGGAGCTCGTTGAGCACGGCCTGCGCTTCGGCCAGCTGTCCCGCGCCGCCGTCGACCAGCAACAGGTCCGGCACGGGCGCCTCGCCGCGTTTCAGCCGACTGTAACGTCGCATCAGCGCCTGGCGCATGGCGGCGTAGTCGTCACCGGCCGCGACGCCGGAAATATTGAAACGCCGGTAATCAGACTTCAGCGGACCTTCCGCGGCGAACACCACGCATGAGGCCACCGTCGCTTCCCCGCCCGTGTGACTGATGTCGAAGCACTCGATACGACGCGGGGGCGCCTGCAGCCCCAGCACCTCGCCAAGGGCGTCCAGCTGCGCAGTGAACCCGGCGGTGCCGGCAATCCTGAGTTCCAGCGACTGGCGGGCATTTTCCGTCGCCATCTCCAGCCAACGCGTGCGCGGCGCCCGAACCCGGTGCCGGACAGCGACCTGGCGCTCGACCTGCTCGGAGAGCGCCTGTGAAAGCAATTCCTCGTCCTCCAGCGCCAAGCTGGTCAGGATTTCCGCCGGCGGGCTGCCGCCCAGGTAATGCTGGGCCACGAAGGCGCCAAGGACTTCGGCGGCTTCTGTGCCCGGCGCTGCGCGCGGAAACCAGCTACGACTGCCCAGGACACGCCCGCCCCGAATGAACATCGCCGCCACGCAAAACAAGCCCCCGTCGCTGTGCACGGCGAGCGCGTCAATCTCCAGGGCGCCGGCCTCCCCGCCCACCGCTGCTTCCTGGATAGCCGCGAGCCGTCCAATCTGGTCGCGATACCGGGCGGCCTCTTCAAATGCCAGGCGTTCCGCCGCAGCCTCCATTTGCCGTCTCAGGTCGGCCTTGATTTCGTGCCCACGACCTTCCAGGAACCCGATCGCGTGGTCCAGGTCGCGGGCGTAGTCCTGCGTGGAAATCAGCCCGACGCAGGGCGCGGAGCAGCGTTCAATCTGGTACTGGAGGCACGGCCGGCTGCGATGCGCGAAATAGCTGTCCTCGCAAGGACGAATCCGAAACAGTCGTTGCAGGTCCCGCAAGGTCGCGCGCACGGCCGGAACATTCGGATACGGCCCGAACAGGCGCCCGGGCACGCGCCGGCTGCCGCGATAGAACGACAGCCGTGGATACGCGTGCGAAGTATCGAGCCGTATATAGGGGAAGCTCTTGTCGTCTTTCAGCAGGACATTGAAGCGCGGCTTGTGGGCCTTGATGAGGGTGTTCTCAAGGACCAGCGCCTCGGCTTCGGTACGCGTGACCGTGACCTCGATGTCACGCACCTGGCTGACCAGGAAACCGGTCTTGCCCGGACGCGGCGTACCGCGAAAATAACTGGAGACGCGTTTTTTCAGGTCACGCGACTTGCCGACATAGAGGATCTCGCCATCCGCCCCGAGCATGCGATAAACACCGGGACGATGCCCAAGGCGGCGTAACACGGGCTGGGGATCGAATTCCGCCGTGGCTGGGCCGTCCTTTGTCTCGTGGGGCGGCGCGTTGCTCATAGCGGCCGGCCGACACCGGCGTGCCGCGCAGCGCTGCCCAGCACCGCCATGAACATTGCCGGGGTCAGGCGTCGCGTCTGGGTGTTGTAGCGGCTGCAGTGATAGGAATCGACCAGTAACGGGTGATCGCCCAGGTCGTGTTCTGCGCCGTGCGCAAAGCGGTGGGCGGCACGACGAACGCCGCAGGCATCGAGCACAGCATCATGGGCGATGCGACCGAGCGCCAGGATCACCCGCGGCTGGCTGCCCGCCAGCTCCGCCGATAGCCATTGCCGGCATGTGCGAACTTCGGCCGGCGTGGGCTTGTTGGCTGGCGGGAGGCACTTCACGGCGTTCGTGATGCGACACCCATGCAGTTCGAGGCCGTCGTCGGGGGCCGTGGACGTGGGACTACTGGCCAGGCCCAGCTGGTACAGGCTGTCGTAAAGCAGGAGGCCGGCATGGTCGCCGGTGAACGGGCGTCCCGTCCGGTTGGCGCCGTGCATACCGGGTGCCAGGCCCACAATCAGCAGCGGCGCCGACACCGGCCCGAAGGGTGCTACCGGCGCGGCATGATAGTGCGGATGCTTGCCGCGCACCTCGTCAAGAAAATCCGCCAGCCGCGGGCAACGCCGGCAAGCGGGATCGAACCAGGCGGCTGGGCAGTCATCCTGCACGGCCTTCATTATCGACAAATAACCTTAATTATCAATTATAACCGCCTGGTTTTTCTACTTTTCTTCCATATGACGAATGACGGCATCGCCGAATCCAGCGGTTCCGACCAGCTGTGCACCCGGCACCAGGCGTTGTAACTCTTCCTCGACTGAGCCCTTGCTTTCCCCGCCCTTGGGCTTGCGGATGGCTTCCCGCAAGCGAGCGAGATCAAAGGTCAACTCGCCGTTCGCGATCGTCCCGGCTACCCCGCGCAGAATATTGTCGGCTGCCTCGCGCCAGCCAAGGTAGCGCAGCATCATTTCGGCGGAGAGAATCAGCGAGCCGGGGTTGACGCGGTCCTTGCCGGCGAAACCCGGCGCCGTGCCATGGGTCGCCTCGAACACCGCCACCGCGTCGCCGATGTTGGCGCCCGGCGCAATGCCGATGCCGCCGACCTGCGCGGCCAGCGCGTCCGAAATGTAGTCCCCGTTGAGATTGAGCGTCGCAATGACGTCGTATTCCTCTGGGCTCAGCAGGATCTGTTGCAGGAAGTTATCGGCGATCACGTCTTTTACGACGATCTGGCGCCCGGTACGCGGATTGTCGAATGCCAGCCAGGGGCCGTCCCCAAGCTCGGTGGCACCGAACTCGTCGCGCGCCAACTGGTACCCCCAGTTACGGAACGCACCCTCCGTATACTTCATGATGTTGCCCTTGTGGACCAACGTCACGGAGTGACGATTCTCATCGACCGCGTAATTGATGGCCTTGCGGATAAGTCGCTGCGAACCCTCCTTGGACACTGGCTTGATGCCCAGTCCGGAACTCGACGGGAACCGCACGGCATGCACATTGAGTTCGTCCTGCAGGAACTTCATCAGCTTCTGCGCTTCCGGCGACCCGGCGGGCCACTCGATACCGGCGTAAATATCTTCAGTGTTCTCGCGGAACACCGTCATTGCGACCAGCTCGGATTCTTTCATCGGGGTCTGTACGCCCGGAAAATAACGAATCGGCCGCACGCAGGCATACAGGTCGAGGCGCTGGCGGATCGACACGTTGAGTGAACGGAATCCGCCGCCGACGGGCGTGGCCAGCGGACCCTTCATTGAGACGATAAACCGCGCCAGCGCGTCAAGGGTCTCCTCGGGCAGAAACTGGCTGCCGCCATACAAGCTGGTGGCTTTCTGGCCAGCGTAGACTTCCATCCAGGCGATCGAGCGTTGCTCGCCATAAGCCGCCCGCACCGCGGCATCAACAACCTTGCGCGCCACGGGCATGACGTCCATGCCGATCCCGTCTCCCTCGATAAAGGGAATGACTGGCCGATCGGGCACATTCAAGGTGAAATCGAGGTTTGCGGTGATCGGCTGGCCGCCTTCCGGCAGCGCAATGTGTTCATAACTCATGAGATTTTCCCGCGCGGAGAACTTGGCGATGGAACCGGGGTAGCGGCCCGTGGTAGCGCTTCATTATCCCCGCCCGCCTGAGGCGACTCAAGCTTGCCCGGCCGCACTGGCCAGGGCTGCGCCTCGCGCTAGAAGCTTCAGCGCTGGCACACAGGCCGCCCGCATACGCCATCACTGTGTCCGGCGCACACGAAAAAAAAGTCCCGGCAGCGCCGCTGCCGGGACTCTCTTCCGGACCTGGCGCGATCGCGTCAGGTGGTCTCTTCGAACTGCTGCTCCTCGGTCGAACCCGCGAGGGCGCTGAGCGACGACTGGCCCGCCGTCACGACCTGGGTCACGGCGTCGAAATAACCGGCGCCGACTTCCCGCTGGTGCTTGGTGGCCGTGTAGCCGTCCTTTTCGCTGGCGAATTCCGCTTCCTGCAGCTCCACGTAAGCCTTCATCTGCGACTCGCGGTAGCCCTTGGCGAGCGTGAACATGCTGTAATTCAGCGCATGGAACCCGGCCAGGGTAATGAACTGGAACTTGTAGCCCATCGCCGCGAGTTCTTTCTGGAACTTTGCGATGGTGGCGTCGTCGAGGTGCCGCTTCCAGTTGAATGACGGCGAGCAGTTGTACGCCAGCAGCTGGTCGGGAAATTCCTTGTGCATCGCCTCGGCGAATTTTTTCGCCATGCCGAGGTCGGGCACCGAGGTCTCGCACCACACCAGGTCAGCGAGCGGCGCGTAAGCCAGCCCGCGGGCGATCGCCTGGTCGAGGCCGGCATTGACCCGGAAAAAACCTTCCGCGGTGCGCTCGCCGGTGACGAATGGTGCGTCACGTTCGTCGATGTCGGACGTCAGCAGGTTGGCCGCATCGGCGTCGGTACGCGCGACCACCAGCGTCGGCACCCCGCAGACATCGCTTGCGAGCCGCGCCGCCGCAAGCTTGGCGACGGCTTCGGCAGTGGGCACCAGGACCTTGCCGCCCATGTGACCACACTTCTTCGCCGAGGAGAGCTGGTCCTCGAAGTGCACGCCGGCCGCGCCGGCGTCGATCATGTCTTTCATCAATTCGAAGGCATTGAGCACGCCGCCGAAGCCGGCTTCCGCATCGGCAACGATCGGCTGCATCCAGTCGATGCTGTCATTGCCCTCGGCGTGATAAATCTGGTCGGCCCGCAACAGCGTCCGGTTGATCTTGCGCACGACAGCGGGCACCGAGTTCGCCGGGTACAGCGACTGGTCGGGATACATCTCGCCGGCGAGATTGGCGTCCCCGGCCACCTGCCAACCCGACAGGTAAATAGCGTTCAGGCCGGCCTTCACCTGCTGCATCGCCTGGTTGCCGGTCAGTGCGCCGAGCGCGTTCACGAACGGCTTCTCGTGCAGGTAGCCCCAGAGCTTCTCCGCGCCCTGGCGGGCAAGCGAATACTCGATATCGACCGTGCCGCGAAGTCGCACGACTTCATCGGCGGTGTACGGACGTGTAACGCCCTTCCATCGTGGATTTTCGTTCCAGTCCTTGTTGAGTTCTTCAGCTGACAGGCGTGTCATCGAGCGTTCCTCTGTAGATGTGTCCCCGGACTTCTTCAGTCGATGGCCTCATAGGCCACCAGCGTCAGGAAATCCATGCAATGCTGCTCACTGGTAATCCGGTCGAGCAGCGTGGCGGCCTCACGGTAGTTACCGGCAGAATAGGTCTCCTCCCCTACTTCTTCCTTGATTTTGGCCAATTCTTCGTCACGAAACTGTTCGTATAAGGCGTAAGTCACCGGCCGGCCGTCTGACAGCACGCCCTGCTCGTGGCGAATCCATTGCCAGACCTGGGCCCGCGCGATCTCTGCGGTGGCAGCGTCTTCCATGAGGTTGTAGAGCGGCACGCAACCGTTGCCCCCGAGCCAGGCCGCCATGTACTGGATGCCCACGGAAATATTGCTCCGGAGGCCGGCCTCGGTGATCTCGCCCTCGGGTACCTGCAACAGGTCGGCCGCGCTGACTTCGACATCCTCGCGCAAGCGCTCCAGCTGGTTCGGCGCCGGCATGTGCTTGTCGAAAATCTCCATGGCAATCGGCACGAGTCCGGGATGGGCCACCCACGTGCCGTCATGGCCGTCGCTGGCTTCCCGCTCCTTGTCGGCCCGCACCTTGGCGAGCGCGGCCTCGTTGGCCTCCGGGTCCCCCTTGATGGGAATCTGCGCCGCCATGCCGCCGATCGCCAGGGCGCCGCGCCGATGACAGGTTCGAATCACGAGTTGCGAATACGAGCGCAGGAAATGCGTCGTCATCGTCACCTGCTGGCGGTCGGGCAGCGTGAACTCGGGGTATTCCTGGAAAGTCTTGATAAAACTGAAAATATAGTCCCAGCGCCCGCAATTGAGGCCGACGATGTGGTGCCGCAGTTCATGCAGAATCTCGTCGATTTCGAAGGCGGCCAGGATGGTTTCGATCAGTACCGTGCACTTGATGGTGCCGCGCGCCAGGCCGAGTGTCTCTTCCGCGAAAGCGAACACATCGGCCCACAGGCGCGCTTCGCGGTGGCTTTCCAGCTTCGGCAGGTAAAAATACGGGCCGGAGCCGATCGCCTTGGTGCCCTGCGCATTGTGAAAAAGGTACAGCCCGAAATCGAACAGCGCGCCGGGCACACGCCGGCCGCCGACTTCGACGTGTTTCTCGAACAGGTGCCAGCCGCGCGGCCGCACGAACAGGGTGGCGACCTGCTCGTTCAACTGGTATTGCTTGCCCTCGGGCGAGGTGAAACTGATGGTTCGCGTGATGGCGTCGCGCAACGCGATCTGGCCGAGCACGAGGTTGTCCCAGGTCGGCGTCATCGAATCCTCGAAGTCCGCCATGAAGACCTTCGCGCCGGAGTTCAGCGCATTGATGATCATCTTGCGTTCCACCGGTCCGGTGATCTCGACGCGGCGATCGCGCAAGTCGGCCGGAATCTCGCCGACACGCCAGTCGGCGGCGCGCACCGCGGCGGTTTCCGGCAGGAAATCCGGCATCTTGCCGCCAGCGATTTCCGCCTGGCGGGCCTTGCGCTGCTCGAGCAATGCGTCGACCCGGGGCCCGAAGCGCTTCGCGAGCGCGGCGACAAACCCCATCGCTTCAGGCGACAGGATGGGCTCATAGCCCTCGCGGATGGGTCCGAGGATCTTGTATTCAGGGTCCGCGTGAGTGCTGGTCATGGCTTCCCTTTCCGTTCCGTGGCCGGGCATGCGCAACACCAGGGCAGACGCAAAGTCACCCCGGCGTCACTCGGCATAGCGCCGGCGACACTGGTTTTCTTGCACTGCGTCATACTAATCCCAGCGGGCAACCATTGCAAAACCGCCGCGGCGCCGGGGTCGACAAGGCCCTGTGCCGGCGACTAATTCGCCACGGCGGCGCGCTCGTTGCGGACGAACTCGAGCTGGCCGAGGTAGGTGCCGTGGCTCGGGTCGTCCTCGGCCGCAATTTCCACGGCGCGGCTGAAGGCCTGTTCAGCTTCGGCGAGCCGGCCCTGCCGGCGCAGGATGCGGCCGTGGGCCGAGTGAAACCTGGCGGCCTGCTCCGGGAAATCGGCCACAGCCGCCCGTGCGCGCGCCTCAGCGTCTTCGAGCAACAGGTCGGAAGGGTCACGGAAGGCCAGGTAGAGATAGCTCGCGACCCGGTCGGGATCCTCGCTTGCCAGGTAGGCCTCGCGAATGAGCGCCATGGCGGCCTCCTGTTCGCCAAGCGACAATAGCGACCAGGCGCGTGCATAGACAAAAGCCGACAGCGACCGACCTTCGGGATAGATTTCTTCCCACGCAGCCAACTCGCGCAGTGCGCGCCGGTGATCGTTCTCGAGGCGTTGCGTCGGCTGCACAATCGCCTGCAGGGCGATCTCGCGCCGTTGCTCAACGGACAGTTCATCGCGCAACAGCAGTGACTGGAACACGCGGCGGGCCGCGGCAGCATCGCCCGCATCCAGGAAGGCGCGCGCAAGTTCGCGCAGCGACTCGACGTCGTTCTGAGCCCGCAGTCGTGCCTGCGCCTCGGCGATCGCATCGAACCCGTGGACGGCCTTTTCCAGCCGCTCCAGGTAATCATCCTGGAAGCCCACGATCGCCGTCACCTGGCGGGCATCCCCCAGGCGCCGGTCGGTTGGCCGGGGTTGCAACAGCAGGGTCGTCGGCGTGCCGAGAAAGCTCAGGCCCTGCGCCGCGAGAAAACTTGCATCGGGCTCGTCATAGCCGAGCACCTCCAGCACGACCCACTCGCGCGTCAGGTCTGCGACCTCCGTCGCCGATGGGTTGCGCAGCAGTTTGCGATCGAGCTCGATACAGCCGGGACACCAGTCGGGCTGGGTGATGACCACCATGATCATGCGCTCGGCGGCCGCGGCTTCGGCCAGCAGGCCCTCGACATTTTCGACGGACCAGTCGGCAAAGCGCACGGCGGCCGTGGCCGGCGTCGCCAGCAGGCACAGCGATAACAACAGGACGTTCAGTCGAAACATGGGGTCTCCCCTGGGGCTGTCAAGGCAATACTTTGTGTCCGACCGCTGCAGCGATGCGGGGTTCCGGCTCCTGCGCCGCCCCAGCCGGGCGCCACGACCGCTATGATGCACTACAAATGAACCCGGGCAAGTCTCAAGCGGCAGTTCAACTGCTGTTATTCAACAAGCCGTTCGGCGTATTGTGCCAGTTCAGCAGCGCGCATGGCCGCGCCAGCCTCGGCGACTATATTCCGGTGCCCGACGTCTACCCGGCGGGCCGGCTGGACCAGGACAGCGAGGGGCTCCTGCTGCTGACCAATCACGGGCCGCTGCAGGCGCGCCTGAGTGATCCGCGCCATGGCTTGTGGAAAAGTTACTGGGCCCAGGTCGAGGGTGAACCCGACGAGGCTGCGCTGGAGCAGCTGCGCGAGGGCGTCATCCTGCGCGACGGGCCCACCCGGCCTGCCAGGGTCCGTCGCCTCGTGCCGGCGCCGCAACCGTGGCCCCGCGAGCCGCCCATCCGTGTACGCCGGCACATTCCCGACAGCTGGCTGGAATTGCAACTGCAGGAAGGACGCAACCGCCAGGTGCGGCGCATGACCGCCGCCGTCGGCCATCCGACACTGCGGCTACTGCGTGTCGCCATCGGGCCGTTCAGCCTGGAAGACCTGGCACCCGGCGAATGGCGGGCCATCGCACCACCCGCGGGCTTGCTCAGCGACCGCGCAATTCCGCGATCCGCATCGCGAGCTCGAGCGCCTGCTCGTAGTTCAAGCGGGGATCGACCTGCGAAAGGTAGGCGCGCGCCAGGTCGGTCTCGGTAAGCCCGCGAGCGCCACCGATGCACTCGGTGACGTCGTCGCCGGTGAGCTCGAAATGCACGCCACCGAGATAGCTGCCCATCTCTTCATGGATGCGGAACGCCTGTTCCACCTCGGAGAGAATGCGATCGAAGCTGCGCGTCTTGACCCCGGTGGAAGTGCTCTCGGTATTGCCATGCATCGGATCGCAGACCCACAACACCGTGGCGCCGCTGGCCCGGACCGCCTCGATCATTGGCGGCAGGTGCTTGGCGATATTGTCGGAACCGAACCGGTGAATCAGCGTCAAGCGTCCCGGCTCGTTATCCGGATTGAGTGTCTCGATCAAGCCCTGCAGCCACTCGATACTCATGCCGGTACCGACTTTCACGGCGATCGGATTCGCGATGCCCCGGAAATACTCGACATGGGCCCCGTCCAGCTGGGCGGTACGCATGCCGATCCACGGGTAGTGGGTCGAGAGGTTGTACCAGCGGCCCTGCCGGGCGATGAAGCGGGTCTGCGCCTGCTCGTACAGCAGGTGGAGGCCTTCGTGCGAGGCGAAAAAATCGATGCGGCGAGTGCGGTGCACCGGTTGGCCTGAGACGAACTCGAAGAAATCCATTGAGTCCGTGATGCTCTTGACGATGCGCTTGTAAGCTTGCTCGAATGGCGTCGAGTGCGCAAAACCGATGTTCCAGTACTCCGGATGGTGCAGGTCGGCAAAACCGCCCTCGGCCAGCGCCCGCACGAAATTCAGCGTCAAAGCGGCCCGGTTGTACCCCACCAGCATGAGCTCCGGATCCGGCGTGCGGTCGCCGAGCGTGAAAGCGTTGCGATTGACCAGGTCACCGCGATAGCTGGGCAATGTCTGACCGTCACGCGTCTCGACATCCGCCGAGCGCGGCTTGGCGTATTGTCCCGCCATGCGCCCCACCCGGATGACGGGCTTTTTCAGGCTATGCAGCAGCACGACGCTGACCTGCAGAAGAATCTTCAGCTTGCGGGCGATCTGGTCGGAATTGCAGTCATCGAAATTCTCGGCGCAATCGCCCCCCTGCAGGAGGAAGGCCTCGCCCCGCTGGGCGCGCGCGATCTGCTGCTGCAGGGCTTCCACTTCCCACGATACGACCAGTGGCGGCAGCTTGCTGATGCGTTCGAGCACGGTGCCGACCGCGTCCGGATCGGGATATAAAGGCTGCTGGCCGGCCACTTTTTCCTGCCAGCTGGTCGGATGCCAGTCCAATGGGCTTGATTTTGCGCTCATCCGCGCATCGTACCGCGCTTTGTCGCAGTGCAAAAGGCTTGCGGTGGTACACGCGGCTGGCGCGGCACGTCCCGAGCCGCGATAATTACTCTTTGTGCTGCGAGCCCGCTCCCCTCGGACATGGGCTCACCTTTTTTTTGTGGATCCGGTCACACGGCGATCCCACCCTGTGGAGCAATCTTGATGCATAAAGTCCTGGTTCTTGGCGCCGGCAAGATCGGCGCCCTGATTTCCGGCCTGTTCGGCGAATCGGGCGACTACCACGTCGACCTTGCGGATCTCGATCCGACGTCTGCTGAGGCGGTCGCCAGGGCGCATGGGCTGCCGAATGTACGGCCGTTCGGGCTCGACGCCACCGACATGGCGGCGCTTGGCGCGCACCTCGACGCCCATCCTGCGGACGCAGTGATCTCGGGCCTGCCCTATTTTTGCAATATCCCGGTTGCGACCATGGCGAAAGAACGGGGTATGCATTACTTCGACCTGACGGAAGATGTCGCCGTGACCGAGCAGGTGCGCCAGCTGGCGGAGGGCGCGACTACGGCCTTTGCACCGCAGTGCGGGCTTGCCCCCGGGTTCATCAGCATCGCCGCCAATGAACTGGCGGGCCATTTCGACGAAATCCAGACCGTCAAGCTGCGCGTCGGCGCCCTGCCCCAGCACCCGAACAATGTCCTGAAGTATTCCCTGACCTGGTCCACCGACGGACTGATCAACGAGTACGGCAACATGTGCGAGAGCGTGGAAGACGGCAAAGTCATCAGCGTGCTGCCGCTCGAGGGACTCGAGGAAATCGAGATCGACGGCACGCTCTACGAGGCTTTCAATACCTCCGGCGGCCTTGGCTCGCTGGCCGACAGCTGGCAGGGCCGCGTGGTGGAGATGAACTACAAGACCATGCGTTATCCCGGGCACTGCAGCCAGATGCGGCTGCTGATGAACGGTCTGAAAATGAACCATGATCGCGACACGCTCAAGCGCATTCTCGAGAATGCCGTGCCGCGCACTCTGCAGGACGTCGTCATCGTGTATGTTTCGGTAGTCGGGCTCCAGGACGGTGACCTGTGCGAGGAAAATTACGTCAACAAGGTGTACCCGCAAGTGATCGCGGGCCGGCTCTGGTCGGCGATCCAGGTCACCACGGCCGCCGGGCTGTGCGCCGTCGCGGACCTCGTCATCTCTGATCCTGGTGATTACCGCGGTTTCGTGACCCAGGAAAGCTTTCGACTCAAGGATGTGCTCAAGAATCGCTTCGGCAGTTTTTACGCCCACGGCGGCACCAACGAGGTGTCGGCGCGGATGATCGCGACCGGGCAAGTTGGGCATCAACGTGCAAAGGGAGAATGAAATGCGAGAAATTCTGAATAGCCTGGGGCTCGGCGACGAGAATTCCGGTGCCTGGGTCGGCAGCCGTGAGCTGCCCGGCCAGGGACCGACGATCGAATCATTCAATCCTGCGACCGGCGAGCGTATCGCCGCTGTGCGCACGGCCTCGCCGGAGGAATATGACGAGATCATCGCCAGTGCCCGCGAGGCGTTCCACCTCTGGCGCGCGATGCCGGCCCCCCATCGCGGCGAGGCTGTGCGCCTGTGCGCCGAGGCCTTGCGCCGCCACAAGGATGCGCTCGGCAGCCTGGTCAGCCTGGAAATGGGCAAGATCAAGGCCGAAGGCGATGGCGAAGTACAGGAAATGATCGATATTGCCGACTTCGCGGTCGGCCAGTCTCGCATGCTCTACGGCCGCACCATGCACTCGGAGCGGCCCGGTCATCGCATGTACGAACAATGGCATCCGCTGGGGGTGGTCGGCATCATCAGCGCCTTCAACTTCCCGGTGGCCGTGTGGAGCTGGAATGCCCTGATCGGCGCCGTCTGCGGCAATGTTTGCGTCTGGAAGCCCTCGCCGAAAACCCCGCTGTGCGCCATCGCAGTGCAGAAGATCTGCAACGAGGCGCTGGCCGGGGGCGGCTTCCCGCCAATTTTCAACGTCTTCGTCGAAGCCGACGTCAGCATGGCCCAGGCCTTCGTAGACGACGAACGCGTTGACCTGGTGTCGTTTACCGGTTCCACGGCCGTCGGTCGCACGGTGGCCCAGCGCGTCGCCGCCCGCCTCGGCCGCTCTTTGCTGGAGCTGGGTGGTAACAACGCCTTGATCGTCGATGAAAAAGCCAACCTCGAACTGGCCGTGCCGGCGATCGTGTTCGGAGCCGTGGGTACCGCGGGACAGCGTTGCACCACGACTCGCCGCGTGCTGGTGCATGAAAAGTTGTTCGATGAGCTTGCCCATCGCCTGATACACGCCTACGAACAGGTCAAGGTCGGCGACCCACTCGATGCCACCACGCTGATGGGGCCGCTGATCGATGAACAGGCCGTGGTGCAGTACGAAGCGGCTATTGAAAAGCTGATCGCCCGCGGCGGACTGGTGTTGACCGGCGGTCATGTCATCGACCGCCCGGGCAACTTCGTCCAGCCCACCATCGTCAAGGCCAGCAACGAATGGGATGTGGTGCAGCACGAGACGTTTGCGCCCATTCTCTATTTGATCCCCTTCCATCACCTGGACGAGGCCATCGCGCTGAACAACGGTGTACGCCAGGGACTGTCATCGGCGATCTTCACGAGCGACCTGCAGGTTGCAGAACGTTTCCTGTCCGCCACCGGCAGCGATTGCGGTATCGCCAACGTCAACATCGGCACCTCGGGTGCCGAAATCGGCGGGGCCTTCGGCGGGGAGAAAGATACCGGCGGTGGCCGCGAGGCCGGCTCCGACTCGTGGCGTGCCTACATGCGGCGGCAGACCAATACCATCAACTTCAGCCACGAACTGCCGCTCGCGCAAGGCATCCAGTTCGACTTGCAGGGCTGACCGCTACCCGCTCTGCCTCGAACGCTCGGGGCGTCGCTGGCGCACAACGCGCATGCATCGATAAAGGAGGACAGACATGCAGTTCAGAACGATCACAAATGCACTGATTGCAACCTTCGCCGTCATGGCGGCCGGCGTGGTCACTGCGGCCGACCTTCCCGAAGGCTGGAGCCTGCCCACCGTCGCGCACGAGGGGACTCGCGTGATGACGGCAGACGGCCAGACGATCGAATCGCGCTACCGTTATGCACCACCGGGAAAGCAGCGCGAGGAGATGAGCCACGAGGGGATGAGCATGGCGATTATTCTGCGCCAGGACCTCGGTGTCGTCTGGACCATTCTGCCCGGCAATATGTACATGGAAATGGCGCTTGATGAAGCCGATGATAACGGCCCTTCGGCACCGTCCGCGGAGGGCATCGTCGAGTTCGAGGAACTTGGCAAGGAAGAAGTGAACGGCTGGCCGACGACCCGCTATCGCGTCGTCACCATGGAAGATGGCGAGGAAGCCGACGGGTATTTCTGGATTACGGAACACTGGATCCCGGTGCGCATGGAGATTACCCTCCGTGACAGCCCCGGCGAGAAGGTCATCATGAACATCAGGGACTTGCGTATTCGCGACCAGGACCCTGCCCTGTTCGAGGTGCCGCCCGGCGCGACGAACATGTCCAGCATGGGCGGCATCAACCTCCCGTTTTGACCGACTCGAAGCGATTCAGGTCGCGGTTTTTCCGCACCTGGTCGGCGGCAAACACCTGCCCGCTCATGGCGATCCAGGCGCCGGCCGGAAAACCCTGCGCCGCTGCCACCGCCATGCCGATATTGAACACGGCGTCGGACGCCTGGAAACGGGCCGGGCTGAGCGCCCCGGTCAGCACCATGGTCTTGCCCGGGATTCCCGCCAGGACGCGGGCCGTGTCCACCATCGTGTCCGTGCCGTGCGTAATGACGATGCGGCGTTCCTCTCGAGCTGCCACAGCGGCCCGAATGAGCTCGCGGTCGGCATCGTCCATTTCCAGGCTGTCCTTGCGCATCAGGGGGACGACCTCGAACTCAAACGTCACGCCGGCCTCGCGCAGGATTTTCCCGACCACGGTTTCGCCGACTTCGAAGCGGCTCATGGCGTCAAAGTAAACTTTATCAATGGTGCCGCCGACGGTAAGGAAAACGATGCGCATCCGCACTCCCGGTAATTGATGACTGTCCAAAACGGCCTGAATATAGCGCTCAGGTGAAAACCGAAGCTGGCGTGAACAGGCCGCTGAAGATAACATGAAGGCATGAAAACATTGCGTGCCACGCTGCTGGCCATGGCTTGCCTGTTGGGCTTGGCGGCGCTCAGCCTGGCCGACCTGGAAGGGACTCGCAACGACGGCGCGGGCCGCGCGCTACTGCTTGAACTCGACGGCGCCATCGGGCCGGCGACCAGCGATTACATCGTGCGCGGCATACAAAAAGCGGCCGATGAACAGGCCCGCCTGGTGGTCATCCGCATGGATACGCCCGGCGGCCTCGATACCGCAATGCGCGACATCATCAAGGCCATTCTCGGCTCGCCGGTCCCGGTAGTCACCTGGGTCGCGCCCAGCGGCTCGCGCGCAGCCAGCGCTGGTACCTATATCCTCTATGCCAGCCACGTCGCAGCCATGGCGCCGGCGACCAACCTCGGTGCGGCGACCCCGGTACCGGTTGGCGGCGGCCCACCGCAAGCCCCCGAGGAAGAGGAGCCGGCGAACGAGGACGCCGACAGCGAAGACGCGCAGCCTGCACCGATGCGTGGCGGTCCAGAAGCAAAGGCGATCGAGGATGCGGTTGCCTATATTCGCAGCCTCGCGGAACGGCGCGGTCGCAATGCCGACTGGGCCGAGCGGGCGGTGCGTGAATCGGCCAGCCTGACAGCGGAGCGCGCGGTCGAGCAGAACGTCATCGACCTGGTCGCAGCGGACCTGGGCGACTTGTTGCGGCAAGTCGACGGTCTCACCGTATCCACGGAATTGGGCGACGTCGTCATCCACAGCGAAGGCCTGGCCGTGGAGCGCGTGGAACCGGACTGGCGCACGGAATTATTGTCGGTCCTGACAAATCCGACCGTGGCGTACATGTTGCTGCTGGCCGGCATCTACGGCCTGATTTTCGAAGGTTACAACCCGGGCGCCATTCTGCCCGGCGTGGTGGGCGCCATCTGCATCCTGCTGGCGCTGTACGCCTTCCAGATCTTGCCAGTGAACTATGCCGGCCTGGCGCTGATCGTGCTGGGAATCCTGTTGATGATAGGCGAGGTATTCGTACCCAGCTTCGGTGCGCTCGGCCTCGGCGGCATCGTCGCATTCGTGGTCGGCTCAATCATCCTGATGGACACGGAAGTGCCCGGCTTCGGGATACCGGCGGCGCTGATCGGCTCGGTGGCCGCGGTCGGCGGCAGCGCCGTGATGGCCATTATCTGGTTTGCCGTACGTGCTCGGCAGCAGCCTGTCGTCAGCGGCCGTGACGACATGATCGGCGCCCCTGCGACGGCAACCAGCGATTTCGAGGGACGCGGCCTGGTGCGCGCGCACGGTGAATTGTGGAACGCGGAATCCAGCGTCCCCGTCACCGCGGGGCAGAAACTGCGCGTCACTGATATGCACGGGCTCGTCCTGACGGTCGAACCCTCTGACTCCAAGGAGAACTGACATGGTTGGTTATTTCGGCACACTGCTGCTCGGCGGTGTCCTGCTCATACTGCTTAGCGCTATCAAGATTCTCAAGGAATATGAGCGCGGCGTCATTTTCCAGCTGGGGCGTTTTTACAAGGTCAAGGGCCCGGGCCTGATCATCGTGATTCCGGTCATCCAGCAAATTGTCAAAACCGATTTGCGCATCGTCGTGATGGACGTGCCGTCCCAGGACGTGATTTCCCAGGACAACGTCTCGGTCAAGGTCAACGCGGTGGTGTACTTTCGCATCGTGGATCCCGAGCGTGCCATCATCCAGGTCGAGAACGTCTACGAAGCAACCAGCCAGCTGGCGCAGACGACCCTGCGCTCGGTCCTGGGTAAACATGAACTGGACGAAATGCTCGCGGAGCGCGACAAGCTCAATACCGATATCCAGGCCATTCTTGACGAGCACACCGACAACTGGGGCATCAAGGTCACCAATGTCGAAATCAAGCATGTCGATATCGACGAGAGCATGATCCGCGCCATCGCGCAGCAGGCCGAAGCCGAACGCTCGCGGCGCGCCAAGGTTATCCATGCCGAGGGTGAAATGCAGGCATCCGCGCGTCTCGTCGAGGCCGCCCAGCACCTGGCGCAGCAGCCGCAAGCCATGCAGCTGCGCTACCTGCAGACCTTGAGTCATATCGCCAACGAAAAGACCAACACCATCGTCTTCCCGCTGCCGCTCGACCTGATCGGCCCGTTGCTGGAACGTTTCCCGGCGGGCATCCTGCCCAAGGCCGATCCGGATAAAGACCAGGACAAGCCCAAAGACGACTGAGCCAGCCCTGTTGGCCGGACAGCCGCTGAATTCCGGCCAGGCCCAGGCCAGCTTCCGGCCGGGGTCAGGCTGGGTCAAGCCAGGCCACTGACAGGGTGCCCGGCCCGAGCCGGGCGCCCATCGTGGCGCTCATCACCGAGACATGCAGCTCGATGCCAGCCGATGCCGCGCTCGCCTCCAGCTCCCGGTAGGCGGGCATTTCTCGTATCACGCGCGGGTCTCCACCGAAACTCAACACCAGTGCGGGCGCGCCCGGCGCCCGTCGCACAGCGCGCTCGGCGCGCGCCAGTGCCGCCGCGCAAGCCGCCTGGAATCCTCGCGGCCGGGCAATAACCTGCTGCCGCCCGCCGACGATCTCGATGACCGGCCTGAGGCCGGCGACCAGGCCCAATGCATAGGCGCCGCGCGGCAGGCCGGAATTTCTGCCGTCGAGTCCCCGGTGACGCAAATACCAGGGATCGCCGGGCACCAGCATGCAGCTGGTACGCGCGGCCTCGTCCCGCAATTGCCGGCGCAGGGCCTCAAACGCAAGGCGCCGCTCATCAAGCAGCTGCAACGCGCGGCACACCAGTACGGCTTCTCCTGCACACAGTGAACCCGTATCCAGAACGCGCAGCGAAAAGCCGCCGGTATGGCTTTGCTCCGCGCGACGCTCCCGATAACTCTGCAGAATGCCGTAGGACGCCTCCGTGGCCCGCGCGAACATGTCCGTGTAGGCCGCGCCAGCGGTGATGACCAGCACACGGTCATAGTCGACTACCAGCTCCTGCAGAAAAATTTCGCGTATCTCGGCCGCGCTGCACGCGCTCGATTGCGCCTCGATCGAACGATCGGCGATGTAGCGCCGGTACAGCATCATGGTCTGGGCCGGGTCGCGTTCGTCCAGCCAGCTTTTGCCGTCACACTGCAGCATCGACGGCAGGATGCGGATGCCGTGCGCCTCGAGATACGCGTCCGGCAGATCGCAGCCAGCGTCCACGACCAGGCCGATCTTCAACATGAGGGCAAAATATCTGGCATAAAAGGATTGTCCCTGCGCCGAGTGCCAAGCGTCAATTTGCCGCGCGCAGGCCCGCCTGCAGTTCACGGACGCGCTGCCATTGTTTCTCGAGCCTGGCAGGAGAAACTTTCTCGGCCACGCCGAGTTGCTGCGCAAACAGCTGGACCCGGTATTCCTCGATCATCCAGCGATAGCCGCGAAATGCTTCTGCGGCTGCAAGAGAAGCCCACTCCGTGGTAACGCCGTCGCTCAAGCGTTGCCGGTGCGGCGCCAGTTCCAGCACCTGGCGTGCTTCCCCTTTCCCCAGCGCAAGGCGCTCGATGCGCTGTGTTACGGCGCGCAAGTAACGCGGGATCGACAGCAAGCGCTCTGGCGCCGTGACGCGCAAAAACCCCGGATAAACCAGCCCGGCAAGCTGGTTTTCGATATCCGGCGCCGCGTCGCGGGCGCCCGGCCCGGTCAGCCCACGCGCAAGGCGCGCGGTGCATTCATCCCGCAACTCGAGTAGCTCCTCGATCCGTTCGAGGAACCGTTCGGCCTCCGGCACGAGCGACCCCCGACCCGTCTCCAGCCTGGCCCGGAAAGCTGGTTCGTCGTGGGGCACGGCGACCCCCGGCGGCAGGAAAACGAGCGCAAACGCGGCCGCCACGGCATCCTCCGCCAGATCCTTGCCCTGCGCGAGTTCACGGCCGCGCAATACCAGCACGCGTCGGGCCCGCGCATGCCTGAGCAGCGCACGGTGCTGTTGCGGCATAGCCAGCATGAACAGCCGCAGTACCCCGAGGCGGTGCGCGCCCGCCGCTGCGTCCGGCAGCGGAAACAACCGACAGGACACGGAACCGCCGTCATCATGAATTGCCGGGAAAAGGCTCTGACGCGTTCGCCCCTGTTGCAACTCCACTTTTTCCGGCACGGCCCCGAACTCCCAGCCGCGGAAGCCTTCTCCGGACCAGGACGAAGACCCGCTCGGCCTCACGGGGCCCCGGCCCGGCGCGTGGGTGCGCTTCAGCTCAACCAGGTTGCGCGACGCGGCCAACACCCGGCCATCCTTGTCGTGCACTTCCACCCGGAAGTGCAGCCATGGTTCGAGCTGCAATTCCGCCCAGGCCTCCGGCGCCACGTCGAGTCCCACCGTGCGATGCAAGGTCTCAGCCAGCGCAGCGCGCAAGCGGCCCTGCCCGGCCTGCATCAACCCGAGGCAGGCCCGCGCATGATCCGGCACCGGCACAATGCGGCGCCTCGCCGCCTTGGGCAACGCGCGCAGCATGGCGATTATTTTTTCTTCCAGCCAGCCGGGCACGAGCCAGTCAAGCCGATCCTCGTCGAGCAGCGGCAGAAGGTGTTGCGGCACCTCGACCGTCACGCCGTCGTCCTCGGCCGCTGGATCGAAGTGATAACGCAACGGCAACTGGTTGCCGCCGACCTCCAGCACATCCGGGAAATCCGCCGGCGCGGGCAGCGCGGCGCCGGTCAAGAGATCGTCCATGGACAACAACAACCGGCCCGGATCGCTTTTTTCGGCCTGTTTGCGCCAGCGCTCAAAAGCCGCGGTCGAGCAAATCTCCACGGGTACCCGCGCCGCGTAGAACGCCGCGATGGCGTCCTCCCCGGCCAGCAATTCGCGGCGGCGCAGCTTGGCCTCCAACAACTGGACGTCCTGGACGAGCGCCCGGTTCGCCGCCAGGAAACGCCCCCGCGTGTGTAATGCACCCTGGACGAGGGCATCCCGCAGAAATACGCGGCGTGCGCCCGCGGGGTCGACCCGGGAAAAATCCACGCGGCGATTGGCCGCGAGCACTAGCCCGTACAGGGAGGCCTGCTCGCGGGCCGCCACGAAACCGCGCTTCGCCTGCCAGTGCGGGTCGGACCAACTGCGGCGTACAAGGTGGGCGCCGGCCGATTCGATCCAGCCGGGCTCGACAGCCGCCGCCATGCGCCCCCACACCCGGCCCGTATCCAGCAGTGCGGCCACCACCACCCAGCGCGGCGAACGACCGGCCAGGGTCGAATCCGGGAACAGGCGAAAACGCAGGTCGCGCGGGCCCCGAAATTCTCCCTTTTCATCCAGTTTGCCGATGTGCGACAACATGCCGGCGAGAATCGCCCGATGCACCGCCGCGTAATCCGCCGGCGTTTCGTTCTGGCGCATGCGCATCTCGTGGACGATTTCGACCAATTGACGATGTACGTCCTGCCACTCCCGCATGCGCAGAAACGAAATGAAGTTATCCCGGCACCAGCGCCGCTGGGCGCTCCCGGAATCGTGCTTGCGGCGTTCCTGCCAGGTGTCCCATAACTGCAGCAGCGACAGGAAATCCGAGCGCGGGTCGCGAAAGGCCGCATGCCGCTCGTCCGCAGTGCCCGCCGCATCCGCCGGACGCTCGCGCGGGTCGCGGATCGACAACCCGGCGGTGATCACGAGAATCTCGCGCAGGCAGGCGTCCTGGCCGGCCGCCACCAGCATCCGGGCCAATCTCGGGTCTACCGGAAAGCGCGCCAGCCGGCGACCGAGGCCGGTGACGCGCCGCTGCTCATCGACCGCGCCGAGTTCACGCAGCAGGCGGTAACCGTCGTTGATGAAGCGCCGGTCGGGCGGGTCGAGGAAAGGAAACTCGGCGATATCACCCAGGCCGAGCGTCTCCATTTGCAGGATGACACTGGCGAGATTGGTGCGGCGAATTTCAGGATCCGTGTACTCCGGCCGCGCCTCGTAATCGGCTTCTTCATAGAGGCGGATGCAAACACCCGCGGCTTCACGACCGCACCGGCCCCGCCGCTGCCAAGCGCTGGCCTGGGAAATGCTTTCCACCTGCAGGCGCTGGATCTTGGATCGATAGCTGTACCGACTGATACGCGCCAGGCCGGAATCCACCACGTAGCGAATCCCCGGCACTGTCAGCGAGGTCTCCGCCACGTTGGTCGCCAGCACGATACGGCGACGTCCTTCCCGACGAAAGACGCGATCCTGCTCGCTGCTGGAGAGCCGCCCATAAAGCGGCAACACCTCGACGCCCGGCGGATGATGCTTGCGTAGCGCTTCCGTGGCCTCGCGAATTTCGCGCTCTCCCGGCATGAACACCAGGATGTCACCCGCACGCGGCATATCGGGGCCGGTCAACTCGTCGACCGCGGCCAGCACACCGTCCGCCAGTTGCGCATCCTCGGGATCGCCTGGCGGCCGGTAGCGCACCTCCACGGGATGCGTCGTGCCGCCGACCTCGATGACCGGCGCGCCGCCAAAGTGCTCGGCGAACCGGCGGGGCTCGATGGTTGCCGACGTGATGATGATCTTCAGGTCCGGGCGCTGCGGCAGCAGGCGCTTGAGGTAACCCAGCAGGAAATCGATATTCAGGCTGCGCTCATGCGCTTCGTCGATCAGCAGCACCTCGTAGCGCTGCAGCAAGGGATCACTGCGAATCTCTGCCAGCAGGATGCCGTCGGTCATGAGCTTGACGCGGCAGTCCGGTCCAGTGTGGTCATTGAAGCGGACCTTCCAGCCCACCAGCGCCTCGCCTGCCGGGCCGAGTTCGGTGGCGATGCGCGCAGCAACGGACCGTGCGGCGATCCGGCGCGGCTGGGTATGCCCGATCATGCCGCGTTCCCCGAGTCCCAGCCCGAGACAGATCTTCGGTAATTGCGTGGTCTTGCCCGACCCGGTGGCACCGCAGACCACCACCACCTGGTGGGCCGCGATCGCGGCAGCAATGCGGTCGCGTTCCGCCGAAACCGGCAACTCCGGCGGAAATTCCAGGCGCGGCGCGGGCACGGGGCCGCGTGGTTCAGTGCCCGGCATCGGTCTCCTTGACCTCGTTCCAGAGCCGCTCCAGTTCATCGGCGCCGGCCTCTTCGGGTGTTCGTCCGGCGGACGCCAAACGCGCCTCCACGGCCCGGAAGCGCCGCTCGAATTTCAGGCTGGCCCGCCGCAAGGCGCCCTCCGCGTCCACATCGAGGTGGCGCGCCAGGTTCGCCAGCGTGAACAGCACATCGCCCAGTTCTTCGTCCACCGCCTCGGGCACACGGTCGCGATCGGCAATGGCCGCAGCCAGTTCCCGAGTCTCCTCCTCGAGCTTGGCGCGCACGCCGTCACTGTCGGGCCAGTCGAAACCAACCCGGGATGCCCGCCGGCCGAGTTTCTGGGCGCGCGCCAGGGCGGGCAGGCCGACCGGCACACCGTCGAGCGCGCCTTCGGCACGCGCCGCACGCTCGCGGGCCTTGTGCGTTTCCCACGCCACCGTCTGTGCGGCGGCGTCGGCCACCGCCACCGTGCCGAACACGTGCGGATGCCGGCGCTGCATTTTCTCGGTCAGTTCGCGGGCCACGGTAGCAAAATCGAAGGCGCCCTGTTCTTCAGCCAGGCGCGCGTGAAACACCACCTGGAACAACAGGTCACCGAGTTCCTCGCGCAGGCCGGGCAGATCGCCCCGCTCGATCGCGTCGGCAACCTCGAACGCCTCCTCGATCGTGTAGGGCGCGATGGTTGCAAAAGTCTGGGCGACATCCCACGGGCAACCTTGCTCGGGGTCGCGCAGCCGCCGCATGACTTCCAGCAAGGCCTCGATCTCGTTCATGTCGACTCCTCGCGCAGCATGTCGCGAAAATTGACCAGCATGGCGGCCGTCGCGCCCCAGATCCGGTGCCCGCCCCATGGCATTTCGTAATACGGCAGCCGCACACCAAGGAAGCGCTTGTAGCGCAGCTGCATGTTAGCGGGCGCGAGCAGTATTTCGAGCGGCACCTCGAAGGCTTCGGCTACCTCTTTTGCATCCGGCGCCGGCTGGAACCGGGCATCGACAAAGCCGACCACGGGGGTTACCGAATAGCCGGTGATGGTGAGGTAGTTGGGGAGGTAACCCACCACCTCGACCAGGTCCGGCGCCAGGCCGACTTCCTCGGCGGACTCTCGCAACGCCGCCGCACGCGGCCCCGCGTCCAGCGCATCCAGGCGACCGCCGGGAAAGCTGACCTGGCCGGCATGATGCCGCAGTCCGGGCGCGCGCACGGTGAACAACATGGTGAACCCGCCAGGCCGCTCGATGATCGGCAACAACACGGCCGCCGGCACCAGCTTGCGGGGCCGCAGTCGCTCGAGTGCCGCCGGCAGGTCGCCCGGCAAGCCAGGCACACGGTAGTTCTCCGGCGGCGCCGGCCGCGTGCCCGCCAGGCGCCGGGCAATGAGCGTTTTCACTTGCGGATGCCGCCCTCCGTCAGTGCCGCCGCGTCGAGCAGCCGCGCCAGCTCCTCCTCGGACAGCTCGGTCATCTCGAGCGCGACCTCGCGAATGGGGCGACCCTCCGCGTAGGCCTTCTTCGCGGTGGCCGCACCCAGCTCGTAACCGATGACGGGGTTCAGAGCCGTGACCAGGATCGGGTTGCGATCCAGGGCGCTGCGCATATGCGCTTCGTTGACAGTGAAACCCCCGATCGCCCGGTCGGCCAGGGCTCGCGAGGCGCCTGCCAGCACCTTGATGCTCTCCAGCAAGCGGTCGGCAATGACCGGCAACATGACGTTGAGCTGGAAGCTGCCGGACTGGCCCGCCACCGTGATAGTCGCATCGTTGCCAATCACCTGGGCCGCCACCATGGCGGTGGCCTCCGGAATGACCGGGTTCACCTTGCCCGGCATGATGCTGGAACCCGGCTGGAGCGCCGGCAGCGCGATTTCGCCCAACCCCGCCAGCGGCCCGCTGTTCATCCAGCGCAGGTCATTGGCGATTTTCATCAGGCTCACGGCGACGGTCTTGAGTTGGCCCGACAATTCCACGGCCGTGTCCTGGCAACTCAGGCTTTCGAAATAATCGTCACTGGCCTGGAAGGCGATGCCGGTCCGTGCTGCGAGCTGGGCCGCAAAAGCAGCGCCGAATTTGGGATCCGCATTGATACCGGTACCCACGGCCGTGCCGCCCTGTGCAAGACGCGTCAGCCGGGGCAGCGTACCCTGGAGGCGCGCGATCCCGGTACGCACCTGGGTCGCCCAGGCGCCGAGTTCCTGGTCCATGCGGACCGGCATGGCGTCCATCAGGTGGGTGCGGCCGGTCTTGACGATGGCGCGACACGCTTCCGCCTTGGTCTCAATCGTCAGCGCGAGGTGTTCCAGGGCGGGCAACAGGTCCGTGTCCAGTTCGATCGCGGCGCTGAGATGAATGGCGGTGGGAATGACGTCGTTGCTGCTCTGTCCCATGTTGACGTGATCATTGGGATGCACCGGGTCGCCCGCGATGCGCGACGCGAGGGTTGCAATCACCTCGTTGGCATTCATATTGGTGCTGGTGCCGGATCCAGTCTGGAAGACGTCGACCGGGAACTGCTCGTAGTGATCCCCGTCGGCGACCGCGTTCGCAGCGCTGCGGATGGCGGCGGCGATGGTCGCGTCAAGGTAGCCCAGCTCATGGTTCGCCCCGGCCGCCGCCCACTTCACCAGGCCCACGGCGCGCACAAACTCGACCGGCATGCGTCGGCCGCTGATCGGGAAGTTCTCCACCGCCCGCTGGGTCTGTGCGCCCCACAAGGCGTCGGCGGGCACCTTGAGCTCACCCATGCTGTCTTTCTCGATGCGATATTCCTGCGCGGCCATGCGCCCTCTCCTGTTATGTGAAGCCACGTTAAGTTAAGCTTCCATGTTAATGAAATTTAATGCATTGTCTTGCATCGATATCGCCGCCATCAAGGGCCCTTCTGGGCACTGATCGCATTGCGGTATGATGGCGCAATCCTAACATCTTCGGCATCTTAGCAATGGACACTTCGCCCCTCACCGCCGTCTCACCGGTGGACGGCCGCTACGCGGGACGGACCGCCAGCCTGCGACCCGTTTTCAGCGAGTACGGCCTCATTCGCTACCGCGTGACCGTCGAGGCCCGCTGGCTGATGGCGCTGTCCGAGGCGCCCGGCATCATCGAGCTGGACGCCGTCGAGGGCGAGCCCCGCAAAATCCTCGAGGAACTGGCTGCGGGCCTGACGCTGGAACAGGCCGTGCGGGTCAAGTCCATCGAAGGCAAGACCAACCACGACGTCAAGGCGGTCGAGTATTTCCTCAAGGGACAGCTCGCGTCGCACGATCCCGAGGGACGCCTGCGGGAGTTTTTTCATTTCGCCTGCACTTCCGAGGACATCAACAACCTCGCCTATGCACTGATGCTGCGCGATGCACGTGACGATGTACTGGGGCCCGAGCAGGCGGCCCTGGTCGATCGCCTCGCGCGCCTGGCGGAGGATTACGCAGACATTCCGATGCTCTCCCGCACGCACGGCCAGGCCGCCTCGCCGACCACGCTCGGCAAGGAATTTGCCAACTTCGCCTGGCGGCTGCGACGGCTGCATAACAGCTTTGCAGCAGTGGAAATCCTCGGCAAGATGAACGGCGCCGTGGGCAACTACAATGCGCACCTGGCGGCCTACCCGGATGTCGACTGGCCGAGCATGTCGCGCAGCTTCGTCGAGTCGCTGGGCCTTGGCTGGAACCCCTACACGACCCAGATCGAGCCGCATGACTGGATCGCGGAGTATTGCCATGCGCTGGAACGCTTCAACACCGCGCTGACAGACCTGTGCCGGGATTTCTGGGGCTATGTCTCGGTGGGCTACTTCAAGCAGAAGCTCGTGGCCGGCGAAGTGGGCTCATCGACCATGCCCCACAAGGTCAACCCCATCGACTTCGAGAATGCCGAAGGCAACCTCGGCATCGCCAATGCGCTGCTGGCGCATTTCGCCGCGAAACTGCCGATTTCGCGCTGGCAACGCGACCTGACCGACTCCACGGTGCTGCGCAATATCGGGGTCGCCCTCGGTCATTCGCTGATCGCGTATGCCTCGGTCATGAAGGGCCTGGAGCGCATCGAGCCCCACCCTGAGCGCCTCGCGCAGGACCTGGAGGCCAACTGGGAAGTGCTCGGCGAAGCCATCCAGACCGCCATGCGGCGCCATGGGCTCGAGAATCCCTACGAGCAACTCAAGGCCCTGACCCAGGGGCGTCGCGTCACGCCCGAGATATTGCGCGCCTTTATCGCGGAGCTCGGCCTGCCCGAGGAAGCCCGGCATCGGCTGCTCGAAATGACGCCCGCAAGCTATACGGGACTTGCGGCCCGGCTGGCGCGCGAACTCTGAGGCCCGAGCGAAGAACGCAGCCATGGATACGACGAACCTGAATGTCCGCCTGGCGGACTGGGCGCATGACGAGGACGCGCTGCGGCGAGTCCGAACCACCGTGTTCGTCGACGAGCAATCCGTGTCCGAAGACGAAGAGTGGGACGGGCTGGACCCCGAATGCATGCACGCGGTGGCCGAAGCACCGCCCGAAGGCGTGGTCGGCACGGGCCGACTGCATCCGTCCGGGAAGATTGGCCGCATGGCCGTCCTGCCACCGTGGCGGGGCCGCGGTGTGGGTGGCGCCATCTTGCGTTGCCTGCTTCGGGCCGCCAGCGAGCAGGGCCTGGAGTCCGTTTACCTGCACGCCCAGGTGCCCGTGCTCGGTTTCTATGCGCGCTTCGGCTTCGTCGCAGAAGGCGATGAATTCGATGAGGCGAATATTCCCCACCGCCTGATGCGTATGCAGCTCCCGAGCGACCTCGCCCGCACGCCGGATTCGAGCGCCCAGGCCGGGACGCGGCGCGTGCTGAGCGGCAAGGCCGACTTCACCAATGCCGTGGCGGAGGTGGCCGCGATCGCCACGCGCTCGCTGGCGATCTACACGCCCGACCTTGAGCACGGAATCTACGACTCACCGCGTTTTCTTGCCACCATCAAGCGCCTGGTGTTGTCCCGCAGCCATGCGCGCATCCGGGTGCTGATCAGCGACCCGGGCCGCGTGCAGCACAGCGTCAACCGCTTCCTCCATGTCGGGCGACGCCTGTCCACCTTCATCGAATTCCGGCGGCTGCCTGAGTCGGCCGTGCAACGCGATGATGCCTTCCTTGTGGCGGACGATTCGGCGCTGGTTTATCGCGCCAAGGCGGATCGCTGGGAAGGCATCGCGGACAAGAGCGAACCACGCATGGCGCGCCACTATCTCGAGCAGTTCGACCAGTTGTGGCAACTGAGCGAGAACGCTTATGAAATCGGTGAACTGCGGATCTGAATGAGCTCGGAACGGATCATCGTGGGCATGTCCGGCGGGGTCGATTCCTCGGTGGCTGCCCTGCGCCTGCTGGCCGCGGGCCACGAAGTCCACGGCCTGTTCATGAGCAACTGGTCGGAGGATGAGCAGGGCTACTGCCAGGCGGCCGAGGATTTCCAGGATGCCCGCGCGGTCTGCGAGCTGCTCGGCATACCGCTGCACTACGCGGATTTTTCCCGCGAATACCGCGACCGGGTATTCGCCGCCTTTCTCGACGGCTACCGGGCGGGCGTCACACCGAACCCCGACGTGCTTTGCAACCGCGAAATCAAGTTCGGCAGCTTCCTGCAACATGCGCGCAGGCTGGGCGCGGCGCGCATCGCCACCGGCCACTACGCCCGGACAGACGGCACCGGCAGACTGCTGCGCGCCGCGGACGCGGGCAAGGACCAAACTTACTTCCTGCACGCCGTATCACGCGACGCGTTGTTGCAAACCGTGTTTCCGCTCGGCGATTTGCAAAAGTCCGCCGTGCGCGCCCTGGCGAAGCGCAATGGCCTGCCCAATCATGACCGCAAGGACAGCACCGGCATCTGCTTCATCGGTGAGCGGCCCTTTGCCGAGTTCCTCGCCCGCCACCTCGATGACGTGGCCGGCGATATCGAGGACCCCGATGGCCGCAAGCTCGGCCGGCACCAGGGCCTGAGCCGCTACACGCTCGGCCAGCGCCAGGGCCTGCACATCGGCGGCATCAAGGGCGCTAGCGATGCGCCGTGGTTCGTGGCCGGCAAGGATACGCAACGCAATGTCTTGCTGGTCGTCCAGGGCCACGACCATCCGGCGCTGTTCCATGCCTCGCTCACGGCGAGCGCGCCCCACTGGATCGCGGGCGCGCCGCCCGAGCTGCCGCTCGACTGCACCGCCCGCGCCCGCCACCGGCAACCCGACCAGCCGTGCCGCGTCACAGCGGGCGCCGACGGGCATCTCATCGTCAACTTCGAGGCGCCCCAGCGAGCGCTGACACCAGGCCAGTTCATCGTGTTCTATGCTGGCGAGGTCTGCCTGGGTGGGGCCACCATCGATACCGTGGGCGCGGCGGCCACCCGCACGGCGGCGCTTCGCCGACCCGTCTCAGCCTGACGGTATTCCGCTATAATTGCGCATCAGCCACGCGCCTCACGTGAACCCGCACGGGCGCGCCGCCCTGGATCCATCCGGAGAAGATAATGAACGACAAGGTTGACGCGCGTACTGCACTCAAGGTCGATGGCAAGGAATATGACATCTGGTCGCTGGCGAGTCTCGGCAGGGAGCGCGTCGCGCGACTGCCCTACTCGTTGAGAATCCTGCTCGAGAACCTGTTGCGCCACGAGGATGGCGTGAACGTCACCCGCCAGGATATCGAGGCGTTGCTCGACTGGAATCCCAAGGCCGAACCGGACACGGAAATCGCCTTCACGCCGGCGCGCGTCATTCTGCAGGATTTCACCGGGGTACCGGCGGTGGTCGACCTCGCCGCAATGCGCGACGCCGTGGTCAAGCTCGGCGGTCGCGCCGAGGCCATCAATCCGCTCTCCCCGGCCGAACTGGTCATCGATCATTCCGTCCAGGTCGATTCCTTCGGCGCGGCGGACTCGCTAAGCAGGAATAACGAGATCGAGTTCGGCCGGAACGAAGAACGCTACAGCTTCCTGCGCTGGGGCCAGGACGCCTTCGACAATTTCAAGGTCGTGCCGCCGAACACCGGCATCGTCCACCAGGTCAACCTGGAGTTCCTTGCACGGGTCGTGTTTGACGGGCAAAAGGACGGTCGGCCGGTCGCTTATCCCGACACGCTGGTCGGCACGGATTCCCACACCACGATGATCAACGGCCTGGGCGTGCTCGGCTGGGGTGTGGGCGGCATCGAGGCCGAGGCCGCGATGCTCGGCCAGGCAGTGACCATGCTGATCCCCCAGGTGATCGGCTTCCGCCTCAAGGGCCGCCTGGCGGAAGGCGCTACCGCCACCGACCTGGTGCTGACAGTCACTGAAATGCTCCGCAAGCGCGGCGTGGTTGGCAAGTTCGTCGAGTTCTTTGGCGACGGCTTGTCGAACCTGCCGCTGGCCGACCGAGCCACGCTCGGCAATATGTCGCCGGAATTCGGCAGCACCTGCGCCATCTTTCCGATCGACAGCGAAACCATCCGCTATCTCGAGCTTTCCGGCCGCGATGCGGAGCGCATCGCCCTCGTGGAAGCCTATGCCAAGGCGCAGGGCCTGTGGCGGGAAGATGGCCAGCCGGAAGCCGAATACACCGATATTCTCGAGCTCGACATGGCGGCCGTCCAGCCGAGTATCGCGGGACCGAAGCGCCCGCAGGACCGGGTGCTACTGGCCGATGCGAAGCGTGCATTCCTGCAGGAATTGCAACCCATCCAGGCCGACCGGGAAGCGAATACCGAAGGCGCGGAAGCCCGCTTCGAGTCGGAAGGCGGCGATCTTTCCGTCGGCAACCCGGCGTCAGCCTCGGCGCCGGGTCTTGGCCAGGTGCAACGCGACGATGAGAAATTCATCATGCGCGACGGGGCGGTGGTGATTGCTGCCATCACCAGCTGCACGAATACCTCGAACCCGGCCGTCATGCTGGCCGCCGGCCTGCTCGCCCGCAACGCCGCGAGGAAGGGGCTCAAGGTCAAGCCGTGGGTGAAAACCAGCCTGGCGCCCGGCTCGAAGGTCGTGACGGAATACCTGAAAAAAGCCGACCTGCTCGACGACCTGGAAACCCTCGGCTTCAACGTGGTCGGCTATGGCTGCACGACCTGTATCGGCAACTCCGGGCCACTGCCCGAGGACATCGCCGCGACCATCAAGCGTCACGACATCGTCGGTTGCGCCGTGTTGTCTGGCAACCGCAATTTTGAGGGTCGGATCCATCCGCTCGTCCGCATGAACTACCTGGCGTCGCCGCCGCTCGTCGTGGCCTACGCGCTCGCCGGCAACCTTGACGTGGACCTGCTCAACGAACCGCTCGGCGAGGACCGCGACGGCCAGCCGGTCTACCTGAAGGATGTCTGGCCAAGTTCCAGTGAAATCCAGGAGACGGTCATGAGCAACCTGGATTCCGGCATGTTCCGCGGCAGCTACGGCAGCGTTTTCGACGGCGACAAGAACTGGCAGGGCCTGTCGGTGCCCGAGGGCGAGATCTACGACTGGCCCGAGGAATCGACCTATGTGCGCAATCCCCCGTACTTCGAGGGCATGCAGATGAAACCCGACGCCATCAAGCCCATCACCGGGGCGCGCGTGCTCGCCATGCTGGGCGATTCGGTGACCACGGACCATATCTCGCCGGCCGGCAGCATCGCCTCCAATAGCCCGGCGGCGAAGTACCTGGTCGGCAAGGGCGTCGAGCCGCAGGACTTCAATTCCTATGGCTCGCGCCGCGGCAATCACGAGGTGATGATGCGCGGCACCTTCGCCAATATCCGGTTGCGCAACCAGCTGGCCGGCGGCGTCGAGGGCGGCTGGACGAAATACCTGCCCAGCGGCGAGATCATGGCGATCTACGACGCCGCCATGCGCTACCAGCAGGACGGCACCCCGCTGGTGATTCTTGCCGGCAAGGAATACGGCTCCGGTTCCTCGCGCGACTGGGCCGCCAAGGGCACCAAGCTGCTTGGCGTGCGGGCGGTCATTGCCGAAAGCTACGAACGTATCCATCGCTCTAATTTGATCGGCATGGGCGTCGTGCCCTTGCAGTTCATGGAGGGGCAGAATCCGGCGACGCTCAAGCTCGACGGCACCGAGGTGTTCACCATCGATGGCTTTGGTGACGGCGATGTCCGCGAGGTGACGGTCACGGCGGCCCGGGCCGAGGGGGAGCCAGTCGAATTCAAGGCGCGCGTGCGGATCGACACGCCGAAGGAGCTGGAGTACTACCAGCACGGCGGCATTCTGCACTACGTGCTGCGCCAGTTGGCCGGGGCCGACCAGGCGGCCTGAGCCCGGGAATCCCGCCGCGCGGTGGCCGGCCCGGCGGGCCGGTCACCGCATACTAGGCCGGATCGTAACTGACCCAGGCGGGCACGCTCCGCCAGGCGTCGCGCAAGCGCTTTTCGAGTGACTCGTAATCCGGCTCGAGGCGTGCAACCAGGTCCCAGAACGCCGGCGAATGATTCAGGTGCCGGGTGTGCGCCAGTTCGTGCACGAACAGCTGGCGCACCAGCGCCGGCTCCAGGAACAACAGGGCGCAATTCAGGCTGATGGTGCGGCGCGCGGAACAACTGCCCCAACGTGAGCGCTGGCGCCGCACAGTGGCGCCCGTATAAGGCAGCCCCACGTCCGCGCTGACGGCATCGAGCCAGGGCACGAGGCTCTCGCGCCCGCGCGCCAGCAGCCATTGCCGCAGCCGCTGCCGACGCCACTGGTTGTCGTCGGGCCCGACCAGCACCAGGCGTCCCCCGCCCGCCTGGGCGGCGATATGCAGGCGGCTCTTGCCGGGCTGGTATTCGACCTGCCAGCGCTCATCCAGCGCTGCCAGGATAATCTCTCCGGGCGGCTCGAAGCCGGCCTCGGCCTGTGACAAGCGAAAGCGCGCGCGCGTTTTCTCGATCCACGCCGCGTGGCTGTGGACGAACTTCTCGATGCTGCGTTGCCCGGCACGCATCGGCGCCACCACCTCGACCACGCCGTGCGGAAACACCCTGAGCGCGAGCCGGCGGGCCCTGGCGCTCCGGCGCAGCACCACCGACTCGGTGCCGCCAAATAACGCCAACTGGCTCGCCGGCTCACTCACAACGACGCGGCGAGCCGGGTGGCCTGGTCGATGGCCCGCTTGGCGTCGAGTTCCGCTGCCTCCAGCGCCCCGCCGACAAGGTGCACCGCGACGCCGTGCTGCTCAAGCTCGGTCGCCAGGGTCCGGAGCGGTTCCTGGCCGGCGCATACCACGATGTTGTCCACCGGCAGCAATTGCTCGGCGCCGTCCACCATGATTCGCAAGCCACCGGGCTCTGCGCCCAGGTACTGCACGCCCGCCAGCATCTTGACGCCGCGCCGTTGCAAGCCAAGGCGATGGGCCCAGCCGGTGGTCTTGCCAAGCCCCTTGCCGGGCTTGCCGGTCTTGCGTTGCAACAGCCAGATCTCCCGGCCCGAGCCCGCCGGATTGGGCTCGATCCCCTCCACGCCCGCCCGCGCGGCCATCTCCCCATCGATGCCCCATTCTTCGTTGTAATGCGCCACGGCCGGCTGTTCGGTATCGCCATGCGCAAGGAACGTGGCCACGTCGAAGCCAATCCCGCCGGCGCCGATTATCGCCACCCGCCGGCCGATTTCCCGCCGCCCAAGCAGCACGTCGATGTAGGACACGACGCTCGGCAAATCCAGTCCCGCGATCGGCGGGCGCCGCGGGACCACGCCGGTGGCGACGATCACCTGGTCGTAGCCACCGGCGGCCAGCGCGGCCGCGTCCACCGCCTCGCCCAGCTTCACGCTGACCCCGGTGGTCTCGAGGCGACGGCGGAAATATCGTAGTGTCTCCGCAAACTCCTCTTTGCCGGGTACCCGGCGGGCCATCTGGAACTGCCCGCCGATTTCGCTCGACGCCTCGTACAAGGTGACGCGATGACCGCGCTCCGCGGCGGTGGTGGCGGCCGCCAGTCCCGCCGGACCGGCGCCGACGACCGCCACGTTCAGCGGCGTGGCCGCCGGGCGGATGACCAGTTCGGTTTCATGGCAGGCACGGGGATTCACCAGGCAACTCGAGCGCTTGCCTGCAAAGGTGTGATCGAGACACGCCTGGTTGCAGGCGATGCAGGTATTGATCTCGTCGGCGCGTCCCGCGGCCGCCTTGCGGACAAACTCCGGGTCGGCGAGGAAAGGCCGCGCCAGGCTCACCATGTCCGCCTCACCGCGCGCCAGAATACCCTCCGCCACCTCCGGCGTGTTGATGCGATTCGTAGCGACCACCGGCACGGGCAAAGCGGCGCGCAGGCGGGCCGTCACCCAGGCGAATGCCGCGCGCGGCACCAGCGTCGCGATGGTCGGGATACGCGCTTCGTGCCAGCCGATGCCGGTATTCACGAGCGTGGCGCCGGCCGCCGCCACCGCCTGGCCGAGACGCACCACCTCGTCCCAGTCACTGCCGCCCTCCACCAGGTCCAGCGCAGACAGGCGATAAATGATGATGAAATCCGGTCCCACAGCTTCGCGCACGCGGCGCACGATCTCGATCGGGAAGCGGCACCGCTGCTCGAAACTCCCGCCCCAGGCGTCACTGCGCCGATTCGTGCGCGCGGCAATGAACTCATTGATCAGGTAGCCCTCGGACCCCATGATCTCGACCCCGTCGTAGCCGGCCTCTCGCGCGAGCGCCGCACACCGGGCAAACGCCTTGATCTGCGCCTCCACGCCGCGCGCGCTCAAGCCGCGCGGCTTGAATGGCGAGATCGGCGATTTCAGCGCCGACGGCGCCACCGCCAGCGGATGGTAGGCATAGCGTCCCGCATGCAGGATCTGCATACAGATGCGTCCGCCCGCGGCATGCACCGCGTCAGTCACCAGGCGGTGGCGCGGCACCTCCCGGCGCGTCGATAACTTGCCGGCGAACGGCGCCACCCAGCCGGCAATATTCGGGGCGATGCCGCCGGTGACGATGAGACCGGCGCCGCCCGCTGCCCGCTCGGCCAGGTAGGCGGCCATCTTGGGGTAATTGGCGGCGCGATCCTCCAGGCCGGTGTGCATGGAGCCCATGAGTACCCGGTTGGGCAAGGTGGTGAAACCGAGGTCGAGCGGCGCGAGCAAATGAGGATAGTTGTTCATTAGAGCATCCGTGCGGAAACCGGCGCGACTATAACCGCGCCAGGGCCTGAACACCAAAGCCTCGCGATACCCAAGGCCGACGTTGCTTGTTGTACCATTTGTGCCTCAGCGGAGCGCCCGATGACCCGGATATCCATTACCGACTATGCTTTCCTGTTGACCGAGACGGCCGACAGCCCCCGTCACGTGGGCTCGTTGCAGATCTTTCGGCCCCCGGAAGATTACGCGGGCGATTTCGTCGGCGACTTGATCGGGAAATTACGCCGGCACAAGGTCGGCAAGCCTTTCAACCAGCGGCTCAGGGTGTCGCTGACCGGCATGCCGCAATGGGCGCCGGACCGGAACTTCGACCTCGACTACCATGTGCGCCGCTCTGCTCTGCCGGCGCCCGGCACCCGGCGCCAACTGGCGGATCTCGCCTCGCGACTCCATGCCTTCATGCTGGACCGCGAGCACCCGCTCTGGGAATTGCATTTCGTCGAAGGCCTCGACGACGGCTGTTTTGCAATCTACACCAAGATCCATCATGCCTACTGCGACGGCGCGACCCTGGTGCGCCTGGCGAATACCTCGTTGAGTCAAGACCCGCACGAAACCGAGGTCCGTGCCTTCTGGCAAATGACCAGTCGCGGTAGCGGGGATCACCCGGTCCGCGACATCCGCAAGGCGTTGATCGGGATCGGCGGCGGGCTCAAGTCCATGCTGGTCATGGGCAAGGAACTCTCCGGGCTTGCCGGCACGATGGCGCTCGATCGACTGGGGTTTGCCCACTCCGGGCTCGAGGTGCCGTTCACGGCGCCGCGCACGGCGCTCAACGGACACATCACGCGGGCCCGGCGGCTGGCCGGCGGGAGCCTGGAAGTGCACCGTCTCAAGGCCGTGGCGCGCGCCACCGGCACGACCCTCAACGACGTCATCGTGACCATCTGCGACATTTCCTTGCGCCGCTACCTGGCGCGCCACGCCGAGTTGCCGCGCAGCCCGCTGGTCGCCCAATTGCCCGTGAACCTGCGCCGCCAGGGTGAGAACTCCTCGACCAATATTCTTGGCATCATTCCCGTGCGCCTTGCTGGCGTCAGCCGGAATCCCCTGAAGCGGCTGCGGGAAATTCACCGTTCCACCGCGGAAATGAAAGACACGCTGTCCGCGCTGTCGCGCGATACGGTCATGGCCTACACCCTCATCATCCAGGGCGCAGCGATCCTGGGCGACTTCCTGCATGTCTCGGAAATGATACCGCCGGCCGGCAATATCCTGATCTCGAACCTGCCCGGCTCGCCGGTGAAATTGTACCTGGGCGGCGCGCAGCTGGAGGAAGTCTTTCCGATTTCCACTATTCCGCCCGACATGGTGATGAATATCACGGTGTACAGTTATTCCGGGTCGATGTACTTCGGCATGATTGCCGGTTACGAGGCCATGCCTTACCTGCCGGAAATGCGCGGCTATCTTTACGAGGCCCTGGCCGCACTCGAGGCAGAAGTCGCCGCCGTACTGGCAAGTTCCCCCGAGATCGATCCACAGGCTGCCGATGGTCCGGCGGGCGCACTGGCGGGCCACGGTACCGCAGGGCGCTCGACCGCCCTTCCGCCCGCGAGCAAACAAGCCCCGACAAGAAAAAAACCTGCCGCGAAAAAACCCGCCGCCAAAAAACGCGCGGCGAAAAAGTCCAGCGCCAGGCCCGCTGCTGCCAAGAAACCCTCCTCCCCGGCCCAATGACTCTCGTTGACATCGGCGTCAACCTGGCCCATGACAGCTTCGCGGCAGACCGCGCCGAGGTCATCTCGCGTGCGCGCGCCGTCGGCGTGGCGAGGATGGTCATTACCGGCAGTTCGCTGGACTCGAGCACGGCGGCCCTGCGACTCGCGCAACAAGATTCCGGCTTGTTCGCCACGGTCGGCGTCCATCCGCACCATGCCGGGGAAATCGATGCCACGCACCTGCCCGAGCTGGTGGCCCTGGCCCGGCAACCAGGCGCGGTGGCAGTCGGCGAATGCGGACTGGATTTTTTCCGTGACTTTTCGCCGCGTGATCGCCAGGAAGCCGCCTTCCTGCTGCAACTGGACCTGGCGATGCAGACCGGCTTGCCGGTGTTCCTCCACCAGCGGGATGCTCATGATCGGTTCCTCGCCATCCTTGATGAGTGCGGCGCAAACATGCCCGCTGGCGTCGCGCACTGCTTTACCGGCGGACCACGGGAACTGGGAGACTATCTCGATCGCGGCTTGTACGTCGGCGTCACCGGCTGGCTTTGCGACGAGCGGCGCGGTGGCGCCTTGCGCGAAGCGGCGCGCTACCTGCCGCTGGACCGGGTCATGATCGAGACGGACGCGCCTTACCTGTTGCCGCGCGATCTCGCTCCCAAGCCACGCTCACGGCGCAACGAACCGATGCACTTGCCGCATGTACTGCATGCCCTGGCTCGCCTGATGGACGTCACGCCGGAGCGCCTGGCGGAAGCCAGCACCCGCAATGCGGAGGCCCTGTTCGGTCTTTAGTACAATGGGCGTTCAAGTCCGTCGCCTGCCTGGGAGCTGTTCATGGATAACGCCAAGATCCTGTCCTTCACGGATCGCTTGTGGGAAGAAAGTATCGTACCCACCCTGTGCGACTACGTGCGGATTCCCGCCAAGTCGCCAAACTTCGATCCGGACTGGGAGCGGCACGGCTACGTCGACCAGGCGGCGGAACTGCTCGCCGCATGGTGCCGACGGCAACCGGTCGAGGGAATGTCGGTCGAGATCGTCCGGCTCGAGGGGCGCACCCCGGTGATATTCATCGAGGTCGCCGGCCAGAACGACGATACCGTGTTGCTGTACGGTCATCTCGACAAGCAACCCGAATTCGATGGCTGGAGCGATGGGCTGGCGCCCTGGGAACCCGTCATCCGCGACGGCAAGCTGTACGGCCGCGGGGGCGCTGACGACGGCTATGCCGTGTTCGGTTCGCTGGCCGCGATCCGCGCATTGCAGGAACAGGGCGTACCACATGCGCGCTGCGTCATCCTGATCGAGGGTTGCGAGGAAAGCGGCAGTTTCGACCTGCCCCACTATATCGAACATCTCGAGGACCGCATTGGCACGCCCTCCCTGGTGGTTTGCCTCGACGCCGAGTGCGGCAATTACGAGCAACTCTGGTGCACCACCTCGCTGCGCGGCAACCTGGTCGGGACGCTCAAGGCGGCGGTCCTGACTGAGGGTATCCATTCGGGCGGCGGCAGCGGTATTGTCCCTTCGAGCTTCCGCGTACTGCGCCTCCTGCTGGACCGGCTGGAAGATCCCGCCTCCGGCGATACCCGGCTGCCCGGACTGTTGGACGAGATCCCCACGGCACGCGTGACGCAGGCGCAGGCCGCGGCGGCCGTACTCGGTGACAATGTGCATCGCCGTTTCCCATGGGCGGGCGACACCCGTCCGGTCAGCACCGACCCCGTGGAACTGCTGCTGAATAACACCTGGCGGCCGACCCTGTCGATTACCGGCGCCGACGGCTTGCCGGCCATAGCCTCCGCAGGCAACACCCTGCGGCCCTGGACGGCCGTGAAGCTGTCCTTCAGGTTACCCCCCACGCTCGACCCGGCCAGAGCCGCCGCGACCGTCAAGGACACGCTGGAGAACGATCCGCCACTCGGCGCCGCCGTCGAGTTCGAGATCGACTCCGCCATGGGCGGCTGGAACGCACCGCCGGTCGCCGACTGGCTGGCGAATTCGATGCAGCAGGCCTCGCAAGCTTTTTTCGGCAAACCGGCGCTCTACATGGGCACCGGCGGCAGCATCCCCTTCATGGGCATGCTCGGTGAGAAATTCCCGGGCGTGCAATTCCTGGTCACCGGCGTGCTCGGCCCGAACTCCAACGCCCATGGACCCAACGAATTCCTGCACATCGAGAAAGGCAAGCGCGTCACGGCCTGCGTCGCGCGCGTACTGGCGGATCATTTTCACCGGCAGCGGATCGCCGACGCTGCCTAGTCACGACAGGGTGAAGGACTCAGAGGGGCCGCGCCGCCGCCTTGAGGGCCGCCCAGGCGGCGCGTAGCTCCGGCGGCGGCGACTGTTTGCCGCGGGCCGGGAATTCGGCGACCAAATCCGCCTGCAGCACCACCCCGGGCGGCGCCGCGCCGGAGATCTCCACCGGTCCAACCAGCAGCACCCGGCCGTCCACCGGCACCTGGGGCGCCAGCGCGCGCACTGCGTGGCGGCGCGCCCGCAGCCCCGGCAACGGATTATCGAGCACCTTGCGCCGGGCCCCGTCGAGCACCGTCCAGCGATCGAGATTGGCGCCCCAGAACAAGGTTCCCGAGGCGCGCCGGACTTCCAGGAGGAGGATTCCCCGGGGCGTCAACAGGGCCAGGTCCAAGTGAATTTCACCATCCACCTCGTCGGGAATGACGACATCCTCGAGCCGCTCCCAGGCCATTCTTTTCAACAGGTAATCAAAGCTGCGTCGTCGCCGCAGCCAGGACACGAGCCCGATCACCGACAAGACGGCGATTACGGCCAGGGCAATGCCGATGAACCAGTTGGCCGGCGCGCTCGTCATGACGGCCAGTCATCGCGCGCGTGGCGCCGCAATTGTCGACGGGTGCGCAGATTGTCAATAGTGAACACGGCAAGGCCGCTCCAGATCAGCGCGAACGTGACGACCCAGGCCGCGGTAAACGCCTCGCCGTAGACCAGCGTCGCCAGTAAAAAAGTCAGCGTCGGGCCAAGGTACTGAAAAAAACCGACCGTGACCAACGGCAGCCGCCGCGCAGCTTCCGCGAACCACAACAGCGGCAACAGCGTCACCGGACCCGCCAGCACCAGCAGCAGCGTGGTGCGCGTGTCAGCACCGAAAGAAGACGCGCCCTGGAGACCGAACCAGGCCAGCGCCAGCAGGGCGAGCGGCGCCATCAACAGCGTCTCGATGAACAATGCCGCCATGGCCGGCAGCCCGAGACGCTTGCGGATCAGGCCGTAAAAACCAAAGCTGAACGCGAGGGTCAGCGAAATCCACGGCAGTCCGCCGAGTTCGAAGGCCAGGCTGGCGGTGCCCATGGCCGCCAGGGCGACCGCCAGCGTTCGGCCGCGGCCCAAGCGTTCGTGCAGGAACACCATGCCGAGCAACACGTTTACGAGCGGATTGATGTAGTAACCGAGACTGGTGGACATGACCTGGTCGTTGACGATGGCGTAGATGTACACCAGCCAATTCGTACTCACCAGCGCAGCCGTCAGGGCCAGCGCACGCACGGTCGGGGGGCTGGAAAGCGCCGTACGCACGGCTGGCCATGCGCTCACCAGGCTCACGAACACCGCGCCGAAGACCACGCTCCACACGATACGATGCGCCAGCACTTCGATCGGCGGCACATGCGGTAGTAACTTGTAGTAAATCGGCGTCAGACCCCAGAAGCCGAAAGCCGCGATCGCGTACAGCGATCCGGCCCGCCGCTCCGACGGCACCGCCTCAGGATTCCTTGACGAGGTGGGCGCCAGGCGCATTGGGGCTGGAGATCCAGACCTCGCTGGCCACACCATCGGCGGCAAAACTGGCTGCCAGGGCTTTGCCGACCGAGTCGGCCTGCGCCACCGGCGCCCAGGCAAACACCGCCGGACCGCTACCCGACAGCGAGCCGCCGAGCGCCCCGGCGGCCCGCCCCGCAGCCAGCGCCGCAGCCGCACCGGGCACCAGCACCATGCGTTGGGGCCAGATGATTTCATCCTGCAGGCAGCGCGCAAGTTGCGCCAGGTCATTGCGCAGGCAGCCGGCCACGAAACCGGCCAGCCAGGCGGACTGGCGCACCCAGCCCTCGAGCGACACGGTCGGCGAGAGAATGCGGCGCGCGTCACGGGTGCGCACCTCGAGCTCGGGATGACACAAGACGCAAGCGATGCCATCGGGCACTGGCAAGCGGGTGCAACGCAGCGGCCGGCCTGGCTCGGTCAGTACCAGTCCGCCATACAGTGATGCGGCAGCGTTATCCGGATGTCCCGCGCCACTGGCGGCGTTTTCTCCTTCCAGCGCATATTCGAGCAATGTCTCGTCGCCAAGACCGAGCGACCAGAGGGCGTTGGCGGCAACCACCGCGGCGACTGCCGAAGCGGCCGACCCTCCCATGCCGGAACCCAGCGGAATGCCCTTGTGAAGAGCCAGCTCCGCGCCATCGCGGATGCCATGATCCGCTGCCATGCGTAGCAGCGGGCGTGTCGCAGAATTGGCTTCGGGGTCGCGCGGCAGCTCGGTGAGCCGGCCGCTGATCTCGGTGAGCACGATACCCGGCGTGTCGCGCCGGCGCAGCGTCACCGTATCTCCCACCCCCGCAAGCGCATGTCCGAGCACATCAAAGCCGACACCGACGTTGCCGATCGAGGCAGGCGCAAACGCGGTAACGCTATTCATCGTGGCTTTCGTGCTGTGCTTCCTGGCGAGCCGAAAAAAAGAACCCGCCTCGAAGGCGGGATCAAGTCGCGGCGACATCTTGCTTGTTGGTTTGTCGTCGCCAGCGAGTGCCCGCCAGATTACCCCGCTTTCAAATCGATTGCAATTTCACTCGCACCCCTCAACTTTTTCCCCGAAGTCCGGCAAGATGGCTGTGCAACCCAGGAAAATCGACATGGCAAAGACAGCAGAACCCGTGCAGGCGACGCCGGCATCCTCGCCGGCCGAATTCGACCTTAATTCTCCCGAGTGGTACCTGAACCGCGAGCTGACCTGGCTGGCCTTCAACCGCCGAGTGCTCCACGAGGCGGAGGACCCCCGGACACCGCTGCTGGAGCGGGTCAAGTTCCTCGCCATCGTCAGCTCGAACCTGGACGAGTTTTTCATGAAACGCGTCGGCGGACTTAAGCAGCAACAGGGCGCCGGTGTCCAGGAACTGTCTGTCGATGGCCGCACGCCCGAGCAACAACTCAGGGAGTGCGAGGCCGAAGTCCGCGTCATCAAGGATCTCAAGGATCAACTGTTTCGCGAATTACAGGCGGAATTGCAGTCCAACGGCATCCGGCTGAGTCGTTATTCCGAACTGGCCGCCGACCAGCAGTCCGAGGTGCGTGCCTGGTACCTGGAGAACATCTACCCGCTGTTGACGCCGATCGGCATGGATCCCGCCCACCCCTTCCCTTTCATTTCCAACCTTTCGCTTAATTTGCTGGTCACGGTCAAGCGCCCGCCCGGTGCCCAGGGCCCGCGGCTGGTCCGCATCAAGGTGCCCGTCGGGGGTGGCATTCCACGCCTCATCCGCGTCGGCGATGAGGCGCATTTCGTGCCGCTGGAAGACGTCATTGCCCACAACCTGGACCAGCTCCTGCCGGAACTGGAGATCGAGCAGTGGGATCTTTTCCGCGTGACCCGCAACGCCATCGTGGAGCCCTACGAAGAGCAGGCGAACGACCTGCTGCAAGTGATCGAGGCCGAGCTGCGCGACCGCAAATTTGCCCCGACCGTCCGGCTCGAAGTCAGCGCAGGCACCTCGCCCGTGCACCGGGGCATGCTGGCGGCCGAACTGGGCCTGGACGAAACCACGGACGTGTTCGAAGTCGATGGGCTCATGCAGCGCCGCGACCTGCTCGAGCTGCTCGCGCTCGACCGGCCGGACCTGAAAGATCCGCCCCATCACCCCATCGAGCATCCCAAGCTCATGGATGCGCCCAACATATTCCACCTGGTTCGCAACAGCGGCCCGATCCTGTTGCAGCATCCGTACGAGTCGTTCGTCACTTCGGTCGAACGCTTCCTCCGCGAGGCCAGCCAGGACCCGAAGGTCCTCGCGATCAAGATGACCTTGTACCGCACGGCGCGCAAATCGAAAATCATCGAATACCTGATCGACGCTGCCGAGAACGGCAAGCAAGTCGCCGTCGCGGTCGAGCTCAAGGCCCGCTTCGATGAAGAGGCCAACGTTCGCTGGGCCAATTCGCTCGAGGAAGCCGGCATCCATGTGTCGTACGGTGTGATCGGCCTCAAGACGCATGCCAAGGTGATTTTCGTGCTCCGGCGCGACTACGACGGACTAAGGCGCTATGCGCATCTCGGCACGGGCAATTACCACGCCGGTACGGCGCGCCTGTACAGCGATCTCGGCCTGCTGACCAGCGATCCGGTTCTCGGCGCCGACCTGACGGAGCTGTTCAATTTCCTGACCACGGGCTATGTGGCGCAGCGGAATTACCGCAAGCTCGTGCCTGCTCCCACCCACCTCAAGCGTGCGCTGCTCGAGCGCATCGACCGCGAAATCGCCCTCCATAGCGCGGCGTCGCCCGGCCGTATCCAGTTCAAGACGAACGCGCTGGAAGATTCCAAAATTACCCGGGCCCTTTATCGCGCCTCGATGGCGGGCGTCCAGGTCGACTTGATCGTCCGCGACAGCTGCCGGCTGCGAGCCGGGGTGCCCGGGCTGTCTGAGAATATCCGGGTCATAAGCATCGTCGGGCGCTTCCTCGAGCACTCGCGCATCTACTATTTCCGCAACGGCGGCGCCGAGGAATATTTCATCGGTTCCGCCGATTGCATGACGCGCAATCTCGAAGCGCGCGTGGAAACCGTTTTTCCCGTGGACGACCCGGATTGCCAGCAGGCGCTGCGCGAAATCCTCGACGTGCAGTCCAATGACCAGCGCAATGCATGGGAAATGCAGCCAGACGGCAGCTATCTGCAGCGCCAACCCGCCGCGAGCGAGGACCAGGCCGGCGCGCAGGAAATCCTGATCGCCAAGGCACAGAAACGGGCTCGGGCAAGCAGTCGGAAGAAACTTCACGGGCGCGGCAAACGCCGCGGACGTTTCCCGGGCTAGAAGTCGGACAGCATATTGGCGTTACGGGCAAGCTTGTGTTTTTCGCGGTCTGCGCGATCGCGCAGGCTGGCAAACAGCGCCTTTTGCTCCGGTGTGCCGCTCTTGCCCTCGAGCTCGAGACACAGGTCCTCGAGCCATTTAGCCACCGCGAATGCCACGCCGAGCAATTGTTCCGGGTCGGCATCGGGCTGCAACCCGTCACGTATCTGCCGCTTGATGTCGACGTCGTCTATCGTAAACGGATCCCATTCCTTCAGTGACTTGTCCTTCGAGCCATGGGCAAAGCTGCGCACCGCCTTGGTCATCTCGAGTTCACGCGTCGTCATGTAGTCGAGCAACATGCGTGCGCGTGGCTCCGCCAGTCGCTCGCTCAATTCCGTGTACTGCGAGGCAAGCTCCTCGTGGAACCGCTCGAGGTAGTGGAGCACTTCACCCGTTTGCTCGAATCTCATCGTGACAGCTCCCGTTTCACTGCTCGGTCGCCCCGGCCATGCGCTGCAACTTTCGCGGGCAGGGACGACGACATGTGCCGCCGCAGTCCGATGCTACGCCTGGCACCTGGTTCAGCCCGCCGCAACTTCCCTCGATGCGCCCGCGTCCGGCCATCACGCCAATCGACATCCCGGCGATGACGGCCGCAAACAACAAAAACGCAATCAGGAAAGTCGCCATCCACTCAGCCTCCAAAGTCGTCCAGGAGAATGTTCTCTTTTTCCACACCCAGGTCAAACAACATTTTCAACACGGCCTGGTTCATCATCGGCGGCCCGCAGATGTAGTACTCGATATCTTCAGGCGCCGGATGGTCCTTCAGGTACTCCCGGTACAGGACTTCGTGGATAAAGCCCGTATACCCCTGCCAGTCATCCTCCGGCAGCGGGTCCGAGAGCGCAACCTGCCACCCGAAGTTTTCATGCCGTTTTGCCAGTTCTTCGAACTCTTCCTGGTAGAACATTTCCCGCCGGCTGCGCGCACCGTACCAGTAACTGATCTTGCGATCGCTGCCCAGTCGCTTGAGCTGGTCGAAGATATGCGCCCGTAATGGCGCCATGCCGGCACCGCCGCCTATGAACACCATTTCGTTCTTCGTGTCTTTTGCGAAGAAGTCTCCGTAAGGCCCTGAAATAATTACCTCATCGCCTGGCTTTAAACCGAAGATATACGAGGACATCAGGCCCGGTGGCAGCCCCTCCGTGCGCGGCGGCGGAGTTGCCACCCGCACGTTCAACATGATGATGCCTTTTTCCTCCGGGTAGTTCGCCATCGAATAGGCTCGCATCACCGGCTCTTCGACCGTCGATTCCAGCTTGAAAAGCTCGAAACGCTCCCAGTCGCCACGGAATTCTTCGGGAACCTCGATATCCGCGTAGCTCAGGTGATGCGGCGGCGCCTCGATCTGGATGTAACCGCCGGCCCGGAACTTCATGTCCTCGCCCGCGGGCAGCTCGAGCACCAGCTCCTTGATGAAAGTCGCCACGTTCCGGTTGGAACGCACGCGGCACTTCCAGCGCTTGACCCCGAAAACCTCTTCCGGGACTTCGATGCGCATGTCCTGCTTGACCATGACCTGGCAGGAAAGACGTTCGCCGGCCGCCGCCTCACGCTTGTTGATGTGCGAACTTTCCGTGGGCAAGAGCACCCCGCCGCCCTCTTGCACCTTGACCTTGCACTGCCCGCATGTGCCGCCACCGCCACACGCGGAAGCGACGAACAGCTTGGCGTCGCTGAGTGCGCCAAGCAGCTTGGTGCCCACCGGCGCCTGGATGGTCTTCTCGTCGTTGATCAGGATATTCACCTGGCCGGTCGCCACCAGGCGCGAGCGCGCCACCAGGATGATGAACACCAGTGACATCACGATCGCCGTGAAAAAGAATACGCCAAGCCCGATAACCAGCATTGCGTCTCCTAGAGCTGGATGCCTGAGAAGGCCATGAACGCCATCGCCATCAGGCCCGTTGAAATGAAGGTGATCCCCAGTCCCTGCAGGCCGTCCGGCACATCGCTGTACTTGAGCTTCTCGCGAATTCCCGCCAGCGCGACGATCGCCAGCGCCCAACCGACGCCGCTGCCGAGGCCGTAGGTCACGCTCTGCGCGAAATCGTAATTACGCTCGACCATGAACAGGCTGCCGCCGAGAATGGCGCAGTTCACCGTGATCAACGGCAGGAATATACCGAGCGCGGCGTACAGCGCAGGGAAAAAGCGGTCCAGGGTCATTTCGAGGATCTGCACCATCGCCGCGATGACGCCGATATAGGTGATCAGGCCCAGGAACGATAAATCCACGTCCGGCAGCCCGGCCCAGTCCAGCGCGCCCGGCCGCAGCAGAAACATGTAGATGAGGCTGTTGGCCGGCACGGTGATCGCCTGCACCACGACCACGGCAAGGCCAAGGCCGATCGCCGTCTCGACCTTTTTGGACACCGCGAGAAAGGTGCACATACCGAGGAAAAATGCGAGCGCGAGATTCTCGATAAAAACCGCGCGCAAAAACAGACCGACCAGGCCTTCCATCAGACCACCTCGGTCCGCTGGGCGGAGTGAATCCGGAACTCGGGCTTCTCCACCTGGGCCGGTTGCCAGGAGCGAATGGCCCAGATCATCAGACCGATGATGAAAAAGGCTGACGGCGCCAGCAGCATGAGGCCGTTCGGCACATACCAGCCGCCCTCCGTCGCCAGCGGCAGAATCTCGAAGCCAAACAGCTTGCCGGAGCCGAACAGCTCGCGACAAAAGGCCACCACCAGTAGCACGGCCGCGTAACCCAGGCCGTGGCCTACGCCGTCAAGCACGCTGGGCAGAACCGGGTTGCTGGACGCAAACGCTTCGGCGCGACCGAGCACGATGCAATTGGTAATGATCAGGCCGACGAAAACGGACAGCTGGCGGCTGATGTCGTAAGCGAAAGCCTGCAGGAACTGGTCCACCAGGATGACCAGCGAGGCGATGATGGTCATCTGGATAATGATGCGGATATTGCCCGGCATATGGTCGCGAATCGCGCTGATCGCGGCACTCGATGCGCCGATGACAAAGATGAGCGCCAGTCCCATGATCAACGCTGGGATCATCTGCGTGGTGACCGCCAGCGCCGAGCAGACGCCGAGCACCTGCAGGGTGATCGGGTTGCGCGTCACCACCGGCTCGAAAAGTATCTTGCTCTTGCCGTTCATTCGCCCTCCTCTCGCATCTTCGCCAGGAACGGTCCGAAGCCGTGTTCACCCAGCCAGAACTGCACCATATTGCTGACACCCTGGGCCGTCAGGGTAGCCCCGGAAAGCCCGTCCACCGACCAGTCGGCCGCCTCGGATTGCGGATCGACGCTGCCGCGTACCACTTGCAGCCGCACATCGCCGTCCGGTCCGAATACCTGCCGGCCTTCCCAGCGCTCCAGCCAGCGCGGGTTTTCGATTTCTCCGCCCAGCCCTGGCGTCTCCGCGTGCTGGTAAAACACGAGCCCCTCGACTTCCCGAGTGTCGCCCGACAGCGCCAGGAAGCCATACATGGTCGACCACAGGCCGTAACCGTGTACCGGCAGGATGATTTTCTCCAGCGTTTCGTCCGTGTAAATAAGATAGACCGGCGCGTAATTGGCCATGCGACGGATGCCGGCGATGTCTTCCCAGGGTGGCAAGACACGGCTGATGGACGGATCGCGCGAGGCAATCTGCTGATTGAATGTGCGCGGATCAAATGCGTCGCTGAACTCCCCGGTCTCGAGGTCGACCAGGCGGACCGTCACGCCGGCGAACAATTCCTCGACAGACCGACCCGGCTCCTCGAGACCCGCGACCTCGAGGATGCGGGCCATGCGGGCCAATTCCACATTGCGTGCCTGCAGCGGGCTCAGCACCACGGCGGCCGAGGACACCAGCACGGAGCAGACCAGCGACAGGACGACAGTCACCAGCAGCATCTTGGCGACGCTGTCGTTGGGTAGCGCCGCGATGCGGGCCGCCAGTCCGCGGGGCCGCGGTTCGTGCTGCTCAGACATAGGTGCGCTGTCTCCTGCGAATATTCGCCTGTACGACAAAATAATCGATCAGCGGCGCGAACACGTTGGCGAGCAGAATGGCCAGCATAATACCCTCTGGAAAGGCTGGATTGATGACGCGTATCAGGACTGTCAACACCCCGATCAACGCACCGAAGATGAGCTTGCCCTTGTTGGTCATGGCGGCGCTGACCGGATCCGTCGCCATGAATACCAGGCCGAATGCAAAACCGCCCGTGAGAGCGTGCCATTGCCATGGCATGTGGAGATAGGGGTTACTGTCCGGTCCGGCAAAGAAATTGAACAGCAGCACCGTGCCCACCAGGCCGAGCAGCACGCCCAGCATGATGCGCCAGGACGCGATGCGCGTATAAAGCAGGAATACCGCACCAATCGCACAAGCCAGCGCGGACTCCGCACCGATCGTCCCGGGCAAAAAGCCCAGCCACATGTCGGTCAAGGTGTAGCCGGCCGCCTCGATCGCCTCGAGCCCGCCCTGCGGCGCCAGCGCCAGCGGCGTGGCGCCCGTGTAGCCATCGACCGTTACCCAGACGTCGTTGCCGGAATTCTGGGCGGGATAAGCGAAATACAGGAAAGCCCGCCCGGTCAGCGCCGGATTGAGGAAATTCTTGCCGGTCCCGCCGAACACTTCCTTGCCGATCACGACCGCGAAAGTAATGCCGAGCGCCACCTGCCAGAGTGGGATCGTGGGCGGCAAGATCAACGTATAGAGCATCGAGGTCACCAGGAAGCCCTCGTTCACCTCGTGCTTGCGCACGATGGCGAACAACACTTCCCAGGCGCCGCCGACCGCCAAGGTGACGATGTAGACAGGCAAAAAATACAGGAAGCCGTGCCAGAAACAGGCAACGATGCTGTCCGGATCGTAGCCGATGCCCAGCGTGGCCAGCACCGCGCCCCGCCAGCCGTCAATGGCGGTCACGCCCATCTCGGCCATCGCCAGGTTGGCCTGCAGACCGATGTTATACATACCGAAGAATGCGCACGGCAGTACGGCCAGCACCACGTAGGTCATGACGCGTTTAAGGTCGATGGCATCGCGCACGTGGGGCGCCCTGCTGGTCACTTCCGGCGGGGTATACAGGAAGGTGTCCACCATCTCGTACAAGGCATAGAACTTTTCGAAACGGCCGCCCGGTACGAACATCGGTTCGACGCGGTCGAGAAACTTGCGCAACCGGCTCATCAGCCCTCCCGCTCTATCTGTGCGAGTCGTTCCCGCAAAACCGGGCCGAACTCGTGCTTGCCCGGGCAAACGAAGGTGCACAGCGCGAGATCTTCCTCGTCCAGCTCCAGCGCGCCCAGTTTCTGTGCTTCATCGGTATCGCCCACCAGCAGCGCGCGCAGCAGCTGCGTCGGCAGGATATCGAGCGGCATGACGCGCTCATATGAACCGATCGGCACCATGGCGCGCGGACTGCCATGCTGGCTGGTGGTGAGGGCGAAGCGCCGCAACGCCGAGCTGAAGCTCGAAAATAACGCGCCGGTGGCGGAAACTTTTTCGCCGGCTGGATTCAGCCACCCGAGCAATTGCCGTTCGCGGCCCTCCCGCAGCGCGGTCACCTGCTGGTGATACCGGCCAAGATAGGCCGTCCAGTCGAGCGCATGAAAACCCGACCACACGGAACCGGACAACACCCGGGATTCCACGCCCTCTTCGAGCTCGCCGGCGACCAGCGGCTCGAGATGCGCGCCCAGCCGCGTACGCAACAGGCGCGGCCGCTTGACCGTCGGACCGGCCAGCGAGACCACGCGCTCGGGGTCGAGTCGACCGGTCGTGAACAGGCGGCCGATGGCAATGACGTCCTGGTACCCCAGGTGCCAGACGACCCGGTCCGCATTGACCGGATAAAGATGGTGAATATGCGTGCCGACGAGACCCGCCGGATGAGGTCCACCGAATTCGGCCACCTGCACGGTAGCGATCGATTCCGGCACGGGCACATCCGCACCGGCCGCTTTGCACACGAAGGTCGTGCCCTTGGTCAGCCGGGTCAGTACGGTCACCCCGTTGACGAAATCCTCCGGCGCCGAGCGGATCACCACGACCGGATCCGGCGCCAGCGGATTGGTATCCATGGCATTGACGAAAATCGCGTGCGCGCCGCTGTCTCTCGCCGGCACCTTGCTCCAGGGCCGCGTGCGCAGCGCGCACCACAGCCCGGAGCGCGTCAGGTTATCGATCACGCGTTCACGTTCCAGCGCAGCCAGCTCACCTGCCGGCCAGCTACGGAATTCCTCGGCCGCGTCGCCTTCGAGCTCGATCGTGACGGATTCGAGCACGCGCCGTGCACCACGCCGAATGCCCGCCACGACGCCGGCCCCGGGGGAAGTCACGACCAGGCCGGGGCGGCGCCGGTCGCTGAATAACGCCTGGCCGAGCCGGACCCGCTCCCCCTCTTCGACATGCATGGCGGGCCGGAGGTCAAGGTAATCCCGGCCCAGCACTGCCACGGATTTCGCCGGGCGGGCGGCCTCGATGATTTGCGCTGGCTCATTCTTGAGCGGCAGGTCCAGACCGCAACGAATCCTGATCGTCATGTAAAGCCTGTTCTGAGAGGGATCGATGGCATGCGGCCAATGCTGCACATGCACAATATTCACTTGGGCAGATATTATTCGCGATTATAACTCACTGCGAAAGTCAGTCATGGTTATTGCGCGCCGCCCGGTAGCGCGCGGCGGCAGCCGCGCTCAAACGATCCACCAGGCTCGGCGCAAGCCGGTCCAACCACCACAGCAAGCGTATTTCCCATGGAAACACGACCAGCCCCCGATTCCTCGCGACGCCGCGCAAGATCCGGGCGATCGCGGTATCGATGTCGATGAAACGAAACGGCACGGCGGCGCGCGCAGCATTACGTTCCACTCCGATCAACAGGGCATTGTCGAGAATGCGCGTCTCGATAAAACCCGGACATACCGCGGTCACGCCGATCCCCAGTGCCCGGCCCTCCGCACGCAGCGAGCGCGACAAGCCGACCACGCCATGCTTGGTCGCGCTGTAAGCGGCATACAAGGGTCCCGGCAGCAGGCCGAACGCGGACGCGACGTTGACTACCTGGCCACCGCCGTGTGCCGACATCCGTGGCCACACCGCCTGGCAACCGTTGATCACGCCCATGAAATTGACTTCCATCACCTGTCGCCAGAGCTCGGGCGTCATATCGCGCGCGTCCGCAGCTGCGCCGATGCCGGCATTGTTGAATAACATGTCGATACGCCCCTGCGTCCGCCAGGCGTCATCCACCGCTGCCGTGAACGCCGGACCATCGCGCACGTCGAGCTGGACGGCGCTGGCCTCGTACCCGGCCGCGCGAATCGCCCCGGCTGCTGTCACGCAGGCCGAGCCATCCAGGTCGGTCATGACCAGGCGCGCCCCTGCCGCGGCCAGCGCCCTCGCCAGGCCCAGGCCAATCCCGGAGGCTGCCCCGGTGATAAACACCGTCTTGCCGCCAAATACCGCCCGGTGCTTGTTCGCCATCATCAACCGCTCGCCGGGTAGCCGGAAATCCAGCGCATCATGGCGCGGTTGACGGCGCCCGGCAGCATGGCCGACAGCCCCCGCACCAGCCGGTAACGCCAACCCACGTACCACATCAAGCGATGCCCGTGCGCAGCGCGCCAGATGACCGCAGCGACATCCTCGGGCTGCAGCTGCACCCCCAACCGGTCCATCGCACCGCTGCGACGACCAGCGATCATCGGCGTCGCGACAAAGGCCGGCATAATGCAGGCCACGCGAATACCGTGCCGACGCCATTCGATGTCGAGCGCCTCGGACAGTGCACGCACGAACATCTTGGTGGCCGAGTAGGTCGCATAATCGGGTGACCCGTAGGAGGCCGAAGCTGAGGCGAGGTTCACTACCCGGCCACGACCTCGGCGCAACATCGGGAACGCCGCCAACAGCGCCTCCACGACGCCGCGCGCGTTGATATCGATAAGCTGCCGGTGATCCTCGGGCGCGATGTTTTCGAAAGGACCGATCCGCAGCACGCCCGCGTTATTGACCAGCAGGTCGAGTGACCCGCAGGGGCCGCCGCAAAACGCCCCCAGCGCCGCCTCGAGAGCGGCCGGATCGCTGACGTCGCAGCAGTACACGTCGCTCGTCGCGTCGCCCAGCTCCGCGGCCAATGTGGCCAGCCCGGCCGCGTCGCGGTCGGCCAGGCCCACCCGCCAGCCACGTGCAGCAAACAGCCGCGCCGTCGCGCGGCCGATGCCTGAAGCCGCACCCGTGATAAAAGCCTTTTCCGACATGCCTGGTCTCCCGTGCCGCCGCGGAGCTTACCTCTCCGCGGCTGGCACGGGAAGCGCGCCAGGATTTCAGGCGCCGCTGACCGGCAGATGCGTGAAGCCTTCCGGCGACCCCAGGCCGAGCCGGTCCCGGCGCGCGGTCGGCGGGCTTTGAATATACAGCGCCAGCAGGTCTCCAAGTGCCAGTAAAGACCTCAGGTGGCACCGCTCGTAACCGTGCGTGGCGTCTGTACCGAAACAGACCAGCGCGGTGCGGATATCGTTGCCGGCCTCGATTGCGGATGCGCTGTCGCAGCGGTAGTGCCGGAACACGTCGCGCTGGTGGCGAATACCGTAATCGCTGCACAGGCCCAACAGCTTGTGGGTCAGGTGGTAGTCGAAGGGACCCGCGGAATCCTTCATGCAAACGGTGACACCGAACTCATCGCCAGCCTGGATCGGCGCGACCGGGCCGGTATCCACCGTGACCATTTCGGCGACGTCGCCATGCAGCACCGCCGAGGCGCCCGAACCGACTTCTTCGCTGATGGTGAACAGCAGGTGGCAATCCACCGGCAGCGGCGTCTTGCTCTCGACCAGCGCCTTGGCGACCGCCAGCACCGTCGCTACGCCGCCCTTGTCGTCGAGGTGGCGCGAATTGATAAAGCCCGATTCAGTGATTTCAGGGTTTGCGTCCACGGCGACGAAGTCACCGCGATTAAGACCCAGCCGGATGAGATCGCCGCGCGTGAAACATTCCTCGTCGAGGCGCAGCTCCACGTGGTCCCAACTCACCGGCAGGGAGTCGATCTCCAGGTTGTAAGCATGGCCGGACGCTTTGACCGGCAGGATGGTGCCGCGGTAACTGGTCTCATCCGTGTAAACCGTCACGCGTGCGCCCTCGGCAAAGCGGCTCGACCAGGTGCCGATCGGCAACAGCTCGAGGCGGCCGTTGTCCTTCAGGTTCGCGGTGATTGCGCCGAGCGTGTCGAGATGACTCACGATCGCCCGGTCCGGGCTGCTTTGCGCACCCTTCAGGTCGGCACGAATCGCGCCGCGGCGCGTGATCTCGACGGGGAGACCCAGTTCCTCCAAGCGTCGCAAGGTATAGCGAACCGCCTCATCGGTGAAACCGGCGGGGCTGGGAATCCGCAGCAAATCGATGAGTACCTCTTGCAGATAATCAAGATCAATCGCCAGTGGTTTCATCGCTCACCTGTACCGTCTGTGGAAACAAGAAATCAACGAAGCGCTCGGCGGTCGGTTGCGGCTCGTGATTCGCCAGCCCGGGTCGCTCGTTGGCTTCAATGAACACATACTCTTCGCCCGCCGGATCGGGCACCATGAGATCCAGTCCGACGACCGGAATGGACAAGGCGCGGGCCGCGCGTTCCGCCACCTCGCGCAGCGTGGACGAGAGCCGTGTCGTGACGTCGTGCAGGGTGCCGCCAGTGTGCAGGTTGGCGGTTTCCCGCACCCGCAGTTTTTTGCCCAGCGGCAACACCTCGTCCAGCGCGTGGCCTTGTTTGCGAATACATCGTGTCGTCTCCGCATCCAGCGGAATCCGGCTTTCGCCGCCGGTGGCCGCCGCACGCCGCCGGCTTTGCTTTTCAATCAGCGTACGAATATCGTGCCGGCCATCGCCCGTCACCTCGGCCGGGCGACGCAAAGCAGCCGCCACTACGCGATAGTCGATGACGATAATGCGCAGATCGTCACCCGGCGCAAAAGACTCGAGAATCACGCGTTCGCAGAGCCGATCGGCCGCTGCAATCGCGGCCTGCATTTCGTTTTCCTCGCGTATATCCACCGACACCCCGAGTCCCTGTTCACCGCGCGCCGGCTTGACGACGATGCGACCATGCTCGGTGAGGAATGCGCGGTCCCGCGCGGCGTCTCCGGCCACCTGTTGCGCCGGCACCTTCAAGCCCGCCTGCGCGAGCACCTTGCGGCTGATGTGCTTGTCGTCGCACCGGCTCATGGCGATGGCGCTGGTCAATTCGCAGAGCGATTCACGACACGTGATGCTGCGGGCGCCCAGGGTGAGCGCGAAATAGCCTTCCGCCGCATCCACCAGCTCCACGCCGATGCCGCGCCGCCGGGCCTCGTCGACGATAATGCGGGCATACGGGTTGAGGGAGTCGTAGTTATCCGGGCCGACAAACAGCGGTTCGTTGATGGCGTTCTTGCGCTTCATGGAAAACACCGGCACGCGCTCGAAGCCCATCTTCTCGTAGAGGCGAATGACTGCCTCGTTGTCGTGCATCACCGAGAGATCCATGAACGCGCGGCCCCGCGCCGCATAGTGATCCGCGATCCACGCGACCAGCGCGCGCCCGATCCCGGGCCGCGCCGCCTGGGGATCGACCGCGAGACACCACATGCTCGAGCCCTTTTCCGGGTCGCCGAACGCATGCACGTGATCGACCCCGGTGACGGTGCCGATAATGCGGCCGGTATCCTCGTCCTCCGCCACAAAAAACGACAGCGTCTTCGACTTGCGCCGTTCCATGACGAAATCCGGACTTGGCGGTACCATCCGCCGGGCGCTCAACAAGCGGTGCATGGCCTCCGCATCCTTGTGATCGGACAAGCGGCGCACCCGGAAGCCCCGCGGCTGCACACGGGCCGGAAGATACTTGAAGAACCACAAGCGGTAGGTGTGCGAAGGGTCGAGAAACAATTCCTGCGGCGCCATCGCAAGCACGACGTGCGGATCCCGCAGGTACAGGCCGATGTCCCGCCGGCCTTCCTCTTCCTCGAGCAGGGTGCGTGCCAGCTGCGCGTTATCGCCGAAGGTATGGGCGAAGACCAGTCGTCCCCAACCGCAATCCACCACCGCGTTCGGCTTGAGCTTGGTGCCCTTGTGGCGCGGGTCGTCCTCGCCGAAACCACGCAAGGTCGCCGAACCTTGCCGCTCCAGCCGGTGCCGGGAACGGTCCGATCCCTGGCCAGGATTCCTGCCCGTACCACGATCACCGCCGGGGGGCTTTTTGAGGTTCATGCCATTCAGATCCCGTGGGTCTGCAGCCACAATTCGAACACGGCCAGCTGCCAGAGCTTGGAGCCGCGCAAGGGTGTCAGGTGCTCCTCGGGCGCTTGCAACAATTGTTCGACATAGTCGCGGCGAAACACGCCGCGCTCGCGCGCCGCCTGGCCGGACAATGCGTCGCGTACCATTTCGAGACTCTCGCCGCGCAGGTACTTGAGCGCGGGCACCGGGAAATAGCCTTTCGGTCGATCGATGACATCGTGCGGAATAACTCGGCGCGCCGCTTCCTTGAGTACGCCTTTGCCCTCTTGAGCAAGCTTGAGCCGTGCCGGACAACGCGCCGCAAGCTCAACCACCTCGTGATCGAGAAACGGCGTGCGCGCCTCGAGACCCCAGGCCATGGTCATATTATCGACGCGCTTGACCGGATCGTCGGTCAACATGACCGTGGTATCCAGGTGCAACGCCTTGTCGACCGGCGCGTCGGCCTCGATGGACTCGAACCAGGACTCGACGAAGCGCCGGCTGAAGTCCTCGCTGACGAAACCGGGCTCGACCGCTTCGCGGAACCCGGCATGGTCGCGGTCAAAAAAGACCCGCGCGTAATCGCCCAGCGGGTCGCTGCTGTCCACCAGCGGCGGATACCAGTGGTAGCCGCCAAAGACCTCGTCCGCGCCCTGGCCGCTCTGCACGACCTTGACGTACTTGGATACCTCGCGTGACAGCAGGTAGAAGCCGATGTTGTCGTGGCTGACCATCGGCTCCGACATGGCCGAGAAACAGCCGGGAAGATGCTGCAACAGCGTACTGGAATCGACAAAAATCTGGTGGTGCTCGGTGCCGAAGGTGCGCGCCACGAGATCCGAATAACGGAACTCGTTGCCTTCCTCCTTGCCGACGTCCTCGAAACCCACCGAGAAGGTGTTCAGGTGCGGCACCCCCTCGCCGGCCAGCAGGCCCGTGATGAGGCTCGAATCCAGCCCGCCGGACAACAGCACACCGACCGGCACGTCGCCGGTAAGCCGGCGGCGCACCGCCACGCGCATCGACTCCAGCACCGCATCTTCCCACTCCTCGTCCGTTTGCGGATCACCGGGCTCCGCCACGAAACGCAGCGACCAGAACCGCTGCTCGTGGAAGCCGCCATCGGGTTCGATGCGCAACCAGCATCCCGGCGCCAACTTGCGCACACTCGCAAGCAAGGTATGCGGCGCCGGTACGACCGAGTGGAAGCTCATGTAGAAATGCAACGCCGCCGGATCGAGCGCATTCGACGCCAGCCCGTCGCGCGTCAGGGCCGGCAAGGTGGAAGCGAAGCGGAATGCACCGTTCTCGCGCGTGTAATACAAGGGCTTGATACCGAGGCGATCGCGCGCCAGGAACAATCGGCCGGATTCGTTCTCGCGAATACAGAACGCGAACATCCCCTTGAATTCATCGACGCAGCGCTCGCCCCAGGCGTGAAAGGCCTTCAGGATGACCTCGGTGTCGCTACGCGAGAAAAACCGGTAACCCTTTTCGCGGAGGCGCTTGCGCAGCTCGTCGTGGTTATAGATGCAGCCATTGAATACGATCGTCAGGCCCAGCTCCTGGTCGCGCATGGGCTGCGCGCCGCGCTCGGACAAGTCGACGATCGCCAGGCGACGGTGGCCCAGCGCCACGGCGCCCTGCGCGACCAGGCCGTCATCGTCCGGCCCCCGCGGGCTCATCAGGTCCAGCATCCGTTGCACGCGGCCGATGTCGGCCGCCGCGCCGTCGAAGCGAATCTCCCCGGCGATTCCACACATTGAAAAAAGCTCCTTTTGGCCCGACCCTCGCGGCCACGCCCGTACATCATCAGTTTAGAAGGGAATTAGCGGCCGGCTTGGGCCGTGCCGCCCCGCGCGGGCATCGGTCTCCAGTTCGTGCCAATTGATGGAAAGAGGTTAACATGAGGGCGACTACCCTTTCAAATCAAGGACTTCCAATAATGCGCGAGCAAGCCGGGGAAAACGCTCCAGGGCCTGTCGAGGTTACTTGCGACGGGCCGGTGACGATTATTTCGCTGCGCCGGCCGGCGGCGAAAAACGCCGTGGACCCCGCCACCGCGCTGGCGCTTTACCAGGCGATGCTGGGTTTCGAGGCCGACGATGGCGCTTCAAGCGCGGTTCTCACCGGCGCCGCAGACTGTTTTTGCAGCGGCTTCGACCTGAAAGCGCTGGCCACGGGCGCGGCGGATGACTGGCTGGACCAGCTGCACTTCGGTGGAGGCGGCACGCCGCCGCTCGGCCCGATGGGGCCGACGCGCCTGAGACTCAGCAAGCCAGTGATCGCGGCCATCGCGGGCCCCGCCGTGGCCGGTGGCATGGAACTGGCGTTGTGGTGCGATATGCGCGTCATGGAGCGCGACGCCTGGATGGGCGTGCTTTGTCGCCGCTGGGGCGTACCGCTGATCGACGGCGGCACGGTGCGGCTGCCGCGCCTGGTGGGACTCGGCCGGGCCCTTGACCTGATCATGACCGGCCGACGCATCGATGCCGCCGAATGCCTCTCGATCGGCTTGTGCGACCGGCTGGTCGAGCCCGGCCAGGCGCTGCCAGCCGCCATCTCCCTGGCACAGGAACTGGCCGCCCTGCCCCAGGAGTGCCTGCAGAGCGACCGCGGGGCCGCCCGCTATGGCGTCATGGCCGACGAGATGGCCGCACTCCAGGCGGAATATCACGCCGGCCTCAAGGTACTCCAGGAACAGGCGCGCGAGGGCGCCGCACGGTTCGCGGCGGGCGCCGGACGCCACGGTGACAGCGCCAGCTGACAGGCCCGGCTTGTCAGGCCGCGCGGATGGGTTGATACCCCGCCAGTGCGAGTTCCCGTGCCAGGGCAACCCGTTCCTCTGGTGAGCGGTCCTGGCCGGCCAGCGGATCGACTGCGCTGATCCGGCGCCGCAAGCCGTCCTGGTTCGCGATCTGCACGTTCAGCCCCGGCCGCGCATTCAACTCCAGCAATAGCGGACCTCGGTCGGCGTCCAGCACGATATCGACGCCAAGATAGCCCAGCTTTGAAACCTCGTAACCACGCGCAGCCATCAGCAGCACCTGGTCCCAGTCTGGAATCACTCGCCCCGCGATCATGGCGCCTGTATCCGGATGTTCCGCCACGATGCTATTGCCCGGACCGACCGCCGGCAGCGTCATCCCGGTGGCGATGTCGATCCCCGCGCCGACCGCGCCCTGGTGCAGGTTCGCTTTGCCATCCGACTGGCGTGTCGGCAGGCGCATCATGCACATCAACGGATAGCCGCGATAAACGATGATCCGCAAGTCTGGCACACCCTGGAAACTGATGTCGTCGAATACCGGGGCAAAACGAACCCGGTACTCGATCATGACTTCGTCGGGCTGTCCGCCGAGACTGAACTGACCACTCAGTGCATTGGTCAGGTGATGCTCCAGTTCGTCCCAGTCGAGCAGGCGGCCGCCGCTGGTACGGTAGCGGTCCTTGTGCCGCTGCACGATGACCACGATGCCGTCGCCCTGGCTGCCGTGCGCGGGTTTGAGCACGAAATCCTGCCGGTCAGCGATGATGGCCGGCAAGCCGCGAATCTCGTGTGGCGTCGCGATGCTGCCGTACAACTCCGGTACCGGGATGCCATGCTGGACCGCAAACTTCTTCGTCAGCAGCTTGTTGTCGACAACCGGGTACTGCTGGCGGGGATTCAGCGCCATGATGAAATCGGCATTGCGCCGGTTGATCCCCATTACGCCGGCGGCGTTCAGGGCCCGCCACCGCCGCCAGATCACTTGCCCCCTCCGGCAAGTTCCCGGAACCTCAGCAGCTCGGTCAACCGGTACCCCGTGTACCGGCCGAGCAGCAACATGGCCGCCAGCACGACCAGCAGCGTCTCCGGGAATACCAGCACAAAATGTTGAACCTGCGGCGTGATCATGAGCACGTAGATCACCGCTGCGGCCAGCAGCGTCCCCACGCCTTCTTTCATCGCTTCCCCGGGCCCACGCTCTTCCCACACGATCGACATGCGCTCGATGGCCATGGTCATGATGACCATCGGGAACAACGCTATCGACAAGCCGATCTCGATCCCGAGCCGATGGCTGACAATACTCACCAGCAACATGAGCAACACGACCACCGTCAACACCGCCGCCAGGCGCGGCACGAGCAGCAGCCGCAGGCGTTCCAGGTAGAAGCGGATCGAGAGGCCCAGCGCCACGATCAGGGTGAACAGCACGATGCCGTTCAGCAAGCGTGTCTCGCGAAAGGCCATCGCCACCAGCACCGGCATGAATGTGCCGAAGGTACTTATGCCGATTACATTCCTGAGCAATACAACCAGGAACGCGCCCAGCGGCACGAGCAGCAATATGGCGTACATCGACTGGGTACTGAGCGGCAGGTCGAGGAGCGAAAATTCCATGATCCTGCGATGCTCGCGCTCGGTCCGCAGTTCCGCGACGCGCAGCGCATCTTCGATCGTATGGCGCGTCGCAAAGGTGACCGACGGCCCGCGCGCGCCCTCGACCTCGAGTACCGGCGCCGCATCCCATGACCAGACGACCAGGTTGGCCGGCAGCCCCCGGCTGCCATCACGCGGATCGAAATAGAGCCAATCGTCACCGTTATGCACGACGATCCAGTATTCCAGCTCCCCGTCCCGGCGGTCCTCCACCAGCCGGAGCGCCTGGATGATGTGGGCCGGGATGCGCGCAGAATGGAGCACCTGGATGACCAGCTGGGCGCGCTCCAACGGGCTGGGGCGGTTGCCGAGAAACAACCGCGCCGTGTCGTCGGATACGTCCACGATGCGCATCGCTGCGGCGGCAAATGTCGCAATATCCGCCGACTGCTGCCGCACGCGCGTGACCAACTCCTCCAGCGCCGTGGCGAACGGGTCTTCCATGACCGGTCGGGAGGGGAACGGCGGCGTGGGCCGCTGCGCCGGAGTTTCCCTGCTGTGGAACAGGGTGGCCCGGTAGTACAGCGCCTGGTCGCCCCGCGCCCGGCGGACCGCCCAGATGGCCGACCGCGAATCTTGCCCGTCTTCCAGGATCAGTCCGTAACCACGGGAAATGAACTGCTCATCAAAAATCATGAAACCGGGCGGAGAATCCGGCAGGCGCATCGTGACTTTCACCGGGCCGGTCGCGGCCCTGTTGAACGACATCCTGGCCTCGACGGTCCAGGTTTGCGTTTGCCGCTCGGCGGTGACGGGAAATCCGAGCACCTGCCACTTGTACCAGAACAAGCCGGCGCCCACGACCGTCAATGACAGCACGAGCGCCAGCAGGTGTCGACGGCTCACTCAATAAACCTCGCCGGGTCACATTTCGGCCGGCTGGTGAAGGTCAGCTCCGGATCCACAATGACCGAGCCCCGCATGGCGCTCCGGCCTATCAGCAAGGGATAAATGAATCCCTCGCGCGGCACCAGGCTGACCTCGACTTCGCGCGTGAGATGACCCAGGCAGATCCACATGTTCACTACCGGGCGGCGCGTCGATGGCCCGTCATGCTGCTTGATGCGTACGTTTCGCGCCAAGGGTCGCTCAAGCGTAATGAACTCGTCGCTGTCGGGATCCCGCACGTCGAAACGAACATAGCGGGTGTCCCCGCGCCGGAATCGCGTGATGTTATGGGCGTCCAGCGAACTGGTCTCCGCGCCCGTATCGAGCTTGCCTTTCAGGCTGAAACCCTTGTCCGCGATGATCACGCGCTCGACATAACCGAAAATCGTCTTGCTCGGATCCCGGCCATGGGCCTCCTGTGGCACTGCACAGGCAATGACCAGGACAACCGCGACTACCAGTACATTAAATCTTTTCACGATCGGGCCACCCTGACGTTCAACCGGAGCCCAAGGCGAGATGGCATCCCATTATAGTTCACGGTAAGTACACCGTCGGTGGCGCGGAGAAATGGTGGGCCGCCTGGGACTCGAACCCAGAACCATCGGATTAAAAGTCCGGTGCTCTACCAATTGAGCTAACGGCCCGTTCTGCTGTGACCCCACCGTGGGACGCTGCGGGCGCGACAGTTTAGCCGATAAGGGCTAAGTACGGTATCGGGTCGGATCAGGAAACCCCGCGGCGTCGAAACCAGCGCGCCGCAAGCGACAGGAATCGCAGCGACCGCAGGCAGCGCCGTCCTCGTCGGCCTGGTAACAGGACACCGTCAGGCGGTAATCCACCCCCAGCGCCATGCCCTGGCGAATGATCTCGGCCTTGCTCAGCTCGATCAGCGGCGCGTGAATCTCTAGAGCTGCGCCGCTGACGGCGCGGCGTGTCGCCACCGACGCCACCTTCCTGAACGCTTCGATGAACTCCGGGCGGCAATCCGGGTAACCCGAGTAGTCCACCGCATTGACCCCGATGAACAGGTGTCCCGCATCGAGCACCTCGGCGACGCCCATGCCGAGCGCAAGAAACACGCTGTTGCGCGCCGGAACATAGGTGGAAGGGATACCTTCAGTCGGGGTTTCCGGCACCGACATCGTCGTATCCGTCAGCGAGGAGCCGCCGATCATGTCCAATTCGATGCCAACGACCCGGTGCGAGCGTGCGCCCAGGGCCGCGGCCACACGGGCTGCGGCGGCCAGCTCGGCCGCATGGCGCTGACCGTAGCGGAAACTCAGGGCATGGCATTCGAACCCCGCAGCGACGGCCTGCGCGAGCACAGTGGCGGAGTCCAGCCCGCCCGACAACAACACGACCGCGCGGCGGGCCGGTTCAGCGGCCGGGTTCATCGCCCCACAACACCTTGTGCAATTGCAGCTGGAAACGCACCGGCAACCGGTCGGCGAGTATCCAGTCCGCCAGTTGTGCGGGATCGACGCGCTCCCAGCAGGGCGAGAACAACACCTCGCAGCGCGCCGCGAGTCGGTGTTCGGCGACAAACCCGCGCGCCCATTCGTAGTCGTCACGGTCGCAGATGACGAACTTGGCGAAGTCCTGTGGCCGCAGGCACGCCAGGTTCTCAAGTCGGTTGCGTGCCTGCTCGCCGGAGCCCGGTGTTTTCACATCCATGACGCGCTGCGCGCGCGGATCGAGCACCGAGATATCGAGCGCCCCACTCGTCTCGACGGAAACCAGGTAGCCGGCGTCGCAGAGTTGCTCGACCAGCGCCGCGCAACCGCGCTGCGCCAGCGGTTCACCACCGGTCACGCATACATGCCGCGCGCCGTGCCCGGCCACTGCGGCAAGGATATCCTCCAAGGTGCGTCGTTGTCCGCCGTGAAAGGCATAGGCCGTATCGCAATAACCGCAGCGCAACGGACAGCCGGTGAGCCGCACAAACACGGTCGGCCAGCCCACACTGCCCGCCTCGCCCTGCAGGGAATAGAAAATCTCGGTAATGCGCAGCGACTGGCCAGCCGCTACAGCCTCGTCGACCGCGGTAGCCATTCCCCCTAGCGGCGCTCCGAACGCATCCGTTCCAGCCGCTGGTTCGCCAGCCTGGCGGCGGTGGAATCGGGATATTGCTCGACCACGGCCTCGAGCGAGGCGCGGGCATCGGCCCAGCGCTGCAGTTCGTACTGGCAGAAGCCGGCCTTCAACAGTGCGTCAGGCGCCTTCCGGGAGTTCGGATAGTCCTCCAGCATTTGCTGAAACACCGCCAGCGCAGTTTCGAAATCCCGATTGACATAGTGGGTCTCTCCCAACCAGTACTGGGCATTATCCGCCAGCGTACTCTGCGGGAAATCGGCGAGAAACTGCTTGAACCCCGCTTCGGCCTGCGGGTAGCGGCCCTGGCGGAGCAGTTCAAGCGCCGCCTGGTAACGCTCGCTTTCCCCGGCGCCCGTCGCCCCGGCGGGCGCCGATGGACCACCGCCGACCCCCAGCGGGCTGGCCGCCGAAGGCGCCGTCCCCGTGGGCGCATCGCCCCCGCGAGTCCGCCGCTCAAGCGACTGGAGTCGCTGGTCGAGATCCAGGTATTGGTCGCGCTGGCGGGTGGCAGCGCCCTCCGCCTCGTACTGCAAGGCTTCCGTGTGGCCCCGCAGCTCGCGCACTTCGTTGCGCAGCTCTTCGAGCTCCGTGGCAATTTGCAGCAGGCTCTCGTTACGCACGACGCGCTCGATGGTGCCGACGCGCTGATCGAGTTCGTCGAGCTTGAGCAAAACCGGATCTTCCTCCGGCGGCAGCGCGCAGCCGGCGGCAAAGGCGCCAGCGAGCAGCAACGCTGCGGTGGTCTTGAAACGCTTGGCTGTTTTCATCGCAGGTAAACAATCTCCACGCGGCGGTTCATGGCCCAGGCTTCTTCGTCACTGCCGGTCACGGCTGGCCGCTCTTCACCGTAGCTGACAGTGGTGATCTGGCTTCCCGGGACCCCCTGGAGCATCAGGGCGCGCCGTACGGCCTGCGCACGACGCTCGCCGAGACCAATATTGTACTCGCGTGAACCGCGCTCATCGGTGTGGCCCTCGAGACGAACCGTCGCCCCCGAGTTGGCTACGAGGTTACCGGCGTGGCTGGCGAGCGACTGGCTGTATTCGGCGCGAATCGCCGAGGAATCAAAATCGAAGTAAATGATGCTGTGGCCCAGCAACGCTTCCGGGGTATCGAGTTGGCCAAATTCACCGTCCAGCGGACGGCCTTCCGCGTAGAGTTCATCCTCGGTCAGCGGTTGGGTAACGAAACCGTCATCACCTTCTCCGGCTACCCGGGCGGCCTCGTCATCGGGCTTGGTAGCGCGGGCGCAACCGGCGATCAGGACCGCAGTAACCAACAGGATCGCAAGTTTTTGCAAGGACATGGCGTGTTTTCCCTCGTGAGAGTGCATGGACCGTGGACCGCGCAAGGCGGTGGAACACCGGCGGGCCGGACTACCCGGTTCGCCAGACTATGTTAACCGTTCGCTTCAACGCGCGTAAGGCGACCAGACGGGTTCGCGCACATCACCCTCGGTGGCCGCGATGCGCTGCCGGACACGGCCGTCCGCCGAAACGGCGGACAAGACACCGCGCCCGCCCTCGCGGGTGGCATAAATGATCATGCTGCCGTTCGGCGCGAAGCTGGGCGATTCATCCTGGCGGCCCTCTGACAAGACCCGAAAGCCACCCTGGCGCATGTCCAGCAAGGCGATCCGGAAATTGCCGCGGTCGTTATGGACCACGACCAGCTGTTCGCCATCGGGCGACACGCGCGGCCGGGCGTTGTAGTTGCCCTGGAAAGTCACCCGGCGGACATTACTGCCGTCCACCCCGACCCGATAGATCTGCGGGCCGCCGGCGCGGTCCGAAGTGAAGTAGATGCTCTTGCCGTCCGGGGCCCAGCTTGGTTCCGTATCGATGGCGGGATGGGTGGTGAGGCGGCGCACCGCCTTGTTGGCCAGGTTCAGCACATGGATATCCAGGTTGCCGTCGACGCCGCCAAGCACCAGCGCAAGCTGGGTTCCATCCGGCGACCATGCGGGCGCACCGTTGATTCCCGGGGCGGAAGAAACAATTTCCCGGCGACCGGTAGCGAGTTCCTGGACGAAAATCCGCGACACGCCGGTCTCGAACGAAACGTAGGCAATACGCCGGCCATCGGGAGACCAGGCCGGCGACATGATCGGTTGGGCCGACTCGGCGATGACGCCCGGCCGCGCGCCGTCCGCGTCCGCCAGCCAGAGGCGGTAGCGCGCCTTGTTATCTTCGCGATCCACGGTCACATAAGCGATGCGGGTGGAAAAGATTCCCGGCACACCGGTCAGGCGCTCGAAAATCATGTCGGCGATGCGGTGCGCGCCGGCGCGCAGGTTATTCGCCGCCACCGGCAGGCTATACCCCATCAGCGGCTGGCCGCGAAACACGTCGTAGACGTGGAACTCGATTTCGTAACGACCCGCGGCAGCCGGCTTGATGCGCCCGATGACCACGATATCGGTTTTCAGCAAGCGCCAATCTTCGAGGCGCACCTCGTCCGGCCGGGTCGGCCGCGACACCATGTCGCGGCGGTCCATGGGCGCAAAGCGGCCGCTGAACGCCAGGTCACCGTCGATCACCGCCGCCACGTCCACTGCAGGCCGGCCTTCGCCTTCGAACCCGAAGGGCACGATGGTGATCGGCACGGCTTCGCTGACGCCCCGCGTAATTTCGATGCGCAGTTCCGCGCGGGCGAGCGGCGCCGCCAGCAGCAAGAGCGCGCTGAGCAGCAAAACGGAAATCCTGTAACTCATGTTTTGGGTCAACCTTCGGGTTTGAAAATAAAGACAATGGTGCGCTCGAAAAGTGCCGGATCCGAGGGCCGCGGCAAGGGCGAAGCGCGCTCGACCGCCGCGATAATCGAACGGCGTACCGCGTCGTCGCCATTACAACGCAGGATCTCGGTATTCACCACCTGCATGCCGGGGATCAACTGCACGCGCACCTCGCACTCCAGTCCCGGCCGCGCCGACGGCGGCTGGTTCCAGTTGCGTATCACCTGTCCCTGGATCGCGCCCAGCCAGGCGCCGTATTCGTCCGACTGCTGCAATTGCAGGCGCCGTTGCTCCGCTCCGATCTGCTCCGCGAGCTCGCGCTGCCGTTGCGCCTGGATGCGCGCTTCCTCCGCCTGCCTGGCGGCCTCGATACGGGCCGCCTCCTCGGCCTGGCGACGCGCTTCCGCCTCGCGCCGGGCCTGTTCCGCCCGGCGCGCTTCCTCGGCACGCCGCGCCTCCTCCGCCTGGCGCGCTTCCTCGGCACGCCGTGCTTCCTCCACCCGGCGGGCTTCCGCGGCACGCTGCGCTTCCTCCGCCGCGCGCTGTTCGCGCACCTGTCGTTCCGCTTCGGCCCGCTGTTCTGCTTCCTGGCGCTCGCGCTGCCGCTGTATTTCCGCCTGGCGCTGCTGTTCCGCTTCCGCCTGCCGCCGGGCCTCCTCCTGGCGCTGGCGCTCGGCGTCCCGTTGCCGCTGCAATTCCGCCGCGCGCGCATCTTCCTGGCGCTGTTCGGCCGCGCGCAGGTCCGCCTCGCTCACCGCCACGGCCTGCACGGGCGACCGGGCAATGGGCTCCGGCTGTCGTGACTGGCTGGGCAGGCCGACGACCAGGCCGGCGATCAGCGCAACATGCAACACGAGGGCAAGCAACAGCCCGAGGATGTGCTCGCGAATAAACTCCAGCACCGCTTATTGCCGCCCCGGAGACGTCAGCTCCTCGGGATCCGTGACCATGCCGATCTGGCCGGCGCCGGCGTCCTGCAAAACGCGCATGGCCACCGCCACAGCGCCATAACTGGCGCGTGCATCCGCCCGGACCAGCACCGGCCGGTCGGGATTGGTCCTGAGCAACGCGCCGGCCCGCTCGATCGCGACATCCGGCGTGACCGGGGTTTCCGGGTCCACCAGGTTGAGATACAGCTGTCCCGCCATGTCCACCGACACCACCAGTGCATCGGACTCGATGTAGCGGTCGGGATCCATGGGGGCCGCCCCGACCTTCGGCAACTCGACCTCGATGCCCTGCGTGAGCAGCGGCGCCGTCACCATGAAGATAATCAGCAGCACCAGCATGACGTCGATGTAGGGCACGACGTTGATCTCACCCATCAGCCTGCGTTTCTGTTTCAGAATCGCCACCGCTCAACTCTCGACGGCACGCCGCGCGTGGCGTTGCAGGATGGTCGAGAATTCCTCCATGAAGGTGTCATAGCGGCTCGCCAGCCGGCCGACAGTGTCCGCATACCGGTTGTACGCAATCACCGCCGGGATGGCGGCAAACAGGCCCATGGCGGTGGCGATCAGCGCCTCCGCAATGCCCGGGGCGACCATGGCCAGGGTGGCCTGCTGCACATTACCGAGGGCGATGAATGAATTCATGATGCCCCAGACGGTCCCGAACAAGCCGACATATGGACTGGTCGAGCCCACGGTGGCGAGAAACGCCAGGTTCTGCTCGAGCCGATCGGACTCGCGCATCTGCGAAACCAGCATCGCCCGGCGCGAGCCCTCGACGATCTGGCTGGCCTGCAGGTCTTCCTGCTTGCGCAGGCGACTGAACTCGCGGAAGCCGGCCTCAAAGATGCCGGGCATGCCGCTCTTGTCAGCGACGCCGGCACCCGAGGAGATTCGCTTGTAGAGCCCGGTCAGGTCGCCGCCCGACCAGAATTCCTTTTCAAAGCTGTCGGAATTGATGCGCGCCCGGCGCAACACCCGCCGCTTCTGGAAAATCACCGCCCACGAGGCCACCGACGCCAGCAACAGCACGAGCATCACCAGCTGCACGACCAGGCTGGCGTCCATGACGAGGCGGACGATGGACATATCATTCTGCATACAGGATTACTCCGTGAATAGATGCGCGGGAAGCGCTCGGGGTCGCATGGCGTCAGCGTCGAGACAGGCCGCTGTGACCTGCGCAGTACAGAGGAGTTCCCCATCCACCCCGCCGCGATAGATGGCCTGGTGAAACGACATGCTCGCCCGCCGCAACCGCTCCAGCTCGACCGTGACAGTCAGTTCATCCTCGAAACGCGCCGGCTTAAGGTAACGGATGTCGACCGCGGTGATGGCAAACAGCAGTCGCTCGGTCTCGAGCAGCTGGACCTGGGACACACCGAGATGTCGCAGCCACTCGCTGCGGGCCCGTTCCAGGAATTTCAGGTAGTTGGCGTAGTAAACCACGCCGCCGAGATCGGTGTCCTCGTAATAGACGCGCACTGGCCAGGTGAAGCCGGCCCGCGGCGGTCGGTGCAGCTCAGGCCTGCGCATTGTCGTCTTGTTCGAACAGTGAAATCGTCTCGGGATCCAGCACGCGACTCGGCGCCGGCAGGCCGAAATGCAGGTACGCGAGGCGTGTCGCCATGCGTCCCCGAGCCGTGCGCATCATCAGGCCCTGCTGGATCAGGAAGGGTTCCAGCACGTCCTCGATGGTGCCGCGCTCCTCGCCGATGGCGGCCGCGAGACTGTCCACGCCAACCGGTCCGCCGTCAAATTTCTCCATGATGGTGAGCAGCAGCCGCCGGTCCATGACGTCGAAGCCGCGCGGATCGACATCCAGCATATCCATCGCGGCAGTGGCCACCGAAGCGTCGATTCGGCCATCGCCTTCCACTTGTGCGAAATCGCGCACCCGGCGCAGCAGCCGGTTCGCGATGCGCGGTGTGCCGCGCGAACGGCATGCGATCTGCTTGGCGCCCTCAGGATCGATACCGACGTCGAGAATGCCGGCGGACCGCTTGACGATGCGGCCGAGTTCCTCGTCGTCATAGAACTCGAGCCGCTGCACGATGCCGAAGCGGTCCCTGAGCGGAGACGTCAGCAGTCCGGCGCGCGTCGTCGCACCGACCAGGGTAAACGGCGGCAGGTCGATCTTGATGGAACGCGCCCCGGGTCCTTCGCCAATGATGATATCGAGCTGGAAGTCCTCCATCGCCGGATAGAGAATTTCCTCGACCACCGGGCTGAGGCGGTGAATCTCGTCGACGAACAGCACGTCACGCGGCTCGAGGTTGCTGAGAATCGCCGCCAGGTCGCCGGGCCGTTCCAGTACCGGGCCCGAGGTATGTCGCAGGTTCACGCCGAGCTCGTTGGCTACAATATGGGCCAGCGTGGTCTTGCCGAGTCCCGGCGGACCGAAGATCAACACGTGATCGAGGGCCTCCTCGCGCTGCCGGGCGGCCTTGATGAAGATCTCCATCTGGCGGCGCACCGAGCGCTGCCCGACGTAGTCCTGCAACAAGCGCGGTCGAATTGCACGATCGAGCGCCTCGTCAGTGCCGCCCGCGGCGGCGTCCACCAGTCGATCGTGTTCGATCATCAGCTCACCTCGCCGCCGCCTGCAACGCGGCGCGAATCAGTTCTTCGGTGGTGCTGGCCTTGTCTTCCACCAGTTTCAGCAGGCGTTGCGCCTCGGGTGGACGGTAACCCAGCGCGACCAGCGCGCCAAAGGCCTCGTCAGCCGCCGTGCCGCCGACGCCAACCACCCCCGCCGGCATGGACTGGGCAAGCGCTGAACCCGCCTGCGTCAGCTTGTCGCGCATCTCCACCATGAGTCGCTCGGCGGTCTTGCGCCCCACGCCGGGAATCCGCGTCAGGGCGGCGGCGTCCTCCGACTGCACGCACCGCACGAAGCCCTCGGCGCTGATGCCCGACAGGATCGCCAGCGCGATGCGCGGGCCGACGCCACTGATCTTGATGAGGCTCCGAAACAGCTGGCGCTCCGCCTCGGTGGCGAAGCCGTACAGCACGTGGGCGTCTTCACGCACCAGCAAATGGGTCAGGATCTGCACCGGCTCGCCCGTCTCGGGCAACTGGTAGAACGTGGACATGGGGGCTTCGAGCTCGTAGCCGACACCGCCGACGTCCACCAGCAGTTGCGGCGGGTGCTTGCCGGCGAGCTTGCCGTGCAGAAATCCGATCATCTTCTTCCTCCGGCAAGGGCGGCGACCAAGGCGCGACCATTTCGTAACTGCGCATGGCAAATGGCCACCGCGAGCGCATCGGCGGCATCCGCCGCCAGCGGGCCGCGCACGGCCAGCAACTTGCGCACCATGTGCGCCACCTGGACTTTCTCGGCCGCTCCGCTGCCGGTGACCGCCTGCTTGATCTCCCGTGCCGCATACTCGTGGACCGGGACGGCATACTGGAATGTTCCGCACAACGCTGCCGCCCGCGCGTGGCCAAGCTTCAATGCGCTGTCGACATTGCGGTTGACGAACACGCGCTCGATGCCGATCTCATCCGGCCGGTACTGCTCCACCAGTTGGGCAGCGCCCTCGAAAATTATCCGCAGGCGGTCGGCCATCTCGCCACCACGGGTGCGGATGCAGCCGCTGGCCAGGTACCGCAACGCCCTGCCTTCCAGCGCGATCACGCCGAAGCCCGTGACCTGGGAGCCCGGGTCGATGCCGAGAATGGTCAGGGTGTCGCTCATCGCCCGCGGCCGCGGCCGGGTTGGGAGTCAGGCCCCTGCCAGTACATCGTCCGACAATTCCGCATTGCTGTAGACATCCTGCACGTCATCGAGATCCTCGAGCATCTCGAGCAGCTTGAGGACCTGGCCGGCCTCGTCGCCGTCCACCGCCACCCCGGTCGCAGCCCGCATCGTCACCTCCGCATCCGCCGGCTCGAGATCGTCGGCTACGAGTGCGTCGCGGACGGCGTCGAAGTCGGCCGGCGCCGTGATCACGTCAAAGGAACCGTCTTCATTGGCGACGATATCCTCGGCGCCGGCCTCGAGCGCCGCGTTCATGAGCCGCTCCTCACCAACCTCCGGCGGATAGCTCAGCACGCCACAGTGCTGGAACAGGTAGCTGACGCTGCCGTCCGCGCCGAGGTTGCCGCCACACTTGCTGAATGCATGCCGGACATCGCCCACCGTGCGATTGCGATTGTCCGTCAGGCACTCGACCAGCACGGCCACGCCACCGGGCGCATAGCCCTCGTAGCGCACTTCCGCGTAATCGTCACCGTCGCCACCGCCGCTGCCACGCTTCCAGGCACGGTCAATGGTGTCCTTCGGGACGCTCGCCGCCTTGGCCTTGTCGATGGCCAGCCGCAGGCGCGGGTTCATCGCCGGATCCTGATCGCCGGCGCGCGCCGCGCTGGTGATCTCGCGAATCAGCTTGGTGAAAATCTTGCCGCGTTTCTTGTCCTGGGCGCCCTTGCGATGCTTGATGTTCGCCCACTTGCTATGGCCTGCCATGTAATCCCCGCAGGGTGTTGAAAACCGTTAATAGTAGCCGTGCCGCGCAAAAACCGTCCACGTGGGGCTCAGAAGCGCAACCGCAAGCCGACGTGCAAGCCCGTATCGAAGGTCACGCTGGGGCTGTTCTTGAAATTTGCCTTGATGCCGCGCACGCCGAGGTAGACCTGCCCCTGGCGCAACACGCTGTAACCGGCCCAGACATTGTATTCCTGGTACTTCGTGACGTCCCCGAACGACAGCACGTCCGGGGCATAATAGGCGCTGCCGCCGACGACGAAGCGGTTGTACTCGGGGATGGTGTAATTCACAAAACCGCCAATCGGCAAGGCCCCGCCATCGTCCCGACCACGAATCTTCGCGTCGATATACAACAGGCGCCCCCCCAGCCCGGCCTGCAGGGGATCCCGGCCGCCCGTCGCGTCGCCAGTCACGTGCAGGCCGGCGCCAAGCACATTGCCGCGATCCTGGTGGTAAAACAGGGCACCATCGGCGACCAGGTTGTTGGACAGCTCGAAATCCAGGGTGACCCGGGCTGCTTTATCATTAACGTTCAGGTCCAGGCCATTGGCGAAGGCCAGGGGGGATAACGCGAGCAGCGCCGCGAAGGAAAGGAATCGCCTCAGCATAAGACCTCCAAGTTCACTTTAAGAAAGGATCGCTAGATGCGGTATTGTAAACGGAATTTCTGGAAACGCGTATTGTGAAACACGACCCCGAAAACGCACCCGTCGGCGAACAGCTACTGGCTGCCGCGCTCGAGGAAGCCCGCCGGCTGGCTCGCGAGGGTCACGAGAGCGCCGCGGCACGCGGCCTGGCCATTGCCGAGCTGCTCGACGAAATCCGTGCCGAGCCGGAAATTCGCGCCGCCGCCGTACTTTACCCCTTGGCGCAGGCGGGCGCGATGCCACTCGAGGTCATGGACGCGCGCTTCGGCGACACCATGCGCCGTCGTGTCGAGGAACTGCAGCGCCTCGGCTCGTTCGGGCTGCCTGACAACTGGCGCACCGGCGTGCCGTTACCGGCGCCCCAGGCCGAGACCCTGCGCAAAATGTTGCTGGCGATTGTGGCCGACGTGCGCCTGGTGCTCGTGCGGCTCGCCGATCAGCTGCATCGACTGCAAACGGTGCGCAGCGACGACGCCGAACTGATCGAGCGCGTCGCCATCGAGACCCGGGAAATTTTTGCGCCGCTCGCCAACCGGCTCGGCATCTGGCATTTCAAGTGGCAGATGGAGGACCTGGCCTTCCGCCACCTCGAACCCGAGACTTATCGCGGCATTGCGCTCTACCTGAAGGAAACCCGCGAGGATCGCGAAGCCCGGATCGGCCGGGTCCTGCAGGTATTGCGGGACGAACTGGCGCAGACCGGCATCGAGGCCGAAATCGAAGGTCGTCCCAAGCATATCTACAGCATCTGGCGAAAAATGCGCCGCAAGCAGGTCAGCATCGAAGAAGTGTTCGACATCAGCGCCGTGCGCGTCCTGGTCGAAACCGTGCCGGATTGCTATGCCGTGCTGGGGCATGTGCACAGCCTCTGGCCTTATATCGCCGGCGAGTTCGACGACTATATCGCCAATCCCAAGGGCAACTTTTACCGTTCGCTGCATACCGCGGTGATGGGCCCCGGCAACGAACCCCTGGAGGTGCAGATCCGTACCCGCGAGATGCACGAGCATGCGGAGCTTGGCGTGGCGGCCCACTGGCGTTACAAGGAAGGCGGTCGCGGTGACCCGGCCTTTGAACAGAAAATCAACTGGCTCCGGCAGTTGCTGACACCGGGTGAGAGCGCGGAAGCCGACCGTGACCTGCTCGACCAATTGCGCACCGAAATTTTCGAAGACCGGGTGTATGCATTTACACCGGCTGGCGACGTAGTCGATTTGCCGGCCGGCGCCACGCCGCTCGATTTCGCCTACCAGGTGCACACCAACATCGGCCATCACTGCCGCGGCGCCCTTGTGAACGGGCGCATGGTGCAATTGACGCACCAGCTCGACAACGGCGACAAGGTCGAGATTCTGACTGCCAAGAACGCCCATCCCAGCCGCGACTGGCTGGCGCCGCAAGCCGGCTACCTGGTATCACCCCGCAGCCGTAGCAAGGTGCGAGCGTGGTTCCGACAGCAGGACCAGGAACAGAATCGCCGCGCGGGCAAGCAAACCCTCGAAAAAGAACTCGCGCGGCTCGGACTCGAGGTCGATCTCGCGCCGGTGGCGAAACGCTTCGGCCTGGGCAACCAGGAACAACTGTGGCTCGCCATCGGCGCCGGCGACCTGACGTTGCCGGCTGTGATTGCCGCCTGTGAGCGCGAAAGCCCCCCGCCGACGCCGAGCGTCACCGAGGAAGTCCAGGTCAAGGTGCGGCGCCCCGCGTACACCGAAGCGGCCGTATCGATTTCCGGTGTGGGTGACCTGCTGACCAATTTTGCGCGCTGCTGCCGGCCGCTGCCGCCGGAAGCCATCGCCGGTTACATCACCCAGGGCCGCGGCGTCTCGATCCATCGCGCCAACTGCAAAAACCTGTTGCGCTTGCGGGTCGAAAGCCCGGAGCGCCTGATGGCGGTGAACTGGGGTGGCCGAGAACACGCCAGCTACCCAGTGAAGATCGAAATCCAGGCCTGGAATCGCACGGGGCTGATCCGGGATGTGTCGGCGACGCTGGCCGACGAGAAAATCGACATCAACGCCATGAGCACGCGCACCGAGCGCGCCAAACACCTTGCGACCGTCGATATCACAGTCGGCGTCGGCAGCCTGGAACAGCTCAGCCGCTTGATGAACCGGATTAATCGCCTGCCGAACGTGACGTCGGTGCGGCGCAAAGCCTGAATCCAGCCTGGCGAGTGCCCCCGTGCGCGCCGGGCGCGCTGCCGCTAGCGGTTGATCCCGTGCAGTGCCTTGCCGTCAGCAGCGAGCGCCGCCTCGTGGATCGACTCGGCCAGTGTCGGGTGCGCATGCACTGTCCGCTGGATATCCTCGATGCTCGCCTGGAATTCCATCGCCACCACCAGTTCGCTGATCAGTTCGCCCGCCATCGGCCCAATGATATGTGCCCCGATGATGGCGTCGTCGCGCTTGTTGGCCACCAGTTTCACCATGCCGCCGGCCTGCTCCATCGCCTTGGCGCGCCCGTTGGGCGCGAACGGGAACGTGCCGATCTTGTAATCGATGCCCGCTTCCTTGGCCTGCGCCTCGGTCTTGCCGACCCAGGCGATCTCCGGCGCGGTGTAAATTACCGACGGGATGACTTCATAATTCACTTCGGCAATCTTGCCGGCGATCAGGTCGGCAACCATCACGCCTTCCTCGGTCGCCTTGTGCGCCAGCATCGGGCCGCGCACCAGGTCACCGACCGCCCAGACGTTGGACACGCCCGTGCGACACTCGTGATCCACCTTGACGAAGCCCCGCTCGTCGGTTTCCACGCCCGTGCCCTCACCCAGCAAACCCTCAGAGCATGGCCGGCGGCCAATCGCGACAATGACCTTGTCGACCGTCAACTCGTGGCTACCGTCCTTGTCTTCGTAAGTCAGCGTGACGCCTTGCTTGCCGGTCTTGGCGGCCTGCACTTTCGCGCCCAGCCGGATATCAAGGCCCTGTTTCTTGAACTGTCGCTGCGCATCGCGGGAAATCTGTGCGTCGGCCATCGGCAGGAAGGAATCCATCGCCTCCAGCATCGTCACCTTGGCGCCGAGCCGGTGCCATACACTCCCCAGTTCCAGGCCGATTACGCCAGCGCCGATCACGCCCAGCGTTTCCGGCACCGCCGCAAACTCGAGCGCGCCCCAGGAATCGACGATCTGCTTGCCGTCAAAGGGCACGCTCTTCAGCTCGATGGGAGTCGAGCCGGATGCGAGCACCACGTGCTTTGCCGTCAGCGTCTTTTTTTCGCCGTCGGGATCGGTGAATTCCACCTTGCCGTCGCCGAGGAAGCGTCCCCGTCCCTGCAGGCCGGTGACCTTGTTGGCCTTGAACAACTGGCCGATGCCGCCGGTCAGCTGCTTGACGATGCCCGCTTTGCGCGCCTGCATGGTGTCCAGGTCCAGCGCCACGCCACTCGTCTTGATGCCGTGCGCGCCGAACTCTGCCTGCGCGCGATGAAACAGTTCCGAAGATTCCAGCAAGGCCTTGGACGGAATGCAACCGGCGTTCAGGCAGGTGCCGCCAAAGGCACGACTGCCGTCATAGTTCTGCCAATCGTCGATACAGGCCGCGCGCAGGCCATTCTGCGCGGCGCGAATCGCTGCCGGGTAACCACCGGGGCCGCCGCCGATTACGATCACGTCGAAACTGTCGCTCATCTTTTCACCTGGTCCGTATTATCGTTGCTCAGAGCTGGATCAGCAGGCGCGCCGGATCCTCGAGGCTTTCCTTGATGCTGACGAGGAACTGCACCGCCTCGCGCCCATCGATGATCCGGTGGTCGTAGGTCAGCGCGATGTACATCATCGGGCGAATCTTGATCTCGCCGTTCACCACCATCGCCCGTTCCTGGATCTTGTGCATGCCGAGGATCGCGCTCTGCGGCGGATTGAGGATCGGCGTCGACATCAAGGAGCCGAATACGCCGCCATTGGTAATCGTGAACGTGCCGCCGCTGATGTCGTCGACACTGATCTTGCCCTCGCGCGCCTTGCCGGCGAAAGCACCGATGGCCCGCTCGATGTCCGCGAAACTCATCAGGTCGACGTCACGCAGCACCGGCACCATCAGGCCGCGCTCGGTAGAGACTGCAACGCCGATATCGTAATAGTCGTGGTAAATGATGTCGCTGCCTTCCAGCGACGCATTCACCACCGGGAACTTGCGCAGCGCCTCGATCGCCGCCTTGGCGAAAAAGCTCATGAACCCGATGCGCACACCGTGCTTTTTCTCGAAACTGTCGCGATAGCGTTTGCGGATATCCATCACGGCGCCCAGGTCCACCTCGTTGAACGAGGTCAGCATCGCGGCGCTGGCCTGTGCATCCACCAGGCGCTCGGCAATGCGCGCGCGCATCCGCGTCATCGGCACGCGGCGATCCTCGCGGGCGCCCTGCGGCGTCGGCGGGGCGGGCGCCTTGCCGGGCGCGGCATCGTCACGCTTGGCGGCCGCTGGGTCAGGCTGCTGGTCAAGGAATACCATGACGTCCGCCTTGCTGATGCGGCCGTCGCGGCCGGTGCCGCGAATGTCCGCCGGATCCAGCCCATGCTCATCGACCAGGCGACGTACCGAGGGACTCAGGCGTCCCGCGGCCTTGCCAGGAGCCGCATCGTCCGCGTCGTCCGCGTCGTCCGCGTCACCTTCGCTTTCGCCAGTGGGCTGCGTATCCGTAGCGGCCGCCGCGTCCCCGCCAGTGGCCGCAGCGGATTTCTTTTCCGCCGGACCGGCCGACTTGGCAGCTGCCGCATCGCCCGGTTCGAGAATCGCAAGAATCTCGCCGGCCGTGACGGTGGTGCCGTCGGCAATGCGGATTTCCTTCAATACGCCATCGGCCGGCGCCGGCACTTCGAGAACCACCTTGTCGGTCTCGAGATCGGCGAGGTTCTCATCGCGGCTGACCGTGTCGCCGGGCGACTTGTGCCACGCAACCAATGTCGCGTCCGCCACCGATTCCGGTAGCTGCGGCACCTTGACTTCGATGCTCATGCTTTCTTCCTGGTAATTTTCTTACGATTCGAGCGGGACCCGGCTTTGTCGGTGCTGGACAACGCCGCATTGACGAGCCCTTCCTGCTGCTGCTTGTGGAGCCGGAAATACCCGGCGGCGGGCGCAGCGGCGCCCTTGCGCCCGGCATAAAACAACTGTTGGTCGGGACTCAAGGGTTCTTGCAGGCGATGCCGGATCTGGTACCAGGCCCCCTGGTTCTGGGGCTCCTCCTGGCACCACACCACGTCCTTGAGCGCGGGGAAATCTTCGATCAGCGCGGCGTAGCGGCGAATGGGAAATGGGTAGAGCTGCTCCAGGCGCACGATGGCCACATCATTGAGTTCGCGTTCGCGCCGCGCCTCCAGCAGGTCGAAATACACCTTGCCGCTGCACAAGACGAGGCGCGTCACGGCCGCCGGGTCGAGGTCATCGATTTCGGGGATGATGCGCAGGAAACGTCCTTCGGACAGGCTTTCGAGCGGCGAGACGGATTGCTTGTGCCGCAGCAGGCTCTTCGGCGTCAGGACGATGGTGGGCTTGCGGAAATCGCGCACCATCTGGCGCCGGATGAGATGAAAAAACTGCGCCGGGGTCGAGGGCACGACGACCGCCATATTGTGCTCTGCGCACAGCTGCAGAAAACGCTCCAGGCGCGCGGAAGAATGCTCCGGGCCCTGGCCCTCGTAGCCGTGCGGCAGGAACAACATGAGCCCGCAATAACGGCCCCACTTGGTCTCACCCGAACTGATGAACTGGTCGATGACCACCTGGGCGCCATTGACGAAATCGCCGAATTGCGCTTCCCAGATCACCAGCGTATCGGGGTTGGTGGTGGCATAGCCGTACTCGAAACCAAGTACGGCCTCCTCCGACAACAACGAGTCGGTGACGACGAAACGGCGCTGATCTTCAGCGACCCGGGTCAGCGGGATCCAGGGGTCACGCCCGTGCTGATCATGCAGCACGGCGTGGCGATGAAAAAAAGTGCCGCGGCCGCTGTCCTGGCCGGTCAGGCGAACGTCATACCCTTCAGTCAGCAGACTCGCATACGCCATGGTCTCGGCAAAACCCCAGTCCATGGGCAACTCGCCGGCCGCCATGCGGCGCCGATCCACCATGATGCGCTCTACCCGGGGATGCAGGGTATGCTCCTCGGGGACGTGCGTGATCGCCTCGGCATAGCGGGCCACCTGCTCCGGAGCCAGGCGCGTCTTCACGGGGCGACTGAAATTAACCTCATCGAACCGGCTCCAGTCCACGGTGAACTTGTTCCCGACGAAGCCGACCGAGGCTGAGACTACGCGGCCCTCGTCCAGACCCTGGCGATAGGCATCCACCAGGCCTTGGGCTTCGTCGTCGTCGACCACCCCATCGTCCCTCAACCGCTGCACGTAAATCTGCCGCACCGTCGGATGGTTACGCACCACGCCGTACATCCGGGGCTGGGTCGCTGCCGGTTCATCGGCCTCGTTATGGCCGTGTCGGCGATAGCAGACGAGATCGATCACCACGTCCTTGCGAAAGCGCATGCGGTAATCGAACGCGAGCCGGCCGATCAACGCCACCGCGTCCGGGTCGTCGGCATTGACGTGAAAAATCGGCGCCTCGATCATTTTCGCCACGTCGCTGCAGTGCAACGTGGAACGCGCATCCTGCGGATGGCTGATGGTGAAGCCGATCTGGTTGTTGCAGATGACATGTACTGTGCCGCCCGCCGCGAAACCGCGCGTCTGCGACATCTGCAGGGTCTCCATGACAACGCCCTGGCCGGCGAACGCCGCATCGCCATGAATCAGGATCGGCAGCACGGTCGAGCCGTTCTCGTCGCCGCGCCGGTCTTGGCGCCCGCGCACGGAACCGATCACCACCGGGTTCACGATTTCCAGGTGCGAGGGATTGAACGCCAGCGCCACGTGCATGTTGCCGCCCGGCGTGCTGATGTCCGACGAGAAGCCCAGGTGATACTTGACGTCCCCGGAGCGGCGCTGCACCTGCGGGTCGTAGACCCCCTCGAACTCCGAGAACAATTCCTTCGGCGGCTTGCCCAGGACGTTCACCAGCACGTTCAGTCGCCCGCGGTGGGCCATGCCGATGACCACCTCTTCCATACCCTGCGCGCCGGCCTGCTGGATGATGTCGCCGACCAGCGGGATCATGCTCTCCCCGCCTTCCAGCGAGAAACGCTTCTGGCCGACGTAACGGGTGTGCAGGTAACGCTCGATGCCTTCGGCGCCGGTCAGCCGCTCGAGAATTTGGCGCCGCTCAGCCGCCGCCAGGCCACCGCCAGCCGCTGCCTTCTCGAAGCGCTGCTGCAGCCAGAGGCGTTCCTCGGTATCCGTAATATGCCCGAGCTCGGCGGCAATAGTGCCGCGGTAGACCTGTTCGAGGCGCGCGCGAATGTCACGGAAGCGCAAGCGGTCCGCACCACCAAAACCAGCCGTGGCGAATACCGTGTCGTCGTCCCCTGGTCCCAGGCCGTGAAATGCCGGGTCCAGCTCCGGCAAGGGCTGCGGACCGACCAGGCCGAGTGGATCGAGCCGCGCGAGGCGATGACCGCGCAGCCGGTAAGCCTCGATCAACCGCAGCACCGCCGCCTGCTTATCGAGCATGGCTGCCGGGGCCACCCCAGCCGATCCAGCGGACGCAGCCGCCCGCGGCTGCAGGGCGCGCGCGGCCAACTCGCGTTCGACCGGGCCGCGCGGCGTTTCGGCGCCGCCCGCGGCAATCCCGTCGAACCACTGGCGTATTTCAGCATCGACCGACGCCGGATCTTCCAGGTATTGCTCGTAAAGTCCCTCGATATAGGGTGCATTACCGCCAAACAGCGGGCTGGTCGCGTAGTGATCCTGGATCGTTTTGCTCATGAGGATGGAGAGCCGGGCCTTGTCGATTTGTCGTCAGGCCTCGCATTCTAAGGCATGCGCCCCGTGGTGGGAATTCGCGCCCCGCTGGGATCGCCGGCCGCTAGCGCGAATCGGTATAGACCGCGGGGCCGGAGTAAAACTCCGCCAGCGCCGCCAGGTCATCTCGGGACAGTCCCTTGATGACGTCTTCCATGGCTGCCAGGCCAACCGAGCGACGCCCCTCCTGGAGGTCCTCCAGCGCGTTGCGCAGATAGACCTTGCGCTGCCCACGCAACATGCTCGCATCATCCACCGGATCCGACCCCAGGTTGGTGTGGCAGATCTCGCAATGCTGGTCGTGGATCCTGCGCCCGCGCGCAGCGAGCTCGGCATCATAGGGGTCCTGGTGCGCCGGGAAGGGCTGCGCGCCATACCAGTCGGCCAGCGCCGCGAGATCCTCATCATCCATCGAGCCCACGATGTCGCACATGCTGATGTCTGGACAGGTCCCAAGCTTCGAACACTCGGTCACTCGGCACGGACGCTCCCGCTCGCGGTACTTGTAGAGCGCATTCTCAATTACGCCGGCCGGCAGGCCGTGAATCGTCGGTACACCCGGGTATTCGCTCGGTCCCGTCTCACCGTGACACACCGCGCAGAAACCGACGATCGGCGGCGCAGCCAGCGCCGATGCCGCCAGTGGCGCACATGCCAACGAAGCCACCAGCATCAAGTGACGAGTCAGTCCGGACATGTTGTTCTCCTGGGCTTCCGTGTGGCCTGCGGTGAGCTCCCTCGCTTCAGTCGAGCGGACTCGCATAAAACTCGATCAGCGCGGCGACGTCTGCGTCAGTGAAGCCTTCGATGCTCGCATGCATCTCGGCGACGGCGACGCGCCGCTCCTGGTGGAAGTCTTCCATCGCCAGCCGCAAGTAGGCTTTTCGCTGGCCGCGCAGAATACTCGCTTCTTCCACCGGTGAGAGGCCGCCGCCCGCGTGGCAACTCTCGCAATGTGCAGCGTGCAGCACGCTGCCGCGTGCAGCCAGCGCCCTATCCCACGGCTCGCCGGCCGGCGCGTAGGGCTGGCGGGCATACCAGTGAGCCAGCCCAGCGATCTGCTCATCCGACAGGCGCGCGACAATGTCACAGAAATCGGTCTCGGGGCAATCGGCGACGCCGGTGCAATCGACCTTGCGGCAGGGGCGGATGGTGGCGCGGAAATCGTACAACGCGTTATCGAGCACAGCCGCGGGAAGACCATGAATGGTGGGCACCGACGCGTACGGACTGGGCGCCGCCGCGCCATGGCAGGTAGCGCACAGCGCCACCTCGGGCGGCGGCTCAGCAGCCATGGACGATGCTGCGCCAAGCACCGACAACAACAGCATCGAAAAAACCGGGCGGGCCAAGCTGAACATCACGTGTCTCCTGCCGTGCAAAATGAAAATAGCACAACAGGGCTGTTGCGCCCACCGGCCTTGAATGCTGCTCTGCGGCATGATTTGTGCCTGCAGCGCATCACTGACTCGTGCTGTCCCGGGGGTAAACCGGTCGGCCGAAAAAGCGCATTACGCGCTGGATCAAAAGATGCGTCAAGCTCCATGCAATAGCGCAAAAAATCATCACCACGGCCAGCCAGACCAGTGGCGGCAACCCGAACGTGTTCTCGCCCGGTATGCCGTAGATCCAGTTGACGTTGCGTTCGCCCGGACCCGCGTAGGCGAGCAGCAGAATTCCCCAGCCCGCCGGTACCCACACGCGCAACGCCCGGCGATCGTAGCCGCACCGCCATACCAGCCAGAGCAACAGGAGTGGCAACACGACGTGGTAAAGGGATAACAAACGCAGGTACAGCGGCAAGGCCGTGTCGAACATGTAGGCCGTCAGGCCGTAAATGCTTTCCCCGCCCCGTGCCAGGGCGCCGAAAAAATCGACCAGCCAGCCGATTTCCAGCAGCGCTACCGACACGGCCTGGGTGCTGATGAGCAAGCGGTTTTCCGTCCACACGCCCACCAGGCCCAGCAACAGCGCAACGTTGGAAAACCAGAGGAAATTTCGCAAACCGTGCTCGACGGCGTAAACCGGCACGAGTACAAGCACAAATCCGAGGTAGGCCCACTTGAGCCAGGCCGGTAATCCGTGCGCGCGTTGCTGACGCTTATTACTCAAGTTTGGCGTTTCGCGGTGATGGCGCCCCGGGCAGGAATCGAACCTGCGACCTACCGCTTAGGAG
>JBLRWC010000010.1:0-22806 GCA_047921455.1 Gammaproteobacteria bacterium
CGGCACAGGTCCGCCGAGCGCATAAAGATTTCCTAAGTGAGGCGGACCTGTGCCGTCCCCCCACCGCGGTCAACTTCGCGACTGGCAAGGCCCCGCCCGCCGCGGTCGACCCGCGACAGGCTACGCCCCGTCCAGCGCCTTCTCGAGTTCCGGCAACACCTGGAACAGGTCGCCGACGAGACCGAAATCGGCGACCTCGAAGATCGGCGCGTCGGCGTCCTTGTTGATGGCCACGATGCAGCCGGCGTCCTTGATGCCCGTCATGTGCTGGATAGCGCCGGAGATGCCGATGGCGAAGTACAGGTCCGGGGCGATGATCTTGCCGGTCTGGCCGACCTGCATATCGTTCGGCACGTAGCCTGCATCCACGGCCGCGCGGCTGGCGCCGATGGCGGCGCCGAGCTTGTCGGCGAGCTTGAAGATGATCTCAAAGTTTTCCTTGCTGCCGACGCCGCGGCCGCCGGCGACCACGCACGACGCGCTCTGCAGGTCGGGGCGATCGCTGCCGCCGCTTTCCGCGAGGCCGATGTAACGGGTATGCGTTGGCAGCTCTGCGTCGACCGTCGCGGCGACGATGGGCGCCTCGCCGGCTTCGCCCACGGCCTGGAATGACGCGATACGCACCGTGGCCAGCACGGGAATGCCATCCGGCACCTTGACGGTGGTGATTACGTTGCCCGCGTAAATCGGCCGCTTGAAAGTGCGCGCATCGATGACTTCCATCAGGTCAGAGACCTGCGGCACGCCGAGCAGGGCGGCGGCGCGCGGCAACACGTCCTTGCCGAATGTCGTGGAGGGCGCCAGCACGTAGTCGTAGCCGCCTTCGTGTTCGCTGGCGAGCTTGGCGATCTGGGGCGCCAGCACGGCCGCCAGCGGCGTGCCGTTGGCGGGGTTGCTGATGGACAAGACGCGCGCCACGCCGTCGAGCCTGGCGGCGGCGGCGGAGGGCGCGTCGGCGTCCGGGGCGTGGAATACGGCGACGTGCACGTCACCGAGTTGGCGGGCGCAAGCAACCGAGCGCGCGATGCCGGTGTTCAGCGTCTTGCCGTCATGGTCGGCGATCAATAAAACCCTGCTCATGCCAGCACTCCCTTTTCTTTCAGCGCCTTGACCAGCGCCGCCACTGAATCCACCTTGGTGCCGCCCTGGCGCTTGGGCGGCGGCTCATGCAATCCCGTCTCGAGCTGCGCCGGCATCTCCACGCCGAGTTCGGCGAACGGCTTGACGTCGAGCGGCTTGCGCTTGGCTTTCATGATGTCGGGCATTTTCACGAAGCGCGGTTCGTTTAGCCGCAGGTCGACGGTGATGACCGCCGGCAGCTCGAATTCGATCTGCTCGAGGCCGCCGTCGACTTCGCGGGTGGCCCTGGCGGTGCCGTCGACGAACTCGAGCTTCGAGACGAAGGTCGCCTGCGGGCAATCCCAGAGCGCGGCCAGCATCTGCCCGACCTGGTTCGAGTCGTCGTCGATGGCCTGCTTGCCGAGCAGCACCAGGCCGGGATTTTCTTCCTTGATCAGTGCCAGCAGGGCGCGCGCCGCGGCCAGCGGCTGGATCTCGGTGTCGGCCTGGTAAAGAATGGCGCGGTCGGCGCCCATGGCCAGCGCGGTGCGCAATTGCTGCTGCGCGGCGTCCGGTCCGATGGAAACCACGATGACTTCCGCGGCGTCGCCGCGTTCCTTCATGCGCAGTGCTTCCTCGACGGCGATTTCGTCGAAGGGATTGATGCTCATCTTGACGCCGTCCTTGACGACGCCGGTGCCGTCGCGGTTCACCTGGACCCGGACGTTATAGTCGATGACACGCTTGATGCCGACGAGGATTTTCATTTCAGCTCCTTTTTTGTACCGCGAACCCGGCCAGGGCTGCGCGGGCTCGGGTCATTCCTTGAATCTTGCCGGTCGCTGCCCGTTCCCCGGGCGGCGACGTCACAGGGTCTGGTAGTTCGGCCCGCTGCCGCCCTCGGGCGTGACCCACTCGATGATCTGGTAGGGATCCTTGATGTCGCAGGCTTTGCAATGAACGCAGTTCGACGCATTGATCTGCAGGCGCCGGCCGCCGTGGTCGTCGGCCACCATTTCGTAGACACCGACCGGGCAGAAGCGGGTACAGGGGTTGCCGTATTCCTCGGCGCAACGGGTGGCGCAGATCGACGTGTCGGCGACGCGCAGGTGCACGGGCTGGGCTTCCTCGTGGACGGTGTTCGCGAAGTAGACGCTGGCGAGCCGGTCGCGCGGTGGCAGGGTCCGCTCGGCATGCCAGTTGGCGGCCATCGCGGCCTGCTCGCCGTCGGCGTTCGCGCTGGCCCGCAACTCGAGGCTCTCCCAGTCGGCATGCGTCTTCAGCGTCCATGGACTGCGACCGCCGAACACCGTCTCGAGCGCGGCGTTCGCTATGCCGAGCCACAAGCCGCGGTGGAAACCGGGACGGATATTGCGCACCTGGCGCAGTTCGAGCCCCGCCGGCGAGGCCCGGAACGCGGCGTCATAACCCGCCGGCGAACCAGTGTCCGCGAGATGCTCCGCGGCCAGCATCCCGGAGCGCAGCGCCTGGTGCACGCCCTTGATCTTCGGCACGTTGAGGGTGCCGGCCGCATCGCCGATCAATAGCGCACCCGGCATCTCCATCTTCGGCAGCGCCTGCAGGCCGCCCTCGATGATGGTGCGGGCGCCCGAGGAGATGATTTCACCGCCTTCGAGCAGCTTGAGAATATCGGGGTGATGCTTGAATTGCTGGAACGCCTCGAAGGGCGAGAAGCGCGGGTCGGTGTAATCGAGGCCGACGACGTAGCCGATGTAGAGGCGGTCGTCGTCGAGGTGATAGATGAAGCTGCCGCCGTAGGTGCTGTTGTCGAGCGGCCAGCCGACGGTGTGCTGGATCAGCCCGGGCGTGGTGCGGCCGGCCGGCAGCTGCCAGAGCTCCTTGAAGCCCAGGCCGTAGGTTTGCGGCGCCGCGTCGTGGTCCAGCTGGAAGCGCGCAATGGCCTGTTTCGAGAGGCTGCCGCGACAGCCTTCGGCCAGGATCGTGACCTGGGCATGAATATCGACCCCGGGGGCAAAATTGGGTCCGGGCTGACCGTCCGGCGTGTCGTCGGCCACCATGCCCATGTCGCCGCAGCGCACGCCGATGACGCGCGCGTCGGCGCCGTCGCCTTCGATCAGCAGCTGGCGACCCGGGAAGCCCGGAAACACCTCGATGTCGAGCGATTCAGCGTGGGCCGCGAGCTGCTTGCACAGCTCGCCGAGCGAGACAATGAAGTTGCCGGCGTTATGCATTTGCGGCGGCGTCGGCAGGCGGAACGAACGCGCCCTGGTGAACAGGCGGAATTCATCGCGCCCCGCCGGCACGCAGATGGCGGGCGGATTGTCACGCCAGCCCGGCAACAGCTCGTCGAGCGGACCCGGCTCCATGACGCAGCCCGACAGGATGTGCGCGCCGATCTCGGCGCCTTTTTCGAGCACGCAGATGGTCGCCTCGGGCGACTTCTCCTTCAGCCGGATGGCGCAGGCGAGCCCGGCCGGGCCGCCGCCGACGATTGCGAAGTCATATGCCATGACATCGCGTTCGATGCTGTTTTCCTGCTCGCTCATCGGCGCCTCGCTCGGGATTTCGGGGCAGCCTTCAATTTTACCTGAGCCATGATTTATTTGGGCTGCATGCGGATCGCCCCGTCGAGGCGAATCGTCTCGGCATTGAGCATCGGGCTGGTGCAGATGCACGCCACCATGTCGGCGAATTCCTCGGGCCGGCCGAGCCGCGACGGGAAGGGCACCTGGGCGGCGAGCGACTGCTGGATGTGTTCCGGCATGCCTTCCATCATCGGCGTCAGGAAAATGCCCGGTGCGATGGTGTTGACGCGGATGCCCAGGCGCGCAAACTCGCGCGCCAGCGGCAGCGCCATGCCGGCCACGCCGGCCTTGGAGGCGGAGTAGGCAGCCTGGCCGATCTGGCCTTCGAAGGCGGCGACCGAAGCAGTGTTGACGATCACCCCGCGCTCCCCCTCGGGGTTGGGTTCGTTGTGCTGCATTTGCGCAGCTGCCGCCTTGGCGAGTTGGAAGGTGCCGACCAGGTTCACCATGATGACTTTTGCGAAATAGTCGCCGGCCATGGGACCGTCACGCCCCAGCACGCGACCCGCGCCGAGGATGCCGGCGCAGCTGACGGCCAGGTTGATGCCGCCGAAGGCCTTGGCGGCCGCGTCCACGCTGGCGATGACCGCCCCGTCGTCGCTGACGTCGGTCTTGAAGAACAGGGCGCGCTCGCCGAGCGCGGCGGCGGTTTCCTGGCCTTGCGCCTCGTTGACGTCAAGGATGGCAGCCTGGCCACCCTCGGCGATGATGCGCTTGACGACGGCGAGCCCGAGACCGGAGGCGCCGCCCGAGACGACGGCTTGCAGCTTGGCGAGTTCCATGCAGAGATTTCCTTGTAGGCAAAAAATTCGACCCGTGGGCCGCACGCGCGGCTGACGGGTTCAGGGTTGGCGATCGTCCGGCAGCTGGCCGAGCCGGCTGCGGGGTGCGCGGCCGAGCTGGCCGCAGATGTAATGACCCGCGGCGACCAGCGCCGGCAGGTCGACCCCGGTCTCGATGCCGAGACCGTGCAGGAGGTAGACCAGGTCCTCGGTCGCCACGTTGCCGGAGGCGCCGGCCGCGTAGGGACAGCCGCCCAGGCCGGCCACCGAGGCATCAACGACCGTCACGCCGGCTTCGAGGCAGGCGAAAATATTGGCCAGCGCCTGGCCGCGCGTGTCGTGGAAGTGTACCGCCAGTCGCTCCATGCCGCATTCCCCGGCCACGGCCCAGAGCAGTCGCCGCGCAGCCACTGGCGTGCCGACGCCGATGGTGTCGCCGAGCGAGACCTCGTAACAGCCGAGTTCGAACAACTTTTGCGCGACGGCGACGACATTGTCCTCGGCGACCGCGCCCTCGTAGGGGCAGCCGAGCACGCAGGAAATGTAGCCGCGGATACGCAGGCCCTGCTCGAGCGCGGGGCCGGCCAGGTCGCGGATGCGTTCCAGGCTCTCGGCCGTCGAGGCGTTGATGTTTTTGTGGTTGAAGGTTTCCGAGGCTGCCGTGAATACCGCGATTTCCTCGACGCCCGCGGCGATGGCGCGCTCGAGGCCCTGGCGGTTCGGCACCAGCGCCGGGTAGGCGACGCCGGGCCGGCGGCGCAGGCCGGCGAATACCTCGGCGGCGTCGGCCAGTTGCGGTATCCAGCGCGGGCTGACAAAACTGCTGGCCTCGATGACGGGCAAGCCGGCGGCGGCGAGCCGTTCGATGAACTCGATCTTGACGGCCGCCGGCACGCTGGCCTGTTCGTTCTGCAAGCCGTCGCGCGGGCCGACCTCGACGATTTTCACGTGTTTTTGCAGGGACATTCAGCTGGCCTCGTCGGACCTGATATCCACCAGCACAGCGTCCGCGTCGACGCTGTCGCCGACTGCGCACAGCACGCGCTCGACCCGGCCGGCCACCGGCGCGGCAAGCGTCAACTCCATTTTCATGCCTTCCATGATGAGCAGCGCCTGGCCGGCCGACACGCGGTCCCCGGCGGCGACCTTGAGCGCGACGATCGTGCCCGGCATCGGAGCTACCGGGCGCGTATCTTCCTCGCCCTGGGCTGACTCGTCGGCATGCAGCGGCTCGACCACGAAATCCCAGCCGTGGTCATCGAACCCCACGTAGATGCGGTCCGTGTCGGCCGTGACCAGCGCCTCGCCGCCCACGCCCTGGCAGTCGAGCCGCAGCCGGCCCTCGCCGAGGTCCTCGAGCGTGGCGTCGAGGTGATGGCTGCCGGAGTGCACGCGAACGCGGTTGCGGTCGGCGCGGAACTCCAGCCGCAGTTCGTGGCAGCGGCCGGCGGCGTCGAGCAGCCGGACGGGGATCCCGCCGGCGCCGGCGGAGCGCCAGCCGTCGCCGTTCGCCCAGGGTGACCAGGGGTCCGTGTGCTCGGCCGGGCGCGGCAGGTCCTGGGCGATCCGCCAGGCGGCGACGGCGAGCACGGGCAGCGGCGGTGTCGGCACGTTCCAGAGCACATCGTCGAGTTCGCGATCGAGGAAACCGGTGTCGACTTCGCCGGCCGCGAAGGCCGGGTGCGCCGCCACGGCGCGCAACAGCGGCAGGTTGGTGATCACGCCGGCGATGGCGCTGTGAGCGAGCGCCTGGCGGAGCCGGCCGACGCATTCGGCGCGATCCAGGCCGTGGACGATCAGCTTGGCCAGCATCGGATCGTAATGTTGGCTGACCTCGTCGCCTTCCTCGATGCCGGAGTCCAGCCGGATGGCCGGATGGCGATCGGGGGAGCGCAGCCGTCGAATCCGGCCGGTGGAGGGCATGAAATTATTGCCCGGGTTCTCCGCGTAGATGCGCGTTTCGATGGCATGACCGCGGCACGGGATCTCCGCCTGCGCCAGCGGCAGGGGTTCGCCCGTGGCGATGCGCAGCTGCCATTCGACCAGGTCGAGCCCGGTGATCATCTCGGTGACCGGGTGCTCGACCTGCAGGCGAGTATTCATTTCCATGAACCAGAATTCACGCGCCGGACTGACGATAAATTCCACCGTGCCGGCGTTCAGGTACTCCACGGCCCGCGCGGCCTCGACCGCGGCCTCGAGCATCTGCCGGCGCGTATCGTCATCCAGCAGCGGCGAGGGCGCTTCCTCGATGATCTTCTGGTAGCGCCGCTGCGTCGAGCATTCGCGCTCCCAGAGGTGCACGATGTTGCCGTGGCGATCGCCAAAGACCTGCACCTCGATGTGCCGCGGCCGCTCGATGAAACGCTCCAGGATGACGTGCTCGTCGCCGAAGGCTTTCATGGCCTCGCGCTGCGCACCGGCAAGCGCCTCGGCGAACTGTTCCGCCGTGCGCACCACGCGCATGCCCTTGCCGCCGCCGCCTGCGGAGGCCTTGATGAGCAGCGGAAAACCGATCTCGGCCGCAAGTTCCGCGAGTTTTTCGGGCGCTTGTTCGCCACCGTGGTAGCCCGGCACGACCGGCACGCCCGCATCCTGCATGATGCCTTTCGCTTCGCTCTTGGAGCCCATGCGGCGGATGGTTTCCGCGCGCGGCCCGATGAAGACCAGGCCGGCGGCGACGCAGTCGCGTGCGAACGCAGCGTTCTCCGACAAGAATCCGTACCCGGGATGGATGGCATCCACGCCGGCGGCCAGCGCGGCCTCGATGATCCGGGGTCCGTCCAGGTAACTTTCCGCCGGCGCGGCGCCGCCGATGGCGATCGCGGTATCCGCCTCGCGCACGTGGCGGGCCCGGGCATCGGCCGAGGAGTACACGGCCATGGTCTCGACGCCAAGCCGCCGGCAGGTGCGCATGATGCGACAAGCGATTTCGCCGCGATTCGCCACCAGCAACCGGCGCATGCGCAGCCCGTCGGTCACTCGCCGTCCTCCGTGTCGCCGCCTGCCTGCGGTACGGCGGCATTTTCCAGTTTCTGCCACGCGGGCGGCCGTTTTTCGAGGAACGCCGCCAGCCCCTCCTGCCCCTCGTCGGAGACCCGGAGCTGCGCGATGATCTGCGCGGTGCGGTGCTGCAGCGCGACGTCGGCCGATATGCCGCCGCCCTCGACGGTGAAAATCAGTTCCTTGCTCTCGCGCAGGGCATTCGGTCCGCCCGCCAGCAGCATGTCGAGCTGGTGCTCGAGCGCTGCGTCCAGCTTGTTCGGCTTGGCTACCTCGTGTACCAGGCCGACGCGGCGCGCCAGCTTGGCGTTCATGATCTCGCCGCTGAGAAAGAGCCGGCGCGAGTTGCGTTCGCCAATGGCGGCGATCACGTAAGGGCTGATGACCGCAGGCACCAGGCCGAGGCGCACTTCCGACAGGGCAAACCGCGCTTCGTTGCTGGCAATCGCGATATCGCAGCAGGCGACCAGGCCGACGCCGCCGCCGAAGGCATGGCCGTTGACCCGCGCCACGGTCGGCAGCGGCAGCGAATTCAGCAGCGACATGAGGTCCGCCAGGTGCAACGCATCGTCGAGGTTTTCCTCCTCGCTGCAGCTGGCCATGGACCGCATCCAGCCGACGTCGGCGCCGGCCGAGAAAGAACGTCCGGCCCCGGTCAGTACCAGGACCCGAATGTCCTTGCGGGACTTGATCTCGAACAGCATGTCCGTGAGGCGCGCGACGAGCGCTGCATCGAAGGCGTTGTGGACCTTGGGCTGGTTCAGCGTCAGGGTCGCGACGCCGCGACGGTTTACTTCCAATAGAACGGTTTTAGCCATGACGGTGCATTACATCCTGAAAATTCCGTAGGGGGCTTCGCCGACCGGCGGCGCATTGCGGATCGCCGAGAGAGCGAGACCAAGGACACGGCGCGTGTCGGCCGGATCGATGACGCCATCGTCCCACAGCCGCGCAGTGGCGTAATACGGGTGCCCCTGGGCATCGTACTGGGCGCGGATTTCGCTGCGAAACTGCGTTTCTTCCGCCGCCGGCCATTCCTTGCCACGCGCCGCCAGGCCGTCGCGACGCACGGTGGCGAGTACGCTCGCTGCCTGTTCGCCGCCCATCACCGAGATGCGTGCATTCGGCCAGGTCCACAGGAACCGGCCGCCGTAAGCCCGCCCGCACATGGCGTAATTGCCCGCGCCGAACGAGCCGCCGATCACCACGGTCAACTTCGGTACGGTGGCGGTCGCGACGGCATTGACCATTTTCGCACCATCCTTGGCGATGCCAGCATGCTCGTACTTGCGGCCGACCATGAAGCCGGTGATGTTCTGCAAAAACAGCAGCGGTATGCCGCGGCGGTTACACAGCTGGATGAAGTGGGCGCCCTTGAGCGCCGACTCCGAGAACAGGATGCCGTTGTTGGCGAGAATGCCTACCGGGTAGCCGTGGAGGCGGGCGAAGCCGCACACCAGGGTTTTGCCGTACAGCGGCTTGAACTCGGTGAACTCGGAACCGTCCACCAGTCGCGCGATTACTTCGCGCACTTCGTAGGGGTAGCGGGTGTCCTGCGGGACGATGCCGTAAAGTTCTTCGGCGGGGTACAACGGCGGGGTCGGCGCAGTGACTTCGCCATGGGCGGGCTTGACGCGGTTCAGCGTGCCGACCAGGTCGCGCGCAATCGCCAGCGCGTGCGCGTCATTGCTGGCGAGATGATCGGTGACGCCCGAGATGCGGCTGTGCACTTCACCGCCGCCGAGCGTTTCGGCGTCCACTTCCTCGCCGGTGGCCGCTTTCACCAGCGGCGGGCCGCCGAGAAAGATCGTGCCCTGGTTGCGCACGATGATCGCTTCGTCGCACATCGCCGGCACATAGGCGCCGCCCGCGGTACAGGAACCCATGACCACGGCGATCTGCGGGATGTTTGCGGCCGACATGCGGGCCTGGTGGTAAAAGATCCGGCCAAAATGATCGCGATCGGGGAACACCTCGTCCTGCAACGGCAGGAACGCGCCGCCGGAATCCACCAGGTAGATGCAGGGCAGGTGATTCTCGAGCGCAATTTCCTGGGCGCGCAGGTGTTTCTTCACGGTGGCCGGGAAGTAGGTGCCGCCCTTGACGGTAGCGTCGTTGGCGACCACCACGACCTCGCGCCCGCGGACCCGGCCGATGCCGGTAATGATGCCGGCCGCCGGGGCCTGGTCCTCATAGAGGCCATGTGCCGCCAGCGGCGAGAGTTCCAGGAAGGGGCTGCCGGGATCGAGCAATGCATCCACGCGCTCGCGCGGCAGCAACTTGCCGCGTTCGGCATGGAGTGCCCGGGCGCGGTCGCCGCCGCCCAGCGAAACGCGCGCCACCTGGGCGCGCAAGTCCTCGACGAGCGCTGTCATCTGGCGCGCATTGGCGGCGAATTCCTCGCTGGTCGCGCGGACCGCGGTGGCGAGCACCGGCATGGCCGCTAGAACGCTTCGATCGCGACGGCCGTGGCTTCGCCGCCGCCGATGCACAGGGAGGCCACGCCGCGCTTCAGGCCGCGGGCCCGCAGCGCATGCGCCAGCGTCACCAGCAGGCGCGCGCCGGTCGCGCCGATCGGGTGGCCGAGCGCGCAGGCACCGCCGTTGACGTTCACCTTGTCGCGCTCGAGCCCGAGGTCGTGGATGGCCGCCATGGTGACGATGGCGAAGGCCTCGTTGATTTCGTACAGGTCGACCTCGTCAGCACGCCAGCCGATCCGCTCCAGCAGGTGTTGCATGGCCGACACCGGCGCGGTGGTAAACCACTCCGGGGCGTGCGCGAAGCCGCCGTGGCCGACGATTCTGGCCAGCGGCTCCAGGCCGCGCCGGGACGCCTCCGCCTCGGTCATCAGCAGCAGCGCGGCGGCGCCGTCGGAAATGGACGACGAGGACGCGGCCGTGACGGTGCCGTCCTTGCGGAAGGCCGGCCGCATAGTGGGGATCTTGTCGAGCTCGCAGCGGCCCGGCTCCTCGTCCTGGCTGATGACCTGCTCGGCGCGGCGTGTCTTGACGGTGACCGGCGCGACTTCTGTCTTGAAGGCGCCCTCGACCGCCTGCAGCGCGCGTTGCACGCTCTCGATCGAGAATTCGTCCTGCGCCGCGCGGCTGAAGCCGTATTTTTCCGCCGTCAGCTCCGCGAAGTGGCCCATCATGTTGCCGTCGTAGGGGTTCTGCAGGCCGTCGTAGAACATGTGGTCGAGCACTTCCTGGTGGCCCATGCGGTAACCCGCCCGCGCCTTGGGCAACAGGTAGGGCGCATTGCTCATGGATTCCATGCCGCCGGCCAGCACGATCTTCGCCGAGCCGGCGCGCAGCAGGTCATGCGCGAACATCACGGCCTTCATGCCGGAACCGCAGACCTTGTTGAGGGTCGTGCAGCCGACCGAATCGGGGATGCCGGCCGCGAGCGCCGCCTGGCGGGCCGGCGCCTGGCCGATGCCGGCCGGCAGCACGCAGCCGATGATGGCTTCGGAGATCTCGTCGGGCGCAAGATCGGCGTCCTGTAGCGCTGCGCGGATGGCGGTCGCCGCCAGTTGCGGCGCCGGTGCCGGACTCAGGCCGCCCTGGAAGGCGCCGATGGGGGTGCGCCGCGCGGCGACGATAACGATACTGTCTTTGCTCATGGACTTCCTCGTGATTCAGTCGGCGTCGCCGCCGGTGGCGCGAAACAGTTCGCGGCCGATCAGCATCCGGCGGATCTCGCTGGTGCCCGCGCCGATCTCGTACAGTTTTGCGTCGCGCAGCAGCCGGCCCGTCGGATACTCATTAATATAGCCGTTGCCACCGAGCGCCTGGATGGCTTCCAGCGCCAGGTCCACCGCGGACCTGGAGGCCAGCAACAGGCAGGCCGCGGCGTCGAAGCGCGTCGGCTCGCCGCGGTCGAACTGGCCGGCGACGCGGTAGGTGAAAGCCCGCGCGGATTGCAGCGCGGTGTACATGTCGGCCACCTTGGCCTGCATGATGCCGAAAGTGCCGATCGGCCGGCCGAACTGCTTGCGTTCATGCAGGTACGGCAGCACGACGTCCATGCAGGCCTGCATGATGCCGATCGGTCCCGCGGACAGCACGAGCCGCTCGGAATCCAGCCCGCGCATCAGGATGTAGGCGCCGCGGTCGACCTCGCCGAGGACGTTTTCGGCCGGAATCTCGCAGTTGTCGAAGACCAGTTCGCAGGTGTTCGAGCCGCGCATGCCGAGCTTGTCGAGTTTCTGGGCCGTGCTGAACCCCGGCATGTCCTTTTCGACGATAAAAGCGGTGATGCTTTGCGAGCCGGCGGCCGGGTCGGCGGTGCGCATGTAGACCAGCAGCACGGAGGCCTCGGGCCCGTTGGTGATCCACATCTTGGCGCCGTTCGCCACCCAGGCGTCGCCACGCTTCTCTGCGTGGCAGCTCATCGAACCGACGACATCGGAGCCGGCGCCCGCTTCGGACATGGCGAGCGCGCCAACCCATTCGCCCGAGCAGAGTTTCGGCAGGAATTTCTTCTTCTGCGCCTCGGTGCCGTTTAGCCAGATGTTATTGACGCACAGGTTGGAATGCGCGCCGTAGGACAGGCCGACCGAGGCCGAGGCCCGCGAGATTTCCTCCATGGCCACGCAATGCGCGAGGTAACCCAGCTCCGAGCCGCCGAATGCCTCGCCCACGGTCACGCCGAGCAGCCCCATTTCGCCGAGCTCGGGCCACAGGTCCTGGGGAAACTCGTTGGCGGCGTCGATGTCCGCGGCGCGCGGCGCGATGCGCTCTTCGGCAAAGCGCCGCACCGAGTCGCGCAGCAGGTCGAGGTCCTCCCCCAGCCCGGTATTGAAGACGCTCATCGGCGACTATTCGTCGCCGGCCGTCGCGTGTGTGCGCCGGCCGGAGAGACGATCCTTGAAACGTTTCGAGTACGGGATCTTGACCTTGGTGATCATGGCGATGCGTTCCTCGGCGAGCCGGTCGGCGGCCTGCCAGGTCGGAATGTCGTCGCGCTCGGCCAGCTGGAAGATACGCCCCATGATGTCGCGGATGCTGGACACGGTGCGGTAGGCGCGGTCCCGGTCGTAGCCCTGCAGTTCAATCGCCACGTTCATCAGGCCGCCGGCATTGATGGCGTAGTCGGGCGCGTACAGGATCTGGCGCTCTGCCAGCGCCGAGCCGTGGTCATTGGTTTCGAGCTGGTTGTTCGCGCTGCCGGCGACGATGTCGAACTTGAGTCGCGGCAAGGTGTTCTCGTTGATCACCCCGCCGAGGGCGCAGGGCGAGAACACGTTCGCGTCCACGTCGTAGATCTGTTCCAGCGGCACCGCCTCGGCGCCGAAATCGTCGACCACGTGCTGGACCCGGTCGGCATTGATGTCGCAGACGAACACCTTGGCGCCGGCCTCCGACAGGAACTTCGTCAGGTAGAAGCCGACGCTGCCGACACCCTGGACGGCAAAGCTGACCTTGCCCGGATCTTCGTGGCCGTATTTTTTCAGCAAGCAGGCCTTGATGCCCTGCAAGGTACCGAAGGCGGTGAACGGCGAGGGATCGCCGCTGCCGCCGTGGACACGGTGCACGCCGACCACCCGGTCGGTTTCCTGGTAGATGTAGTCCATGTCATCGACGGTGGTGCCGACGTCCTCGGCCGTGATGTAGCGCCCGCCGAGCGAACCGATGAAGCGCCCGAAAGCACGGAACAGGCCCTCGCTCTTGTCTTTCGCCGGGTCGCCGATCAGCACCGCCTTGCCGCCGCCAAGGTTCAGCCCCGATACCGCCGCCTTGTAGGTCATGCCGCGCGACAGGCGCAGCACGTCCTTGACCGCGTCTTCGTCGCTGGCGTAAGGCCACATGCGCAGGCCGCCGAGCGCGGGGCCGAGTGCCGTGTTGTGAACCGCCACAATGGCCTTCAGGCCGCTGTCCTTGTGCTGGAAAAACACGACTTGCTCGTGGCCCATGCCCTCGAGCTGCTTGAAGAAATTCATCTGCGGTGACCTCCTGGTTGCGGGCTGACTCGCTGCTTCGGCCCATGCCGCCATCGTTCTGGTGCGCATCGCCGCGTGAAGCCCGAAAGGGGCCGCACACGGCAGAGCTGCGGTTTCACTGGACTCGCCACGGGGCTGACCCGGGGAGCGAACCCTGTGGCGGGCCGGGCGGCGAATTCGGACCGCCGAATTATAGCTGGCGGCCAAAACTCGTGCATTCCCGGGCGGTTATGCCGCGCCGCAGCATTCGGCGCCATGCACGGCGCGGGCCGGGGTTGCCGCTATAATCGGTGCATATTTGCCCGCCGCGGCGCCAACCGGATGACGATTATTGCCATGAGTACTGCTGCACCGGACCTGGAAAGCCTGCCGGCGCCCGAGGACCGGCCGCTGCGTTTCATTACCGCGGCTTCGCTGTTCGACGGTCATGACGCCGCCATCAACATCATTCGCCGCATCCTGCAATCCCACGGCGCCGAAGTGGTGCATCTCGGCCACAATCGCAGCGTGGCCGATATCGTGCGTGCTGCGCTGCAGGAAGACGCCGACGGCATCGCCGTGTCGTCCTACCAGGGCGGCCACAACGAGTACTTCCGTTACATGGTCGATATGCTGCGCGAGCATGGCGCGGAACATATCCGCGTGGTGGTGGGCGGCGGCGGGACGATTTCGCCGGCCGAACGCCGCGCCCTCGAAGCGTACGGGGTCGAGCGGGTCTACGGGCCCGAGGAGGGGCTCAAGCTCGGCCTGGAGGGGATGATCGACGACGTTTTTGAGCGCGTCCGGGCCGCGCAGCGGCCGCCCCTGGCGCCGGGCGCGGACGGCCCGACGGATTTTTTGCGCATCGGTCGCAGCCTGAGCCTCATCGAGCAGGCGGCGGACGATCCCGGCACCCTCGAAGCGCTGCGCGGTGCGCGCCGGGCGGCCGAGCACGTGGTGCCGGTGATCGGCATCACGGGTACGGGCGGTGCGGGCAAGTCGAGCCTCACGGACGAGATCCTGAACCGCTTCCTGCGTTGTTTTCCGGACTTGCCGATCGCGGTGCTGGCCGTGGACCCGACCCGGCGGCGTACCGGCGGCGCATTGCTCGGCGATCGCATCCGCATGAATTCGCTGTCGGACGGGCGCGTTTACATGCGCTCGGTGGCGACGCGCCGGCAGCACCTGGCGACCAGCGCGGCGCTCGCGGACGCCATCAATTTCCTCAAGACGGCGGGCTTCGGCCTGGTGATCGTGGAAACCGCGGGGATCGGCCAGAGCGACACGGAAATCGTCGACCTGGTGGATTTGTCCGTCTACGTCATGACCGGGGAATACGGCGCGGCGAGCCAGCTGGAAAAGATCGACATGCTCGATTTCGCCGAGATCGTGGTGCTCAACAAGTTTGAAAAACGCGGCGCCGAGGACGCCTTGCGCGATGTGCGCAAGCAGTGGAAGCGCAACCGCAAGGCCTTCCAGATGCCGGACGAGGATGTGCCGGTGTATCCCACCATCGCCAGCCAGTTCAACGACCCCGGCGTCAACCGGCTGTTTAGCGCGTTGTGCCGCCAGATCGTGGCGCGCTGCGGTCTCGAGGCCGCCGACTGGACGCCGCCGGAGTTGCCGGCTTCGACCGATCATGGCGCCTTGATCCCGCCCCGGCGGGTCCGCTACCTCGCCGAGATTGCAGAGGACGGCCGGCGCGCGAACGAGAGCGCGGCTGCCGGCGCGGCGGCGGCGGGCCTGGCCTGGGCCTGCTGGCGCGCGCTCGACGGCATCGATACGCAGCGGCCCGCGGCGCTCGAGCCCTACCCGGCGGAAGCACTGGACGGCGAGGCGGCGCTGGCGGCATTACGGCGACGCTATAACGACGCATTGGCCGCCGTCGGCACGGAGGGGCTCGAGCTGCTGCGGGCCTGGCCGGCGCGGCGCGCGGGCGTGACGGCCGACCAGTACCATTACCGCGTGCGTGAGCGGGAGCTCAGCGGGGACAATTACACGGAGTCACTGAGCCGCCTGCCGCTGCCGCGCCTTGCGCCGCCGCAGTACGAGGACTGGGGTGAGCTGCTGAAATTCCTGCTGCGCGAGAACCTGCCGGGGAGCTATCCCTACACCGGTGGCGTGTATCCCTACCGCCGCGCGGAAGAAGACCCGATTCGCATGTTCGCGGGCGAGGGCATGCCGGAGCGCACCAACCGCCGTTTTCATTACCTCGCCAGCGGCCACACGGCCACGCGCCTGTCGACGGCCTTTGATTCGGTGACCCTGTACGGTGAGGACCCGGATGAACGCCCGGATGTTTATGGCCGCATCGGCAACTCGGGGGTTTCGATCGCCACGCTCGACGACATGAAACGCCTTTATTCGGGCTTTGACCTGTGCGATCCGGCGACCTCGGTGTCCATGACCATCAACGGCCCGGCGCCGATGATCCTGGCCATGTTCATGAACACCGCCATCGACCAGCAAATCGAGAAATACCTGCGCGAGAGCGGCGGCTGGGAGGCGGCTGAGCGGCGGATCGAGACACTGCAGCAGGGACAGGAGCGCCCGGTGTACCGTGGCGAGCTGCCCGCCGGGCACGACGGCTCCGGACTCGGGCTGCTGGGCGTGTCGGGCGACCAGGTGGTGGATGCCGAGACCTATGCGCGGATTCGCGCCGAGACGCTCGCCAGGGTCCGGGGCACCGTGCAGGCCGACATCCTCAAGGAGGACCAGGCCCAGAACACCTGTATTTTCTCGACCGAGTTCGCGCTACGCATGATGGGTGATGTGCAGCAGTATTTTTCCGCACAGGGCGTGCGGAATTTCTACTCGGTCTCGATCAGCGGTTATCACATCGCCGAAGCGGGCGCGAATCCCGTCAGCCAGCTGGCGTTTACGCTCGCAAACGGCTTCACCATCGTCGAGTATTACTTGGCCCGGGGCATGAAAATCGACGATTTTGCCCCGAATCTGTCGTTTTTCTTTTCCAACGGCATGGATCCCGAGTACGCGGTCATCGGTCGGGTGGCACGCCGGATCTGGGCGCGCGCCATGAAGCGTATCTACGGGGCCTCGCCGCGCAGCCAGATGCTCAAGTACCACATCCAGACCTCGGGCCGCAGCCTGCATGCCCAGGAGATGCAGTTCAACGACATCCGCACCACCCTGCAGGCCATGTACGCCCTGTTCGACAACTGCAACAGCCTGCATACCAACGCCTTCGACGAGGCCCTGACGACGCCGACCGAGGCCTCCGTGCGGCGCGCGGTCGCAATCCAGCTGATCATTAACCGCGAGCTCGGGCTCAACCGGAACCAGAATCCCTGGCAAGGGTCGTATGTAATTGACTACCTGACCGACCAGGTGGAGGAGGCCGTCTACCAGGAATTCGAGCGGCTGGCCGAGCGCGGCGGCGTGCTGGGAGCGATGGAATCGATGTACCAGCGCGGCCGGATCCAGGAAGAAAGCATGTATTACGAGCACAAGAAACACGACGGCAGCCTGCCGCTGGTCGGCGTGAATATGTTCCTGGGCCCGGACAGCGCCCGCGAGGCCTCCGTCGAGGAAGATCAGCTGATTCGCTCGAGTGAGCACGAGAAGCAGGCCCAGGTCACCGCCACTCGCGCGTTCAATTCGTTGGGCGGAGCGGCCGGCGACGACGCCCTGGCGGCGCTTGCGGATACGGCTGCGAGCGGCGGAAACGTATTCGAGGCGCTGATGGAGACGGTCAAGCGGCGCTCGCTGGGCCGGATCAGCCGAACACTTTACAGCGTCGGGGGTCAATATCGGCGCAACATGTAGTCTCGCGAACCGGCGGGCCATGCCGCGGCCCCGCCCGCCGGCTTGCATATAAACCGGACGAGATCAAGCACTTGGCTACCGATGGGCGCAAGCGACCCGGCCCGGCCCGGCATGCTTTCCATCAGTGTATGATTCTGCTAGTTTCTCTCGCTTGCCGTCGCCGTGGTCGCGGCCCTACCCCTTACTCGTCTCTGTCAGATTGAAGAGGTTCTCATGCATCAAAACAGGAGATGGCGCCCCGGCGCGTACGCTACCCTGGTTCTGCTGGCGGTCCTGCCGCTCGGCCAGGCCGCTGCGCAGGAACGCACCCTGAACACTGCGTTGTCGGAGCAGAAATCCAGCGTCCAGGATGCTGCCCGCTCCCAGGCGCGAGTCGCTCAGCTGGCCGACGAAACCACCGAACTGCTCGGCGAGTACCGCGTCGTCATCCAGCGGCTGGACCGGGTCCGGATTTATAACCAGAATCTCGAGACCCTGGTCCAGGACCAGGAGCGCGAAAAGGAAGACATTCAGCAGCAGCTGACGTCGTTCCAGGAAGTTCAGCAGGACATCATCCCGCTGATGTTCGAGATGATCGACGACCTCGAACAGCTGATAGAGCTCGACATGCCGTTCCAGCTCAGGGAACGGCGCGACCGGGTCGACATGCTGCGCGAAATCATGGGCCAGTCGGACGTGACGGTCTCCGAGAAATACCGCCAGATCATGAATGCCTACCAGATCGAGGCCGACTTCGGCCGTACGACCGAGGCGTATGACGGCCAGCTCGGCGATCGCAAGGTGGACTTCTTGCGGGTCGGCCGGATCCTGCTGGCTTACCAGACGCCGGACCGCGCCGAGACCGGCTTCTGGAACAAGAATACCCGCGAGTGGGAAGTCGCCAATGGCTTCCGCAATGACGTGGTGGAAGGACTGCGGATCGCCCGCCAGCAGGCGGCGCCGAACCTGCTCCGCCTGCCGCTCCCCGCCCCTGAGACGGAGCAGGTTCGATGAAGAAGATGCTACTTGCCTTGGCCGCAATGTCGGTCGCATTCGGGGCGCCCGCGGCGCTTGCGGTCGACTCGCTCGACCAGCTGCTGCAGAAAGTGCGCGAATCCCGGACCCAACTCAGCGCGGAGAACCGGGCGCGCGAACAGCGCTTCCTGCAGAACCGCAACGAGCAACGGGCGCTGTTGCAGCAGGCCCGCCAGGAGCTGGCGGCCGCGGAGCAGCGCAGTAACACGCTGACCAACCAGTTCAACGCGAACGAACTGGCACTGGCCGAACTCAACGAAACCCTGCGCCTGCAGCTGGGTAATTTCGGCGAGCTGTTCGGCGTCGTCCGGCAGGTATCCGGCGACACGGTCGGCATGATTCGCTCGTCCCTGGTGACGGCCCAGGACCCGGGTCGAGAAGACCTCGCGGAGCGCCTGGCGCAGGTCCGCGGCGTGCCCTCGATGGAAGACCTCAATGCCTTGCGCGCCCTGCTCACCGAGGAAATGGTGCGCAGCAGCAAGGTGGCGCGCTTCGATGCGACGGTCACCAAGCCGGACGGTACCTCGGCGCAGGAAAACGTGGTCAGGATCGGCGTGTTCAACCTGATTTCGGCGAACGGCTTCCTCAACTACCTGCCCGAGACGCAGACCATCCTGGAGCTGGCGCGCCAGCCGCAGGCCCGCTTTGTCTCGATGGCAACGGATCTCTACGAAGCCAGCCCCAATACGACCGTTGCGGCTGCTGTCGACCCGGGCCGCGGTTCGCTGCTCGCGCTGCTCATCCAGGAGCCGAGCATTGGCGAGCGCATCGACCAGGGCGGCCTGGTCGGTTACGTGATCATTTCGCTCGGCATCATCGGCCTGCTGATCGCGCTGGTGCGCTGGCTCTATCTCGGCGCCGTGGGGGCGCGGATCCGGGGCCAGCTGAAGAGCGATGAAACCAAAGAAAACAATCCGCTCGGCCGCATCCTGAAGGTGTATGACGACAACCATGATGCGGATACCGAGACGCTCGAGTTGAAGCTCGACGAGGCCATCCTCAAGGAAGTGCCCAAGCTGGAAACCTGGCAGGGCGCCATCAAGGTGATCGCCGCGGTCGCGCCGTTGCTCGGGCTGCTGGGTACCGTGACCGGCATGATCGCGACCTTCCAGGCGATCACCCTGTTCGGCACCGGCGACCCGAAGCTGATGGCCGGCGGCATTTCCCAGGCGCTGGTCACGACGGTGCTCGGCTTGTCGGTCGCGATTCCGCTGGTGCTGTTGCATAGCGTGGTCGCCAGCCGCAGCAAGGCCCTGATCGAGGTGCTGGAAGGCCAGAGCGCCGGCATCGTCGCCCGGCAGTCGGAAGCGGGCAGATGAACCCGTTCCTTGAAGCATTCGTATCGATCCGCGACTTTTTTGAAGCGGGCGGGGATGTGCTGTACGGCATCCTCTTCGTGACGGTGCTCATGTGGACTTTCATCGTCGAGCGTATCTGGTTTTTCTATTTTGTCCTGCCCAAGCGCATTGCGGAAACCAAGGAAGCGTGGGAGGCGCGCAGCGACACGACGTCGTGGCATGCCAACCAGATCCGTGCCGGCCTGGTGTCCCAGGTCAACCTGGAGAGCCGGCGCTTCTTGTTGCTGATCAAGACGTTGATGGCCGTGTTGCCGCTGCTGGGCTTGCTCGGCACGGTCACCGGGATGATCACGGTGTTCGACGTCATGGCGTTCGCGGGCACCGGTAACGCCCGCCTGATGGCGGCCGGCGTCTCGAAAGCGACGATTCCGACGATGTCGGGGCTGGTCGCGGCATTGTCCGGGTTGTATTTCGCGGCCTGGCTGGAAAAGAAGGCGCGGGTCAACGTCGAGCGGGTCGAAGGCCTGCTGGTCCGTCACTGAGGATTGCACTGGCATGAGACGCAGGATCGCCCGGAGCGAAGACGAAGCCGAAATCAACATCACGCCGATGTTGGACATCGTCTTCATCATGCTGATTTTCTTTATTGTCACGACCTCCTTTGTGAAGGAAATCGGCCTCGACCTGAACCGGCCCTCCAATGAGCCCCAGGAAGAGCGCGAGATCTCCGAGGTCATCGCCATCCGGATCGAGGCGAGCGGTATCATCGAGGTGAGCGGGCGGCCGGTGGATATCCGCGCGGTGCGCGCCAATGTCGAGGGTGAACTGGCGACCAAGGGCCAAGCGACGCCGGTGGTGGTGATCGCGGCTCGCGCCTCGGATTCGGGGCTGATGGTGCGCGTCATCGACCAGGCGAGGATGGCCGGCGCTGCCCAGGTATCCATTGCCGCCATGGCGCGCTGACTGGTACCCGGCGAAACTTTTGGCACTGAGCGGGACTCCTAATTAAATGGCAAGAAGGCACGCGACGCGCGAAGAAGAGACCGAAATCAACATCACGCCGATGTTGGATATCGTCTTCATCATGCTGATTTTCTTCATCGTCACGACCTCCTTTATCCGGGAGACGGGTATCGATCCGCAGCGCCCGGACGCGGTCACCGCGGCCCGGCAGGACCGTGGCAACATCCTGATCGGCGTCTCGGCGACGGGCCAGATCTGGATGGACAAGCGGCAGGTCGAGCTGGACGCGGTCCGGCGCATGGTCGAACAGGCGCGCAACGAAAGCCCGGAGAGCACCGTGGTGATCATTGCCGACGAGCGCTCCGAGACCGGCATCCTGATCGACCTGATGGACCAGGTCCGACTGGGCGGCATCCTCAATATCTCTGTGGCGGCTGAGCCGTCGGGAGGCGGCTGATGCGATTTCTCGTGGCGATCGTCGCCGGTACGGTCATGGCGCTGCTGCTGTTTTTGCTGATGCATGCGCTCGTGGGTGGCCGGGACGGCTTCCAGCGGCCGGACGAGACCGGCAGGATCATTGATTTCATCCGCGTGCGGGCCGAGGAGATCGTGCAGACACGGGAACGCCGGGTGCCGCAGCCGCCGCCGCCGCCCGATGAGCCGCCGCCGCCGCCGAAGCTCCAGACCCAGGCGCCCCAGCAGGTAGTGAAACAGACGCTTGATATCGAGACGCCTGATATCTCGGTGGGTTTCACGGGTGGGCCGGTCGTTGCGGCTGCATGGCAGACCGGCGACGTCAGCGGTGACGGTGACATCATTCCGATTGTGCGCATCGAGCCAACCTATCCGCGTGACGCGCTGCTGCGCGGTATCGAAGGCTGGGTGCACGTACGCTTCACCATTCTCCCCGACGGTTCGGTCGCGAACCCCGTCGTGCTGGAGTCCGAACCCCGCCGGGTGTTTGACCGCGAGGCCACGCGGGCCATCTTGCGCTGGAAATTCCGGCCGCGCATCGTGGACGGGCAGGCCGTCTCGCGCGAAGCGGAACAGGTGATCGAGTTCAACTTGGATCAGAACTGATGGCGAGACCTATGAGCAACCGATACAGCCTTGTCGTCGCTGGCCTGCTGGCGGCGACGCTGTTGCTTGGCGCCGCCCGGCCGGTGGCCGCTCAAGCGGAGCCCCAGCCTGAGGCGGAGCGCCGGGAGCCGGGCGTGATGATGGGCGAACGGGCGTTCCGCCGGTTCGACAACCTCACCGAGCTCTACACCGAAGGCAAGTACCAGGAAGCGCTGACGGCCGTGCAAAATTATCTGGCCGGCACGAATCTGAACGCTTACGAGCGCGCCATGGGTGAGCAGATTTACGGCTTTACGCTGATCGCACTCGACCGGGTCGACGAGGCCGTGCCGCGCTTCGAACGGGCCATCGAGCTCGACGCGCTGTCCAACCGCGCCCATTTCGACATGATGAAGTCGCTGGCCCAGCTGTACGCCTCGCGCGAGCAATGGCAGAAGTCCATCGACATGATGACCGAATACCTGCGGTATCAGCCGGAGCCGACGCCGGCAGACAGCATCATGATGGGCCAGAACTATGCCCAGATGGAGCGCTATCGCGAGGCTTTGCCCTGGATCCGCCGGGCTATCCAAAATGCGGAAGACGGCAAGCCGCCGGAAAGCTGGTTGCAGCTGGAACTGGCGATCCATTTCGAGCTGAGGGATTATCGTGCGGGCCTGCGCGTGCTCAATACGCTCGTGGCGCGCTGGCCTGAACGTTTGCGCTACTGGGAGACCATGGCGGGCGCACACCAGGAACTCAACGAGGATGTCGAGGCCCTGGCAGCCCTCATGACCGCGTACAACGCCGGCCTGATCCGCGAGCAGCCCAAGATCCTTAGCCTGGCGCGCACCAGCATGTACGTCGAGTTGCCGTTCCAGGCCGGCCAGATCCTGTCGCAGGCCATCGACCAGGGCATTGTCGAGGCGAATGAATCGAACTTGCGGCTGCTGCTGCAGGCGTGGACTTCGGCGCGCGAATACGACCGCGCCGGCCGGGTTATCGACCGGCTGGCGCCCATGACCGGCGAGGGCGACCTGTTCATGCAAAAGGCCCGCCTGATGATGGAACAGAACGAGTGGCAGCAAACCATCGATGCTGCCCGGCAGGCGCTGGAACTCGGCAATGTCGGCAACCCCGGCGGCGCCTGGCTGATGATCGGTATTGCCGCCATGGAGCTGGAAGACCTGCGGGAATCCCGCCGCGCTTTCCAGCAGGCGCAGGAATACGATGCGAACACCCGCCGCCAGGCGCGCGAGTGGCAGCGCTTCGTCGACGAGCGCATCCAGGTTGCCGAATTGCGCCGCGGGCGCTAACGCCGCCAACCAGCCGTTCCCTACGTCTGCCGAGCCGCC
>JBLRWC010000010.1:22906-77784 GCA_047921455.1 Gammaproteobacteria bacterium
CTGCCGAGCCGCCGCGGCGTGGTGGCTCGAATTGTGTGATCTGCGTCACTTTATGTTAATTACCGCCGGATATGTGACGCTGGTCGCATCCCCGGTCGGAGCCGCGACCCAGAATATCCGCTGGTATGGGCGTCCCGGCGCCCCGAGGATGGCGGCGATCAAAGTGGACGCGATGACAGCAGATGCGGAAAGTGAACGGCTGAACGGTGCGCAGAGCGGCGGTGGCTGTCTCGACGCTTCGGCGCAGGCCGTCGACCGTTTCCTCGATGCCGCCTGGATGGAGCGCGGGCTCTCCAGGAATACCCTGTCCGCCTATCGCACGGACCTGCTGGCGCTGGCGCGCTGGATGGCGGCGAGCGGGCGGCTGATCACGGCGGCGGAGCGGGGCGATGTGCAGGCTTTCATGGCGGAACGGGTGACGGCGGGCGCCCGCCCCAGGTCGTCGGCGCGGCAGTTGTCGAGCTTCCGCCGGTTTTTCCGCTGGTGGGCGCAGGCGCATCGGGACGCGGAAGATCCGACGGCGCAGATCTCGATGCCGAAGATCGGTCGGCCTTTGCCCAAGTCGCTCACCGAGGAGGAGGTCGAGGCGTTGCTCGATGCGCCCGAGACCGACGAGCCGCTGGGGCATCGCGACCGGACCATGCTCGAGGTGTTGTATGCCACCGGCCTGCGCGTCACCGAGCTGGTCAACCTTCGTCTCGGCCAGGTCAATCTCAACCAGGGAGTCATCCGGGTGACCGGCAAGGGTGGCCGGGAGCGACTGATCCCGCTCGGCGAGGAGTCGCTCGAGTGGCTGCAACAATTCATCGCCGGACCACGCGACGAAATCCTGCTCGAGAAACAGACAGAATACGTGTTCCCGACCCGGCGCGGCGACCACATGACGCGGCAGGCCTTCTGGCACATTATCAAGCGGTATACCCAGCGGGCCGACATCCAGCAGGCCCTGTCTCCGCACACCCTGCGGCACGCTTTTGCCACGCACCTGCTGAACCACGGCGCCGATCTGCGCGTGGTGCAAATGCTGCTCGGCCACAGTGATCTCTCGACGACGCAAATCTATACCCACGTGGCCCGCGAGCGGCTGCGCGATTTGCACGCGCGCCACCATCCGCGGGGCTGAACGCCGTGCGGGACGGCGGGCGGCCATCCGCGCTAGAATTGCGGCGGCGCGCGCCGCCGGCTGAACCTTTCGGCCGCGGCGGCGGTCCGAGAACTATCGCTGAACCACTGCCGATCCCAGGAGCCAAGATGATTCCAATGTTTGCTGCCGCAACGCTGGTCGCGTTGTATCCCGCCGCCGCGGCTGCCGATGCGTCCGTCGAGGAATCGCTGGCAGCCAAGGTGCCCGGCGTCGAGGCCGAGAACATCCGTGCAACCCCGGTGCCCGGCCTCTGGGAAGTGGCGGTCGGCGCCCAGGTTGTTTACCTGAGCGAGGACGGGCGCTACATGGTGCGCGGTGAGTTGATCGACCTGATGACCGGCGAGAATATTACCGACGCGCGCCAGTCGGCCTTGCAGGGAGCGCTCGTGGATCGCTTCGCCAAGGACCTGGACGAGCGCCGGATGGTGGTCTTCAAGGCGGATGAACCGCGCCACGTCATCACCGTGTTTACCGATATCGATTGCGGGTATTGCCGCAAGCTGCATCGCGAAATCGAGGAATACACCAGCCGGGGCATCACGGTGCGCTACCTGTTCTACCCGTTGGCGGGCCCGGGGTCGGACAGCTGGGCCAAGGCCGACGCCGTCTGGTGCTCGGCCGATCGCAACGATGCCATGACGCGCGCCAAGCTGGGCGAACCGGTGCAAGCCACGCAGCCTTGCGCGAACACGCCCGCGGCGGAACACTACCGGATCGGCGGTCAGCTGGGTGTGCGCGGCACGCCCATGATCATGACCGACACCGGTGAAATACTGCGCGGTTACGTAGCGGGCGAGCAGCTGGCCGCCTGGCTGGACGAGCGCTAACGCTCGAGGTGCTGCAGCTTGTCCGGCTTGCCGTCCCACTCTTCGGCGTCGGCAGGCGGTTCGCCTTTTTCGGTGATCACCGGCCACTGCTCCGAGAGTTCCTTGTTGAGTTCCAGGAAATGGGCCTGTGCGGACGGCAGGTCTTCCTCGGAGAAAATCGCCTCGGCGGGGCATTCAGGTTCGCACAGCGTGCAGTCGATGCATTCCTCCGGGTCGATGACGAGGAAGTTCGGGCCTTCGTGGAAACAATCCACCGGGCACACCTCGACACAGTCCATGTACTTGCACTTGATGCAGTTCTCGGTGACTACAAAAGTCATGGCGAGGGGATCTCCGCAGTCGTTCTGGCTGGCGCCCAGGCAGGCGCCGGAAGGTTGCTATTGTGCCACAGGCGGTCCAAGGGATTTCAAGCCGGGCGGTCGCGGTCCAGCGTCGTGGTGTGCAATCGCCTGAGTCCCGCGGCACGATCCTCGAGGAATTTCTCCAGCGCGAAGCGCACCGACAAAAAGGCGATTTCGTCCCAGGGAATATCCCCTGGCGCGAATAACTCTGCCTCCAGGGTCTCGTCGCCGGCGCCGAACTGGCCGTCGAGCAGGGTGGCCCGGAACATGATGTGGACCTGGCGCGCATGCACCACGTCCACCACGGCGAACAGGTCATGCATTTCGACTTTCGCCATGGCTTCTTCCATGGTCTCGCGCGCCGCACCCTCGGCCAGTGTCTCGCCGATTTCCATGAACCCGGCCGGGATGGTCCAGTAGCCACGGCGCGGTTCGATGGCCCGCCGGCAGAGCAGGATTTTGCCGTCGGCTTCCGGTACGCAGCCGACCACGACCAGCGGATTGACGTAATGGACTTTGCCGCAGGCCGTGCAGATGTCTCGGGGAACGTTGTCCCCACTTGGGACACGCCGCTCGACCGGCGCGCCGCATTCGCTACAGAAGTTCATGCAAACCTTTCTCAGGAGGGCTGGTGCCCGGGGCGAGAGTCGAACTCGCACGATGTCACCATCGGCGGATTTTGAGTCCGCTGCGTCTACCAGTTCCGCCACCCGGGCTCTGACAAGGTCGGTCGACCGACCCGCAGCGGCGAAGCTTATCATTGCTTGGCGGCGGTGGGCAGTGCGACCTGCAAGTGCTGTGGCGCATCTTTAGAGAGAGTGACGAATTCCGGGAGGGCGAATGGCTGGGTTCTCGGACTGCAAGCCCGACGCGGGCGTGCTGGTGGTGCGCGCGCCGAGCGATCCCACGCTCGGCCTGCAGGACGGCGACGTGATCATGGACATCGGCGGGCGCCAGCCGGCCGATCCCGGCCACGTGGTGCGCATCCTGCGGTCTTACGTCGCCGGGGAGCGCCTCGTGATGACCGTGGTGCGCAAGGGTGAGCGCCGGCAACTCGAGGCCGATATTCCCGAGTAGCCGCGCGGGTGACCGCCAGGGGCGCACGGCGCCGCCGCCTCGGAGCGGTGGCGCCAGTTGCCCACTTCGGGTCTGTCCCCATACCATCCCCGCCCCATGCGCCGCACGGATTTCAATTACGACCTCCCCGAATCGCTGATCGCCCAGGCGCCCCTGGACGATCGCTCGGCCAGTCGCCTGCTGGTGGTGGACGGTGCGGCGGGGCGGTGGCGGGACGCGGGCTTTCGCGACCTGCCTGGATTCCTGCAGCCCGGCGACTTGCTGGTGCTCAACGACACCCGGGTGATTCCGGCGCGCGTGTTCGGCCAGAAGGAGAGCGGTGGACGGGTCGAGCTGCTGGTCGAGCGGCTGGTCGGGGAGCGCGGCGTGATCGGCCAGTTACGGGCGAGCAAGTCGCCTGCGCCCGGTGGACGGCTGCGCTTCGAGGGCGACGCCAGCGCGGTCGTGGTGGCGCGCACCGGGCATGACGGTGACCTGTTCGAGCTGGCCTTCGACCGCCCGGTGCTGCCCTGGCTGGAGGTCGCCGGGCACATGCCGCTGCCGCCCTATATCCACCGGGCTGCAAACGAGAGCGACCAGGCGCGCTACCAGACAATATTCGGCCGCCAGCCAGGCGCCGTGGCGGCGCCGACGGCGGGGTTGCATTTCGATGAACCATTGCTGGCGGCGTTGGCGGCGCGCGGCGTCGAGACCGCCACCGTCACGCTGCACGTGGGCGCGGGTACCTTTCAGCCGGTGCGCAGCGAGGATCCGCGCGCCCATCGCCTGCATGCCGAGCGTGTCACGGTCGATGCGTCCACCTGCGCCGCGGTGGCCGCCGCGCGCGCCCGCGGCGGCCGGGTGGTGGCGGTCGGCACCACGGTGGTGCGTAGCCTGGAAGCCGCTGCCGCCGGCGGCCGGCTGGCGCCGCTGGAGGGCGAGACCGAGCTGTTTATCCTGCCCGGCTACCGCTTCCAGGTAGTCGATGCGCTGGTGACCAACTTCCACCTGCCGGAATCCTCGCTGTTGATGCTGGTATGCGCGTTCGCCGGCCAGGACACCGTGCTGGGCGCTTATCGGCACGCGGTGGCGGCCGGCTACCGTTTTTTCAGTTACGGTGATGCGATGTTGCTGACGCCCGCGCCGGGCGTGCGCGAGGAGACGACATGAAATTCGAGTTGCTGGCAAAAGACGGCGGCGCGCGCCGCGGCCGCCTCGAATTTCCGCGCGGCGTGGTCGAAACGCCGGTCTTTATGCCGGTCGGCACCTACGGCACCGTCAAGGCGATGACGCCCGAGGAGCTGCAGTCGCTGGGCGCGCGCATCATTCTCGGCAACACCTTCCACCTCATGCTCCGTCCCGGCGAACAGATTGTCGCCGCGCATGGCGGGCTGCATGGCTTCATGCATTGGGACGGGCCGATCCTGACGGATTCCGGCGGGTTCCAGGTCTGGAGCCTGGCCGAGCTGCGCAAGATTTCCGAACAGGGCGTGCGCTTTGCTTCGCCCGTGGACGGCGCGCAGGTGTTCCTCGGGCCGGAGCGCTCCATGGAAATCCAGCACGCGCTGGGCGCGGATATCGTCATGGTATTCGACGAGTGCACGCCTCACCCGGCGACGGAGCAGCAGGCGCGCGAATCGATGGAGCTGTCGCTGCGCTGGGCGGCCCGTTGCCGCAGCGCCCATGGCGACCACCCGGCGGCGCTGTTCGGCATCGTCCAGGGCGGCATGTACCCCGCGCTTCGCCAGGCCTCGCTGGCCGGCCTGCTGGAGCTGGGCTTCGACGGCTACGCCCTCGGCGGCCTGTCGGTCGGCGAAACGGCCGCGGAGCGCGAGGCCATCATCGCGGCCGTGGAGCCCTTGCTGCCGGCCGACCGGCCGCGCTACCTGATGGGCGTGGGGACGCCGGAGGACCTGGTGGAGTCGGTGGCCCAGGGCATCGACATGTTCGATTGCGTCATGCCGACGCGCAACGCGCGCAATGGCTACCTGTTCACCCACCGCGGCACACTGCGCATTCGCAATGCCCGGCACCGCGAGGACACCGGACCCATCGACCCGGCTTGCGGTTGCTACACTTGTGCCCATTATTCGCGCGCTTACCTGCGGCACCTGGAGCGCTGTAACGAAATTCTCGGCGCCCGCCTGAACACCATCCATAACCTGTATTTCTACCTGGACCTGATGGCGCAGATGCGGGCGGCCATCGAGGCCGGCCGCTTCCAGGACTGGCGCCGCGAGTTCTACGCCCGGAGAATTGGCGAGGAATGAGGCATGGCGCGCGTGTCGTGGCATAATAGCCCGCTGTTTTACAGCCGCCCGGTTCCGGGCGGCCCAATCCCGGGGACTTAATTCGATGGATTTCTTCATTTCAAACGCGTGGGCCCAGGAAGGCGGCCAGACCGATCCTTTCCTGAGTTTCCTGCCGCTCATCCTGATATTCGTGATCTTCTATTTCCTGCTGATCCGGCCGCAGACCAAGCGCGCCAAGGAGCACCGGAACATGGTCGCGGAACTCAAGACCGGCGACGAGGTGATCACCGGCGGCGGCATTGTCGGCCGTATCAACGGCACCGGTGAACAGTTTCTCAAGGTCGAAGTCGCGGACGGCGTGGAACTGAGTATCCAGCGCCAGACCGTCATCGCCGTTCTGCCCAAGGGCACCTACAAGTCCGTCTGATCGGCCGGCCGCCAGGAAATACCCGTGGTTCTTAATCGTTTTCCTCTCTGGAAGAATTTGCTCGTTGTCGCGATCGTGCTGGCCGGCATCGTGTTCGCCCTGCCGAACCTGTTCGGTGACGCGCCTGCCGTGCAGATCACGGCCGACACCGGGCAGCCGCTGGACGCCACGGCGCATGAGCGTGTCAACGCGATCCTGGACGCCCGCGGCCTCGCTCATGGTCCCAGCTATCTCGAGGATGGTCGTGTCACGGTGCATTTTCCGGACGTGGAAGACCAGCTCCGGGCGCTGGACCTGTTGCGCGAGCAGCTTGGCCGCGGCTATGTCGCAGCCCTGACGCTGGCGCCGCGCACGCCGGCATTTTTCCGCGCTGTGGGACTCAAGCCGTTGAGCCTGGGCCTCGACCTGCGCGGCGGCGTGCACTTCATGTTCGAGGTGGACATGGACGCCGCGATCAGCCAGGCGCTGGATCGCTACGAGGCCGATTTCCGCACGCTGCTGCGCGATGCCCGGATCCGTTACAAGTCGGTGCGGCGCGACGGCGACGTGGTGCGGGTGGTGCTCGAGAACGAAGACGACCGCCGCGCCGCCGCCCGGGTGATTGCCGATGCGGACCGCGATCTCGTCACCAGGGAGCGGCAGGTCGGCGGCGATTTTGAGCTGATCGTGCGCATGAGCGATAACCAGGTGCGCGAGCGCCAGGATTTTGCGATCGAGCAAAACACCATCACGCTGCGTAATCGCGTCAACGAACTGGGCGTCTCCGAGCCGGTGGTTCAGCGCCAGGGCGGCGACCGCATTGTCGTGCAGTTGCCGGGCATCCAGGATCCGGCGCAGGCCGAGCGCGTGCTCGGTGCGACTGCGACGCTGGAGTTCCGGCTCGTGGACGAGGTCAATAGTCCCTTCGAGGCCGCCGAGCGCGGTCGGGCGCCGCTCGGCTCCGCCCTGTACGAAGACCGGCACGGGCAACCGGTGCTGTTGCGCCGGGAGATCATCGTCACCGGCGACCAGTTGACCGGTGCCTCGTCCGGTTTCGACGAGGGCCAGCCCGCGGTGTTCGTGAACCTGGATGCGCGCGGCGCCCGCCGGATGGGCGAGACCACGCGCGCCAACCTGAACCGGCGCATGGCGGTGGTGTTCATCGAGCAGAAGCGCGACACCGTGGAGCGCAACGGCGTCTTCGAGGAAGTGACCCGCACGGAAGAGCGCGTCATCAGCGTGGCCACGATCCGTGGCGTGTTCTCGAACCGCTTCCGGATCACCGGCCTCGATCCGCTCGAAGCCCGGGACCTTGCCTTGTTGCTGCGCGCCGGCTCGCTGGCCGCGCCTATTTTCAAGGTCGAAGAACGCACCATCGGCCCGAGCCTCGGCCAGGAGAACATCGAGCGCGGCATGCTGGCCGTCGCCTTCGGCTTCCTGCTGGTGGTGGTGTTCATGGGGCTGTACTACCGCGTGTTCGGCCTGGTCGCCAACCTGGCGCTGCTGACCAACCTGGTGCTCGTCATCGCCCTGCTGTCGATGCTGCAGGCGGCGCTGACCTTGCCCGGCATCGCCGGCATCGTCTTGACGGTCGGCATGGCCGTGGACGCCAACGTGCTCATTTTCGAACGAATACGCGAGGAGATCCGCAACGGCAACACGCCGCAGGCGGCCATCCACGCCGGCTACGAAAAGGCCTTTTCGTCCATTGCCGACGCCAACGTCACGACGCTGATTGCGGCCGTCGTGTTGTTCACCTTCGGCACCGGCCCGATCCGCGGTTTTGCGGTGACGCTGTCGCTCGGCATCATCACTTCCATGTTTACGGCCATCGTCGGCACCCGCGCCGTGGTCAACGGCTTGTACGGCGGCCGGCGCGTCCAGGCGCTGCCGATCTGAGGAGACGGTCCGGATGGATTTTTTCAAGATCGAATCGCATATCGAGTTCCTCAAGGTCAGGAAAGTGGCCTTTATCATCTCGGCCGTGCTGATCATTGTGTCGCTGGCGTCGCTGGCGGTGCGCGGGCTCAATTTCGGCATCGAGTTCCGCGGCGGCGTGGTGATCGAGGCGGGGTTCCCGGAATCCGTGGACCTGCCGCCGATTCGCGCGGCGCTCGAGGACGCGGGCATCGACCGCTCGGTCGTGCAGCATTTCGGCAGCTCGCGCGAAGTCACCGTCCAGTTGCTGGCCGAGGAAGGCGCCGACCCGAGCGACACCCGCGACCGGGTCATGCAGGTGCTGCGCACGGTGGACGCCGCGGCCGAATTGCGCCGCGTCGAATTCGTCGGGCCGCAGGTGGGTCGTGAACTGGCGGAGGCGGGCGGCATGGCGACGCTGTTCGCCCTGTTGCTGATCCTCGCCTACGTGTCGTTCCGCTTCCAGTGGAAATTTTCGCTCGGCGCCGTCGCGGCGCTGGTGCATGACGTGATCATCACGCTGGGGATTTTCTCCATCATCCAGCTGGCTTTCGACCTGGCGGTGCTCGCAGCGGTGTTGGCGGTCATCGGCTACTCGCTCAATGACACCATCGTCATCTTCGACCGCATTCGCGAAAACATGCTGAAGATGCGGCGCAAGTCCACCGAGGAAGTGATGGACGCCTCCCTGAACCAGACGCTGTCGCGCACCATCATGACCGGCGTGACGACCTTGCTGGTGCTGCTGTCGCTGTATTTTCTCGGCGGCGAGGCGATCTCCGGCTTTTCGGTCGCGCTGATCATCGGCGTGCTGGTGGGCACCTACTCCTCGATCTATATCGCCAGCGCCACGGCCCTGGCGCTCAAGGTCACGACCATCGACCTCATCCCGCCGCAGGCCAAGGACGAAGACGAATCGTCCGGCGTGCTCCCCTAGCCGCGCACGCGTGGTTCGCGTGGTTTGCGTGTTACGCGCGGGCCGCCGGCTGCGCGCGTAGCTCGGGGGTCAGGTGCGGTTCGATCAGCGTGAGCAGCGCCTCGTGGATCTTGGGGTTGCCGGCGACCACGTTGCCGTTCTGCTGCCAGCCGTCGCGCCCGACCAGGTCGGTGACGATGCCGCCGCACTCCTGGATCATCAGCACGCCCGCGGCGATGTCCCAGATATTCAGGCCGATTTCCCAGAAACCGTCCAGCCGGCCTGCCGCCACGTAGGCCAGGTCCAGGGCCGCCGCGCCCGGGCGGCGCACGCCGGAAGTTTCCCGGATCACGGACTTCAGCATCCCCATGTAGGCGTCCAGCCATGCGGAGTCTTCCTTGTAGGGATAGCCGGTGCCGATCAGCGACTTCTCCAGCAGGCGGGCGTCGCTGACGCGCATTTTGCGCCCGTCCACGGTGGCGCCGGCGCCGCGGCTGGCGGTGAACAGTTCCTGGCGCAGCGGGTCGTAGATCACGCCGTGCTCGAGCCGGCCACGGTGCATCACCGCGATGGAAACGCAAAATACCGGGAAGCCGTGCAGAAAGTTGGTTGTGCCGTCGAGCGGATCGATGATCCAGACATACTCGGCCTCCGCGCTGGCCGGGCTCGCGCCACTTTCCTCCGCGAGGAAGGCATGGTCCGGATAACTGCGCTGCACGGTGCGGATGATGTCGTCTTCGGCCATGCGATCGACTTCGCTGACGAAGTCGTAGCGGCCCTTGGAGTCGATCTTGATGGCGTCCAGCTGGTTTATGTGGCGGACGATCAGGTCGCCGGCGCGGCGCGCGGCGCGAACGCCGATGTTCAACATGGGATGCATTAGGTTCTCTCCTCCGGCGGGGCGGGCGGTATGCCCTGTCGCGCGCCAGAGCCGGTTACAGCCGGTTAGAATAACAACTCGTCCCGCTTCCTGCAGGCCTTTCGACGCCAATGAGTATTCCCATCCGCATCGTGCTGGTCGGCACGACCCACCCGGGCAATATCGGCGCAGCCGCGCGCGCCATGTGCACCATGGGCCTGGACCGGCTGACCCTGGTCGCGCCGCGCGCCTTCCCGAGCGAGGAAGCCACCGCGCGGGCCGCCGGCGCGGACGCCGTGCTGGACCAGGCGCGGGTCTGCGCCAGCCTCGAGGAGGCGCTGGCCGATTGTCGGTTCGTGGTCGGCGCCAGCGCGCGGCTGCGCGGACTGTCGTTTTCGACCCTGGCGCCCCGCGAGGCCGCGCCGCGACTGCTGGCCGAGAGTGCGCATGGCGAAGCGGCGGTGGTATTCGGGCGCGAGAGCAGCGGGCTGAGCAACGACGAGCTGGCCAGCTGTCACGCGTTGCTGCACATCCCGACCAGCCCGGATTACAGCTCGCTCAATCTCGCCATGGCGGTGCAGGTGGTGAGTTATGAGCTGCGCCTGGCAATGCTGGCCTCAGCCGCCCCCGAGCCAGCCCGCGAACGGCCTGATCCGCTGGCCACCGTGGCGGACCTGGAGCGTTTCTATGCGCACCTGGAACGGACCCTGGTGGCGGCCGGATTTCTGAACCCCGCCAACCCGCGTCACCTCATGCTGCGGATACGGCGGCTGTTCAGCAGGGCACTTCCGGAAGAGCGCGAGGTCAGAATCCTGCGGGGGATCCTCAGCGCCCTGGAGCCGCGGCCCGGCGGGACACAGCCGGTCGTGGCCGCCGAACAGGCACGCGATGAGACGCCGCACGGCCGGACGCGTTAAGGTACTCGCGCGGCCGGCCAGCCGGCCGACGGCCAACAAGATGAAAGATATGCGCACACCAATTTATTTCGATTATGCCGCGACCACGCCGGTGGACGACCGTGTCGTCGCGCGCATGGTCGAGTGCCTCGGCCGGGATGGCTGTTTCGCGAATCCGGCCTCCAGCTCGCACGCCCCCGGGCGCGCCGCGCGCGGCCGGGTCGAGGCCGCGCGCCTCGAAGTCGCCGCGCTGCTCGGCGCCAGGCCCACCGAGATCATCTGGACATCCGGTGCGACCGAGTCGAACAACCTGGCTATCACGGGCGCGGCGCGCTTCCACGCCGACCGCGGCCGCCATATCGTCACCAGCCGCACGGAACACAAGGCGGTGCTCGATACGTGTCGCCAGCTCGAGAAAGAAGGCTGGCGGGTCACCTACGTCACGCCGGGACCGGGTGGCATCGTGACCGCCGACGAGATCGAGCCCGCGCTGCGATCCGACACCGTGCTGGTCTCGGTGATGTTCGTGAATAACGAAATCGGCACGATCAATGAACTGGCGCCGATCGGCCGGTTGTGCCGCGAGCGCGCCGTGCTGTTTCACGTCGACGCCGCGCAGGCGGCCGGCAAGCTGCCGGTGAATGTCGATGAGCTCGGCGCGGACATGTTGTCCGTGTCGGCGCACAAGGTTTATGGCCCGAAGGGCGCCGGTGCCCTGTATCTGCGGGGCAGTCCGAAAAGCCGCCTCGAGCCGCTGATCCACGGGGGCGGCCACGAATGGGGCATGCGCTCGGGGACCCTCGCGACCCACCAGGTCGTCGGCATGGGCGAAGCCTTTCGTATTGCCGCTGCGGAGCAGGCGGCCGAAGCAGAACGCTTGCGGGCGCTGCGCGATCGCTTGTGGACGGGAATCGTCGGCCTGGGCGGCGTACATATCAACGGCGATCCCGAGCGGCGTGTCGCCGGCCTGCTCAGCGTTTGTTTCGAGGGCGTGGAAGGTGAAAGCCTGTTGTTCGCGCTGCGGGAGCTGGCCCTGTCCAGCGGCTCGGCGTGCACTTCGGCCAGCCGCGACGCCTCCTACGTGCTGCGCGCCCTGGGGCGCGATGACCAGCTGGCGCAGAGTTCGCTGCGCTTCAGCCTCGGGCGGTTTACGACCGCCGCGGAAGTGGACCATGCGATTCGCGTGGTCAGGGAACAGGTGGGCCGGCTACGCGCGCTGGCGCCGGCATCGGCGGGCCACGCAGCCGGCGGGGAGGCAATATGAATACAGCAGCTGCACAGCTCGACTACTCCGGCGAAGTGCGTAATCGTTTCGAGACCGCACCGCGCCACGGCCGCGTCTTGGCGGCGCCGACCGAGCACTGGGCTGGCGGCGCCGGGGAAGTCGGCCGCGGCGTGCGGGTCGAGTTCGAGGCGAGGGTACGCGACGGTCGGGTTGCGGAGTGCCGCTTTCGCGCTTACGGTTGTCCGCATGTCATAGCCGCCGCCTCGTGGGTTGCGGAGCAGGCCGAGGGGCGCAGCGTCGGCGACCTGGATTGGCTGGACCCGCAGCGCCTGGCGGCCTTACTGGAGGCGCCACCGCATAAACTTGGCAGCCTGCTGGTGGTCGAAGATGCTTTGCGCGCCTGTTTTGCGGGACAACCCGAGGGACGGCGTTAAAATACGGTTCCACCGGGCGTCCGGTGGACACAGGATCGAGAGGAGTGCGAGACGATGGCGATTACCCTCACTGAGTCCGCGGCCACGCGCGTCAAGAATTACCTGGCGCGCCGCGGCGGCGGCGCCGGCATCCGCCTGGGCGTGAAGCGAACCGGCTGCTCGGGTTGGGCATATGTGGTTGATTATGCAGATAAAGTGGGTGGCGATGACGTGGTTTTCGAGGCCCACGAAGTGCGCGTATTCGTTGACCCGGAGCACCTCAAGCTGATCGATGGCACGGAGGTGGATTTCGTCAAACAGGGCCTGAACGAGGCCTTCCTGTTCCGCAATCCGAACGTCAAGGGCGAGTGCGGCTGCGGCGAAAGCTTCAGCGTCTGATTGTACGCCCGGGTCCCGTCGCAGTAAGATAATCCGTTGCGCGCTCCGTTTTCACGGAGTTTAGGTTGTGGCCGCAGGATGCGGTTTTGCAACGATTTTTGGCTGAAACCAAGACTGAAACAAAGGGAACCCAATGGCGATCGAACGCACGCTCTCTATCATCAAGCCCGACGGCGTCCAGAAGAACCTGATCGGCGAAATTTACCGGCGCTTCGAGGCCGGCGGCCTGCAAGTCGTCGCGGCGCGCATGGTGCACCTGTCGGCGGCCGACGCCGGCGCGTTTTACGCGGTGCATCGCGAGCGGCCGTTCTATAACGACCTGGTGTCCTACATGACCTCCGGGCCGGTGATGGTGAGCGTGCTCGAGGGCGACAACGCCATCGCGAATCACCGCGAGATCATGGGCGCGACAGACCCGGCCAAGGCTGACAAGGGCACGATTCGCGCCGATTTCGCCGACAGTATCGAAGCAAACATCGTGCACGGTTCCGACGCGGTCGACACGGCCCGCCAGGAAATCACATTTTTCTTCGCGGGTCGCGACATCTGCCCGAGGACGCGCTGAGCAGTCCATGAACGACGCGCGCGTCAACCTGCTGGGGATGTCCCGCGAGGAGCTGGAAGCCTTTTTCGTCGGCCTCGGCGAGAAACCTTTCCGCGCGCGCCAGCTCATGAGCTGGATGTACCGCTTTGGTATCGCGGACTTCGAGGCGATGACCAACGTGTCCAGGCCGCTGCGCGCCAAGCTGGCCGAGATCGCTAAAATCCAGCCGCCCGAAATTCGCTCGCTGCATCATGCCGGCGACGACACGCGCAAGTGGATGCTGTCCATGGACGGTGGCCAGGCCATCGAAACCGTGTTTATTCCGGAACCGGCGCGCGGCACCTTGTGCATCTCCAGCCAGGTGGGTTGCGCGATGGATTGCGCCTTCTGCGCGACCGGCAAGCAGGGCTTCAATCGCAACCTGTCCGCGGCCGATATCGTCGGCCAGGTGTGGATGGCAAATCGCGAGCTCGGCTATCGGGTCGACGGCGACCGGATCGTCACGAACGTGGTGTTCATGGGCATGGGCGAACCGCTGGCGAACTTCCGCAACGTGGTGCCGGCGATCAAGGTATTGATCGATGATTTCGGTTTCAACATATCGCGTCGGCGCGTGACCGTGAGCACTTCCGGGCTCGTGCCCCAGATGGATCGCCTCGGCGAGGAATGCAATGTCGCCCTGGCGGTCTCCCTGCATGCGGCCGACGATGCGCTGCGCGACCAGCTCGTACCGATCAATCGACGCCACCCGATCGAAGAGCTGCTCGCAGCCTGCTGGCGCTATGCCGAGCGCGGCGCCGGCCGCCACATTACGTTCGAGTACGTAATGCTCGATGGCATCAACGACCGGGAGGAAGATATGCGCCGCCTGGCAAAATTGCTTGCCCACCGTCCGGCCAAGGTGAACCTGATCCCGTTCAACCCGTTCCCGGGCACCGAGTTCCGCCGTTCGCCGCTGCCGGTGATCGAGCGTTGCCGGGAGTTCCTGCTGCGCAAGGGCATTCGCACTACCATCCGGCGCACCCGCGGGGACGACATCGACGCGGCCTGCGGCCAGCTCGCCGGCCAGGTCAACGACCGGGTCCGCTTCCGGCTTGGCAGCAAGCTGGTCAGTGTCGCCGCGAGGGCGTCCTGATGCGTTGGCGGGTCGTGCTGCTGTGCGTAGCCGGCATGCTGGCCGGCTGTGCCAGTACGCCGCAGAACAGCCAGGTGTCGGAAACGGACGCGGCGCGTTACAACGTCCAGCTGGGCATGAGTTATCTGCAGCGCGGCGACCTGGAGGGCGCGCGGGAGAAACTCGAGCGCGCCGTGCAACAGAATCCATCGCTGCCGGCGGCGCACGCCGCGCTCGGCATTCTGTACGAGCGCGCCGGCGACGTGGAGCGGGCGCGCACGCACCTGCGCCGCGCGACCCGCCTGGCGCCCGATGATCCCAACCAGCTGAACAATTACGGCGGCTTTCTTTGCCGCCAGGGCGACCGTCGCGAGGGCATTCGTCATTTCGAAATGGTGGCCAACAATGCCTTCTACCGGACGCCGGAGGCTGCCCTGACCAACGCCGGCGTGTGCGCGCGCGGCATCCCCGACACCGAGCTGGCCGAGAACTATTTCCGCCGCGCCCTGGATCAGAATCGCAGCCACGCCGAAGCGCTGCTGCAACTTGCGGATCTCAGCCTGGAGACCGAGCGCACCCTGCAGGCGCGCGCATTCTTGCAGCGCTTCGAGGCTTTTTCGCCGCATTCGGCCTCGAGCCTGGCGCTCGGGCATCGCATCGAGAGCGCCGCCGGCGATGCCCGTGCAGCCGAACAGTACGCCAGCCGGCTGCGGCGGGAATTCCCTGATTCGCGCGAGGCGAGGAGCCTGAATCGTGACTGACAAAATCGAATCCGTGGCCGGCGAGCCATCGTCGACCCTGTTGTCGCCCGGCATGCAACTGCGCGCGGCCCGCGAGCGCGCGGGCTGGACCGCAGAGCGGCTGGCGGCCGAGTTGTGCTTGCCCGTCAGCCGGCTGCATGCGCTCGAGCAGGACGACCATGCCAGTTTCGGCGGCGTGGTGTTCGTGCGCGGCTACCTGCGGCGGGCTGCAGTGCTGCTCGACATCCCCCCGCAGGAACTGATTTCTGCCTACGAAACCTGCTGCGCCACACCGCGGCCAGAGGAAATACTGCCGGTGCTGACGCCGGGGGCGCCGCCGCCGCGCGTCATTCCCGGTTGGGCCGGTTCTCTTGCAGGCGTCCTGCTGGTCAGCGTGGCGATCGGTGGCACCTGGTGGCTGATGGGACCGGACCCGAACGGCGCAGCGCCGGCGGCGCCGACTACCCGGCCGGTGGCCGGGCTGGAATTTACGCCGCCGCAGGAACCGCGCGTCGCGTCGCGCGAGCCGACCCCCGAACCGGGGGTCTTGGTGGATGCGACTGGCGATGCCGGCGTCATGAGGTCGCCCGCAGAACTCGCGCCCGCAGCCGTACCCGAAGCCGTACCCGAAGCCGTACCCGAAGCCGCGCCCGCAGCCGTGCCGGAGCCGCGCCGGGTGGAGCGGATCGTGGCCGAGATCCCGGCACCCGCCGCGCCTGTGCCTGGCACGGCCGAGCTGCGTTTCGAGTTCAGCGAGGATTGCTGGCTGGAGGTCCACGACGCCGAGGAGCGTCGCTTGGCCTACCGGCTGTATCGCGCCGGCGAAGTCGCCCGGTTGCGCGGTACGGCGCCCTTGTCGGTGTTTCTTGGCAACGCCGAGGGCGTGCGGCTGACCGTGGACGACGCGCCGATCGCGCTGCGAGCAGCACGCACGGACGGCACCGCCCGACTGACGGTCGGCGGCGGCGCTGGCTGATTCCGGGAGATTTTCATGGCGGCCGTGATCCAGCCCATCCGGGGCATGAACGACATATTGCCGGCGGCAACGCCGACCTGGCAGTGGGTCGAGTCGGTGGCGCGCGATGTTTTCATGGCCTATGGGTATTCCGAGTTGCGTGTGCCCATCGTCGAGCGGACCGAACTGTTCAGTCGTTCCATCGGCGAAGTCACCGACATCGTCGAAAAGGAAATGTACAGTTTCCAGGACCGCAACGGCGATCAGTTGAGCTTGCGGCCGGAGGCGACTGCCAGCTGTGTGCGCGCGGCCATCAGCAACAGCCTGATACATAACCAGCAGCAGCGGCTGTGGTACGCGGGACCGATGTTTCGCTACGAGCGACCGCAGAAGGGTCGCTATCGGCAGTTTCACCAGCTGGGGGCCGAAGCGCTGGGTTTTACGGGCCCGGACGTGGACGCGGAATTGATCCTGATGTCCGCGCGGCTGTGGCGTTCACTGGGTCTGGACGGCTTGCGTCTCGAGTTGAACTCGCTGGGGACGAGCGCATCGCGCGCAATCTACCGGGACTTGCTGGTCGAGTATTTCCATGATCACCGGGCGGCGCTCGATGCCGACAGCCTGCGGCGGCTGGCACAGAATCCACTGCGGATCCTCGACAGCAAGAACCCCGAGCTCGCAAGCCTGATCGCGGCGGCACCATCCATCACCGACCACCTGGACGCCGAATCGGCTGAGCATTTCGGCCAGCTGCAGGCGGCCCTGGATGCGGCGGGAGTGACCTACCGGGTTAACCCGCGGCTGGTGCGCGGGCTGGATTACTATAGCCGGACGGTGTTCGAATGGCTGACCGACCGGCTCGGCGCCCAGGCGGCGGTCTGCAGCGGCGGGCGCTACGACGGCCTGGTGGAGCAGCTGGGCGGCCGGGCAACCCCGGCGATCGGCTGGGCGCTGGGCATGGAGCGGCTGGTCGAACTGGTGCAGGAAAACGCGCCGGCCGTGCCGCTCCCCCATGCTTATCTCGTGGGCCTCGGCGACTCGGCCCAGGTGGCGATGCTGGCGCTGGCCGAGTCGCTGCGCGATGGCGTTGCGGGGCTGCGCGTGCTGACCCATTGCGGCGGCGGCTCCCTGAAGGCCGCCATGAAAAAGGCCGACAAGAGCGGTGCGGCGCTCGCGCTGATCCTTGGCGATGCGGAACTTGCTGCCGGCCGGGTGCTCGTCAAACCACTGCGCAGCAGGGACGAGCAGCAGGCGATGGAACAAGACGCGCTGCGGGCGCGTCTGATCGAATGTGTCGCTGCAGAACGCAGCTGACAGGGAAACCTTGTACAGGGACGCCGGCTGAACAGACCGGCGACGGAGAACGAAGTGGACGATTATCTCTCGGAACGCGAACAGGTAGACCGGATCCGCCAGTGGTGGAAGGAAAATGGCGCCTGGATCATCGTGGGCATCGGCGGCGGCGTACTGGCGCTGGCCGGCTGGAACTGGTGGCAGAACCACACCATCACGCGCGCGGAGCAGGCCTCCACGATTTATGCCGTGGTGGCCGAGGCCGCCATGGAAGAGCGGGTTGAAGAAGCCCGTCTCGGCGTGGACCAGCTGGCCGCCGGGCATGGCTCCTCGCCCTACCTGCAGCAAGGCCGGCTGGCGCTGGCGGCGGCCGCGGTGCGCGCCGGCGACCGGGACCTGGCGATCGACCAGCTGGAGCAGGTGTTCAGCGATGCGCGTGACCCGCAGCTCAAGCTGATCGCGCGCTTGCGGCTGGCTCGCCTGCTCGCGGCCGAGGGCAACGATGAACGTGCACTGGGCCTCGTGCGCGGCGTGGACGCCGGCGCATTCGCCGCGGCGCTGGCCGAGGTAGAGGGAGACATCCTGGCCGCGCGTGGCGATGCGGCGGGTGCCCGCGATGCTTACCAGCAGGCCCTGGCCGGCGCCGGGCCAGTGGGCGGCATCATCGACGAGGAATTTGTCCGGCTCAAGCTCGAGGCGTTGGAAAATGCCGCCGGTGGCGAGCGCTCGTGAGGAAGCGATTCAGCTCGTGGGCGGCCTGGCCGATCCTGCTGCCGCTGCTGTTGGGCGGCTGCGGCGTGTTCGGCAAAAAAGACGAACCCATCGAACCGCCGGCGGAACTGACCGACATCCAGCCCGTGTTGTCGATCAGCAAGGCCTGGGACACCCGGGTGGGTTCGGGCTCTGAACTGTTGAATCTCGCGCTGCGCCCGGCCGTCGAGGGCGGTCGCGTGTATGCGGCGGGCCGCAACGGCCGGGTACACGCGCTGGATCTCGAAACCGGGCGCAGCCAGTGGACGACGGATACCGGCCTGCAGCTTTCCGCGGGTCCCGGGGTCGGTCGCGGGCTGGTCGTGGTCGGCAGCACGAGCGGCCTGGTGGCGGCGCTGGAGATTGCCGACGGCGCGGAGCGCTGGCGCGTCCAGGTGTCGGGTGAAGTGTTGGCGGCGCCCGCACTATCCCCGTCGGTGGTCGTGGTGCGCACCGTGGACGGTCGCCTGCGCGGCCTGTCCGTCGAGACCGGGCGCGAGTTGTGGATGGTCGAGCATCGGCCGCCGCGCCTCTCGCTGCGCGGCACGGCCGGGCCGGCGATCGCGGGCAATACGGTCGTGGCGGGCTTCGACACCGGTCGCCTCGGCGCCTACTCGTTGCGCGACGGCGAGACCCTGTGGGAAAGCGTGGTCGCCGTCGGGCGTGGCCGTACCGAGATCGAACGCCTGGCCGACATCGATACGACGCCGCAGATCATCGGCCAGGATGTCTATGCGGCCAGTTATGGGGGTCGCTTGGCCAACCTGGCCATCGAGAGCGGGCAAATCCTCTGGACCGCCGAGATATCGAGCTACCACGGGCTGAGTGTCGACTGGACCAGCGTTTACGTGGTCGACGTGAACGACGAAGTGGTCGCGCTGAACCGCGCGAGCGGTGCCGAGTTGTGGCGCCAGGAGGCTTTGCGCATGCGCCGCCTCACCGCGCCGACGCCGTTCGGGCAAAGCGTGGTGGTCGGTGACTTCGACGGCTGGCTGCATTGGCTGGATGCAGTTACGGGCACCATCCAGGCGCGTTATCGCGCGGGCCGGGCGGCCTTCGTCAATGCCCCGGTCTCCAGCGGGGAGGTACTTGTCGTCCAGGATGAGGACGATCGCGTCTACGCCCTGCGTGCGGAGCCGCGGGGCTGAGGCCTCGCCCGCGATGCTCCCCGTCGTCGCGCTGGTGGGCAGGCCGAACGTCGGCAAGTCCACGCTGTTCAATTTCCTGACGCGCTCGCGCGACGCCCTGGTCGCCGACCTGCCGGGACTGACTCGGGATCGGCAGTACGGCTTCGGCCGCGTCGGGCCGGTGCCTTATATCGTGGTGGACACGGGCGGCCTGACGGGCGAGCAGGATGCCCTCGACGGGTTGATGGCGCGCCAGACGCTGCATGCGCTCGACGAGGCCGACGTGGTGCTGTTCATGGTGGACGCGCGCGAGGGGCTGACCGGCGGCGACGAACAGGTCGCTACGCTGCTGCGGCGGCGCGGTCGGCCCATTACGCTGGTGGTCAACAAGGCCGAGGGCCAGTCACCGGCGATGGTGGTGGCCGAGTTCCATCGCCTCGGTATCGGCGAACCGGTCGTGATTTCGTCGGCGCATGGCGACAACGTGCGGGCGCTGATGGACGAAGTCATGGCGCCGTTCCCGGGGCCTGATGCGGCGGACGCCCCCGAACGCGCCGAGGACACTATCCGGGTTGCCGTGATCGGCCGCCCCAATGTGGGCAAGTCCACGCTGATCAACCGCATGATCGGCGAGGATCGGCTGGTGGCTTATGATCTGCCCGGCACGACCCGCGACGCCGTCGAAGTGCCGTTCGAGCGCGACGGGCAACGTTATACGCTGGTCGATACCGCCGGCGTGCGACGCCGCTCGCGCGTCTCCGATGTCGTCGAAAAATTCAGCATCATCAAGACGCTTGGCGCAATCGACGCCGCATCGGTGGTCATCGCCGTGCTGGACGCGCGCGACGGCGTTACCGACCAGGACGCCAGCCTGCTCGGGCTGGCGGCCGAGCGTGGCCGCGCCATGGTCATTGCAGTCAACAAGTGGGACGGCCTGCCGCCGGAGCAGCGGGACACGGTGCGGCGCCAGCTGGATCTGAAGCTGCCCTTCGTGGACTATGCGCCGCTCCAGTTCATCTCCGCCCTGCACGGCACCGGCGTCGGCGACCTGTTTGCGCTGGTCGACGCCAGCCACGCCGCCGCGCATCGCGATATGCCGACGCCCGAGCTGACGCGCATCCTGCAGGATGCCGTCACGGCGCACCAGCCGCCGTTGTCGCGCGGTCGGCGTATCAAGCTGCGCTATGCTCACCAGGGCGGGCGCAACCCGCCGGTCATCGTCGTACACGGCAGCCAGGCGGAATTGCTGCCCGACACATACCGGCGCTATCTTGCCAATATCTACCGCAAGGTGTTTCGCTTGCAGGGCACCCCGGTGCGCATCGAGCTGAGATCGGGTGATAATCCCTACGCGGGACGGCGTAACCCGTTGACGCCGCGCCAGCAGAAGAAGCGCGAACGCCTGCTGCGGCACGTCAAGAAGCGGCGCTGAACGGCCGGGAGTACGAGTAGCGATGAGCCAGGAAAGCAAAGTAATCACGGTGCCGGCGTTCGCGCCGAGTGAAGCCCGCGCCGCCACCGGGGCACGCCGCTTCGTGCGGCTGGCCGCGCCGTTCCAGATGCATCGCGGCGGCATCCTGCCGCGGCTCGATGTCGCCTACGAGACCTGGGGCGAACTCGACCAGCAGGCCAACAATGCGGTGCTGTTGTTCACTGGCCTGTCGCCCTCGGCGCACGCCGCATCCTCGCCCGACGACCCGGCTTCCGGCTGGTGGGAAGAAATGGTCGGGCCGGGCCGCCCCATCGACACGCGCCGCTGGTTCGTCATTTGCGTGAACTCGATCGGCAGCTGCTTCGGCACGACGGGGCCCGCCTCGATTGATCCGCGCACCGGCGAGCCGTACCGCCTGCAATTCCCGGTGCTCACGGTCGAGGACATTGCCGCCGGGGCGCGCGAAGTCGTGCGCCATCTCGGCATCCGCAAGTTGCACACCGTCATCGGCCCCTCGCTCGGCGGCATGTCGGCACTGGCTTTTTGCACCCTGTTCCCCGAGATGAGTCGCGGCCTGGTGGCCATCTCGTCGGCGGCCCGCTCCACGGCCTTCGCGATTTCCCTGCGTTCGCTGCAACGCGAAATCATTCGTTCCGATCCGGCCTGGCAGAATGGCGAATATGCCGCCGACCAGCCGCCGCTGCTCGGGATGCGGCTGGCGCGCAAGCTCGGCATGATCACTTATCGCTCCGCCGAGGAATGGGACCAGCGCTTCGGGCGCGAGCGCGCCGGCGGCGAACACGACGCGGGCGACCAGTTCGGCGTGGATTTCGAGATCGAGTCCTACCTCGAGCACCATGCGAACAAGTTCGTCGGCCAGTTCGATCCCAACTGCTATCTTTACCTGTCGCGCGCCATGGACCTGTTCGACGTCGCTGAGCACAGCGGCTGTATGGCCACCGAACTCTCCAAGCCGGGCGTGGACCGGGCGCTGGTCATCGGGGTGGAAACCGATTTCCTGTTTCCGCTGCACGAGCAGGAACAGCTGGCCGAGTGCCTCGAGCGCCCCGGTCGCGAGGTGGAATTCGTCGCCTTGCCGTCCTTGCAGGGGCACGATTCCTTTCTCGTCGACATGGACGGTTTCCGGCCGGTGATTGCGCGCTACTTCGACAAGAGCTAGGTCAGGTTTTTCGCCCGGTCACTGTGGCGGACAGCCCGCCGCGCGCCAGCCGAACCTCAATCTGCTCGCCGGCAGCCGCCTGCTCGGCCGAGTAGAGAATGCTGCCGTCTGCGGTGTGCGTGACGATGGCATAACCTCGATCCAGGGTCGCCAGCGGGCTCACCGTATGCAGCGTGCGTGCAGCGACTTCGACGCGGTGGCGGGCGCGTTCGAGACCGGCGGCCGCGGCGCGTCGCAAGCGTGTTTCGAGTTCGTCCAGCCGCTGGCCGTGCTGGCGCAGGCGATGGCCCGGGTGCGTCACTTCAAGCCGCCGCCGCTGCCACTCGAGGCGTTCCGCCAGCGCGCCCAGCCGGCGTTGCATGGCCAACCGCAGCCGGCCCGAGTCCTTGTTCAGGCGGCGCAGCCACTCCGCGGCGTCCGGCACGGCGACTTCGGCCGCGCCGGAGGGTGTCGGCGCGCGGCGGTCCGCGGCGAAATCCGCGATCGTGAAATCGACCTCGTGACCGACGCCGGAAATTACCGGGATGGCCGAGTCGCGAATGGCGCGCGCCACGATCTCCTCGTTGAAGCTCCAGAGATCCTCCAGCGAGCCGCCGCCGCGGGCCAGGATCAGCACATCGCATTCGGCGCGCGCCGAGGCCAGGCCCAGCGCCGCCGCGATTTTTGCCGCCGCGCCGTCGCCCTGTACGGGCACCGGGTAGATCACCACCGGCACGGCGGGACACCGGCGGCGCAAAATATGCAGGATGTCGCGGATCGCGGCGCCGCTCGGCGAGGTGATGACGCCGATCCGGCGCGGCAGGTCCGGCAAAGGGCGTTTTTGCGTCGCGTCGAACAAGCCTTCCTGTTGCAAGCGCGCCTTGAGTTCCTCGAAGCGCCGCCGCAGTGCCCCTTCGCCGGCTTCCTCGGCGTATTCGATGATCAGCTGGTACTCGCCGCGCGGCTCGTAGACGCTGACGCGCGCCCGCACCAGCAGCTGCATGCCGTTGCGCGGCGTGAACGCCAGCTTGAGGGCCGCCGAGCGCCACAGGGCGCAGCGCACCTGGGCGCCTTCGTCCTTGAGGGAAAAGTACACGTGACCGGAAGCCGGCCGGGCCAGGTTGGAAACTTCACCTTCGAGCCAGAGCGCCGGCAGCCCGGTCTCGATCAACAGCCGGACCTCGCGGTTCAGGCGCGATATGGTCCAGACGTCACGTTCCGGCAAGCCGAAGTCATCGAGCGACATGCCCGAATGATACCCCGAGATTTACCGCCGGCGGGCGCGCGCGTACAATAGTGGGTTACTCAACACCCAACTGCACAGAGGGACCCGCGATGCGTTTGATCCAGGAAGCCCTCACGTTTGACGATGTTCTCCTCGAGCCCGCTTACTCGGAAGTGCTGCCGCGCGACGTCAGCCTGCGCACCCGGCTGACCACCGAGATCGAGCTCCACCTGCCGATCGTTTCCTCCGCCATGGACACGGTCACCGAGGCGCGGCTCGCAATCGCGCTGGCCCAGGAAGGCGGCATCGGCGTGATTCACAAGAACATGACTGCCGCGGCACAGGCCCGCGAGGTGCTGCGCGTCAAGAAGTACGAGAGCGGCATTATCAACGACCCGATCACCGTCACGCCGGACAAGACCATTCGCGAGGTCCTCGAGCTGACGCGGGCGCACGGCATTTCCGGTGTCCCGGTCGTGGATGGCGAACGCACCGTCGGTATCGTCACCAACCGCGATCTCCGGTTCGAGACCCGGCTCGATTTGCTGGTGTCGGACGTCATGACGCCGCGCGACCGGCTCGTCACGGTGCGCGAGGGCGCCGCCAAGGAAGAAGTGCTGCACCTGCTGCACAAGCATCGTATCGAGAAGGTGCTGATCGTCGACCAGGACGATCACCTCAAGGGCATGATCACGGCCAAGGATTTCCAGAAAGCGACCGATTTCCCGCGCGCCTGCAAGGATGAGCGGGGCGCGTTGCGGGTGGCGGCGGCCATCGGCACCAGCAACGACACCGATGAGCGTACGGCTGGACTGGTCGAGGCGGGCGTCGACGTCATCGTTGTCGACACTTCGCACGGCCACACCCTCGGCGTGCTGAATCGCGTGCGCCGGGTCAAGCAGGCTTATCCGCACATCCAGGTGATCGGCGGCAACATCGTGACCGGTGACGCGGCGAAGGCGCTGGTGGAAGCCGGCGCTGACGGCGTCAAGGTGGGTATCGGCCCGGGCAGCATCTGCACGACTCGCATCGTGACCGGTGTGGGCGTGCCGCAGGTGACCGCGGTCGCCAACGTCGCCGCGGCGCTGAAAGGCACCGGGGTGCCAGTGATCGCCGATGGCGGCATTCGCTACTCGGGAGACCTGGCCAAGGCGATTGTCGCCGGCGCCCATTCCATCATGGTGGGCGGTCTGTTCGCCGGCACGGAGGAGTCGCCGGGCGAGGTCGAGCTCTACCAGGGTCGGTCCTACAAGACGTATCGCGGCATGGGCTCGCTCAGCGCGATGTCGCAGCGGTACGGTTCCAGCGACCGCTACTTCCAGGACGCCACCGAGGAAGTGGAGAAACTGGTGCCCGAGGGCATCGAGGGGCGGGTGCCCTACAAGGGCAGCCTGCTGGGCATACTCCACCAGCTGGCGGGCGGCCTCCGCTCCGCAATGGGCTACACGGGCTGCAGCACGATCGAGGAAATGCGCACCCGGCCGAAGTTCATGCGCATCACCAATGCGGGCGTTCGCGAGAGTCATGTGCATGACGTGGCGATCACCAAGGAAGCGCCCAACTACCGCGTAGACTGAGCAACCCATAGCCATGACTACCGACATCCATGCCGAACGTATCCTGATCATTGATTTCGGTTCGCAGTACACGCAGTTGATCGCGCGCCGCGTGCGCGAGGCGGGCGTCTACAGCGAGGTCCGCGCCTGGGATTGCCCGGCGGAGGAGATCCGCGATTTCGGGCCGGCCGGCATCATCCTGTCCGGCGGACCGGAGTCAGTGACCGTCGGCGAGGGACCGCGGGCGTCCGCGGCGGTGTTCGAACTCGGTGTGCCGGTGCTGGGCATCTGCTACGGCATGCAGGTCATGGCCGCGCAACTCGGCGGTGAAGTAGCCAACTCGGCGCACCGGGAATTCGGGTACGCCCAGGTCAGGGTCACGGGTTCATCGAGCCTGCTGGACGATATCGAGGACCACGAGGACGCGGCGGGCAACGCCTTGCTGGACGTCTGGATGAGCCATGGCGACCGTGTCGAAACCCTGCCGGCCGGTTTCATTCCCATCGCGGGCACCGACAGCGCGCCGCTCGCCGGCATGGCCGATGACGGGCGGCGTTTCTATGGCCTGCAGTTCCACCCCGAGGTCACGCACACCCGCCAGGGAAACCGAATTGTCGCGCGCTTCGTGCATGACATCTGCGGCTGTGGCAGCGACTGGAACGCCGGCAATATCGTCGAGGACAGCATCGCGACGATTCGCGCCCGGGTTGGCAGCGCCAAGGTGTTGCTGGCGCTCTCCGGCGGCGTCGACTCATCCGTGGTGGCCGCCCTGCTGCACCGGGCGATCGGCGACCAGTTGATCTGCGTGTTTGTCGATCACGGGCTGTTGCGCCTCGGCGAGGGCGACCAGGTCATGGCGACCTTCGCAAAAAACATGGGCATCCGCGTCATCCGCGTGAATGCGGAAGAACGTTTTCTCGCGGCGCTGGCCGGCGTTGCCGATCCGGAACAGAAGCGCAAGATCATCGGGCGCGAGTTCATCGAGGTTTTCGAGGCCCAGGCGCAGGAACTCAAGGACATCGACTGGCTGGCGCAGGGCACCATCTATCCGGATGTCATCGAGTCGGCGGGGACGAGCACCGGCAAGGCGCACGTCATCAAGTCGCACCACAACGTCGGCGGGCTGCCGGAACGCATGCGCATGAAGCTGGTCGAGCCGCTGCGGGAGCTGTTCAAGGATGAAGTGCGCAAGATCGGCCTCGAGCTGGGATTGCCCTGGGACATGGTTTACCGCCATCCCTTCCCTGGTCCCGGCCTTGGCGTGCGCATCCTCGGCGAGGTGCGCAAGGACTTCGCCGAGATGCTGCGCAAGGCGGACGATATTTTCATTAGCGAACTGCGCCGCCATGACCTGTACGACAAGGTCAACCAGGCCTTCGCGGTATTCCTGCCGGTCCGCTCCGTGGGCGTGATGGGCGATGGCCGGCGCTACGACTACGTGATCGCGCTGCGCGCCGTCGAGACCGTCGATTTCATGACGGCGCGCTGGGCGCACCTGCCCTACGAGTTCCTGGACGTGGTCGGCCGGCGCATCATCAACGAGATTGCCGGCATCTCGCGCGTCACCTACGACATTTCCAGCAAGCCGCCTGCCACCATCGAGTGGGAATAGGGCAAGCGGGGTCCCGGCGCGATGGCAGCGACGGCTGAACTCGACGAGCTCTACATGCGCCGTGCGCTCGAGCTGGCCGCCTGCGGTGAGGCCGAGGGCGAGGTGCCGGTCGGTGCCGTGCTGGTACACGAGGGGCGCATGATTGCGGCGACCTGGAACCGCCCCATCTCGCACCACGATCCCACGGCGCATGCGGAAATTCTCGCGCTGCGCAGCGGCGGCCAGGCACTGGGCAATTACCGGCTCACCGGCACCACCTTGTACGTGACCCTGGAACCCTGCGCGATGTGTGCCGGCGCCATGGTGCATGCGCGCATTGCGCGGCTCGTCTACGGGGCGCGCGATCCCAGGGCCGGCGCCGTGGACAGCATGTTCGGTCTGCTGGGCAGCGCCGAGCTCAATCATCGCGTGGCAGTCACTGGCGGGGTGCTGGCGGCCGAAGCCAGCGCGCAACTGCAAGGGTTTTTTCGCGCCCGCCGCAAGGCGGCGGTCGGCGCCGGACCCGGATCGGCCTAGCGCGCGCGGCCCTCGGCCACCAGCGGCGGGTCATGGCTGTCGGCGGTAATCCACGCCATGACTTCGTAATAGCGACGAATGTTTTCCACGAAGCGCACCGGCTCCCAGCCGCGCGCATAACCAAATCTCGTTTCCCGGTACCAGCGTTCCTGGGTGAGCAGCGGCAAGCTTTCGCGTACATGCGGCCAGCGATCCGGATCGAAGCCGCGTCGCTGCGTGATGACCCGGGCGTCTTCCAGGTGGCCAAAGCCGACGTTGTAGGCCGCCAGCGCCATCCAGGTCCGGTCCGGCTCGGGAATGCGTTCGGGAATGCGGTTGAGCACTCTTGCCAGGTAACGCGCGCCACCCCGGATACTTTGCTCGGGATCCTCGCGATCGCTCACGCCCATGGCCTCGGCCGTGCGCAAGGTGAGCATCATCATGCCCCGGACCCCAGTCGGCGACACGGCTTGCGGGTTCCAGTGGGATTCCTGGTAGCTGAGGGCTGCGAGCAAGCGCCAGTCGAGGCCGTGCTCGGCAGCAGCCTCCTCGAACCACGCGCGGTAGCGCGGCAAACGCGTATCGATGTGTCGCAGGAAGGTGCGCGTGCCGACATAGTCGAAACGCTCCGTGTGGCCGAGGTATCGATCCATGATTTCCTCAAGCCGCCCGCTAGTGCGCAGGTCCTCGAAATAAACCTCCGCCGCAGCCACCAGCGAGCGGTCGTCGCCCGAGCGGAAAGCCCAGGCCACCGGCTGCGGGTCGCTGACGTCGAAGGCGACGCTGATGTCCGGATGAAAGTACCGGTTGATCAGCACTGCAGTGGAATCCGCGATAGTCAGCTCGATCTCGCCCGTGGCCACCTGCGCCAGCAGGTCCGGCACCTCGCGGCGCGGGTTTTCCAGCCAGGTCAGTCCCGGCGCCGTCATGCGCAGCTGTTCGAGCGTGTCGGCAAAGCTGCTTCCCGCGGGCACCTCGAGGCGCTGTCCGAAGGTGTCTGCCAGGCTACGCGGTCGGTAGGTGCCTTGCCGGTAGACGAGTTGTTCCGTGACCTCGCGATACGGCGGGCCAAAGACGAACGCATCCTGGCGCGCCGGCGTGACGGTCAGCGCCGCGGCAGCCACGTGCGCCCGACCCCGCGCCAGCGGCGGAAACAGCTGGGGGACGCTGTCGAGCACCTCGATTTCGAGGGCGACGCCAAGGTAGTCGGCGAATCCCCTGGCCAGTTCGTATTCCGGTCCCACGGGCCCATCCGGGCCGATGTAGTGCGTCGTGGGCGCATTGCGCGTGACGACCCTGAGCGCGCCATCGCGATGCACCTGCTCGAGCAAGGTGAGGCGCGGGCTGCAGGTGCCGAGCAGCAGGCATAGCACGATGATGGCGAAGAACCTCAAGTGGCGCCGTCCTTGCGCATAGCGGCCGGCTCCACAGCAGCATCGAGACACCGACCCCGGGCACTAACAACCCCACCGGCAAGCAGGATCGTGAGAATCAGTATCTGGTCGAGCGTCATCAGCAAAGAGCCCCCTGAGGTGGCGCGGCCAGGTCCAGGTAAAGTCCGCCGCCGCCGGTTTTCTGTCCCGATGCGGTCGGCAAGCATGGTGCATTGCCGGGCCCGGGCATCCCCTTCAGTCGGATGATAAACTCCCGACGCCCAGGACGCCCGAGCCGGCGTCGATCTGTTGGTATGCTCGGAGGTGGCGCAGCGATGCCCAGGATTCTCGCTTCTCTTGTTACGACCCTTTGCATTATGTCGGCAACGGCCACGGCCACGGCCACGGCGCTGGCCGCACCGCCGCTGGAGAACATGGTGCGCGCGGAGGAATTCACGGGGGCGTCGCTGTCACCCGACGGTACGATGCTGGCGGTAGCAACACCGGTCGGCGAACGGACCTGCCTCACGGTGCTAAACATCGAGAATCCGGACCAGACCTCGATCGTGCACCAGTCCTGCCCGCCCGGCCGCGAGTCCATCCTGGCCGATGGCCTGATCTGGGCGAACGAAGAGCGCATCATTTTTCGCACCACCCAACAACTCGGCAGTCTCGCCCAACCGGTATTGACCGGCCGGATTTTCGCCATCAACGCGGACGGCTCGCGGGGTGAACAGATTTTCGGCCACCCGATCGGGACCGATGGATTGACTTTCAGGATGGTCGAGATTGTCGACCTGCTGGGCGATGAGCCGCGCCAGATTCTCGTCTCCACGCTGACGTTTTCAGCCTATGGCGAGCGGCTCAATGCGCAAGTCGAGCGTGTCGATGTCTACTCGGGGCGCAAGCTGATGGTGGCGGAAAGCCCGCTGGAGCGCGGCCGCCTGCTCGCCGACAGCGAGGGTCGTATCCGGTTCGCCACCGGGAGCAACGTCGATGGAGAGCAGCAGTTCGCCTGGCGGCGTGACGAAGACTCCCCATGGATCGAGTTCAAGAGTCCCTTCGAGGCCGATATCAATCCCCTGCGGTTCACCGAGGATGACGATGCGCTGATTGTCTCTTCCCGCCAGCAAGGCGAACTCGGCCTTTGGCGTGTCGATCTCGAAGAGGGCGACCGGAAACCCCTGTTGATCAACGAGCGTTCCGAGCTGCGCGGCGCGATCTACGATCGGCGCGGCGAACGGGTGATCGGCGGGCGGTTCGAGCCGGACTATCCATTGGTGCAGTTCCTGGACGACGAGCATCCCGACGCCGTGCTCTGGCGCAGCGTCATGGGCGCCTTTCCGGGATATGACATCAGGATCAACAGCTTCACGCGGGACGGCGACCGGGCCGTCGTGATGCTGCGTAGCGACCGCTCGCCATGGGCCTGGTACCTGCTGGATACGGAAAACCTGCAGATGCGCTTTCTGATGTCCTCCAGCGGCTGGGTGGACCCGGCCGTGCTGTCGGCGCGGGAGCCTTTCCGGATCCAGGCGCGCGACGGCCTGGAGCTGACCGGCTACCTGACCTTGCCGCCGGACGGCCGGGACGAGAACCTGCCCGCGGTCATGTTGGTGCACGGCGGTCCCCATGGCCCTTACGACAGCTGGGGGTATGACCTCGAAGCGCAGTTGCTGGCCAGCCGCGGCTTTGCGGTGGTGCAGCTGAACTTTCGCGGCTCCGGCGGCTACGGCCAGCAGTTCGAGCGCGCCGGTTACCGGCGGTGGGGCACCGCGATGCAGGATGACGTCACCGACGCAACCCTGTGGCTGATCAGGGAAGGCATCGCGGCGCCCGACCGGATCTGCATTTACGGCGGCAGCTACGGCGGCTATGCCACGCTTGCGGGCATCACCCGGGAGCCGGACCTGTATGCCTGCGCCTTTACCTATGTCGGCGTGTACGACCTCGACATGATGTGGCGCGAGGGCGATATCCCGCAGCGGGCGGAAGGACGCGCATTCCTCGATCGCGTGCTGGGCGATCGCCGCGCGGATGCCGACGACATTGCCGCCCGTTCGCCGGTCAACCACGTGGCGCGCATCAAGACGCCGCTGTACGTCGCCCACGGGCGGCGTGACCAGCGTGTCCCGATCGCGCAATACAATGCACTGACGCGCGCACTGGACGCCGCTGGAATCCCTTACGAGAGCCTCGTGTTCCGAAACGAGGGACACGGCCTCTCGGACCCCGATAACCGCGTGCGGTATTACTCGGAGTTGCTCAGGTTCCTCAAGGAGCACACGGCCGCGGCTGATTGAGCGCGGCCGGTTCACGCGGCGCGCGAACCGGCCGTGTGAATCAATTTGGACTCACTCCAAGTCGCTAAGCGTGAACTGGCTCACCCTGTCGGAACGGCGGGACCGCTAAGCTGTTGTCCAACCTCCCTACCGTCTTGGCCGGAGAAGGACTGATGCAGCGTGACGCCGCGGTGAAACAGCCTGATCTTGAACCCATCCCGTCCGACCAGCTTTCGATCGCCCGCCTGGCGCGCGAGCGAGGGCAGCCGGCCGAGGAAGCTCGTGTCCTGGCGCTGCACACGCCGCATATACGCGTGCAGCTTCATCGCGCGAATCTCGAGCTGTCCGATGCGGGCGACTATTTCACGCTGAAGCTGTTGTTGGCGCGCGCGTTGCGGCGGAGCATGAGGAACGCCGTCATCGAGGTCGATGACGCCGAACAGGAAGCCCCCGCCGGCACCCTGTTTGAAATCAGCCTGGTGCCGGATGACGTGCTGGCCTACAAGCGGGCCGCCAAGATTGCGCGACGGGTGTTGCGGGGGAATCACCGGCGACCGAGCTAGTCTCTGCGGGACGCCGGGCGCCCGGCTATGGCTTTGTCCATTGGCGGGAATAATGACAACAGCACCCGCGGCTATCCTGCCTTGTCCCGGGATGTTTTTGCCCGAAAAGCGTGACTTGGGTCACACTAAATGGCCCACAAAGTGCGCCATAGTCTCCCCCACTTAACGATAAAGGCAAACCCACCGAAAGGTGGCGACGCAAAGTCACCGGTCTAAAGGGCGCTTCGCCCCAGGACAGCGGGACCGCCGAAATCCAGTCTGAGCATTGGGCTTCCTCGGTCCGCAGTGGCGAGTCGATCGCACCCTGGTGGATTGAGGACGGTTATGCGCCGAGACTTCACCCCTTCCCTCAACAATACATTCGGCCCATTACAGCGCAACTCGGTGCGGCTCGGGAGCGTGCTGCTGCTTGTGCTGTTGTCCTTGGTCCTGCTCTCCACGGCGCGTGCACAGGAAATTTCGCGCGAGCAGATGAAAGGGCTCGATGAGCAAGTCCAGGAGATCAAGTCGGACGTGCTTGCGATCGCCGCCGAGCTGAGCCAGCTCGAGGAACGGCTGCTGTTTCCGTCCAACACCCAGGTTTCTGTTTTCGTGTCCCTGGAGGAGGGCGAGTCTTTCCGGCTCGACGCCGTCGAGATCCAGATCAATGGCCAGGCCGTCGCCCGCCACATCTACAGCTACAAGGAACTCGAGGCGCTCCAGCAAGGCGGAGTGCAGCGCATTTACACGGGAAACATTCCCACGGGTCCGCAGCAGCTCGAGGTCTCGGTCAGCGGCAAGTTGCGCAGTGGACGAGATTTCACCCTGAGCGAGCGTTTCAGCTTCGACAAGGGCTTCGAGCCGAAGCTGCTTGGCGTGAAACTCTCCGATCCCGCCGGCACCGGCATCCAGCTCGGGAATTGGTAGGCCATGATTCGCGTATCGGGCTGGAGTGTGGTGCTCGTCCTTGCGGCCTTGCCAGCCGCGGCGTTTTCGACGGAGCGGAATCTCCAGGATCTGTATTTCGGCGAGGCGCTGTACTACGCATACCAGGAGCGTTATCTCGATGCGCTTGAGCGTCTCGATACTGAGCTCGGGCAGCATTACCGCGTCGACGAGCCGCAACTCGATCCGCTGCATCACCACGTCGGCCACGCGGAATTTTCCGTTGGCGATTTCGAACTTCACTACCGCATGCATCACCGTGCCGGGCGCGCGATCCGCGCGGTACTCGAAGGCAACGTCGACCCCGTGGTCCGCAACGAGGCCGCATTCCGGCTGGCGCGGATTCATTTCCAGAAAGACCAGCCCGGAGATGCACTCCATGCGCTGGAACGGATCAGCGGGCCGCTGCCGCCAGGGATTCGCGATGACGTGGAATTCTTGCGGGCGAACGTGTACATGGCGCTCGGCCAGCCGGGTGACGCCGTGGAAGTGCTGCGTCGCCTGCAGAACACTGAGAGCCTGAAAGGGTTCGCGGCCTACAATCTTGGCATCGCCTTGTTGCAGGACGGCCGGCAGATCGAGGCGCTCGAGCAACTGGAGAAGGCCGGCCAGCTGAGAGGGCTGGCACAGGACGGGCTCGCGATCCGCGACAAGTCAAACCTCGTGCGCGGCGCATTGCTGATGGACGCCGCAGAGTTCGGCCCGGCGCAGCAGACGCTGGAGCGGGTTCGACTGGAGGGTCCCTATTCCAGCCAGGCGCTGTTGGCGGCGGGCTGGGCGGATATTTCCGCGGATAATTTCGAGCGCGCGCTGGTGCCGTGGAATCTGCTGGCTGAGCGCGAAGTCACCGACGCGGCGGTCCAGGAAGCGTTGCTCGCGGTGCCGTACGCCTACAGCCGCCTGAATATCCATGGCCGTGCGGCGGTGCTCTACGGCGAGGCGGTCGAGGTATTCGGCGGCGAGCTCGACAAGGTGGATGCGTCGATCCGGAGCATTCGTGAAGGCAAGTTCCTGAAGGCCCTGGCGCAAGAGGAAATTCGCCAGGGCAAGGACTGGGTCATACGGCTGCGCAGCCTGCCGGAAACGCCCGAAACGTTTTACCTGGCCACCCTGATGGCCTCGCATGACTTCCAGACTGCGCTGCAGAACTACCTGGATCTCGAGGACCTGCGCAAGCGGATGGACGCATGGCAGGGCAGCTTCGACGCTTTCGAGGACATCATCCGGCACCGGCGCGATTTCTATGCACCGTTGTTGCCGGAGCTGGATCACTACTTCCGCGAGCTGGATTCCCAGATCCGCCTCAGGCTCGAGCAGCGCAGCAGCATCGACCGGCGCTTGCACGCCATGCTCACCGCACCCATGCCCGGCTATCTGGCCAAGGCCGACGAGCGCGTGATGTTCGAGACGATCGCACAACTCGAGGCGCGGCTGGGCGGGATCAACTCGGCCGACGAAGCCGCGCTCCAGTGGCGCATCGAGCGGCTGCGCGGCGTGCTGAACTACCACTTGCACACCGACTATCACGAGCGCTTCGCGGAGGCGCACGAGAACCTGCTGGCGCTGAACGAAGTGGTGGATGACATGCAGGCCAGGTACCAGGCTTTCGTGCGCACCCGGCAGGCGGCGCTCCATAGTTACGTCGGCTATGACGAGCAGATCATCCGCCTCCGGCGTCGCGTCGCGACTGCCCAGCGACAGCTGGACGCGCTGATGGCGCGCCAGGGGCACATGCTGGAGCGTGTCGCAGTGAATGAGTTGTCACTGCGCCGGCAACGGCTGGAGGCTTACCAGAACCAGGCTCGCTACGCGTTCGCCGACAGCTATGACCGCGCCGCCCAGGCACAGGGCCAGGGGGACCAGGGCTAATGCGCCGGATCTGCTTTATGGGCTTGCTCGCACCGGTCTTGCTGGCCGGATGCGCGACCAATCCCGATCGGCAAACGCTGGCCGAGCTCCGGTCCGTCGAGCCCGATATGCAGGATATTCAGGTCTCGGACGGCCTTGATCGCGCCATGCGAGGGTACCGGAGCTTCCTCGCATCGACCCCGGAGTCGCAGCTGACGCCCGAGGCGATGCGGCGGCTTGCGGATCTGCAAATCGAAAAAGAGTACGGCATCCTTGGCGACGGCGCGATCCTGGAGATGCCCGTCCCCGAACACGGCATAAGCGACGGCGCCGCCCGCCAGCGCGAACCGGCGACAGGGGCTTACGTTGTCGCCAGGACCGATGAGTCGCCTGGCGATTTCGAGCAGCGGGCCACTCGCGCGCAGCTTCCGCTTACCGACACCGACGCCGCCCCGATGGACGCCTGGTTGCCAGCCGGGGAGGATCCGGCGCTCGCGGCCGGCCCGCATGCCGCGATCGAACTCTACCAGCGCATCCTCGCCGACTACCCCGCTTACCGGCATAACGACCAGGTGCTGTACCAGAAATCTCGCGCCTACGACGAACTCGGCATGACCGAGCAGGCCATGCAGGTAATGGAACGCCTGGTCCGCGAGTATCCCGCTTCACGCTACATCGACGAGGTCCAGTTTCGGCGCGCCGAGTACTACTTCACTCGTCGCCAGTATCTCGAGGCCGAGCACGCCTACGCGGCCGTCAAGAGCATGGGCATTGGTTCCAGCTTCTATGAGCTCGCTTTGTACAAGCTTGGCTGGACACTGTTCAAGCAGGATTTCTACGAGGAAGCACTGCACGAATTCATGGCCCTGCTCGATTACCGGGTATCGATCGGTTACGACTTCGACCAGGAAAACGAAGCAAGCGACGTGCGCCGCGTAGCGGATACGTTCCGCGTCATCAGCTTGAGTTTTTCGAATCTCGGCCCGCCGGAAGTGGTGGAGGAGTACTTCGCGGAACACGGTAGCCGTGGTTACGAGGACCGGGTCTACGGCAACCTCGGCGAGTTCCATTTCGACAAGCTGCGCTTTAACGATGCCGCCAAGGTTTACAACGCCTTCATCCGGCTCAACCCGCTGCACCGCGTAGCGCCGAATTTCAGCATGCGCGTGATCGACATCTATGGCGCCGGCGGCTTTCCGATGCTCGTGGTGCAAGCCAAGAAAGACTTCGCCGAAAGCTATGGCCTGTCGGCCGAGTACTGGGATCACTTCGATATTGGCGACCGGCCGGAGATCGTGAGTTTCCTGAAGGGCAACCTGGAGGACCTGGCGAATCACTACCACGCGATGTACCAGGATGAATTGCTGGGCGACGAGCAGGACGAGAATTACCGCGAGGCGCAGCACTGGTACCGAAGCTTCCTCGCGTCCTTCCCGGAAGATAACGATACGCCCGCGGTGCATTACCGGCTTGCGGACCTGGTATTTGAAGAAGGCGATTTCGGCGTCGCCGCGCTCGAGTACGAGCGCACGGCCTACGACTACTCCCCGCATCCACAATCGGCCTCGGCCGGGTATGCCGCCGTCTATGCGCACCGCGAACACCAGAAGCTGGCGAGCGGCAACGAGCGGCAGGAAGTACGACGCCAGGCAGTTGAAAGCTCGCTCAGGTTTGCCGATGCATTCCCGGAACACGAGCATGCGCCGGTGGTGCTTGCGGCCGCCGCCGACGACTTGTACGACATGCAGCAATACGAACGCGCCCTGGCGGCCGGCCAAGCCGTGCTCGGCCGCTACCCGGACAGCGCCTTGCCATTGCGACGTTCCGCCTGGATCGTCGTCGCCCATTCGTCTTTCGACTTGCTGGATTACGAAGCCGCCGAGCTCGCGTACACCAGTGTGCTGGGGCTGACCAGCGTCGAGGACGATTCGCGCCAGGATTTCGTCGATAATCTTGCTGCGGCGATCTACAAGCAGGGCGAACTCGCCAACCTCGCGGAGGATTACCGCGCGGCCGCCGGGCATTTCCTGAGGATCCGCGAGTCCGCCCCGAGCTCCGGCATTCGCGCCGCGGCGGAATATGATGCCGGCGCGGCACTGATCCGCCTGGAGGACTGGTCCACCGCAGCCACCGTGCTGGAGGAGTTCCGCGCCGCCTATCCGGAACACGAACTGAATCGGCAAGCGACCCGGCAGATTGCCCACGTGTACCACGAGGATGGCCAGGTATTGCGTGCCGCCGCCGAGTACGAGCGCATCTCCGGCGAGGCGGATGATCCCGAGCTCGCCCGCGAGGCGCTGTTGCTGGCGGGCGATTTGTACGAGGAAACTGCGCCCGACCGCGCCCTCGACGTCCACCTCCGCTACGTCGAGCGCTTCCCGCAGCCAGTCGAAATCAACATCGAAACGCGCTTCAAGATCGCCGCGCGCTACAAGTACCTGGCGGATCAGCCGCAATATTACGAGCAATTACGGGCGATCGTCGCCATCGACGCCCAGGCCGGCGAAGCCCGTACAGACCGGACCCGGTTTCTTGCGGCCCAATCTGGACTCGTGCTGGCGGAGGATCTCTACCTGCGCTTCGGCGATGTCGAGTTGACCCAGCCGTTTGAACGCAGCCTGGCAGAAAAACAACGGCGCATGGATGCGGCCCTGGCGGCCTTCGATGGCCTGGTCGCCTATGAGGTTGGCGCAGTCACGGCGGCCGCCACTTTCTACATTGCCGAGATTTATTTCGGCTTCAGCCAGGCCTTGCTGGACTCTGAGCGGCCCGCTGATCTCGCCGCGGGCGACGTGATGGACTACGAGATGGCCATCGAGGAAGAAGCCTTTCCGTTCGAGGAACGCGCCATCGAGGTGCATGAAAAGAACCTCGAGTTATTGTCCGCCGGCGTGTTCAACGCCTGGGTGGAGCGCAGCCTCGACAAGCTTGCTGAGCTGATGCCAGGCCGCTACGCGAAGCTGGAACTCAGCAGCGGATATCTCGCCTCGCTGGAGCGCTATTTCTACCGCGCGCCCGGCGCGCCCGCGAGCGACATGGCCGATGCGGATGCGGAGGTAAGCGAGGCCGATGCCGAGCTAAACGAAGCTGATGAGTCCGCCGAGGAAATGGACCTGGGGTTGATCGACGACCTGGATGTGGACGATTTTGGTGACAAGGGTACTGCAGATGTCCTGGCCGCACGGTGAGCACATGATCAGCCACATCACAGCGGCCCGATCCAGCGGTGGGGTGCCGCGCTGGTCGATCAACATACTGGTCGTCGGGGTGCTCGCGATGACCGGCTGCGCGTCGCCGGCGCCCCCTGCCGACCAACAAGCCAGCATCCAGATCCAGGGCGATGCCGGGTTTCTGATCACCGAGGAGGTGCGCGTGGCGCCGGAGGTGCGCGCGGATTTCGAGCAAGCTATCCAATTGCTGGAAAACGAGCAGTACCAGCCTGGGATCGCCTTGTTGCGCCGGGTGACGGAGCGCGCTCCGGAAGTGACCGCCGCGCATATCGATCTTGGTATCGCGTATCGCAAATCCGGGCAAGTGGACCAGGCCAAGGCGGCCCTGGCACAGGCCCTCGAGCTCAATCCCCGGCACCCGGTCGCGCATAACGAGCTCGGCATGCTGAATCGCAGCACCGGTGATTTTGTCGCGGCGCGCGAGCATTACGAGCAGGCGCTGGCGGTCTATCCGGCCTTCCATTTTGCCCGCCGAAACCTTGCCGTCCTGTGTGACCTTTATCTCGCCGACCTTGAATGCGCGTTGAAGAATTACGGCCTTTACACCGCCGCCGTGCCGGACGATGCGGAAGCCGCGATGTGGATCGCGGATTTGCGCAACCGGTCTGGCTACTAGGAGAACCTGCCATGTTTCGTGCCTGCCTCTGCTGTTCCTTTCTCCTCCTCGCATCGACCGTCCAGGCTGCGGATGCCGAGGGCGACGAAGTGGAAAACAGGAACCTCGGCATGTCGATCGTTGGCAATCACGAGGCGCCGAAATCTCTCGTGATCGTGCCCTGGAAGAGTTCGGAACTCGGCGCAGAGACCGATCTCTCCAGGCTGCTGGATGAGATCGCGCGACCGGTGGACCGGGACGTTTTCGCGCGGGAGCTGGAGTATTTCCGGATCAGGTCGGAGTGAGGACGTGGCCTGGTGCCGTGGATCTTAATGCGGATTTTCGCCGCGCATGAGTAAGTAAGAGGGTGTGGTTATGGAACTGTTCTATTCAATCGTCGGTTTTTTCTTAACGGGCGGTCCGTTCATGTATCCGATCCTGATCGTATTTGCGGTCGGGGCGGCGATCGCTATTGAGCGCTATATCACCCTTACAAAGGTGACTATCAGCAACCAGGGCATGTGGAGCAAGTTGCAGCCCGCCTTGAACAAGGGCGACTTTGACAAGGCGCGCGAGCTGACCAGCAAAGACACGTCTACCGTCTCCAAGCTGCTGAGCATGGGGCTGGCCCGGCAAGGCGCGGTCCGCCGTCGCGAAGACATCGAGATCGCGATGGAAGAAAGCATGATGGAGATCATTCCCCAGCTGGAGAAGCGCACGGCCTACGTGGCGCTGGCCTCCAGCATTGCGACACTGCTCGGCTTGCTGGGCACCATCATGGGCCTCATCCAGGCATTCACCGCGGTGGCGAACGCCAACCCGGCCGAGAAGGCGGACTTGTTGTCGGCCAGCATCTCGGTGGCGATGAACACCACCGCTTTCGGGCTCATGGTCGCCATCCCGCTGCTCATTACGCACGCGATCCTGACAGCCAAGACGGGCGCCATCGTCGATAGCCTGGAGATGGCGTCGGTGAAGGCGTTGAATGTGATTTCGTCCACCGCGAAGCGCGTCGTCGAGGCATAAAGAAATGGCCAGACGACACCACTTCAGGCGGCGCGGCAAGGAGCCAGCCGAGCTGGACATGACCACCTTCCTCAACCTGATGGTGGTGCTGGTGCCGTTTCTGCTGATCACGGCCGTGTTTTCGCGCATCACCATCGTCGAGCTCAGCCTGCCGAGTGCGTCTGCGGCGCCCACCCCGGCGGAGGCGGCATTCAGGGTCGAGGTCATCGTCCGCGAGGCCGGCCTCGAGATCACTAACGGCAACATGGTGATCGCCGCCTTGCCGAAGGGCGCGGATGAGAGCTACGACCTGGCCGGGCTGTCCGATTATCTCGTCGAGCTCAAGCGCGAGTATCCGAACAAGGAAGATGCCTCGGTGCTGCTGGAGCCCGAGATTCACTACGACTACCTGATCCAGGTCATGGACGTGGTGCGCAGCATCGATCTGCCCACGGAAGACGATGAGCAGGAAACGATGCGGGTCGCCTTGTTTCCCGACATTTCGATTGGAGACGCACCATGAAGAACACCCGGCGGATCAAGCGGATGTCGCGCAATCGGACGAAGATCACCAAGATGAATCTCACGTCGCTGATGGACGTATTCACCATCCTGGTTTTTTTCCTGCTGGTGAACTCGGCTGCGAGCGAAGTACTGGACACGCCGAAGCAGATCACCCTGCCGGATTCGATCGTCGAGACCAAGCCGCGTGAAACCGTGGTGATCTTCGTCAGCACAGAGCACGTCATGGTGCAGGGCGAAGCGGTCGCGCGGGTGGCCGACATCATGGCGATGGAGGGGCAGGATATCGAGCCCATCGCGGAGCGGCTTGCGTCGCTGAGCGAAAACGTCATCGGCACGCGGACCCACGTGGTGGCGGAAAGCCAGGAGATCACCATCCTGGCGGACAAAGAGGTGCCTTTCAACGTGGTGAAGAAAGTCATGTCCACCTGCACGAGCCAGGGCTATGGGCGCATCTCGCTGGCCGTGATGCAACAAGCCCACCTGGCCGCCCAACTTTAGGCCTGTTTTCGTGAATGCCGAAATCGCCCAGGACCAGGAAACCCTGCACACGCAACTCGCGGAGTCTCGCGAGCAGCTGGCCGCCGCCGGCCGGGCACTGGCCGCAGCCGACCAGGCGCTGGAGGAACTGTCGACCGAGCGCCAGAACTACCTGCTGCTGCAGGAGGCTTGCAGCGCGCTCGCGCGCCTGGACGAAGCCAATGCTGCGGAGCTGTTCTGGGGTGCACGGCTGAGCCGGGAGGGCTCCAACAAGCATCTCGAGCGTGTGCAGGCGCGCGTGGCGGCCTTCGAGGAACGCTGGGCCGGGATCGAGCGGCGCCGCCAGGCGGCTATCGAGGAGATGAGCCGGCACCAGGAAGGCCTCGAAATTCTCGAGGAGGACCTGTTCCAGGCGCAGCAGCAGGAGGAGCGCCGCAAGCTCGAATGGATCGTTGAGCGGGAGATCAGCGCACTGCCGGCACGCCATGCCGTGATGCCGTGGGCCCGTGGCGGGGAGGATGACAGACGCTTCCGCAAGACCCTGGGCGCATCGTTGCTGGTCAGCCTGCTGCTGGGGCTGCTGTTGCCGTTCGTCGATCTTCCCATGCCCACGCGGGCGGAACTGACCGAAGTGCCGGAACGCCTGGCCCGGCTCGTCGAGCAGCGCTTGCCACCACCGCCCCCGCCCGTGCAGGAAGTTCGCCCGGAAACGCCGGAGCCGGTGGTGGAACCGGTTGAAACGACGCCAGAACCCACGGAGACCAAGCCGGTGGTTGCCGAGGCGCCCACGCCCGTGCAGCAGCCGGCGCCGAAGCGGGCTGAGCCCGCGGGCATTCTTGCCTTCCGCGAGAAATTTTCAGGTCTCGCCGAAACGAGGCCGTCAGCCCAGCTCGGCGCGGACGCGCGGATCAGCGGCGCGGGCCAGGAAGCCAGCGGGCGCCCGGAGCGATCAATGGTTACCAGCCAGGCGCCCGGGTCCAGTGGCGGCATCAACCTCGCCGCGCTCAGTCGCGGTGGCGGTGGCGGCGGCGGCGCGATGGCCGGTGTCGCGGTGACGCAAGCAACGAGCTCGATCGGCGGAGGCGGTGCCGACCGGCCGACCGCCGGTGGCGGCAGCGCGACGGCGGGGCGCACCGACGAGGAAATCCAGATTGTGTTCGATCGTCACAAGGCGGCACTGTACCGATTGTATAACCGCGAGTTGCGCCGGGATCCGACGCTGCGCGGACAAATGGTGTTGCGCATCCGCATCGAGCCGGATGGCCGTGTCTCCCTGTGCGAACTGCAGGGCACCGATATGAATGCGCCGGAACTCTCAGCACAGGTGCTGGAGCGCGTGCGAACCTTCCACTTCGGTGCGAAGGACGTACCCCCGGTAACACTGGTCTACCCGATCGACTTCCTGCCCGCGACCTGAGTGGGCGCAGAGGCCGGATATTTTCATGACAGGCAAAGACTGAACACGATGAGCTGACATCACCACAGACGAACGACCAGTCAAATTCAGACAAAGGCAAACCCACCGAAAGGTGGCGACGCAAAGTCACCGGTCTACCGGGCCTCCGGGCTCCAGGACAGCGGGACCGCCGGAATCCAGTCCGACTTGGGGCTGCCTCGGCCCGCCCGGCGACTTCATCGCAACCACGGTGGAATGAGGACAAGCAATGACCCGGAGTCGGGCAGTAAACATGAACGCAGGCAAACGCTGGATGGGCATCCGGCTGTTCGCCGCTGCGTTGCTGTTATTGGCCGCGGCCCCGGCGCTGGCGCTCAATTGTTCGGACGCACCGTATTTCGGCGTGATCGACGGCAACGTGCATCCTGCGCCGCCCTCCCAGGTCCAGATCGACACGACCTGCCGGATTTCGAATTTCCCGGCTTCGAATCCGTTGATCACCAACTTCAGCTTCCTGACGCAGCCGGGCCAGACACAGGATCGGTGGCTGGTGATTTTCGACAACGTCGTGCACCTCGGCAACATGTCGTGCAACGCCACGCATGAGCACAAGATCTGGTTCGTCAACGGCTCATCGAGCAAGATCAAGCAGCAGTGTCAGAATCTGCTGATTCCGGTCGAAAAGATCGAGAAGCAGAACCCCGCCGGCCAGACCACCGCAGTCATCGGCACGCCCTTCACCTACCGGCTGGTCATCCCGGTGCTGTTCGACCCGGCCACCGACTCGGTCATCAACTTCAGCGGCTCGCCGAACGACCTGCACGGCCTGAGGATCTGGGACGATCTTAACGATACCGGGGCAGACCTCACCTACCTGGAACACCAGGCCTACTGGCTGAACAGTGGCGTCGAGGTGCCGCACAGCTTTTCCAATGCCGGCGGTCTGCTGACCTTCGTCATCGACGAGCCGGTCATTCCGGCCGAGTCGCAGTTCGTCATCGACATCACCGTGGTGCTCGGCGCCTCCCCGGTGAACACGGTCGGCACGCAGTTCGTCAATACCGCCAAGTGGGAGTTCGGGCGGCTCATCGAAGGCGTGTTCTATGAGCCGCTGCCGGGCGAGTGGGGCGTCTCGCCGCCGATGACGATTGTGGGTCCCGATCTCGCGATGACCAAGACAGGTCCGGCGACCATGAACCTGGGCGAACTGGGTGAGTTCGTCCTCGACATCCAGAACATTGGCAACAGCACCGCCTGGGAACCCAGGATACTGGATCGCTTCCCGGACGGCGTCGCCGGCGGAATGTGCGACTTCACGCCTGAAGTCCTGAGCGCCCAAGTCTTTGCCCCGGATGGTGTCACGCCGGTTGCGGGCAAGGGGCCACTGCAGGAAGGCACGGATTATGTTCTCGGCTACAGCGCGGCACCCAGTTGCGAGCTCAGCCTGGAGTTCCTGACGCCGGCCAGCGCGATCGGGGCGGGCGAGCGGTTGCTCATACGTTACCGGACCAAGCTCGATGCCGGCACCCAGGATGGTATTTCCCTCACCAATGTCGCCGGGGCAGTCGAGTGGTTCCACATCGATGCCGGCGGCACATTCCGCCAGTCGTTCCCGCGCACCCTGACCGACGGGACGGTTGGCGTCCTTGATCACGAGGATGCCCACACCGTGACGGTGGCCCTGTCCGGCCTGTTTTACGAGAAGACCGTCGCGAACTTGTCCACCGGCGTCAATCCCACTTCGACTGCTCGACCGGGCGATGTGCTGCGCTACACCTTGCGTTTGCGAACCCTTGACGATGCGCTGAACGGGCTCCGCTTCCGGGATGACCTGGGCGCCCTCAACACGCTGCCGGCATTTGTGCCCGGCTCGCTTGCGCTGGTCAGCGTTCCGCCCGGCGCGGATACCGCGAACACCAATCCGAATGGCGGGACCAACGGCGCCGGCCTGCTCGATATCCGCAACCTGGACCTGCCGGCCGGCGGCGAAGTCGTCGTCCAGTTCGACATCACGGTGCTGACGACCCTTAGCGATGGCGATGTGGTCACCAACCAGGCGCAGCTCTTTCACGAGGGTGCGGAACTGATGGTCAGCGACGACCCCAACGTCAATGGCCCGGCCGATCCCAATGTAGCGGGGGACGAAGACCCCACGCGCGTCCTGATCGAGACCGAGCCGGCGGCGCCGCTGCAGAAGTTGAATACCCGGGATACGGCTGCGATCGGCGAACATTTCAGTTACCAGATCACCGTGCCGTCCATGCCGCATTCGGCGCCGCTGTCCGACGTGCGGATTATCGATGACCTGGCGACCTCGGCCGCCGACCTGGGATTCGTCAGCGTCACGAAAATCTCCGGCTCGGGCGCGTGGACGCCGGTCAATACCGGCACTTCAACACGCCTCGTGATCGAGGATCCCGTGTCCGGCATCGATATTCCCGCCGGGGAGCAGGTCGTCGTCGAGGTCACTGTTCAGCTGTTGGATACCAGCGTCAACGTCGCTGGCCTGGAGTTTACGAACACGGCTTCGTACACCTACAACCTCCGCAAAAACGACGCCACTACCGCCAGGTTGGGCGAAGCCGGCACCAGCGGCCCGATGACGATCGTCGAGCCGGAACTTACCCTCGAGAAAAACGGGCCGGTCCGGTTGATTCTCGATGGCCCACCGGGAACGTTTCGGCTCAATGTCCACAACACGGGCGATTCACCCGCCTATGCGCTCACCCTGACGGACCTGCTGCCAAGCACTCCCCAGGGCGGAACATGCGACGCGGCGCCCGTGGACGTCAGCGCACGCTTGTTCCTGGCCGATGGCGTCACGCCCGTCGCGCCGGCGCTCACGGCGGGCACCGACTTCTCGGTCACGTTTGCCGGTGTGCCCGCCTGCGTCTTTACCATCAGGATGTTGACCGCCGCAGCGGCGATCGGGCCGGACCAGCGGCTCATCGTCAGTTATCGCGTGGCCCTGGATGCGGGTACGGAGCAGGACGCGACGCTGACGAATATCGCCGGCGCCACCCGCTGGTTCAGCGTGGCTGGCGGCGCGGCCAGCAACCAGTCCCGCGAGTACACGCGCACCCTGACCAACGGCACCATCGGTGTGCTCGATCACGAGGATGCGCACACCGTCACGGGTGGCGCGCCGATGGTTCGCTTCGAGAAGTCCGTCGCCAACCTGAGCCGCGGCGAGGATCCCGGGACCGTCGCCAGCCCTGGAGAAACCCTGCGCTACCGCCTGGTCGTGGAGAACATGAGCGATGTGCCGATCAACGAGTTCAGCATTCGCGATGAACTCGACCGGCTGAACCAGCCGCCGGCATTCCAGGCCGGCACGTTGAACCTGGTGACCGTACCGGCCGGCGTTGATACCTCCGGCACCAATCCCGGCGGCGGCGCAAATGGCACGGGGTTGCTCGAGCTGCGCAACCTGCAGCTGGCTGGCCGGGGCGACAGCGTGCTGATCGAATTCGATGTCGTGCTCGCGCCGATCCTCGCCAATGGCCGCGCGGTCCTCAACCAGTCCCAGATGCTGTTTGACGACACGGTCGTCGCGCTGAGCGACGATCCGAACGTCAGCGGGGACGGGGACCCGACGCGGATCCTGGTCGAGTCGGCGCCGGCCTTCGTGGTGCAGAAAACTTCTGCATACCTGGACGGCGATCCCGCCGTGCTGCTGGCCGGCGAGCGCCTGCGTTACACCATCACGGTCAGGAACGTCGGCACGGACCACGCCAGCGATGCGACGCTGCGCGACGAAATACCAGCGAACACGCGTTATGTGCCTGGCAGCACGACGCTGAATGGTCTGCCTGTTCCGGACGCGCCGTCAGACAGCTCGCCGCTGAGCGACGGCATCCTGATATCCGCGCCGGCGGATCCGACGCCGGGCGTGCTGCGCGTCGATGATTCGAACGCACCGGACAACATTGCGACCTTGACCTTCGACGTCGTGGTCGACGAGGACACTGTGGACGGCACAGTGATCTCCAACCAGGCCTTCGTCAGCGCCCCGGCGCACGGCGTGGCGGACCAGCCTTCGGACGATCCGCGCACGCCGATCGCCAACGACCCGACGCGCGACGTGGTGGGCAACGTGCCGGCGCTGCTCGCCGAGAAAACCGTCGAGTTGCTCATCGATGAAGGCTCGCCAGGCATCGTCGATCCGGGTGATGTGCTGCGCTATACCATCACGCTGTACAACTTCGGCAACGTGCCGGCGACCGGCGTGGTGCTGACCGACCCCGTGCCGCCCGACACCACCTATCGCGCGGACAGCCTGCACCTGAACGAGCTGCCGGTCGGCCAGCCGGACGGCGGCATCTCGCCGCTCATCGCCGGCATCGATATCAGCTCCGCTGACCTTATGCCGCCGCCGCCCGCCCCGGGCGCCGGCACCCTATCGCCCGGCGGTACGGCGTCGATCCGGTTTGATGTCCGGGTCAATGACGGCGTGTCGTCGGGCACCATCATCCGCAACCAGGCGGTGGTCTCGACGGAGGAATTGCCGGAACAGCTCACGGACGGCGACGGCAATCCGAATACCGGCCCACAGCCCACCGAGGTCGTGGTCGGAGACCGCCAGCAGCTGGCGATCACCAAGCAGGTGGCGGTGGTGGGTGGCGGCGCCGCCAACGCCGGCGCGACGCTCGAATACACGGTCGAGATTCGCAACATCGCCACCGTGCCGGCCTTCGACGTGACGATCATCGATGACCTCGACGTGCCGATCCCCGGGCAACTCAGTTTCGTTTCCGGCTCTGCGAGCATGAATGGCTCCGCGGCCGGTATCAGTTTCTTAGGTTCCCAGCTGACGGCCGCGTATTCAGCTGTGTACGGCGCCTTGCCACCGGGGGGCATGGTCCAGCTGCGCTTCAGGGCGGTGCTCGATCCAGGCCTCGCGATCGGCACGACTGTGACCAATGTCGCCGTGGTCGAGTGGAACGCAGCCAGCCAGAGTGCGAGCGCGAGCGTGTCGCTTGACCTTGGCGGCACCCCGGGGGTCGGCGTACTCAACGGCGCCGCGTGGCACGATGCCAATTTCGATCGCATCCAGGATGGTGCGGAGCGGCCGCTCCAGGGCTGGAGCGTCGAGCTGTATCGCAACGGGCAACGCATCCATTCCACGCTGACGGGGCCCGACGGCGCCTACCGGATCAGCGGTCTCGGACCGAACGACGCCACCAGCGACCGCTACGAGCTTCGCTTCCGGGCGCCGGATGCCGGCGCCGCCACGGCCAGCCTGGGCCAGGGCGACTCGCCGTTCACCAACGGACCGCAAACCATCGACGACATCGTCTTCGGTTCCGGCGGAAACCTGCAGAACCTCAACCTGCCCATCGATCCGAACGGCGTGGTCTACGACGCGATGTTGCGTGCGCCAATAGCCGGGGCCACCGTCACGCTATTGCGGGCCGACAGCGGAGTGGCTCTGCCCGCAGCCTGCTTCGACGACCCGGTCCAGCAGAACCAGGTCACGCGCGGCGACGGGCACTACAAGTTCGATCTCAACTTCGCCGATCCGGGCTGCGCCACCGGCGGGGAGTTCCTCATCAGCGTCGTCCCGCCGGGCTCAGGGTATGTCGCCGGGCCGTCCGAGATCATGCCGCCGAATGGCGGCAATCCCGGCGTATTCGTGGTGCCGTCCTGTCCGGGTGGTCCCGATGATGCGGTCCCGGCCACCCCGGCGCATTGCGAAGCCCAGGTGTCCGAGTTCGCGCCGCCGGTTTCCGTACCGGCGCGAACCGCGGGCACGCGTTATTTTCTGCACCTGGTGCTCGATCCGAGTCAGCCGCCCGGGTCGAGCCAGCTGTTCAACAACCACGTCCCGATCGATCCCGAACTCGATGGCGCGGTCACCATCACCAAGTCCACTCCAGCGCGCCAAGTCAGCCGCGGCGAGCTTGTGCCGTACGTCATCACGGTCAATAACGTACTGGGCGTCGATTTGCTGGATCTCTCGGTCATCGACCGGTATCCGGCCGGGTTCCGCTACGTCGAGGGCTCCGCGCGCATCGATGGCGTGCCGACGGAGCCGCAGAGCGCCGGCCGCGAGCTCACCTGGAGCGGGCTAGGCATCAGCACATCCGGCACCCGCACGATCGTGCTGCTGCTGGCCGTCGGCGCTGGTGTCGGCGAAGGCGAATTCGTGAATCGCGCCCAGGCCGTGCACAGCCTGACCAGGCAGCCTCTCTCCGGCGAGGCGACGGCGACCGTGCGCGTCGTGCCGGACCCGACCTTCGATTGCACCGACGTGCTCGGCAAAGTCTTCGATGACCGGAACCGCAATGGCGTGCAGGACCCCGGCGAACCGGGCCTGCCCGGCGTGCGGCTGGTGACCGCCCGCGGCCTCGTGGCGGTTACCGATGCGCATGGCCGTTTCCACATCACCTGTGCGGTGACGCCACGGGAAGGCCGGGGCAGCAACTTCGTTCTGAAGCTCGATGACCGCAGCCTGCCCACCGGCTATCGCATGTCCACCGACCAGGTCATGGTCGAACGGGCGACCCGAGGCAAGGCACTGCGCTTCAACTTCGGCGCGTCGATCCATCGCGTGGTTGCGCTGGACATCGCGGACGCCGTGTTTGTCCCCGGCACGACCACTATCCGCCACCACTGGCGCTCGCGATTTGCCTTGCTCCTGGACGAACTCAGGAAAGCCCCTGCGGTATTGCGGCTGTCGTACCTCGCGGACGTCGAGGACCCGCAACTGGTGGAGCGCCGGCTCCAGCTGGTAAGGCAGGAAATACTCGACGCATGGACGGCGCAGGACTGCTGTTATGAGTTGACGGTCGAGCAGGAAGTCTTCTGGCGGCGCGGCGCACCGCCAGCCAGGACGGTCGGCTCGAAGGGGCGCGGCCAATGAGCGCGCTCCGTGCCCGGTTCTGCCTGCTGCTGCTTTTCATCGTGACCGCGGCGCCCGCATCCGCGTCGTCGTGGTACCGCCTGGACGGATTGCAAGTCCCCGAGTTCGGCGAGCCGGCGCGCGGCCAGGCCGTGGAACGGCACCTGCCCGGCGACCTCGATTTCCGGCAATGGGTACAGGATCCGGATCTTGCGCCGCCAGTCGGCGACCGGCTGGAAACCCGCGCGGTGGTCGTCGAGGAAATCGAAATCGTTAAACTGGCGAACCTTGTTCCGCCCGTCCGTTTCGACTCGGGCGTCGTCGATGTCCCGCCCGGTTACGTTGACGAGCTGCGGGTGATTCTCGAGGGCATGCGGGATCGGCGTAACGTGCGCTTGCATCTCGTCGGCCATGCGGACGACCAGCCGTTGTCGGCGGCCCTCGCACAGATCTACGGCGACAACGCCGGACTATCGCGCGAACGCGCCGGCGAGGTGGCGGAGTTTTTCCAGGCCGCACTCGGGCTGCCGCCGGAATCGATCTCGTACGAATGGGCGGGAGATACGCGGCCCATTGCACCGAACACCAGCCCGCAGGGGCGAGCACTCAATCGCCGCGTCGAGGTGGAAGTCTGGTACGACGAGCCCCGTGAATCGCTGGCGGAGCGGGAAGTGCTGGTCACCGAAGAAATCAAGCGGGTCAAGGTTTGCCGCGTAGAAACGGTCTGCAAACTGCGTTACCAGGAAGGTCATTCACGCCGCGCCCGCGTCCGCAACCTGGTGGCGCCGCTGCACTGGAACGAGGAATCAGGCGCCATCCCGCCGGAGTTTGTCGCACAGATCCGCCAGACCCTGCACAACCTGCGGGACCGGCAGAACGTGCTGGTGCGCTTCGTCGGCCATACGGATGACGAGCCGCTCATGGGCCGCGATGCGCGTATCTACGGCAACCACCTCGCGTTGTCGCGGGCGCGGGCCCTGCGGGTGGCGCTGGCAGTGCGGGATGCCCTGGGGAACACTGGCTTTGCGGTTGATAGCGATGGCCGCGGCGCAAGCATGCCGCTGGCTTCGAATGACATGGCCCAGGGGCGGGCGCTGAACCGGCGGGTCGAGGTCGAGTTCTGGTATGACGACCCGTTGCAGGAGTTGTCCGACGAGCCGCAGTTGTGCCCGGAGGATGCGGGCGCTGAATTGGTGGCGAGAGTCTACGACCCGCCGTGGGGACGGATTACCCCGCTGGACCTGGTCCAGGGCACTGCCGTCATTCCGCCCGGTTACGCGGACACCTTGCGCCGCGCCCTGGCGGACGTCGCGGATCGCAGCAATCCGCGGCTCCGCTTCGTCGGCTATACCGGCAATCAGCGCCTCGACCGCCGCACGGCGATCGCCTATGGCGACGACATCGGCTTGTCGGCGGCCCGCGCGCGCCGGGCCATGGAGGCCCTCGGCGCCGAGCTCGGCCTGGACGCCGGCCAGATGGAGCACGAAGGGCGCGGTTACGTGCATTCGGACGACGTGGTACACGCCGGGTTCATCCAGGAAGAGAACTCGTACGTGGCGGTCCAGGTCGTGTATGACGAACTCGCGATGCTCGACGATTACGAAGGCGTGGACATCACCCGTATCACGCGCGAGCTCGAGCTCCGCAATGCCTTCGGGCTCAACCTGATGCGCATCACCGTCGACGGCGAGCCGATCGACGACCCCGGCCGGAGTTCGGCGGATGTGCAGCGTTGCACGGACGTGGCGCTGGATCGCGCCGACCTGCAGTTCCGCTTCGACGACCTCGATGCAAGCCCACGGCTGTCGGTCACTGCGCAAGCCTGGCCAGTAGTGGTGCGTGACGGCCTTGCGCCCGCGGGCGCAGCGGAGGGCGCGGGGCCAGTGCCGCCAGTCCGATTCAGAATGTATTCCAATTACGCCAGCTATATCGAGCGAGCGGAAATCAGGATCTTTGAGCGCGCCCAATCGTTGCAAGCCACCCCACTGGCCGTGGTGCGCGTCGATCGTGACGGCTACGCCGAATGGGTGGTGGACGAGGGGACCTTCCCGGCTCCGGCGCGCGAGCTGAAATACCTGTTGCGGGTCTACGATGAGCGCGGCGACTTCGACGAAACCGCGCCGCAGGCGCTATGGAAGATTTACGAACGCGCTGATGGCGAAGACGCTGGCGAAGATAGCGGCGAAGCTGCCGGCGAAGTAGCTGGGCTCGACCGGCAACCCGACCCACTGTTGGGTGGCTACGGCGAGAGCGCGCTGGCCGTGCGTAATATCCGCCTCGGTAGCGGTACCGTGAAGGTAAGCGGTGCGGGGATCCCGCCCGGTCGGACAGTCTGGGTCGCGGGCCGGCCGGTGCCCGTCGACGCGCAGGGTAACTTCATCGCCGAAGAGATCCTGCCGGCGGGACTGCACACCGTCGAAGTCGCCGTGCTCGACGATGCCGGTAACGGCGAGTTGTTTCTCCGCGACCTGGAATTGAAGCGCAGTGACTGGTTCTATCTTGGCATCGCCGACGTCACGTTTTCGAGCAACACGACCGGCGCGTCCTTCCGACAATTGCAGGGCGAGAATGCGCCCTTCGCCCAGGACAGCTCAGCAGACGGTCGGCTGGCTTTCTACGTGTCGGGAAAATTCAGCGAGGACGTGAAGCTGACCGCCAGCGCGGACACGCGCGAAGAGCCACTCGGCGACCTGTTCAGCAATTTCATGAACAAGTCGCCCGACGCGCTGTTCCGGCGCATCGACCCGGATTACTACTACCCGACGTTCGGGGACGACGGGACGGTCGAGGAAACGGCGCCCACCATGGGCAAGTTCTACGTGCGCCTAAGCCAGCACGAAAATCACGCGCTGTGGGGTAATTTCAAGGTCGGCTACATGGATAACGAGCTGGCCCAGGTCGACCGCGGGCTCTATGGCGGCAACCTGCGCTACCAGTCGCAGGACGTCACCAGTTTCGGCGAACAGCGCCTGGCCCTGGACGGCTTCGCCGCCGAGCCCGGCACGGTGGCGAGCCGGGACGAATTTCGCGGCACCGGCGGTTCGCTGTATTTCCTGCGGCGGCAGGACATCCTGGTCGGATCAGAGCGCGTGCGCATCGAGGTGCGCGACAAGGACTCCGGCATGGTCACAGGCGTCATCAATCTCCGCCCCTCGCTCGACTACGACATCGATCATCTGCAGGGCCGGATCCTGCTGTCCGAGCCGCTCTCCTCGATCGTCGACGACCGGTTGCTGGTGCGTACCGGCGGGCTGAGCGGTGACGAAGCCTGGCTGGTGGCACGTTACGAGTACACGCCCGGATTCGACGATCTCAGCGCACTGGCAGTGGGCGGCCAGGGTCATTACTGGTTCAAAGACTTCCTCAAGCTCGGCATCACCACCAGCACCAGCGAGGAGGGTGACACCGACAGCAGCCTGCATGCCGCGGACCTGACCTTGCGAAAGAGCACGGATTCGTGGCTCAAGCTGCAGGCCGGTCGCAGCGAGGGACTCGTGTCCAGCTCGCTGCAATCCATTGACGGCGGCTTCGAATTCCGCGGCACCGAAGACCCGGGCCTCCAGGAGGCTGACGCGGGCGCCTATCGCGCGGATCTCAGCATCGGGATCGGCGATTTCATCGAGGGCGGCAACGGCCGCATCACCCTGTACACGCAGACGCTTGATGCAGGCTACTCCGCACCGGGCCTTACGACGCTCACGGACACCCGGTTTTTCGGCGGCACCTTCCGCATGCCGGTCACCGATCGGCTGGATGTGAACGCCAAGTCCGACCGCCGTGACCAGAAGGACGGCCTGGAAACCTCCGCCCACGAAGTCAACGTCGGCTACCGGGCGAGCGAGCACTGGAGCATGAGCGCCGGGGTCAGGAACGACCAGCGCAAGGACCGGTCGCCGCTTGTGCCGATCACCCAGGACGAGGGTGATCGCACCGACGCCGTGGTGCAGGTCGCTTACGATTCCAGGGCGCACTGGAGCAGTTATGGTTTCGTGCAGGACACGGTGACGAGCAGCGGCGGACGGGAGAACAACGGCCGGATCGGCTTCGGCGGCGCCTATCGTTTCAGCGAGCGCTTGAAGGTCGAGGGAGAAGCCTCGGACGGGGACCTGGGCCTTGGCGGGCGTCTCGGCACGACCTGGATGTATTCGGAACGCACCAACCTCTATTTCAACTACGCGCTCGAGAATGAGCGTGCGTACGACGGGGTCAGCACCCGCCGCGGCAATCTCGTGTCGGGCGCGCGGTCGCGACTGTCAGACGCTACCAGCGTGTATCTCGAGGAGCGCTACCAGCACTCGGATTCCATGACCGGGCTGACGCATGCAACCGGGGTCACCCTGTCGCCATCGGAACGCTGGAACATCGGCGCGAACGCGGATCTTGGCACGCTGAAGGATCGCCAGACCGGTGCCGAAACCAAGCGTCACGCAGGCGGCGTGCGCGCCGGGTACAGCTTCGAGTCCCTGCAGCTTTCGAGCGGCGTCGAATACCGCTCCGACGAGACCGAGCAGCTCGACGGGACGAGCTCGGACCGCACCACCTGGTTGTTCAGGAACAGCCTCCGGTACCAGGTTTCGCCCGACTGGCGAATTGTCGGCCGACTGAACCACGCGGACAGCACCAGCTCGCTCGGCCAGTTTTTCGATGGCGGATACACGGAAGCCGTGTTCGGCTATGCCTATCGCCCGGCCAGGCATGACCGGCTCAACGTGCTTGCCAAGTACACGTACTTCTACAACGTTCCCACCACCGACCAGCTGACCGTGCAGCACACGCCCGCCTACTTCGTGCAGAAAAGCCATATTGCTGCGCTGGACGTGATGTATGACCTGACCGCGAAGTTTTCAGTCGGCGGCAAGTACGCGTACCGGCTGGGCCAGGTCAGCCTGGACCGCGAAGATCGCGAGTTCTTTGACAACAGTGCGCACTTGTACGTTCTGCGCACCGACTGGCGGCTCGGCGAGGGATGGGAAGTGCTCATCGAGGGGCGCCTGCTCGACATGCCCGATCTCGACGAGCATCGTGGTGGCGCGCTGGTCGGGCTCTACAAGCGGCTTGGCCGTAATTTCAAGCTCGGCGCGGGTTATAACTTTACCGAGTTCTCCGACGACCTGACCGACCTGAATTTCACGCACAAGGGCGTGTTCATCAACGTGGTCGGCGTGCTTTGATCACTGGCTGAAAGCCCATTGGCCCACCAAGTAGCCGCCAGCACCTGTAAAAATGATGGCGCTGCGCTAAGCCAGCAGCCTGTGTAACCCCGGCGGCTGCGACAGCAGATCCCCCAGCAGCAGCCGACCGCCAGCTATCGGGAAGAAGCCTGCGTAAGTTATGGCAGCAGACCAGAGGATCGCACGAGGCTATTGACATTAACGATTACACGCGTAATCTGTCTGTCTGTTTACGGGTGTAATCAAAAATGCAAATCAGTGATGCGGAATCCGTGGTGATGCGGGCCCTGTGGCGATCCAGTCCACTGGCGGCCGAAGAAGTTTTTGCGGCGGTGGCCGGGGAACAGGACTGGCAAGAGCCGACGGTGAAGACCCTGCTCAATCGTTTGCTGAAGAAAGGCGCGATCAGCGCCGAACGCGACGGTCGCCGGTTCCTTTACAGGCCCGTGCTGGACCAAGCGACCTGGCTGGGTCAGCAAAGCGATGGCCTGCTGGACCGGCTGTTCGGTGGACGGGTCGGGCCGATGGTCGCGCACTTTAGCGAGCGCGGACGGCTGACGAAGAAGGACTTGGCGGAGCTGCGCGAACTCCTGGAGAAACTCGATGACGGCAAGTGAAACCTCGGCGCTGCTGGTGGAAACGACCTTGGCGACGTCGCTCGCTGTGTTGCTGGTCCTTGTTCTGCGACGCCCCGTGCGCCATGCGTTCGGCGCCGGCGCGGCCTACGGCCTGTGGGCGGCAGTGCCGCTGATGCTGCTCGCGGTGCTGCTGCCCGGCGCGATCGAGCCGATACTGCCGATCCGGGCGGTGGCTGTCCCGATGCTGGACGCCGGCGCAGCGGTAGGGATCTTGCAGGAGGCCGGCGGCAGATCGTTTGCCTGGCTGCCCTGGGCGTGGGGCAGTGGCGTCATGGCCATGCTGGCCACCCTGGTGTGGCAGCAGTGCCGATTCCTGGCCGGCCTCGGCCCGCTGTGTCGGCGCCCGGACGGCTACTTCCAGAGCCTGGCGACTCGCGGTCTGCCGGCGGTGGTCGGCTGGCGACCGCGCGTCGTGCTGCCCGGCGATTTCGAGCAGCGCTACAGCGGGGTGGAACGCGAACTGGTGCTGGCGCATGAGCGCGAGCACCTACGCCGTGGTGATCTTTTGGCCTGCCTGCTGGCCGTGCTCCTGCGCAGTCTGTTCTGGTTCAATCCGATCATCTACCTGGCCGCAGACCGGTTCCGGCATGACCAGGAGCTGGCCTGCGACGCTGGCGTGTTGCGCCGTTTTCCGGACCATCGCCGCACCTATGCCAATGCCATGGTCAAGACACAGCTTGCCCACCAGCCGCTACCGTTTGGCTGTTACTGGGTCGGCTCCAATTCGATTAAGGAGCGCCTCGCCATGTTGTCCCGTCCGTCTCCGTCTCGGTCGCGCCGCCTTGGCGGCCTGTTCGCGGTCTCCTTGCTGGTCGTCTCCGCGGCCACGGCGGCCTGGGCTTCGCAGCCTAGCCAGCTTGCAAAAGTTCCGCCGGGAAAGTTGTTGCTCGAACTCGCCATTAAGGTGGACGGCGAGCCGGTCCGCGACCTGCGCGCCGTGGTCACGCCGGGGGTACCGCACGAGGAGAAATTTGCCCACGAGGGACAGTCCTGGCACACGCGCTGGACGGCCGAGCAGCTCGCCGACGGCACATTTGAGCTCAGCGCCTCGCTCGATCGGGATGGGGAAGTGGTGGCGGCGCCCCGCGTGATTTTGCGCGATGAAGCTACGATTCAAATCGGCAGAGAAACCGTGCCCGGCGGCTTCAAGGGCCTGAGCATTGAAATGCGTATCAGCGCGGGCCCCCCGGCGCCTGGCGCGGCCCGGCTCGAATCGACGAACTAGCTGGGCAGGTCTGCATCGTTGTCAGTGCCTAATGGACGGAGCCGACTTTTCTGCAACATCCTGGGACTCGAGCAGGTCGGGGGTGAAACGTCGTCGGATCGAGAAAAATGACCGGAGATCGAGAAAAAC
>JBLRWC010000011.1:0-75321 GCA_047921455.1 Gammaproteobacteria bacterium
GCGAGCAGCGCCGCCGCGATGGCGCCGAACAGGTAGGGCGCTTTCATCATGGTCGCCATCAGCGAGTCCTGGTAATAAAAAAACCACGGATGCTCCGGCGGGAAAACCAGTTCGTGCAACCAGTAGAACACCCGCCGGGCGCCGACCAGGAGCACTATGCCGATGCCCGCCGCGACCGCCAGCAAGCTGGCGCCAAGCAGCCGCACCAGCGACGGCACGCGCCAGCCGAACAGCCGGATCAACAGCAGGTGAATCGCCGTCCAGGCAACGGCCAGCCAGCCGAACGGCGTAATCCGGTCGACGAGGTTGGCGACGTCCTGCAGGTGACCGACCTCCGGTGCGCGCAGCAATGTGTCGATCACCGCGCCGTCGGGCCGGTGATAGCGGAGCTCGGCCAGGCCGTCGCCCGAGGCATGGATGGCGGCCACGATTTCACCGAATAACCGCGTGTGTTCCTCGCGCGTGGTTGTGCCGAAGTCGGCCTTGTAGCGATTCTGCGGCGCGAATGTCTCGATATGGCCGTGGATGTCCATGGCGTCGTAGAACACGGGGTAGAGGAAGTCGACCATGGCGAGTGCGCGCCAGGCGAGCCACAGCGCGGCCAGTGCTGCGGCAGGCAACAACAGCCACAGGTGTCCGTGCCCGCCGCGCTGGACCGGGTTAACCGCCACCCGTCCCTGCCGTGACGCTCGGCCGGTAAGGGAGAATTTCCAGCACCTCGCCGGCTTCGTGGCGGCGCTTCATGTCGCGCCAGAATTCCGGCGTGAGCAGGTCCGAGTGATGCTCGAGAAATACCTCGAGCTGGGTCGGTTCGAGGCCGAGGAAACTGATGAACTGCTCGGGAAAAACGTCGTGTTCATCGACGAAGAACCATGCCTCGGATTGCATTTCTTCCTCGACGGTGCGGGCCTTCGGCAATTTGCGGAAGTTGCACTCGGTCACCAGGCACAGCTCGTCATAATCGTAGAAAATGACACGCCCGTTGCGGGTGACGCCAAAGTTCTTCAGCAACAGGTCGCCGGGAAAAATATTGGTCGCGGCCAGGTCACGGATCGCCTGGCCGTAATCGAGCACGGCCTGGCGCGTCGCCAGCGGTGAGGCCTCGGCGAGATACAGGTTCAGGGGCCGCAAGCGGCGCTCGATATAGCAGTGCGTGATGACCACGTCTTCGCCTTCAACGAATACCGTCTGGGCCGTCGATTCCAGCAGGTGTTCCAGCAGTTGCGCGTTAAAACGCTTGCGCGGGAAACGCAGCATCTTGAATTCCTGCGCATCGACCAGGCGCCCGGCGCGATCGTGGCGAAACACCAGGTAATATTTGTCGAGCACATCTTTGCGCACCACGGTTTTCGGATACGCGAAGCGATCGCGGATGACCTTGAAAACCACGTCGAACGAGGGCAGCGTGAATACCGCCATTACCATGCCGCGATCGCCCGGCGCTTCAACGAAGGGGTCGCCGGAGTTCTGCAAGTGACGAAACAGGGTGCGGTAGGTTTCGGTTTTGCCCTGTCGGGCGCGCCCAAGCACAGTGAACAACTCGGCCAAAGGCTTGCGCGGCAGGATAGTGCGCAGGAATACCACCGCGTCGTGTACGGTTTCGAGGTCGGCATGGAAGTAGCTGCGCGTGAACCCGAAAAGGATGCTGGTATCGCGCACCGAGGTCAGTAGCGCATCTACGGACACACCGTCGGCTGAGTTCTTGAGGGCGATGACCACGGGTTGCGGCTGGGCCGTCCCGAGCGCACGGCCGACCACGTAGGCACGGGTGTTCTGGTAGAAAATCGGCCGCATGAACTCGATGCTAGTCAGCCGGGAAATGCCGCCGAGCGGCTCCCAGGCGCGCGTCAGTTCGCGGGCGATGAAGTCGACGCTCGCCTTGAAATCCAGCCATGGTGATTCGAAGCTGTGGTCCTCGAGAATCTCCTCCAGGACTTGCTCGAGCGAACCGGAAAACTCATAGGCATTGAGCGCCTGTGGCGGTCGTACCTTGGCCAGCGGATCAAGGTCCAGGGCTACGAATTCGACCTCGGGATCGACACCGATCGTGGCGAACAGTCGGCGCGTGATCGAGCTGAAAAACGTCTTTTCGAATTCCAGGTCGATGAAATCCTGGATCTCGTCTTCGAAGCAGTTGCGGATACGCATCCACAGGTTGCGGTCGGTGGCCCGGTCGCCGAGCCGCGCGCGCATCATTTCCGTCGTATGGCCGACATAGTGGTCATACAAGTCGATGCGTTCCATGGCATCGCGCCGGGCCGCAACCCAGTCGCGGGTCTCGAAACGCTGTCTCGCCCGCCGCGTGACGTCGCGGAACTCCGCGTTATAGTCGCCGAAGGCGTCAAAAATGGCCCTGGCGCAGTCGCGCGCCAGGACCGCTTCGGTCACCTCGTCAGGCATGGACCTGGCGCGTCAGCCGAGGTTGCTGATCAAGGCGTCGGCGAACTCGCTGCATTTCACTTCTTTGGCGTCATCCATCAGGCGCGCGAAGTCGTAGGTGACCGTCTTGTTACCGATGGTTCTGTCCATCCCCGTAATGATGGAATCGGCGGCCTCCAGCCAGCCAAGGTGGCGCAACATCATTTCGCCGGACAGGATCAGGCTGCCCGGGTTGACCTTGTCGAGGTTGGCGTATTTAGGCGCCGTGCCGTGGGTGGCCTCGAACACCGCGTGCCCGGTGACCGAGTTGACGTTGCCGCCTGGGGCGATGCCGATTCCGCCGACCTGGGCCGCCAGCGCATCGGAGAGGTAGTCGCCGTTCAGGTTGAGCGTCGCGATGACGTCGAATTCGGAGGGACGCGTCAAGACCTGCTGCAGGGTGATGTCGGCGATGGCGTCCTTGATGAGCACTTTGCCTTCGCCGAGCGCCTGCTTCTGCTGGGCATTGGCGGCGGCTTCGCCTTCCTCGTCGCGGGTATGTTCCCACTGGTCCCAGGTGTAGGTGCGATCGGCGAACTCACGTTCGGCCAGGGCATAGCCCCACTTGCGGAAAGCACCCTCGGTGAACTTCATGATGTTGCCCTTGTGGACGAACGTCACGCTCTTGCGGCCGTTATCCAGGGCGTACTGGATCGCCGCGCGCACCAGTCGCTCGGTACCCTCGCGCGATACGGGCTTGATGCCGATGCCGCTCGTATCCGGGAACCGGATCTTGCGGAACTCGTCCGGAAAGTGTTCCTTGAACAGGTCGAGGAAGCGCTTGCCCGCTACGGAGCCCTGCTCGAACTCGATACCGGCATAAATGTCCTCGGTATTCTCGCGAAAAATGACCATATCGACGTCCTCCGGCTTTTTGACCGGGGAGGGGACGCCCTTGAACCAGCGTACCGGGCGCAGGCAGACGTACAGGTCGAGCAGCTGCCGCAACGCGACGTTAAGGCTGCGGATACCGCCGCCGATCGGCGTCGTCAAGGGTCCCTTGATGGACACAAGGTACTCGCGGCAGGCTTGTACCGTTTCATCCGGCAGCCAGGAGTTGAACATGTCGTTTGATTTTTGCCCGGCGTAGATTTCCATCCAGTGGATCTTCTTTTTGCCGGCATAGGCCTTCTCGACGGCGGCATCCAGCACGCGCACCGTGGCGCGCCAGATATCGGGGCCCGTGCCGTCGCCCTCGATGAACGGAATGATCGGGTTGTCCGGCACCTGCAAGACGCCGTTATCGATAGTGATCCTGGCGCCGCCCGCGGGGGCGGTGATTTTTGTTTCGGACATGGTCAAGACTCCTTCAGTGGGAGCGGTCTTATGTGGGCCGCGTCATTGATCCCTGATAATACCCGATCAGGACGCATCATGGCTTTCCGCGGTGCGGCGGCCGCGCGCCTCGTCGATGCGCCGGCTGATGAACAGTGCGACGGCGAACAAGACGATGCAGAACAATACGGCGGTTTGCAGGCCCAGCGCAGCCTGCAGCAGGCCGATGGAGACGAGTCCGACGACGCCGGCCAGCTTCAGCGAAAGTCCCCAGAAACCGAAAAACTCGGCGGCCCGGGACAAGGGCGAAAACAGTCCTACCAGCGTCCGGGTCGCCGACTGACAGGAGCCGAGGCTCAGCCCGGCGACACTGCCGACCACGAGGAAGACGTGTTGTGCTTCGACCGGCCGGCCGAGCCAGCTCGACAGCCAGCGCGAGAGCGCCGGCGTCAGGTAGATCAGCAAAATGGCGGCTATCCACATGACCAGCGTGATCTGGTAAGTGCGTTTCGCGCCGAGGTGATCCTGGATAAAGCCGAAACCGACCGCGCCGACGGCGGCGGTGATCTGCACGATGATGAACATCAGGGTACGGATACCCTCGTCCCAGCCGATGATCTGCGCCCCGTAAATGAAGGCGTAGGTAATGATGATGTAGATACCGCTCATGGCGAAGAAGGTAGATAGCAGCAGCACGGCCAGGTCGCGTCGTTGCTCGAGACTGCGCAGGGTGCCGCGGACCCGCTCGATGCCAATGGCAACATAGCTTCTGCCCGGCGGTAATGATTGCGGTCGGCCGCGCTCGCGCACCCAGATGAAGGTGGGGATGGCGGCGACCAGGAAGAATGCCGCGGCCCAAGGCCCGACCCAGCGAATCCGGTCAAAATTTTCAGCGCTCACGTCGCCCAGCACCAGCAGCACGAACACGGCCGAAAACATGCCGCCGATATAGCCCAGCGCCCAGCCGAACCCCGAGATCTTGCCGAGGTCTTCGGGCGGCCCAAGGTCAGGCAGGAAACTGGCGATGAAGGCCTCGCCGATGGAGTAAGCAAAGTTCGACACGATCAGCAGCAGCACGCCGAGCAGTGCGTAGCCCGGCGCGACGAAATACAGTGCTGCGGTCGCGACCACGGTCAGCAGGTAGCTCCCGAACAGGAAGCGCTTCTTGGTGGCGGTATAGTCCATGATGGCGCCCGCAATGGGCGAGCACACCACGACCAGCAGGTAACTGGTCGACAGCGCCAGGCTCCAGAGAAAGTTGCCCAGGCGATAATCAACGCCGTCGTTGCCGACGATGACGCGGGTAAACAGGTCGCCGAACACTACCGTGATGATCAGTAGCGTGTAGGCCTGGTTGGCGAAATCGAACATCGCCCAACCCAGTATTTCCCGCTTCGGGGCGCGTGTGCGCGGGATTACCTGCATGTTTGCAACATGTTGTGCGCCTCGTCAGTTAATCGTCGATACCCTCGAGGTCGAGAATGAAGGCATATTCCTGGGCGATTTCGCGCAGCCGATCGAAGCGCCCGCTGCTGCCGCCATGACCGGCCGTCATGGTCGTCTTGAAGACCAGCGGCGCATCGTTGCTGCGGGTCGCCCGCAGTCGCGCAACCCACTTGGCCGGCTCCCAGTATTGCACCTGCGAGTCGTGCAGCCCGGTGGTCACAAACAGTGCCGGGTAGTCCTGCGCCGTGATGTTGTCGTAGGGGCTGTACGACAGCATGTAGTCGTACCATGGCTGCAGCTTGGGGTTGCCCCACTCGTCGAACTCATTGGTGGTCAGCGGAATGGACTCGTCGAGCATGGTGCTGACGACGTCCACGAACGGCACATGCACGGCCATCCCGGCGTATAGCCCAGGCGCCATGTTGGCGACCGCGCCGAGCAACAGTCCGCCGGCTGACCCGCCCATCGCATAGACCTTGTCCGGGTGCGCATAACCTTCCTGCACGAGGAACCTGGTGACGTCTATGAAGTCGTTAAAGCTGTTCATCTTGTTCAGCAAGCGACCGTCATCGTACCAGCGGCGTCCCATTTCCTGGCCACCGCGGACATGGGCGATGACATAGACAAACCCGCGGTCCAGTAACGACAGCCGGTTCGAGTTGAACACCGGGTCCCGGCTGCTGCCGTAGGCGCCATAGCCGTACTGGTAAAGAGGTGCGCTGCCGTCACGGCTGACACCCTTGCGATAGACCAGCGATACGGGAATCAGCTCACCGTCGCGCGCAGGCGCCCACAAGCGTTCCGACTGGTAGCGGTCGGGGTCGAAGTCGCCCAGTACCGGTTCGCGCTTCAGCAGGGTGCGCGCGCCGCTTTCTACATCGATTTCAAGGACCGATGACGGCGTACTCAGTGCGCTGTAGCCATAGCGCAAAACGGTGGTGTCGAGCGCGGGGTTGCGGCCAAGCCAGGTGATCGAGGCGGCGTCGTCGGTGGGGATATGGAACGATTCTCCCTCCCAGGGCATGACTCGTACCCGCAGCAGTCCCTCGGAGCGTTCGCCGATCGCCAGGAAGGTATCGAACACCATGAAGTTTTCGATCAGTACGGTCTCGTCGTGCGCCACCAGGTCGACCCAGGCGTCGCGCTCGGCCTCCCGGCCGACCGGCACGCTCATGAGCCGGTAATTGGGCGCTTGCCAGTTGGTATGCACGATCCAGCGTTCATCAATGTGTTCGGCGTGGTACAGGTGTTCCCGCTCGCGTGGCTGGAATACGCGGAAAATACCTGCCGGATTGTCAGCCTCGAGGATACGCATCTCCGTGGCCTCGGTGCTGGCCAGGTGGAGCGCCAGGTAGGCTCCGGACCGGGTGCGGCCGATGTACGTGTAAAAACTCGCGTCTTGTTCCTCGTAAACGACCGGGTCTGCGGCCAAGGCGCCAAGTTCGTGCCGGCGCACGCGGTAGGAGAGCAGGGTGGTCGGATGATTTTCGACATACAAGAGGGTCTTGTTGTCCGCGGCCCAGGCGAAGCTGGATACCCGCTCGATACCATCGGCCAGCAGCTCGCCGGTGTCGAGGTCACGGACCCGGAGCACGAACTGGCGACGTCCGACCGTGTCCTCCAGCCAGGCCAGCAGTCGATTGTCATCAGATACTGCGTAGCCGCCGATCTGGAAAAAAGCATGCCCCTCGGCCATCTGGTTGCCGTCGAGCAGGATTTCCTCTGCCCCGCCGGTCTTGCGCCGCGCATGGATCGGGTGCTGCAGGCCTTCCTCGAAGCGCGTGTAATACCAGTAGCCGCGATCGAACACCGGCACGGTCGAATCATCTTGCTTGATGCGACCAATGATCTCTTGGTAGAGCGCATCCACCCGGTCCGCGTAACGCGCTTCCCAAGCATCGAAATACGCGTTCTCGGCCTCGAGGTAGGCGATCACTTCGGGGTTCTCGCGTGAATCGTCGCGCAGCCAGAACCACGAATCCTCGCGCTTGCCTTGCGGCGAGACGATCGTGAAAGGCCGCTGCTCGGCGCGCGGCTCGGGGACCGTGAATGCGCTCGCCGCACCCTCCGGCGCCGGGGCGCTCGAGGCGCACGCGGACAGCGCAAGAATCGCTGGTGCCAGCAGGAAAAAGGTACGCAAGGGGATCGGCAGCTGCATTGAGGATACTCCGAATTCTGTGCAAACCACTGGGGGCCGGCAACATTGTACGCGGTGAGGCGTCGTCGGCCAGAAGGACGTGTGGCACTTGATCATGCAATGCAACAATAGCGACGTCTTGTCGCCAGGTCTTGGCGATCGCGAGTCGCTTGGGGTACCGTCAGGGGTACACGCCAGCAAGGGGGCCGTGGTATGCATACCATCCGAACGATTCTCAAGAATAAACCGAGCGGCGAAGTCTGGTCGGTCACGCCGGGCGAAACGGTACTGGAGGCCATCACCCGGATGGCCAAGCTGCGCATCGGCGCGCTGCTGGTGATGGAAGGGCAGACCCTGGTCGGCATCCTCTCCGAGCGCGACTACGCCCGTAAGGTCATTCTGCAGGGGCGGCGATCCGCGGAGACGCTGGTATCGGAGGTCATGACCCGCGAGGTTGCGACGGCGACACCCGACGTGACGGCGCGACAGGGGCTGGCCATGATGACGAACGGCTATTTCCGGCATCTGCCGGTGATCGAGGGGGACCTGGTCGTCGGACTGGTCTCGATCGGCGACCTGGTCAAGGCGGTTATCGCCGAGCAGCAGGCTACAATCGAAGAACTGGAACGTTACGTCACAGGTTGAGTGAATAACTCGCAAGGAGGCTGTCGTGGTTGAGGTCGGTGGCCTGTTAGGCCTGATACTGCTGGTCCTGAACGTCTATGCAATCGTCAAGATTGTGCAGAGCGGTGCGACGACCGGCGCAAAAGTCATCTGGATCGTGGTGATCCTGTTGTTGCCCGTGGTCGGCTTGCTGCTCTGGTTCTTACTGGGTCCCAAGGGATAGCCCGGCTACAGTCCCCGCCAGCCGAATTCGAGGAACAGGCTGCGGTCGCGGCCGGGAAAGTAGCGGTACTGGCCGAAAGCGAAATCGGCGCGCTCCGCGTAGGCCGTATCCGACAGGTTATGGATCCGCAGCGTCATGTGCAGGGTCTCCGACAGCTGCTGCGTGAGCCGCAAGTGGAATAGCTCGTGGCCGTCGTAGCGGGCGGAGTTGGCGGCATCCAGCCAGTATTTCCCCATGGAGATCCATTCGAGTTCCGCCAGCAGGCCGCTCGACCCCTCCCAGGACAGGCGCGTACTGCCGAAATGGCGGGGCGCAGCGTTGATGTCATTGCCCGAGACAATCACTTCACCACGGCCGACGTCGCGGTCGAAGCGCCAGCTATGTTTCGCATAGGTCTGGTCACTGGCCAGGCGCAGGCGGTCGCTCAGCTGCCATTGGGCGGCGAACTCCACGCCCACATGACGGGTGCGGCCGTCGGCGACATTGAAGCCGTCCCCGTCGCGGAAGATGTAATTCCGCTTGTCCATGTGAAAGAGCGCCAGTTCCCAGCCAAGGCGGCCGGCCAGGCCGCGCCAGCCGATCTCGAGGCTGTCGAGTCGCTCGCTGTCCAGGTCCGCGACCGACTGGCTGCTCTGCAGCCGGTAAAGCTCAGTCGCCTGCGGCGCGCGAAAGCCGCGCCGCGCGGCTATCCATGCCAACTGGTGCGGGGAAGGGCGCCAGCCGAGGCTGAGTTTCGGCGCCAGGTTGTCGAACGTGTCGCTGCGATCGGCCGGTCGCGTATACAGGCAGCCGCCGGGGCATTCGCTGCCGTCGTCGCGGGTGTTGCCCGCCAGCATGCGGTTGTCGTACGCGTAGTGCAGCCGTTCCGCGCGCAACCCGAGCCCCAGGGTCCAGCGTTGGGCCAACGGGCGCTCCCAATGGATCCATGGCGCCGCGCTGCGGGCTTGCACCTCGTAGTCGTAGTGAAAGCCCGGCGGGCGGATGGCAGCAAGCGCGGGCGGCAGGTCCGCCGCCGCGTCGGCCTGGAATTGTTCGAGATAGCCCTCCGCCACCTCGAGGTCGAGGCCGTAATGCAAGCGCCCGCCGCCGGCCGAAGTATGCGCGGTCAGCTGCATGCCGGCGCTCAGCTGGCCGTTTTTCTCCAGCGGTTGCCCTGGCAGAAAATGTTGCAGAAAACGCATCTTGCTGGCGCGCACGTAGGGTCGCAGCTCGAGCCGGTTCGGGCCGTCATCCCGACGCCAGGCGAGCGAGGCGCGGAAACTGTCGGCGTCGCGAAAAGCCTCGGGATTCGGGTTACTGCGCCGGACACGGGCATCGCGATAAGCCTCGCGGCCGGTAATGAAGCCGGCGGTGTCCTGCCTGAGCGTAGTGGCCGCCAGGGCGGCCTCGCGCTCGACGACGCCGCTGCGTGCCAGCCACGCGGCGTTCATCTTGGCCTGGTCGTAACCGGTGTCGTCACGCCAGCCGCCGTCGCTCGCGGCCTGGCCGGTCACCCGGAAGCCCCGCGCGCCATCCCACTGGCCGGCACTGAAGCGGCCACGCACATAGTCTGAAGGTCCAAGGTCCAGTAACGCGTAGTCCTGCGCGGTGGCCGGCGAGGGCATCAGGACATTGACCGTGCCATGCAGTGCGTTCGAGCCGTACAGGGCGCTGCCGGGCCCGCGCACTACCTCGATCATCCTGGCTTGCTCGAAATTGAGCTCGAACAACTGGTTGACGTTGCAGAAACCGGCCGGGCGCGCCGGCAGCCCGTCCTCGAGAAACAGGAAAGCGCCGCAAGCTCCGGGGCCCGCCAGCACTGGCGAGCGTATGCCGACGAGGCTCTCCTGGCCACTGTTGCGGGTTACCCAGGCGCCCGGCACACGCCAGAACACCTCGGTGGCATGCAGCGGGGCGACGGTTGCAATGGCCTGGGCGTCAATCAAGCCGACATTGCCGGGCGTGGCCACCAGCGGTGCGGCTGAGCGTGTCGCGGTGACCGTGACCGGTTCCAGTTCGAGCTCGGCCGCGGCGCCCGCCGCCCACAACAGGGCCATGCAGGCAGTCAGTCGCCCGCTTCGAGTCGCCGGAGCCGTTCGTGCAGTTGCGTTTGCAGGGGAGCTTTGCACTTGTTCTCGTAATCGTAGGAAATAATGCGGCCGTGGCCTTCCGCCGCCACGCGCCCATGACGCTCACTCGCGACGAGATAATGCATCAGGAAGCCGTCGGCCTGGATATCCGTGACGCGCGCGCCGACGGTGAGATTGTCGGGATAGTCGAGCGGCAGGCGGAAACGGCAATCTGTCGCCGCGAGGATCGGCCCGATGCCCGTCGTGCGCATCAGTTCCAGGTAGTCGAGCGCCGCAAAATACGCGATGCGGGCCGATTCGAAATAGCGGAAGTAGACCACGTTGTTGACGTGGCCGAAGGCGTCCATCTCGCCCCAGGCCACCGGGATCTCGATGCGCACCGGGAACCCGGCCAAGAGGTCCGCTGTCATTCGTCCACGGCGCGATTGACACGCTCGAGCACGAAGGTCGGCGTGTCGCCGACGCGATAATAGACGAATTGCCGGCGCAGCTCCGCCAGCTTGGCTTCGCGCGCAGACTCGCTCGCGAACCACTGGAATTCCTGCCAATCTTCGCCGAGCAGTGGTCGCATGGGGTCGTTCTCCGGCAGGCTCAGGCGAATGCCCCAGGCCTTCGGCGCAGACGGGGCGGGTCGGCTGCGATTGTGTTCGTGGCAGCTATGGGTCATGGCGGGCGCTCGGGAAGTGGCAATCCGCTTATTATTCGCGCCTACGGCCGCGGATGCCAGTGCCGTGCGATCACCGGCGCCCTCGCGGTCCGCCCAGCGGTGAGTGTGGCTGCGAGGTGTCCATCGCTGCGCAGTTCAGTTGCTGTCAAGGACTGTGGAAACTTGGCTTCCCTGCCCCGGGTCGCGGAGAATGGCCGCATGGCTGAATTCGACAATCCCGCGGAGACTTCGACCCGGCGCGCTGCGGCGCGTGGCGGGCGCCGTGCCGAGGACTTTTTCGTTGCCGGCGGCCCGGTGGCGGCGGACAGAGCGTGCTACATCGTCCGCGGCACGGATCGCGAGCTGCTCGAGCGCCTTGCGGCCGGCGAGTATTGTCATGTCATCGCGCCGCGTTTTTCCGGCAAGAGCAGCCTCGCGGCGCGTGTGGCCGGTCGTTTGCGAGCCCAGGGATCGCTGGCCGCCGTGGTCGATCTTACCCAGCTCGGCGGCCGGGATGGCGCGAGTGAGGCGGGTCGCTGGTATTACAGCCTGGCTTACCGGGTGATGCGGAATCTGCGCATCAAGCTCGACCTGCAATCCTGGTGGCAGGAACGCATGCCGCTGCCGCCGCCGCAACGCCTGGGCGAATTCTTCTGGGAAGTCGTCATCGGCCAGACTCACCAGCCGGTGACGGTTTTCCTTGACGAAATCGACAACGTGGAACAGCTGGAGTACGCCAGCGAGTTATTCAACATCGTGCGCGCCTGTCACGACGGGCGCGCGGCCGAGCCGGAATACGAGCGCTTGTCTTTCGTGCTGCTGGGGGCTGCGCTGCCCGCCGGCAAGGCAGCACGGGCCGGCGTGGCGGCCACAGAAATCGGTGTCCGCCTCGAGCTGCCGGACTTTAGCTTTGACGAGGCGAGGCCGCTGGCCGAAGGGCTGGGGCTTCCCACGGGTGACGCGGAGCGCGCGCTGTATCGCATTCTCTACTGGACCAACGGTCACCCGTACCTGACCCAGAAGCTCTGCCAGGCCGTCGCGCGCAATGCGGGCCGCATCAATTCCGACGAAGCCGTAGACCGGCTGGTTGCGGCGCGCTTCTTTACCCGCAATGCGATCGCGACCGAAACCAGCATGAGCCGCGTGCTCGATGGGCTGGATCGCGCCGACAAGCTGGCGCGCCCCGCGCTGCGGCTGTACCGGCGGATCCACCGGGGCCGCCGCCCGAAGTACCTGGCGGGTAACCCGGAGCATGAATTATTGCGTGTCTGCGGCCTGGTGAACCTTGATGCGGAGCGCCAGCTGGTGGTGCGTAACCGGATTTATGCCGAGGTGTTCACGCACCGCTGGTCGCGGGACGCGCTGCCGGGAGAGTGGGGCAAGCTTGGCCGGGCTGCCGTCATCCTGGCGCTGGTCATCGGGGTCGGCTGGAGCTATGTCGAAGTATTGCCCCGGCCATACGAAGAGACTTTGCGGGTCGGTTCTGTCGAGCTGGACGAGGCCCTCGAAGCGTGGTCGTCGCTGCGCCGCCTGCCGGGTTTCGGGGCGCGTGCTGACCGTCTGCTGGGGCGGGTGCTGACCAGGCGCAGCCGCCTTGCGGAGGAGTGGTCCGAGGCTGCGGCCGTCGACGCCCGGCTCCGTGCCATGCCGGGTTTCCAGGCCCGGGCGGATGCCTTGCTGGTGGATTACTGGGAACGCCGGGCGGCGGCGGCGGAAGCCGCTGAACGGCGCGACCATGCGCTGCTGTACCGGCTGCAGGCCTACGAGGCGGGGCCGACCGCCGATGCCGGTCTTGCCATGGAGCTCAAGGGCGGCGGCTACCAGCAGTTGCGCGCAGTGATCCGGCCCGCCGGCGTTACGAGCGCGGTGGCGCCGGTGGCTGACGGTCGCGGCATCGTGACGGTGAGCGCAGGGAATGTCGTCCAACGATGGCATGCGAATTCCGGTCTGCCCGAGCCAGGCGCCGGACTCGAATTGCTGGCCGAGGAATTCGTCGCGGTGCGACGCCGGCTCAGCCTGGATAGCGATGGCCGCGTCAGCCGGCTGGGCGTCGAACTGCGGCTCGATCATCCTCGCCCAGCGGACCTGTATGTCACGCTGACGTCGCCCTCTGGCCGCACGGCGCGCTTGCCGATGCCGGCCAATGCTGACCAGCAGGTATTCGTGTTCGGTGAAGACAGTGCGCCGGAACTGCGCGCTATGCGTGGTGAGCCGGCCCAGGGCACCTGGCTGTTGGAAATCGAAGATCGCGAGCGCGGTGGACGGGGATTTTTCGATGGCTGGATGTTGAGCGCCTCGCCGGCGCCCGGCCACCGCGCCGAAGACCGGCCGGAGAATCGCCTGCTATTGCCGGCTCCCACGCGCAGTTCCGCAGTGCACGTGGCGCTGGCGCCACAGGGTTCCACGGTCGCGGCCCTGCCGCGTAACCCGGAAGCCCGTGGCCGCCTGCAGGCTTGGAGCGTCGTCTCCGGCGAGCCCCTTGCCAGCGTGGCCGTGGCTGCTGGGCAACGCTGGCTCGGTTTTGCCGACGACACCACTCTGTTACTGGTCGAGCAGGTGCGAGGCGGTGAGCAACTGCGCGTGCTGGATCTGGACGGAACAGAGCATTTTTTAAGTCGTGCGGACGGCGGATTCACGGCCGGACCGGGGGTATCGCCCGATGCAGGCTATATCGCGATGGCGGAAACGATGCCGAAGGCGGCCTGGATCAAGGCGCTGGACTCAGGGCGCGAGGTCTTCCGCCTGCCGTCCGCCAGCGAGGCGACGGCCGTGGCAGTTTCGTCGGGTGGCCTGCTGCTGGCCGTTGCCGATCGAAGCAACGTGGTGCGCGTCTGGCATGCGACCGACGGCGGGTTGCTGGCGGAATTTCCGCAGGACGCGCTGGTCGAGAGCCTGCTGTTCGATCACTCTGGTCGCTGGTTGGCGAGCGCGGACCTGGACGGGCAGGTGCGGATCTGGGACCTGGCGCCGCCGGCGGCGACGCCGACCCTGGTCCGTCCCGCCGGTGAGCCGCGCCAGTTTGCGTTCGATCGGAGCGGGCGCCGCTTCGTGGTGCGTGCGCCCGCGGGGAACCACGAGGTATGGAGTTTGCCGGCGGCGGTACCGCGTGGCCCGGTGCTTCCGCACGTGGACGCATGGATGGCGCCGTCCGGTGCCAGGGAACGGTTTGCCGGCGCCCGGTTGGCGCTGCTTGGCGACGGTCGACTGGTGTCTGGACAGGGCACGCGCAGCATACGCATCTGGGATACCGGGCCGGCGCTTGAACCCATTGAGCTGCCGCGTATTCCGCCCGTCGTGGCGCTGGCGCCCGCGGGCCTGCGGATGGCCGCCGGACTGGCGGACGGCCGTGTCCTATTGCGGAGACGCGATCCCGACTCGATGTTGCTGGAACAGGCGGTGGTCACTACGGGCGGGATGCGCCACGGCGGCGCGGTGACGGCGCTCGAGTTCTCGCCGGAAGGCGGTCGGCTGGTCAGCGTCGGCGCCGACGGTAGTGTGCTGTTGTGGAATGCACAGACGGGCGAACAGCTGGGCGAGTTATTTCACCACGGCAGCGGTCGGGTGGCGGCGATCGAGTTGGGGCCGGACGGCGGCCAGCTGGTCACGGTGGGCGAACTCGGCGCCTGGACGTGGGATGCGCGGACCGGGGCGGCCGGCAGCGCGCTCGGACCGGGCCGGGCGGTGACGGCGGTGGCGCTCGATCCGTCTGGCTCGCGTGCTTTCACCGGAACCCCGGATGGTGTCGTGGAAAGCTGGGACATGGCCAGCGGTGAACGACTCTGGTCCGCCGCTATCGCTGCGCCGGTGGCGAGGATCGCTGTGAGTGCTGACAGCGCCCGGGTTGCGGTCGCCAGTGGCACCGGGTTCGTGCAGGCGTGGGGCATGGGCGCTGCGGGCCGTCCTTTGCATACGACCTTGGCTGCGCCGGTGATCGGGCTGCGGTTTTCCCCGGACGGCATGGCGTTATTGGCCCAGACCGACTCGTGGATGCATCGACTCGAGGTGATCGATGGCCGGCTGCAGGTCATCGCCAGCCGCCTGCTGCCGGCGGCACTGCCGCCGGGTGCCTGGCGCAGCGCGGGGACCGACGGTACAAGGATCGTGCTGGTCGGTGGCGCGCACAGCGAAACGATGGGTGTGCTGGACTTCACCCGGGCGTCGTTACCGCCGGATGAGTGGCAGTCAGACCTCGACGTCTGGCAACAGAAACTGCAACTCTATTTTGGCGCGGACGGCGAACTGCACCCTGGTCCGCTGGCGGAGCCAGAGCCGCTCGCGGAGCCCGAGCCGCTGGCGGGCAGCGTTGCGGTGGCCGCGGAGGATCTGCCCTGAATGTGACCCGCTTCAAGCCACAATCGTGTCCCGAGAGGCTACACTCCGAGCGTCAGGGGACGGGAGAGCTTGCCATGAGGTACTTGTTGCCAATCGTGACCGCCTTGGTCGTGGTAGCCGGCTGCGCTGAAGAACAGCCCATGACCGTGTCCCAGTTCCTGGAGAACGAAACGGCGCTCTACGGCACGCTGGAGCGTTGCCAGAATGATCCCGAGACCGCCAAAAGTGCGGAGTGTCGTAACGCCCGTGCCGCCGGAGAACGTATTTCCGTGATCGAGGAACGGGCCCTGCACAAGGCGCAGGAACAAGCCTTTATCAGTGCGCGCGAAGAATATCGCGAGCGGCTCGATCGGGAGCGCGAGCTGCGCCGCCAGGCCGAAGCCGAAGCCGCGGCGGCCCGTCTAGAGATGCTCACCACTACCATGCCGGACGAGGCGCCGGACGAGGCGCTGGACGACGGGGCCGACGAGCAGGACGAAACGGCGTCCAGCGAGCCGCCCGAGACGACCAGCAACGACTGAGAACGCGCGGCGCTCAGTTTCGGTCGATACAATTCAGGTCGGCAAAGGCCTCCTTGAGACGCTCCACCATCGCTTTTTCACCCTCTCGCAACCAGACGCGCGGATCATAGTGCTTCTTGTTTGGCTTGTCCGCGCCATCGGGATTGCCGATCTGCCCTTGCAGGTAATCGCGTTTCGCCTCGTAATAGTTTTTGACACCCGCCCAGGTCGCCCACTGTGTATCGGTATCGATATTCATTTTGACCACGCCGTAGGAAATCGCTTCGGCGATCTTGTCTTTCTCGGAGCCGGAACCGCCGTGGAAGACAAAGCTCACCGGCTTTGGCCCGGTCTCATGAGTGGCGCGGACGTGTTCCTGTGAGTTCTTGAGAATCTCCGGCGTGAGCATTACGTTGCCCGGCTTGTAAACCCCATGCACGTTGCCGAACGAGGCTGCGATGGTGAAGTTCGGGCTGATGGCGGACAACGTCTTGTAGGCGTACTCGACATCCTCAGGCTGGGTATACAAGGCCGAGTTGTCGATGTTCGTGTTGTCCACGCCATCTTCTTCGCCGCCGGTGACGCCGAGTTCGATCTCCAGCGCCATGCCTAACGGCGCCATGCGGCGCAGGTATTCGGCGCAGGTGCCGATATTTTCCTCGAGTGCTTCTTCCGAGAGATCGAGCATGTGCGACGAATAAAGCGGTTTGCCGGTTTGCTCGAATTGACGGCGGCTCGCTTCGAGCAGGCCGTCGATCCAGGGCAGGAGCTTGCGGGCGGCATGGTCGGTGTGCAGGATGACCGGCACGCCATAGGCCTCGGCGACCGCGTGCACGTAGCGCGCACCTGCAATGGAGCCAAGAATAGCTGCTTGTTGCTGGTCGTTCGGCAGGGACTTGCCGGAAAAAAATGTGCCGCCACCGTTGGAAAACTGGATGATCACCGGCGAATTGACCGCGCTGGCAGCTTCCAGGACGGCATTAACCGAGTTCGAGTTGACGACGTTGACGGCCGGGATCGCAAAGCCTTCGGCTTGTGCGAGCCGGAAAATATCCATCACGGCATCGCCAGTCACGACGCCCGGACGAGCAACTGAAGAGACCCGGGCAGCGCTGGTCTGTTGCGACATGGTGTTTCCTCTTGGTGGATCAGGACAATGAGATTGTGGGGAATACTAGCCGATTGAAAGTCGCGGCGGGACCTCGGCCCGCAGGCTGGCTTCGTGGTGCTGGTGTGAGTGGTCCAGGTACTCGCCTGGTGGGGCGTGCTCGCCGTGTCCACCGTGATCGTGCATGCCGGCCATGCGCATCAGCGGCGTGGCGGCTGTCCAGGCACCGAACAGGACCAGCAACCAGCCCAGCGCGCGTCGCCGACGGGCGGTCAACCAGCTGCCACCCCGGCCCGAGGCCCAGGCCAGGCCGACCATGGCGGGCGCCGTGCCCAGGCCGAACACCGCCATGAACAGCGCGCCGTTGAGCGCCGTGCCGCTGGCTGCGGCCGCCGCCAGCATGCCGTAAACCAGGCCACAGGGCAGCCAGCCCCACAGGGCGCCGAGCGCGAGTGCCTGGCCGGCATGGCGGGGCGGTATGAAACGGCGTGCCACGGGCGCCAGGGTGCGCCAGAGCCGTGCGCCGGCTGCCTCGAGCGGCGCCAGTACCCGGAGATTGATGGCGACCTGTAAACCCAGCAAAATTAATATGATGCCCATCACGAGGCGCAGCCACGGGCCGAGCCCCGCAGCGCCCGCGAGCCCGCCGCCGATGGCGCCGGCGACGGCGCCGGCTACCGCGTAGCTGGCAATGCGGCCGGTACTGTAGGCCACCGCAAACGAGCCGCGGCCGCCGCCCGCGACGCCCAGTGCGCCGGCGATGCCGCCGCACATGCTCAGGCAATGGACACTGCCGACGAATCCCCCGAGCAGCGCAGCCAGCAATGTCGCCTCGATGGTCATCATTCGTCTTCCTTGTCGTCCGTGTCGTTCCTGCGACCAGCAGGGCGGTTCGCCGCAGGCGGCTTCCTGTCATCGTCCAGCAGGATGCGCCACGCCGGGCTCTCCAGGTCATCGAACTGGTCGTTGCTCACCGCCCAGAAAAAAGCCCACAGCGCGCCAATGACGATCAGGATGCCCATCGGAATCATGAGATACAAAATGCTCATGCGCTGGCGTTTTCCGGGACGGCGGGCGTAGCGGCAGCCGTTTGCCCGCGTGGCGGCCGCGACAGCCGCAGCGCATTCAGTACCACCAGCAGGGAGCTGGCCGACATGCCAAGAGCCGCCATCCAGGGCGTGATGAGACCGGCGGCCGCGAGCGGCAGGGCGAGCAGGTTATAGCCGGCCGCCCAGGCAAGGTTCTGGCGCACGATGCGCAGCGTGCGACGCGCATGGGCCACGCCCTCGGACAAGGGGGCCAACGAATCGCCGAGCAGCACCATGTCCGCGCTGGTCTGTGCCAACGAGCTGCCGGCTGCCATGGCCACGGAAACGTCGGCGCCCGCAAGTACCGGGGCATCATTGACGCCGTCGCCGATCATGACCACGGTTTCGCCGGCCTGTTGCCGGCGGCGCAACAGGGCCAGCTTTTCTTCGGGCGCCATGCCCGCCTGCCAGTCGGCGACCCCGACCGCAGCAGCCACCGGCGCGACGGCTGCGGCAGAATCACCGCTGGCGATCTCGATCGACAGGCCCGCGGCTTGCAACTGCTGCAACTGGCTGCGCGCACTGGCGCGCAGGCGGTCCGCAAGCCGAAAGATCGCGGCCGGGCCCTGTTCACTCGCCAGGCAAACGACCGTGTCCTCGCCGTCGGCGGGGAGCGCAGTCGCACCGTCGCTGAGCGCGGCGGCCCAGTCCGGTCGGCCGAGCCGCCAGCGACGTTCGTCCACGACGCCTTCGATCCCGAGTCCGGGCGATACCCGGACCTGGCTGGCCGTCCCTGCCGGCGCGGCGACCAGGAAGGCCCGCGCGATGGGATGTTCGGAAACGGCCTCGAGCGCAGCGGCGATACCCAGCGCAGCATCCCGGTCGACATCGCCGACCGCCTCCACGGCGACGATGCGCGGCTGGCCATGGGTAAGGGTGCCGGTCTTGTCGAATATGACGCGCCGGACCCGGGCGAGTTTTTCCACGGCCCCGCCGCGCGTCACCAGCAAGCCGCGGCGGGCGAGGAAGCCGGTGGACGCCGTCAATGCGGCGGGGGTCGCGATGGACAGCGCGCAGGGGCAGGTGGCTACCAGCACCGCGAGCGTCACCGCGAAGGCCCGGGAGGGGTCGATGATATTCCACGCGATCCAGGTCAGCGCGGCGGCGCCGAGCACGCCGATCACGAACCAGCGCGCTACCACGTCGGCACTCACCGCGATCGGGGGACGCTCCGACTGCGCCCGGTCCAGCAAGCGGCCGATCGACGAGACCAGCGTATCGGCGCCGGTGCGCTCGACGGTGAATTCGAGCGGGTCGCCCAGGTTGATGCTGCCGGCGAGCGCCGCCTCGCCCATGCGGCGAACCCGCGCCCGTGATTCCCCGGTCAGCATGGACTCATCCAGGCGCGCGCCGTCGCCGCCAAGCGTGCCGTCGGCCGGCAAGGTCTCACCGTGCCGTACCAAGACCACGTCGCCGGGCAGCAGTTCGCGGAGCGCAATCGTCTCCCATTCGCCCGCTGCACTGCGCCGCCGCGCCGATTCCGGCAAGAGCCGGGCCAGCGCTTCGTGCGTATCGCCGGCGCGGTGGCGGGCGCTCATCTCGAGGTAGCGCCCGAGCAACAGGAAAAACGTAAACATGGTGACGGATTCGAAGTAGACCTCGCCGGCGCCGATGAGGGTGTGCCATGAACTCGCCAACCAGGCGCCGCCGATGGCGAGCGACACCGGCACATCCATGCCCGGTTGCCCGGAGCGCAGGTCGCGCCACGCGCCGGCATAGAAGGGGAAGGCGGCATACAAGGCCACCGGAGTCGCCACCAGCATGCTGACCCAGCGGAACAGTTGCTCGAGGCCCGGGTCCATGTCCTGGAATACCCCGACCCAGAGGGCCACCGCGTACATCATGACCTGCATCATGCCGATGCCGGCCACGCCGAGTCGCCGCAAGGCCTTGCGTTGCTCGCGCTGGGCAGCTTCGACGCCGCCGGCGCCGCCGGGATGGGGCCGATAGCCCAACCGCGACATGATGCCGAGTGCGCCGCTGAGATCGAGCTGGTCGGGGTCCCATACCAGGCGCGCGCGCGAGGAAGACGGGTTGACGCGGATTTCGCGTACGCCCGGCACCTGCTCGAGGCTGCGCTCGATCAGCCAGCTGCAGGCTGCGCAGCGCACACCCTCGACCAGCATGGTGCAAGTGCGCAGTCCCGCCTCGTCGGGCGTGCTGACCGCAGCGAGCATTTCGGGGCGGTCGAAGGGCTTCCAGGGCAGATCCGGTGTTTCCAGGGCGCTACTGTCTGCCGGGCGCCCCGTCGGCAGGGTGCGGAAACGGTAATAGTCGGCCAGCCCTGTCTCCCGGATCAGTTCCGCGACGGCCTTGCAGCCCGGGCAACAGACGCGATGACTATGGGCATCGATCTTGACGAACCACGGCTCGGTCCCGGTGAGGGCCTCGCCACAGTGGAAGCAGTCGGATCCAGCCACGGATCGTCAGGGCGTGCCGATCGGCACCAGCAGGAGCTGGCGCTCACCGGCGAGTTCGCCCGACAGGCGCCATTCGCGATCGCCCGGGTAAAGCTGCAGGTACCAGCGGCCCGTGAGCGGCTCGAGCTGGCCGCTCCAGCCATCGGGTACGCGCATCAAGGGGATGACCTGGTCTCGTTCCTCCACCAGCGGGTGCGAGAGGCGCAGTTCAAGCGTTTCCGGCATCACCGTATCCGGGTCCAGACGCACGTGCACCAGGCCCGCCGCTTCGATCAGCCGGATTTCGGCCGTCAGGCCGAGTGCGGCGGCCGCATGCTCGCGCTCCAGCCGCTGTTCGGTGGAGCGGGCAATGCGCGAATAGTCGTCCACGACCATGGGGTTCGGCCTGCTGATGGCGAGCCACAATGTCACGAAGCTGGCGATGACCACCGAGCTGGGCAGCGCGATCAAAAACCAGGGCCAGAACTGCCGGTACCACGGCTCGGGGTAATGTTCCTGCTCGGGAATGGCGCTCATCTTGGTGTTCCCCCGGGTGTCGGGCCGATGAAGCGCGTATCGCGCTCGATCGTGGTGGGTGCCGCGCCGCGGGCCTCGACTACCAGCGTGACTTCGGCGCCGCCTGGCGGGATCGCCTCGGCGGGGGCGTTCAAGCGTAGCGGTATGCGCCGTACTTCGCCCGGTCCGGAGACCAGCGGCATGGCGACGTCGACGCTCAGCTCGAGACCTTCGATGCCATGCGCGGCAATGTCGTAGCGTCGTTCGACCTCGGTCTTGTTGACGAAGGTGACAGTGTAGACGTTTTCGATCATGCCGCCAGGCAGTTCACGGTACAGCGTGTTCCGGTCGCGGATAATGTCCACGATCAGCGTGCTGCGATTGGCGACGGCGGTGCCGAAACCGATCAGCAGCGTGAGCAAAAGAGCGCCGTAGACCATCACCCGCGGCCGCAGCACCCGCACCGGTTGCTGCTCTTCCATCGCATGATGCGTGGAATAGCGGATCAGGCCGCGCGGGTATTCCATTTTGTCCATGACTTCGTTGCATACGTCCACGCAGGCCGCGCAGGCGATGCACTCGATCTGCAGGCCGTCGCGAATGTCGATGCCCGTGGGGCAGACCTGGACGCACATGTTGCAGTCGATGCAGTCGCCGAGGCCGGCTGCCCGGTGGTCGATGGAGCGCTTGCGCCCGCCACGCGGTTCGCCGCGGCGCTCGTCATAGGAAATAATCATGGTGTCCTTGTCGAACATCGCACTCTGGAAGCGCGCGTACGGACACATGTACTTGCAGACCTGCTCCCGCAGCAGCCCGGCGTTGCCGTAGGTGGCGAAACCGTAGAACAGCACCCAGAAGGTTTCCCACGGCCCGGCGGAGAAGGTGAGCAGCTTCTGCCCCAATTCGGTGACCGGCGTGAAGTAGGCGACGAAGGTGAAGCCGGTCCACAGCGCAAACCCGATCCAGAGAAACTGCTTCGCGCTTTTGCGGAGCACCTTCTCCCGGGTCCACGGGCCGCGATCCAGCTTGCGCCGCTGGTTGTGCTTGCCCTCCGTGACGCGCTCCATCCAGAGAAAGGCCTCGGTCCAGACCGTCTGCGGACAGGCATAGCCGCACCACAGCCGGCCGGCAATGGCCGTCACGAAAAACAGCGTCAGCGCGGCGATGATCAACAACCACGCCATGAAAAAGAAATCCTGGGGCCAGAAAGTCAGGCCGAAGATGTAGAACTTGCGCGCCGGCAGGTCGAACAGCACGGCCTGGCGGTCATTCCAGGTGAGCCATGGCAAGACGTAGTAGATGCCCAGCAGAGCCCATACGGCCAGGTTGCGCAGAGAAGCGTAGCGACCCTTGACCTCCCGTGGATAGACCTTTTGGTGTGCGGCATAGAGGGAGGTCGGGGCGCCGCCGTCGACGCCCTGGGGGCCGGTGCTCATGGTTGGGCCTCGCGTCCTTCGCCCGAGTCAAGGCGCTGGCGCCGCCGCAGCGGGTCGCCGCGCCGGCGGCCGGTTCCCCGGTCGCCGGGCGACCGGGGTATTCTTGCCCGCGGGGGTTGCGGTTCAGTTCGTACCAGCCAGATTGCAAACAGGGCGGTGGCGGCGGTCAGCAGCCAGAACCCGAAAAAACCGATCGCGTAACCCGCTTCACGACTGATCTCCCAGCCCGGCGTGGTCGTTCCGGAAAGCACGCCCGGATCGACCATGGCGAAGAACACGGCAGACGCGGCGCAGGCCATAAGAAATGAACACCAGGCGATATAGGCGAGATCCCGTTGGTGGCGTCGCCATGGCCGCGGTTGCGCATCGTCGCCCGGTAGGTGCCCGCGGGGTCTGCGTGCCATGGCGTTCCTCTTACTGGCCGGCCTGGCCGGACAGCCGCATGACGTAGGCGGCCATCAGTCTCGATTGTTGTTCGCCGAGCAACGGCAGCTGGGCTGGCATGTTGTTTTGGCGGCCATTGCGGATTGTCCGTGCGATGCTGCTCCGCTCCGAGCTGTAGAGCCAGTTGTTATCCGTCAGGTCGGGCGCGCCCAGCGCGGTCATGCCGGTGCCGTCCGGGCCGTGGCAGGCGCCGCAGACCGCCCACATGGGCGCGGCCGCTTGTGCCATCTCTGCATCGTGGGCCAGCCCTGCAAGGCTGCGGACATATTCGACCATTTGCGCGACCTCGCGGTCACCGCCGAGGGCGTCCCCCATCGGCGGCATCATGCCGCTGCGACCATTCTGGATACTGGCCAGTATGGCGTCCTCGTCCCCGCCCCACAGCCAGGCGCCGTCGGCCAGGTTCGGGAAACTGTAGGCACCGCGGCCGTCGGAGCCGTGGCACTGGGCGCAACGATTGCCGAAGATATTGCCCGCGGCTGCCATGGCGTCACCGTCACGCGCGAGTTCGCTGAGGGTCATGTCGTCGAAGCGGGCGAAGAACTGTTGCTGGCGTTCCTCGACCTGCGCCACCTCTTCCTCGTATTGACCGGTCTGGCTCCAGCCAAGCAAGCCCTGGAAGTTCCCGAGTCCCGGGTAGAGCAGCAGGTAAATGACCGAGAAAATCACCGTCAGGTAAAACAACCAGAGCCACCAGCGCGGCAGCGGATTATTGTATTCCTGCAGGTCGCCGTCCCAGACGTGCCCGGTGGTGTCCGAGGCCTTTTCATCCGGACTCGTTCTCGAAGTAATCCACAGCAGCCATACCGCACCAATCATGTTGGCCACGGTCAGCACGATGATCCATCCGCTCCAGAAACTGCTCATCGCGATTCCCCATTCTCACGCGTGCTCTTGGGCCGCTGTGAATCCTCCTCGAGAGGGAGATTGGCGGCCTCGTTGAAATCCTTGCGCCGGCGGCCGCTCCAGGCCCAGAAAACGATGCCGATAAAGGCTGCCATCAGGAGCAGGGTCCAGACCAGGTGCCAGGTGCCATCCTTCATCGCTAGCGTCCCCGTCCCAGGTTGGTTCCGAGGCCCTGCAGGTAGGCGATCATGGCATCCATCTCGGTCATGCCAGCGACCGCTTCGCTCGCGCCGGCAATGTCTTCATCGGTGTAGGGATGACCGAGCCGGCGCAGCGCCAGCATGCGGCGCTCGATGCTGCGCGGATTGAGCTTGCGATGCTCGAGCCACGGGTAGGCCGGCATGTTGGATTCCGGCACCAGCAGGCGCGGATCGATGAGGTGCAGGCGGTGCCATTCGTCGCTGTACAGGCCGCCGACCCTGGCAAGGTCGGGTCCGGTGCGCTTCGAGCCGAACTGGAACGGTCGGTCATAGACCGACTCACCCGCCAGCGAGTAGTGCCCGTAACGCTCGGTTTCCGCCCGAAACGGCCGGATCATCTGGGAGTGGCAGCCGTAGCAACCCTCGCGGACGTAGATGTCGCGGCCGGCCAGTTCGAGCGCGGAATGGGGCTCAACTCCCGGCGCCGGGTCCCTCACCTGCGAGTCGAAAATCAGCGGGACGATTTCGACGAGCCCGCCGACGCTGATCACCAGGATGACCAGCACCGCCATGAGGCCGACCTTTCTTTCGATAAATTCGTGCTTCATGCCAGCTTCTCCCTAGTGCGCCGGGGCCATGACGGGGACCTCCGCGGGCTTGGTGCCGCGAATGGTGCGCCAGGTGTTCCAGCACATGATCAGCATGCCGCTGAGGAACAGCACGCCGCCCAGCAACCGCACCGCATAGTACGGGTAGGAGCGCGCAATGCTCTCGATGAAGGTATATGTGAGCGTGCCGTCCTCGTTCACCGCGCGCCACATCAGGCCCTGCATCACGCCGGCGATCCACATCGACACGATGTAAAGCACCACGCCGAGGGTAGAAATCCAGAAATGCACATCGATTGCCTTGATGCTGTGCATCTGTTCCTTGCCGAACAGGCGCGGTATCAGCATGTAGACGCAGCCGATGGAGATCATCGCCACCCAGCCGAGCGCGCCCGCGTGCACATGACCGATGGTCCAGTCGGTGTAGTGCGACAGCGCGTTCACCGTCTTGATGGACATCATCGGGCCCTCGAAGGTGGACATGCCGTAGAACGACAGGGACACGATGAGGAACTTCAGGATCGGGTCGGTGCGCAGCTTATGCCAGGCGCCGGAGAGGGTCATGATGCCGTTGATCATGCCGCCCCAGGAGGGCGCCAGCAGCATCAGCGAGAACACCATGCCGAGAGTCTGGGCCCAGTCGGGCAGGGTCGTGTAGTGCAGGTGATGCGGGCCGGCCCACATGTACAACGAGATCAGCGCCCAGAAGTGGACCACGGACAGCCGGTAAGAGAAGATCGGTCGTCCCGCCTGCTTCGGCACGAAGTAGTACATCATGCCCAGGAAACCCGCGGTGAGGAAAAAGCCGACCGCGTTGTGTCCGTACCACCATTGCACCATTGCATCGACCACGCCGGAGTACACCGGGTAGGAGTGTGCGATGCTGGTCGGCAGCGCCAGGCTGTTCACGATGTGCAACACGGCGACCGTGAGAATGAAGGCGCCGAAGAACCAGTTGGCGACGTAAACGTGCTTCACTTTTCGGATTGCCATGGTGCCAAAAAACACCACGGCGTAAGACACCCAGACCGCCGCGATGAGAATGTCGATCGGCCAGATCAGCTCGGCATATTCCTTGCCCTGGGTCAGGCCGAGCGGCAGGGTGATGGCCGCCAGCACGATGACTACTTGCCAGCCCCAGAAGGTAAAGGCCGCTAGCCCGCCCCCGAAAAGGCGGACATGGCAAGTGCGTTGCACTACATAGTAGGAGCACGCGAACAGCGCGCTGCCGCCGAAGGCAAAAATCACCGCGTTGGTATGCAGTGGCCGCAGTCGTCCGTAGCTGAGCCATGGTATGTCGAGCGTGAGCCCGGGCCACATCAACTGGGCGGCGATGATGACTCCCACCAACATTCCGACCACGCCCCATACGATGGTCATTATCGTGAATTGGCGGACGACCTTGTCGTTATATGCGCTTGCTGTCGTCATGTTCCCCTGCTCGCTGTCAAAGGATAATAAGGGCGGTGGCGATCCTCGCCCGACCAAAAACCCGCATAGTTTGCCCTAACGCGAAGAGCCGCGCACGGCGCGGCTCTTCACGTTATGCCCGGGGCGTAGCGACGCCCCGGGACTTGATGGTTTGAGCGGCCTGCTGCCGCCCCTGCCCACGCGTCAGAAACGATACCCCACATGGATGCCGTACACCAACGGATCCACGTCGACTTTGGCCTTGGTGAAATTGTCCCCGTTGACGGTCAGCGTGGCGTCGGTGCTGATGTCGATATAGCGGACATCCACGTTCAGGAACCAGCGGTCGTCGATAATAAAATCAAAGCCGACCTGGGCAGCCAGGCCAAAGGAGGTGCTGTCCACCTTGATGCCCGTGGTCACGCCGAGCAGGTCGTCTGCGGCGCGCAGGCCGCCTTTCTTGCTCTCGTCCATGAACCAGGTCAGGTTCACGCCCGCGCCCACGTAGGGCTGGAAGGCTGCATTTGGCGCGAAATGGTACTGCAGGCTGAGGGTCGGCGGCAGGTGCGTCACAGTGGCGGCCGTGCCGGGCAGGCCTTCGACCTTGATGTCGTGCTTGAACGGCAACGCCGCGAGCAGCTCGACGCCGATGTTCGCCGTGTACATGTAGGTGATATTGAAGGTCAGGCCGATCTGGTCGTCGACATCCACGCCGAGGGTTCCCAAGTCCACCGCGCTCATGTCCAGCGAGCCGTTGTTGCTCTTCGGATCCACGTTGCTTGCGCCGATGCGGAACAGCCAGTCGCCGGCTTCATGTGCGTAAGCGGGAGCGGCAAGACCCAGGGCCGCCGCCAGTGCAAGTGCTGAGGCAAAAGTACGCATGATCGAACTCCCATGCTTTGTCGTTGAATTTGCATGAAATATTAGCCAAGCTCGGCGATTAGCGATTGATCTGGATCAATTTGGGCCTGTGGACTTCCGAAGCATAAATAAGTGCTTTCACTAGGCTTTTCGATGCAAGTCTTTGTTTACAATGTGTTGAGTAAGAAAAAGGTCTCAAGGTGGCGCCTGACAGAAATTCCAACGTGGTGAGCATTGCGCACCTGCGGCAGAGTTGCCGGAGTTGTTCGCTGCGTGATCTGTGTTTGCCGCTGGGACTGGATCCCGACGATATGCAGAAGCTGGAAAGCATCGTCCATACCCGCGGGCCGATTCGCGCGGGGGATCACCTGTTTCGCGAAGGGGACGATTTTCACGCGCTCTATGCAGTCAAGAGCGGCGCCCTCAAGACCTACACCATCGACAACCAGGGTCGTGAGCACGTGCTGGGTTTCCAGATTGCCGGGGAACTGGTCGGCCTCGATGGGATTCATGCGGGCAGAAATCGCTGCAATGCCGTGGCGCTGAGCGATACGTCCGTTTGCGCCCTGCCGTTCGCCCGGCTCGAGCAGGTCATCCACGAAATCCCCGGCTTGCAATCGCAGGTGTTACGCATCATGAGCCGCGAGTTCGCGGCAAGTTCGCAATTGGCCACCGATCACAGCGCCGAGGAGCGGTTGGCCGGCTTTCTCGTCAGCCTGGTGCGCCGCTACAAGCGCCGCGGGCTGTCGGCCACCGTGCTGACGTTGCCCATGCCGAGGCGCGATATCGCCAGTTACCTGCGGCTCGCGACCGAGACCGTCAGCCGGTTGCTGGCCCGGTTCCAGGATGATGGCCTGGTCGCGGTCCGTCGCCGCGAGGTCAGGATCCTGGATTTCACCGCGCTGCATGCACTGGGCGCGTCCTTCGACCTGGACGGCAGTGGTGGCGAGCGGCGCGGCGTGCGCAGCTGAGGTGATCGCGATGAGCCGATCTGCTGTATCCCCGGTACTCGTGGTCATGGACCCGGCAGACGGCGCGGGTTTTGCCCTGTCCCGCGCCCGCCGCCTTGCCAGGGCACTGGCGGCGCCGCTGGAGTTGTTCGCCTGCGAGTTCGACCAGGCGATGGAGGGCAGTCATTTTCGTGTCACGGAACGCGTCGAGGCGGCCCGGCAGGCACGCGTGGAAGCGCGCCGTGAATGGCTGGAAGCCCAGGCGGCACCGTTACGAGCCGAGGGCCTGGCGGTCCGCAGCAAGGCGGTTTACGCCAATCCGCGGCATGAAGCCGTCGCGCGTCGTGCGTTGGAAACCGGGGCCGCGTTTGTCGTGATGCGCACGCATTATCACGAATGGCTGGCGCGGGCGACGCTCAGCGCGGCCGACTGGCAATTGATTCGTATCTGTCCTGCGCCGTTGTTGCTCGTCAAGCGCGGGGAGTGGCCCGATGACTTGAAGCTCCTGGCCGCGGTGGATCCCAGCCATCGCGACGACCGGCACGCACAACTCGACCACGCCATCCTCGATATCGCTGAGCAACTGGATGCCGCCTTGCAGGCAGAGACCTGGGTAGTGCATTGCATTCTCGCCATGGCCTCGCTGGAATCTACCGCAGCCCTGTCCATGATGCCCGAGGCGCTTGGCTCCTCTCCGGAGGAATACGCCGGCGACCTGTTGCAACAACTCCGGGCGGCGGTATTGCGCTTGCTGGATAATCGCAACATTCCGGCTGGCCGGGTCCGCCTGGTCGAAGGGCGCCCGGAAAAAGAGTTGCCCAGGCTGGTGCGGGAAATGGACGCCAGCTTGCTGGTGACGGGCGGGATTTCGCGCAGCCGCCTGGAGCAGGTCTTTATCGGCGGCACCGCCGAGCGCTTGCTTGATCGCATCGACTGCGACCTGCTGGTCGTAAAGCCGCCGGGCTTCCGCTGCCCCATCGAATAGTTTCTTCCGGCCGCCGCTCACTACCCGACCCAGGGAGCTCTCACCTATGCTGTCTAAATTCGCCATCCTGTTTTTGCTGGCGCTCGCGCCGTTTTCAGTCGTTGCTGCCGACGATGCACCGCGTCCGATCAGCCACGAGGATCTGTGGCTCATGCCGCGGGTCGGCGCGCCCATCATCAGCCCGGATGGGCGGTATGCCGTCGTGCGAGTCATCCGGCCCGCCTACGACTCCGACGAGGAGGCCAGCCACCTGTGGTTGGTTGCAACCGATGGTGAGGATCCGCCACGCCAGTTGACGTTCCAGCGCGGCGCAGAGTCCGACGCCAGCTGGAGCGCGGACAGCAGCCGCATCGCGTTCACGGCGCAGCGTGGCGACGACGAGGCGGCCCAGGTTTATGTGCTGGACCTGGCGCGTGGCGGCGAGGCGCGACGCGTCACCTCCGTCAGTACCGGCGCGCGCCACCCGCTGTTCTCGCCGGACGGGCAACGCATCGCCTTCACGACCGATGTGCCGCCGGACAGCCGCAGCGATGAGGACAGCCGGCGCCTCAGCGAGGAAGAAGCGGAGCAAAAGCACGCGGTGCACGTGTATACCGGCTTCCCGATCCGGAGTTGGGATCGCTGGTTGACGAACCGCCAGCCGCGCCTGTTGGTGCAGCGGCTGGACGACGAGGAGGCGACCGACCTGTTGGCGAACAGTGCGTTGGTGGAGATGCCGGGCTATGAAGCTCCGGGTGGCTCGTTCAGTGCGGCCTGGGCGCCGGACGGCGAATCGCTGGTGTTCGTTGCATCCCGTAACCGTCACCGCGCCGCGTTCGACTTCACTCATGCAGACTTGTGGCAGGTGCCGGCTGCGGGCGGCGAGCCGCGCCGGCTGACCGGCGCAGAGGGCCTGCAGGGCGGCGACCACTGGAGTTCGCCGGTGTTTGGCCCGGGTGGGCGCGACCTGTTCGTGTTGCGCCGGCCGCGCACCGACCGGGTCTACAACGCCAACCGCCTGGTGCGGCTGAGCTGGCCGGACGCTGCGCCACAAGCGGAAATCACTTTGCCAGACGCGCGCTCCGTGCTTGATTTTTCAGTGTCGCCGGATGGCCGGGACGTTTTCATGCTGACGGATGATGCGGGCCACGTGAAGCTCTACCGGGCCGCAACCCGCGGCGGTGATGCCCGCCTGGCGTTCGACATGGACGCGGGTTTTTACAGCAACCTGTCGATATCGCGCAGCGGACGCCGGCTCGTGCTGGTAGCGAACTTCGAAAGCGCGACGAGTCCGGCGGAGGTCGTGCGCATCGACCCGCGCCGCGGTGGTCACACGCCCCTGACCCGTTTTACCGCGGACCAGGTCGCAGGCCTCGACCTGGCGCCGGTAGAGCATTTCTGGTTCGAGAACGACGCGGGCATGCGCATTCACAGCCTGCTGGTGAAACCGGCAGGCTTCGATCCGGAACGTCGCTACCCGCTGCTGGTGTTCATGCACGGCGGGCCGCACATGATGTCGCGCGACAATGCGCACTTGCGCTGGAACTATCACCTGATGGCCGGCACGGAGTATGTGCTGGTCGCCACCAACTTTCGCGGCTCGACCGGTTTCGGTGAGGCTTTCGCGCAGTCCATCCAGGGTGATCCGCTGCGCGGTCCGGCCAATGACATCAACCAGGCGGCGGCCGAAGCCATTGCGCGCTTCGATTTCATCGACGGCGAACGCCAGTGTGCGGCCGGCGCCAGTTACGGCGGCCATCTCGCCAACTGGATGCTGTCGGCCACCGACCAGTATCGCTGCCTGGTCAGCCACGCCGGGCTCGCCAGCCTGGCGGCCCAGTGGGGCACGAGTGACGTGGTCTACCATCGCGAAGTCAACCTGGGCAGCCCGCCATGGGAGGGTGACCCGGCCTGGCTGGAGCAGAGTCCCATCCAGTACGCGGCGCAATGGCGCACGCCGATGCTGGTGACCGCCGGGGCGCGTGATTTCCGCGTGCCGCTGAACAATACGCTGGAGTTATGGACGGCGTTGCAACGCCAGCAGGTCGAGAGCCGCCTGCTGGTGTACCCCGAGGAAAATCACTGGATCCTGAACGGTCACAACAGCCGCCACTTTTATGGCGAGGTGGCCGGCTGGCTCGCCCGCTGGCTGCTGGAGGAGGACGAACCCTAGGTCGTCGGCTTAATAGCCGAGCGACAGGCGCCGATTGCGCGGCTTGGCCAGCAACAGCTGGACCGTGCCGGTATTACGCTCGAGGAACGCACCTTCGCAGTAACAGAGATAAAACTCCCACAAGCGGATGAAGCTGTCGGAGTAACCGAGTGAGCGCACGGCTTCTATATTGGTGAAAAACTGTTTCCGCCACCGGTTCAGCGTGGCGGCGTAGTGCAAGCCGATGTCCTGCAGGTGCAGCATTTGCAGGTCCGTGGTCCGCGACAGGCTGGCGCTCATGGCCGCCACCGAAGGCAGGAAGCCGCCGGGAAACACGAAGCGCTGGATGAAATCCACCGCTTTCAGCGCCTGGGCGTAGAGTTCGTCCCGAATGGTGATGGCCTGCAGCAGCATCAGTCCATCGGGCTTGAGCAACTTCGAGCAATTGCGGAAATACGTGTCGAGGTACCGGTGGCCGACAGCCTCGATCATTTCTACGGAGACCAGCTTGTCGTAAGTGCCCTCGAGATCCCGGTAGTCGGAGCACAATAGCTCGATGCGGTGTTCCAGCCCCGCGGCACGTACCCGCTCCATGGCCAGGGCGTGCTGTTCCCTGGAGATCGTCGTGGTCGTGACGCGGCAGCCGTAGCGGCTCGCAGCATGTATGGCAAGTCCGCCCCACCCGGTGCCGATTTCCAGCAGGTGGTCGCTCGGCTGGAGATCGAGCTTGCGGCAAATCGCATCCATTTTGGCGATCGAGGCCTGTTCCATGCTCGCGTCTTCAGACTCGAAAATGCCGCAGGAATAGTTCATCGTCGGGTCAAGAAACAGCTGGAAGAAGTCGTTGCCCAGGTCGTAGTGCGCGGAAATATTGCGGCGGCTGCCGGCGCGGCTGTTGCGGTTCAGCCAGTGGCCGATGCGACGGCCGACTTCGGCCAGGCGCGTCGCGCCACCGTCGACCTCTTCGAGAACATGACGGTTAGCCACCATGATGCGCACCAGCGAAGTCAGGTCGTCGCTTTTCCACAGGCCGTGGATATACGCTTCCCCGGCGCTCGCCGTGCCGCCGAACACCGCGTCGGCCCAGAACTGCGGGTGCAGCACTTCGATGCGTGCGCGCAGTTCCGTCGTGGCCGTGGCATGCCCGAATCGGTAGGTGCCGTCGGCATCATGAACCTCGAGCGTACCTTGCTCGAGACGCGCCATGCGTTGCAGCAACTGGCGTCGCGCAAAACGTTGCAGCCGGTTCGCTCTGGCCGGCGTGTCGATCTCGTTTCTGTCGAGGCTGGAGGGAACGAGGTCTTCTCTCATCATCGCGTGTTCTCCATGCCGGTCTCGCGGCTGGCCGGGTGGGTATAGAAGATGGCGCCCTTGAGTTTCAGCTTGAGCGCCTGCCAATAGATCAACAGCACGACTTTCATGGTCATGAAAGGAAACCGCAGTAGCGCGGCGGCCAGCGAACGCCCATTGATTTCGCGGCGCTGGAGATTGAGCGTCGCGTCAAAGGCGTGCCGACCCTGTTGTTCATTGCGCAGGTGAACCACGAGCCGCGCGCCGGGCTCGGTGAAGCGCCACTGGTAACGCGTTTCCATTGGCAGAAACGGCGACACGTGGAACGTCTTGTCGAGCGTGAATTCCTGCGTGGGTCCGCGCACGCGCGCGGCGTCGCGCGGCAGCACGTAGCAGTGCCGCTCGCCCCAGGGCGTGTTGCTGACTTCCGCAACGATGGTTTCCACCTGCGTGTCCGCGTCGTCGTAGCAATAATAAAAACTGACCGGGTTGAAGGTATGACCAAAGTAACGCAAATGGGTCAGCAGGCGGATGGGACCGGCGGGGCGATGCCCGGTGCGGGTTTCGACCAGCTCGCGCACCGCGTCCGACAGCGGCTGCGCCGGGTCGCCGAAATAGTCCGCGCGGCGCAGCCACGCCAGTGTCCGGCGTCGCGTCGACCAGAACCACCGGCGGCGAAACACGGTGTCCAGTTCAGCCAGGTCGAGCCAGACCATGAACATCTGGTACTCGAACGCGTTCGAGACCGGGTCCGGGCCGCCCCCGTGGCGGCGATGGCTAACCCGCCCGAAGTAGAGGCTGCTCTGCATCTCGACTCCAGGCTTGTACCGCGGCGGCGGCCACGAGGCCGCTCTTGACGCCATCTTCGTGGAAGCCGTAGCCCAACCATGCGCCGCAGTAAAAGCTGCGGTGTTGTCCCATCAGTTCGCCACGGCGTGCCTGTGCCGCCACGCCTTCTGGCGTGTACACGGGATGTTGGTAGGCAATCTCGCGAATGATTTTCTTCGGATCGATGTCCATGGTCGGGTTGAGCGTCACCAGGAACTGCGCGTCGGCATCCAGGCCTTGCAGGATATTCATATTGTAGGTGACGGAGACTGCGCTCGTGGGGGCGGCCGGAATGTGATAGTTCCACGCGGCCCAGGCTCGGCGACGCACCGGCAGCAGGCGTTCGTCGGTGTGCAACACGGCCAGGTTTGGCTGGTAGGGAATCGCACCGAGCACTTCGCGCTCCGCTTTCGTGGGTTCAGCCAGCAGCGCCAGCGCCTGGTCGCTGTGACAGGCAAACACCACTGCATCAAACCGGGCGCGTTGGCCGTCGGCGAGCGCGAGTTCCACGCCAAGCGGATCGCGGTACACGCGGGCGACCGGCGTGTTCAGACGGATACGATCCGCGAAGGGTGCAGTCAATGGCGCAATGTAGCTGCGACTGCCGCCCTTGATGACACGCCATTGCGGCCGCTCGTTCACCGACAGCAAGCCATGGTTGGCGAAGAACTTGACGAAGTAGCGGGCCGGAAAGCTCAACATTGTCTGCGGGTCGGTAGACCAGATAGCGGCGCCCATCGGCACGATGTAGTGATCGATGAAGCGTGCCGAGTAGCGCTCACGGGCGAGATAGGCGCCCAGTTGCAGATCATCGTCGCCACCGGTCTGCAGCAGGCGTGGCGCTTCGCGGTTGAACCGCAGGATGTCGCGGATCATGCCCCAGAACCCGGGGCGGACAATATTCCTGCGTTGCGCGAATAACCGGCCCAGCGAACTGCCGCAGTATTCGAGCCCGGTGCGTTCGCAATGCACGGCGAAGCCCATGTCGCTGGGTTGTGATGCGACGCCGATTTCGGTCATCAGGGCGATGAAATTCGGGTAGGTCCAGTCGTTGAAAACAATGAAGCCGGTGTCCACCGGCCAGCTGCGGCCGTTGTGCTCGACATCGATGGTGTTGGTATGCCCGCCGATATAGTCATTGGCTTCGAACACGGTGACCTCATGCTCGACGCAGAGCCGGCGGGCGGCCGTCAGGCCGGCAATGCCGGTGCCGATAATGGCGATTTTCATTTCAGTTTCCTCTTTGCCCGCTCAGACGCGCCGGCGGATCGCGCGTACGACGCCGCCGAGCAACGGCAGGCGTTCATACAGCAGGGCCCCCGCGTCAAAGTAGTCGCGGTGGTAGTGCACCTGTGCGCCGAAACGGATGTGGCTGGCGCCCGGCAGAGCAAGTTCCTGCCCGGGCCGCAGGCGCCGGTGCCGCAGGTGCATGGTCCAGGCGAACATGGCTTCCCCCGGGGCCTGGAGGACCGCGTCGAATTCGAAGCGAATCGACTCGACCCCCTCGTACATCCGCGCGAAGTAGTCTCGCAGCGCAACCAGGCCTTCGACCCGGTGGAGCGGGTCCTGGAAGACGATATCGGCGGCGTAGATTTCGTCGAGCAAATACAGGGTGTCGTGCCGCAGTTGCTGGAACGCTTCCTGGAAGCGCGCTGGCAGGGGCTGCGGCGCGCTGATGTCTCGAGTGGATGCGGTGTTCAAGGCGCTATGCTCCATGCTGCAAGAAGCTGATGACCTGGTGACGAGCGTCCTCGAGCGTACTGCTCAGCGGCAGGCAACCCTTGTGCACATCCGCGAGGAACACCGGCGCCGGCCATTGCATTCGGGCAAGCCCCGGCCAGGCGTGCCCGTCGCCCGCCAGCACGATCGCCGCACAGTCGATCCGCCGCGCTGCTTCCTTGAGTTCATCCGGGTCCGGCGCCACCAGCAGGGTGGGCCGCAAACCTGAGCCGATCAGCCCCAGTGCGAACGCCAGCGCCCAGGTGCGCTGGGCCGGCTCCGCCGGGCTGCACACCAGGATCCGCCGCTCGCCGGCTTGCGCCATGCGCTGGTAAATGCGGAAGGCGAGCAGGCCTTCCAGCCAGGCCTCCAGGAACTGTTGCTCAAGGCTTGGCAATGACTCGGCGACGCCGGGCAAGCTATCCAGCAGGGCGGTGGCCACATCTGCGGGGTGACGCGCCAGCGAGGCTTCCAGTACGGCGCTCATGCCATCGTCGTCGAGCGCGCGCAACTGGTCTAGAAAACGGCTCAGCAGGTCATCGTCCCGCGACTCGCGCTGCGGGAGCGGTTCCGCCAGCAAGCGCGTGGCGTGGCTGATCGAGACGCCCTGTTCCACCATGCGCGAAGCAGCGCGCAGCATTTCGACGTCTGCGCGGCTGTAAAGCCGATGACCGCCCGGCGTGCGTTCCGGTGTCACCAGCCGGTAGCGACGTTCCCAGGCGCGAATGGTGACCGGGTTGATTCCGGTCAGCCGGGAGACCACGCGAATAGGGAACAGGGCCGCGACGCCGCCGGCGTTTGCAGCGATTACAGCGGTCTGTGTGGCGGACCCAAGGCTTGCCGCCTCCTGGCCAGAATCATGTTGCATCGGGGTTCCCCGGTTTCTGGAAAAATATCGTCACCTCGCCGACGCGGAAGCCGAATTTTCGGATCTCCGAGCGATTCACAAGGATGTTGTCCTGGATGAGCCACATCCAGTCGTCCAGCAGGACGTTGATCGTGCCGTCATTCCAGGGCAGGGCGAGCGTGTATCGCCAGTGCAACGCATTGCCGTAGGCGGAACCGCTGGCTTCGCCTACCACGTCGCCCGCGGTCCCGGTATAACGGTGTTCGTCCAGCTTGCGGAAGTGCCAGACGCGGCGCTCGAGTTCGCCGTCGCTCCAGGCAAAGTCTTCTTCCAGGACGCCGGTGTCCCCATCCCAGCGACCCACCAGGTCAACCCGGAAACTGCGGGTGACTTCGCCGGACCGGTCCTGCACGATGCCCCAGGCGACCAGCGGCCCGTCAAAATATTCTTGCAGGTCAAGCCGCGGTTCCCGGTTGGCGTAATCGCGCACCGAGGTAGAGGAGCAACCAAGCAGCGTCACAATCGCGAGCAACAGGCCGGCCAGGCGGAGCGCGCTCACTGGTGATCTCCTATGAGTGCGGCGCGGAGGTCGGGGGCGCGCGTGTCCGGGTGCAGCCAGATGCCCAGGAAGGCGGCGCCGAAGGCCGGATCGTTTACAACGCCCAGTGGACCCCCGGCGCCATGAAAGTGGGTTGTGCCGTCGGGCTGTGCAATAGCGATGATCTGGTCGCCCGGGGCGACGTCCGGCCATATGGCCTGGAGCTGGGTCAACCAGTTATCCACGCGTGACTGCTCGGGCAGCCCGAGCTCGCGGTCGAGCCGCCGCCATTCCCGTGCCGTGGTGCGTACCAGTCGCTCGCTCGAAATGTTGCGCCGGTAGGTAATTTCGAGCGCTACGGGCCCGGCATCCGCGGCTTCACCCACAGCGCCGCCGCCGTTCAACAGGCGGGCGTCGTAGATTTCCATGCCGAACCAGCGCATCTGGCCACTGCCGACCTCGACGAGGTCATCGAGGGGCGTCGCAGAGCTGACCGGTCCGGCCCAGGACAGCAGCCCGAGCGCCAGGACGGTGGTGTACAAGGTGGCCTTGAATGACATGCAGACAGTCTCCAGAAAATTTCCCACAAGCTGTACATCGCTGTAACAGGCGTGACGGATTCAACACCGCAGCAGGCAATCGGCTGGTAAACACGGGGCGGATGGGCCCGCCCGCTTCCGGGCGAGCACCCCTGTGCCGGCATGTACAGGACTTCTACATGCCGGTGCGCGGCTCGAGGGAGATTTCGTTGGCAGACCGGCCGCCAGATTCAGCTGGGGTCGGGTACCTTGCAGAAAATACTGTGCAAGGTCTCGATGACCTGGCTCGCGGGGCCGGCCGCGAGGCGGTAATAGATGGTCTGCGCGGAACGCCGGGTTTCGACCAGGCCGTCGCGTCGCAGCACGGCCAGGTGTTGCGAGAGCGCGGATTGCGACAGCGGGATCAGGTCATTGATTTCGCCCACCGCCAGTTCGCCCTGCGCCAGGCTGCAGAGAATCATCAGCCGAGAGCGGTTGGACAACGCTTTCAGTAGCCGGGCCGCGTCATCGGCGTGTTCCTGCATTTCCTCCGGCGCAAAAGACAGCACCGGGCTGCACCGGTCAGGTCCGCTCGGGTTGGCAGGATCCGTGCTCATGTCGTGATCGTAGTGGATTGGAGTTCAAAATAGAAGTTTGCTAATTTAGGAAAACGTTAAATAATGGGTGGGCCGACGCTCGAATCTGAATCCCGTCGGCGATGCCCAGCCAGGAGGACAGGATGACCAACACACCCGAGGTTCGGGGGCTTTATCACGAGCCCACCGGTACTTTTTCCTACGTCGCCTGGGATCCCGGCACTCGCGCGGCCGCGGTCATCGATCCGGTGCTGGATTACGACGGCGCTGCCGGCCGCACCGACACGGCCAGCGCCGCCGCACTCCTGGCGATCGTCGCGCGGGAAGGGCTGGATGTGCGCTGGGTGCTGGAAACACATGCGCATGCGGATCACTTGTCGGCGGCCGCTTTTGTACACGAACGTACTGGCGCGCCGATCGGTATCGGCAGGGGGATTGTCTCGGTGCAGGCGACTTTCAGTGAAATTTACAATCTTGGCCCGAAGTTTCCGACCGACGGCCGACAGTTCGACCGGCTGTTTGCCGATGGCGATCGGTTCGCCATGGGAGAACTGGAAATTGCGGTCCTGGCGACGCCCGGACATACCAGTGACAGCGTGACCTACCTGGTGGGGGACGCCGCTTTTGTCGGCGATACCTTGTTCGCGCCCGATTACGGCACCGCGCGCTGTGATTTTCCCGGCGGCGACGAGGCCACGCTGTTTCAGTCGGTGCATCGCCTGTACGCGCTGCCGGCCCGGACGCGACTGTTTCTCTGCCACGATTATCCGCCCGAGGACCGCGCCCCGCGCTGCGAATGGAGTGTCGCGGAGCAACGCGACGGGAACAAGCATATCAACGCCGGTACGCGGCAAGCGGATTTCGTAGCCATGCGCAGCGCGCGCGACAAGACGTTGAATATGCCGGAGCTGATCATTCCGGCGATTCAGGTGAATATCCGGGCCGGCCGCTTGCCCGAGCCAGATGACAATGGCACGCGCTACCTGCGCGTGCCCCTGGATACACTTTAGGGGGTCGTTGATGACGGGAAATGTAGTTTACCGGGGCGTTGCCATTGTCGCGTGCTTGATCGCGCCATTGGCCTCCGCCGGGGCCGGGACAGAGACTGGCGGCGGAGCTCCCGAACGGGTCGCCGAGGGCCGCGCCATCGCCCAGCAATTCGGTGCAACACTGCGCGCTGCACTACAGGAAGCGATGGCGGCCGGCGGGCCGCTGGCCGCGATTGCAGTCTGTGCAGAGGACGCGCCGCGGATCGCGCGCGAGGCGTCCGAGCGGTCTGGCGCGGTCGTCGGCCGGACCTCGACCCGCACGCGCAATGCCGACAACCGCCCGGATGGCCACCAGCGCGCTGTGCTGAACGACTTTGCGGCGGCCATGGCGGACGATGCCCAGGGGACAAGCCTGGAACGGCTTGAGCAGCTGGACGACGGGCGAGAGCGCTACATGCGCGCGATCGTGATAGAGCCGCCCTGTCTTGTCTGTCACGGCGCAGAGTTGGCACCGGAGGTGGCTGCAACGCTGAATGCTGCCTATCCGCAGGATACTGCCCGCGGCTACCAGCTGGGCGAGTTGCGCGGGGCCTTCACTGTCACCTGGCCGAAGGACTAGCGGCGCTCGTCGGTGCCTATGGCTGGTTCCGGCCCGGCTGCAGCCTGGCCGGGCGGCGGCGTCGGCAGGCGTAACAGGTAGGTGGAGACTGCGACGGCCAGCAGGAACATGCCGACCTGGCCCCACAGCACCGGCACGAAGAAAATAATCGTGACCCCGAACGACAGCCACATGAGCAGCAAGGTCCCGGCCTTGGCTTTGCGCGTCATGCCGCGGCCCTGCTCGAAATTGCGTACATAACCGCCGAACCAGCGGTGGTTCAGCAGCCAGCTGTGGAAGCGCTCGGAGCTGCGCGCGAAACAATAGGCGGCGAGCAGCAGGAAAGGCGTCGTAGGCAGGCCGGGCAGGATGATGCCGAGTGCACCGAGCCCGACACAGATCATGCCGGCGGCGATCAGCATCAGCCGAGCGGCGTGATCCAGGTAGGTCTGGGGATAGTGCAAGCGATGCTTCGTGCGCAGCTCCTCGGTCATCGGGGCGTCCGGGGTCACGCGCCGGCAGGCGCATCGAGCCGGTAGTAACGACGCAAGCGCGCGCTGCGAAATACCAGTGCCGCCAGCAGTGTGAATAGCGCGACTGCCCCGAGTATGAGTGCCATCCGTCCATAGGGCACGCCTGCCGCGGCACGCATGCTGGCGAGGACCCAGGTCAGCCAAAGCCAGCGCAGCGCCGCCAGCCCAAGCGCAAGTTGCGCAATCCAGGCGGCCCATGGCCGCGGCACGGCGAGCAAGAGCAACAACAGGCCGCATGCGGCCACCATGATGTCGTTGCCAGCGCGCAGCAGGCTGGCGCCAAGTAGCAGGAAGGCAATGATCGGTGCGGCAAGGCGCCACATAGGAATTCTCCCGGGTCGGTTGCAGGGGTCGGGGTGAAAGCCCTGGCTGTTCAACGTCAAGCGTGGGTGGCTGGTGACTTATTATCCACGGAATGCGCGCCGGTTGACCCGGTCTCGCGCAGACAGTCGTTGACCAGCGCTTCGATATGCCCGGCGGACGATTCACCCGCAGCGCCGATGAATACCAGTCGCGAGGCGCCGTCGTCGCAGCGCCACGGCCGATCACTGACCAGGTCGGCGCGCCGGCCCACGATCTGCAGCACGCCTCGTTGGTCAGGGCGATCGCCGCGCCCCCGGAGTCGTACGATGCCCTTGGCGCGATAGATCGAGGATGGCAGGCGCCGCCCGAGATCATGCAAGGCGTCGACGCAGAAAGCTTTAGAGGTCTCGAAGGCCGTGGCTTCGAACTGCGTCGCGTGCGACGGCCCATGTGACGGCCCATGTGACGGCCCATGTGACGGCACAGGGCCCGGCGAGGACTGCAGCGTCCTGCTGGCCAGCGGCAATGGCACGGAAAACAGGACCTCGGCCGGCACATCGCAGTGCACGGCGTCGATCAGTCGGGCCCCGGCAAATTCGCGGCGAATTTGCGACGCAATGTGCCGCTTGCGAGTTTCACCGGCAAGGTCGGCCTTGTTCAAAATCACCAGGTCGGCAAACCCTACCTGGCGCAACTGCAGCGCCTTTACAGCCGGCGTCGTGAATGCCTGCTCGGCGTCCACCACGCAGATCACGCCGTCCAGGCGCAGCCGATGCCGGAACGCCGGTGCCATGAATGTGCCCACGATCGGGGCGGGATCTGCGACGCCGCTGGCTTCCAGCAGGACGCGCTGGGGCCGCTCCGGTCGATCCAGCAGGCGCATGACTGAAGTCACGAGATCGCCGCGCAACGAACAGCAGATGCAGCCGTTTTCAAGGCTCACTACGCCTTCGGATTCGGCCGCGATCAAGGCGCGGTCGATATCGAGCGCACCGAAGTCGTTGACCAGCACACCGACCGGAACGTCGGGGTCGCCGTTCAGCACGCGGTTCACCAGCGTCGTCTTGCCGGCGCCGAGAAAACCCGTCAGCAGCGTCAGCGGTACGGCCTGGTCAGCGACCGCGCCGCCGCCGATGGATGGCTGTGGCCCCTGCGTCACTCGACGTCGAAGTGGTACATGATGGTGCGCTCGGGCGACGCGGTGGGGACTGTCGGTCGGCGATACTCGAACGCCAGGTGCGCATGCCCGGGCTGGCGAGCCTTAAAGCGCCAGATCTCGACGCCGACCGCAGCGGTTCCCGGGGCTTCGGGGGGCTCATAGCGCGGCAAACCGTCGGTCGCCAGCACCGGCAGCGTATTTTGTGCCGGCACCCAGGTAAGCCCGGAGATGCGATCCGAGGGCAGCCTGATTTCGACGACCTGGTCGATTTGCAGCGTCACGGCGCGACCTTCGTCGGCCTCGGTCAGGACCAGGGTCGGCGCGGCGCGCGGCTGCTCGGGACGCTGTTGCATTTCAGTGGTCACGGCGGGTGGTTCCGTCGTCGGCGGTGTCGCCGCCGGCTGTTCCCCGGGTTCGCCGGGTTGCCCGCAACCCACGAGCAGCGCGGCGGCTGACAAGGCGAAGCACGGACCGAATTTCGGGCGTTGCAGTCTTGGCACCTGGGAGTTCCTCCATGTGGTTGCGTGAAACGCCGCCGAGTGCGGCACCCATGGTCCGGTATTGTCGGGCAAAATGGCTGCAGACGAAAATGATATCCGCTGCGCGCCGGCGCTCGGCGCGTTTTCAGCGGCCTTGTGCGCCGAGCTTGCGGACTTCAGCAAGGCGTTTCTTGCGGCCGGCATCATCGCGCACTTCGACCATGCCGATCAGGGTGCGATGAATCGGACCAAAACCGGTGAAGGCGAGAATATTGCGCTCCATGCTCTTGACGGCATGCGCGCGGTAGAACCAGCGATACGCGAAGCCGGGCATGCCCATGGTCACGATCACGCGGGCGCTCTTCCCGCGCAGCAGCTTGGCGCCTGGGCGTCCCGGTTTCTCAGGCTTGCCAAAGGCGAATCCCGGGCGGAACACCTGCTCAAGAAAGCCTTTCAACAGGGCGGGCATGGACCCCAGCCAAAGCGGATGGATGATGACCAGGTGATCCGCGCGCTTGATGGCCTGCTGGCAACGAACGATGACCTCGGGGGGCTCGGTGCCCTCGAAATCCTGCTTGGTTCGCAGCAGCGGGAAGTCGAACTCGGCGACGGGCAGGATATCGACCTCGTGGCCGGCCTCGGTCGCGCCCTCGAGGTAGGCCTGGGCCAGGGCGTGGCCATATCGGCCGCCGCCCGGATCGGGGTGTCCTTGCACGATCACGATACGCCTGCTCACGATGTTTCTGCCTCCGCTGAGTGGGCGGTCATCGTAGCGGAGAGCAGCCAACCTCCGTCATGACGGTTTCCCGCAGACCCGCAGGTGCACGCCGGACTGGCTGGTTACTGCTGGTCCGCGAGCCAGGCGTCGTCGGACGTCTCATCGATGCCCTCGAACAGGAAGGTACTCAGGTAGCGTTCCCCCGTGTCCGGCAGCATGGCGAGCAGGACGGCGCCAGGCTCGGCACGCTCCGCCACCTTGACCGCGGCGGCCAGCGTGCCGCCCGCGGACAGGCCGACCAGGATGCCTTCGCGCGTCGCAAGCGCACGGGCGTAGTCGCGGGATTCTTCGTCGGTCACGGTCACCAGCTCGTCCACGACGTCGCGATTAAGCACCGCAGGAATGAAATCCGGCGTCCAGCCCTGGATCTTGTGCGGCTGCCACTCCTGGCCGCCGAGCAGCGAGGCGCCCGCGGGCTCAGTGGCAACAATTTTTACCTCCGGCCGGGCCAGCTTGATGACTTCACCGGCGCCGGTGAGCGTGCCGCCCGTGCCCCAGCCCGTGACCCAGAAGTCCAGCCGTCGACCAGCGAAATCCCTGAGGATCTCCGGCCCGGTTGTCTGGCGATGGAAAGCGGGGTTGGCCTCGTTCTCGAATTGCCGCGCCAGGAACCAGCCATGTTTTTTGGCCAGTTCCTCGGCTCGCCTGACCATGCCGGTGCCGCGCTCCGCCGCCGGCGTAAGGATGACTTTCGCACCCAGCGCTTTCATGACGCGACGCCGCTCGATGGAAAAAGTCTCCACCATGGTGGCCACGAAGGGATAGCCGCGCGCCGCGCAGACCATGGCGAGCGCGATGCCGGTGTTGCCGGAAGTTGCCTCGATGACGGTCTGTCCCGGCTGCAGCAGGCCACGTCTCTCGGCATCATCAATGATCGCGAAGGCCAGCCGGTCCTTGACCGAGGCCATCGGATTGAAGGACTCGATCTTCACGTAGATGGTGGTATGCGCGGGACCGATCCGGTTCAGGCGCACCACGGGGGTTGATCCGATGGTGCCGAGAATGTTGTCGTGAATCATGGTGTTTCCAGTGGTTTGTGTACCGAAGGATATAAGCTGCGCGATGCGTATTGGAAATAACCGTTGTTTCGGTTTGCATGCGCTTTGGTTATAAGTGTGCCGGACTTTACCGGCTTGGGAGACCGCGCGGGCGGCGCGGCGAGGCGATGCGATGAAACTGCAACAACTGCGCTACCTGCGGGCGGTCATAGACAACGGCCTCAATATGACGCTGGCGGCCGAACGGCTGGCCACCTCGCAGCCCGGTGTCAGCAAGCAACTGAAGTTGCTTGAGCAGGAACTGGGACTGAGCCTGTTCGTCCGCAAGGGCCGGAGCCTGGTCAGCCTGACAGCGGAGGGCGAGGACGTGGCGCGCCGCGCAGCCAATATTCTGCGGGAAGTAGAGGCCATTCGCGGGATTTCACCCAATATCTATTCTGAATCTGCGGGCCGGCTGTCGATCGGCACGACCCACACCCAGGCGCGCTACGTGCTGCCGGAGGTCATCGCGCGTTTCCGGGTGCGTTATCCCGACGTCACCCTGGATCTCCACCAGGGCACTTCGGAGCAACTGGCCGAAATGGCGGAGAAACGCCTGGTCGATTTCGTCATCGCGTCCGAATCACGGCACCGATTTCCCGACCTCGTGGTGCTGCCGTGCTTCCGCTGGGACCGGATCATCCTGGTGCCCGAGGAACATCCGCTGGCGAGGCTCAAGCGAGCACCGACGCTCGAGGAGCTGGCGAAGTATCCGCTCGTCACGTACGTGTTCAATTTCGAAGGCGATTCCAGCCTCAAGCGGGCCTTCGCCGCCCGCGGACTGGAGCCCCAGGTGGCGTTCACGGCACGCGATGCGGACGTGATCAAGACGTACGTCAATCTTGGGCTGGGTATCGGCATCGTCGCCAGCATGGCCGAGGCGGCCGGTGGGCCAAGCGGCCTGGTGGCGCTCGATGCCGAAGGATTGTTTCCCCGCTGTACAACCTGGATCGGCTTCCGGCGCGATGTCGTCCTGCGCAAGTACATCTTCGATTTTTTCGAATTCTTCGCCGCGCACCTGGATGAACGCACGGTGCGGGCGGCAGTCGCCCTGGATACGCAGGAAGAGATCGACACGTTAATGGCCGACGTCGCGTTGCCGCTGCGGGGTCGCGGCGCGGTTCCGCCCGGGCAAGATACGCCGGTCAAGCTGCTAAAATGAGGGGCAAATCAAGGTTGTGAAAGGAGCATAGTCCAGTGAAGAACCTGAAACTGGTGGTGGCGGCGACCGGAATGGCCGCCGTGCTGTTGGCCGGCGCTCCGAGCCCCGCGGCGGCCGAGGTCATTGCGGAATCGGTGCGCACGCAATATGAATCGATTCGCGTGGAGCGCATCGTCGGCGGGCTTGAGCGTCCGTGGGCTGTCGCGTTCCTGCCCGACGGCGGTTACCTTGTCACGGAGCGGCCGGGCCGCCTGCAACTGGTCAGGGATGGTGAGGCTAGCCACGTAACCGGTTTGCCCGAAGTCCATGCCGCCGGCCAGGGTGGCTTGCTGGACGTCGTGCTGCATCCCGAGCACGCGGCGAACGGATGGGTCTACCTGACTTATTCGAAAGGCGATGCCAGTGGCACTGCGACGGCGCTCGGCCGTGCGCGCCTGGACGGTGACCGGCTGGTCGATTTCGAGGAATTGTTTGTCCAGGACCGGTTTTCGGCGCCGGGCCGGCATTATGGCTCGCGGCTCGCGTGGCTGGCGGACGGCACCCTGTTGATGAGTATCGGTGACCGGGGCAATGAACCGCCGCGCGCCCAGGATCTGCGCGATCACGCCGGCAAAGTACTGCGCCTGCAGGACGATGGCGGCGTGCCCGCCGACAACCCCTTTGTCGATCGCGATGATGTTCACCCGGAGATTTTTTCGCTTGGCCATCGCAACATCCAGGGACTGATCGTGACGCCCGGTAGCGGCGAAATCTGGGCGACCGAGCACGGACCGCGCGGCGGTGACGAGCTGAACCTGGTGGAGGCCGGCAAGAACTATGGCTGGCCGGTCGTTTCACAGGGGCGGGATTACCGCACCGAGGAACAGTTTGGCGAGGCACGCAGCGGCGTCGGCTACGAACCGCCGGTTTACGAGTTCTTGCCGACCCTGGCGCCGTCCGGGCTGGCGCTGGTCACGCAAGATCGCTTCCCGCGCTGGCAGGGGAACCTGCTGGCCGGAGGCCTGCGGGCGGAGCGTATTCGCCGCGTCGTGCTCGAGGATGGCGTCGTGGTCCACGATGAAGAGCTGCTGCTGAAGCTCGTCGGTCGCATCCGCGATGTACGCGAAGGGCCGGATGGGCACATCTACGTGCTCACGGACGAAGCCGACGGTGCTTTGTACCGGATCGAATCCGCGCGCTAGACCGCCAGCGGCGGCATCGGGCAGCCGAGTGCCGTCGCCGTCGAGCGCAACAGTTGCAGCTCGTCCGGGTGGATCCTGCCGTCGTGGGCCGCGACTTCCGCCATCGCGGCCATGAGCAACTGGCGGTGGTGTTCCTTCATCGCCGCGAGACGCGCCGAGTGTCCAGCCGCCGCGGCGCCGGCGGATGCGTTCATGCTCGCGTAACTGGGCAGCGGCGAGGGCAGGGGGAAGCCGCCAGCCTCGAGCTTCGCGGCCCCTTGTGTCCATGCCGCGGCCGCGTCGGCCTCGGTGTCGTGCCCGGCGCGGGCCAGTAGCGCCAGCATCGCCAGGGCGCCTTCCGGATCGGGCTTGCCGCTCGCCTCGGGGGACAGGCGGGATTCGAGCGCGGCGGCGAGGGCCGCCTCGTGCGGGCTGACGCTGCCATCGAGCTCGATCACCCGCTGCACCAGTTCGACGAGGGTCTCCCGGCGGGTCTCCGGCAGGTGCAGCAGCGCGGGCGACGCGAGATCGAGCAGCGCCAGCCGCAGGGTGGGGGCGAAGTCTGTCAGCGCCTCCGCGGTCGTGGCAATGCGCGTTCGCAGGGCGTGGCCGAGCCGGTTCTCCAGGAGGGTCAATTGGCGTGCCCGCATTTCCGCATGGCTATCCAGCACCAGCGCCAGGACAGTCACGGCCGCGCCCTCCGGTTCGAGTACCGTGTCATGCAGGGATTCGGGCACCAGGGCGAGCAGGCGTTCGGCCATGGCGAGGTCCACTACGCCGACCATTGTGGCCGCCGCCACCGGGTCGAGGCCGGGCAAGTTAGGTATTCCCGGTATGCCCGGCAATGCGCCGCGTTGCCGTTCGCCGTCTGCCGAGGCGGCCGGGCGTGGCGCCCCGGTTTCCGGCTGCGGCGGTGCGGGCGGTGCAGGATCGCCCGGCTGCCAATCGGGATCCAGCGCGCGGATGCGCTCTGCAACCGGCGGATGCGTCGCCATGAGCCCGGCCAGGCTGCGGCGCCCGCTTGCAAATAGCATGTGGCCGACTTCCTCGCGCCGCACCGAGCGCACCGAGGAGGCCAGCGGCGAGGCGGCGATGCGCTTCAGTGCATTGGCGAGGCCCGCCGGATTGCGAGTGAATTGCACCGCGGAGGCGTCCGCCAGCACTTCGCGTTGCCGCGAAACCGCGGCCTGCAGGATGCGCCCGGCAAGTACCCCGATCGCGCCGAGCACCACGATGGCAAGGCCGGCTGCGAGGAGCGCTGCGCCCGCGCCGCCGCCGCCACCGCCGCGGCGGCTGGTGTGCCGGACGCGGCCGCCGCCGACGGCCGCCCCGCGCAGCAGCAGGCGGCCCGCCATGCTCACGGCGACCAGTCCGTATACGTAGCCCATCAGCCGGGCATTGAGCCGCATATCGCCATTCAGGATATGACTGAACTCGTGGCCGACCACGCCCTGCAGCTCGTCACGCGTCAACCGCTCGAGCGCCCCGCGAGTGACGGCGACGGCAGCGTTGGCGGGTTGCAAGCCGGCCGCGAACGCATTGATGCCGGGCTCGTTTTCCAGCACGTAGACCTCGGGCACTGGCAAGCCGGCGGCGATGGCCATCTCTTCGACAACGTTGTGCAGCCGGCGCTTGAGCGGATCTTTTTCGAGGCCCGTCACCCGCTCTCCGCCAAGTGCGACTGCTACGGCGCCGCCACCGCTGCGTAGTCCGCTGAGACGCCACATCGAGGCGATGCCGATGAAGGCGGCCGTCGCCATCGCCGCAACCACGAACACCAGCGGATCGACACCGGCACTCGGCATCTGCCCTTCGGGCGTGCCGGAAACACTGGCGACCAGGGCGATGACCAGGCCAACCGCCAGCGCGACTGCGCCGGTGGCTACGGCGAACGCGCCGAGCAGCCACTTGGAAAGCCCGCGCGCTGCAGCCTGCCTGCCGAAAAAATCCATGCTGCGCCCTGGCCTTTTGCCGTGAGATTACTGCCGGCCGCGTGTCAGAAGTTGACTTGCGGCACCTGGCGTTTCTCTTCGGACTCGATCTCCAGGAAGGCTGCAGCATCGAAGCTGAAGGAATTGGCGATCAGGTTGTTGGGGAAGTTTTCGCGCGCATTGTTGTATTGCATCACCGCGTCGTTGAACGCCTGGCGGGAAAAAGCGACCCGGTTTTCCGTGCTGCTCAGTTCTTCCTGGAGTTGCATCATGTTGCGGTCAGCTTTCAGCTCCGGATAAGACTCCGACAACGCAAACAGGCGGCCAAGTGCCGAGGACAGTGCGGAATCAGCGCCCGACAACTCCTGAACGGCCGCCGCGTTTTCCGGGTGAGCGGCGGCTTCTTTCAGGCCGGCCACGGCGCGGGTGCGCGCTGTAATGACCGCTTCAAGCGTTTCGCGCTCGTGTTTCATATAACCCTTCACGGCTTCGACCAGGTTCGGAATCAGGTCGTAGCGGCGGGTCAGTTGCACGTCGATCTGGGCGAATGCGTTCCGGACGGCGTTGCGCAGGTTGATGAGCTTGTTATAGGTGGCAACCGCCCAAAGGAGGACGGCAATTACAACGGCGACAAAAATCCAGAAACCCATGAAACCTCTCCGGCATGGTTTGCGAATGCAGCATACGCCACGCTATTGCCGGCGCCAATAGCGGCCGCGTAATGCGACCGGGACGCGGCGCGCAGCGCCTCCCGCGGCACCGCGCGCCGCCTTGGTGCAATGCGCACGCGGTCTTTGCAGCCGCCCCTGTGTGGGGGCAAACTGCGCGAGTTGGCGCAGTCGGCGCGCTCGGCGCGGCCCGTAATTAACGTGAATAAGGAGATTTCAGGTGGAAGAAGTCAACGCTCTGGTGAGCCCGGAGCAGATCGAGGCACTAGTGGAAGGCGCATCGCGCTTCGGCATGCAGGTGATCGCGGCAATCGTCGTATTTTTCGTTGGGCGCTGGCTGGCGCGAAAAATCGCCGGCCTGATCGAAAGCGGATTGAAGAAGGCGAACACCGATCCGACCCTGGTTGGATTCTTCCGCAATATTGTTTATTTCGGCCTGCTGATCATGGTGGTGATCGCTGCCGTCGGGCAACTGGGCGTCCAGACGACCTCCTTCATTGCGGTGCTCGGTGCCGCCGGCCTGGCTGTCGGCCTGGCTTTGCAGGGCTCGCTGGCAAACTTCGCGGCCGGTGTGCTGATCATTATCTTTCGGCCCTTCAAGTCCGGTGATTTCATCGACGCTGGGGGCACCACGGGCACGGTCGAGGAAATCCAGATTTTCACGACCCTGCTGAAGACACCGGACAACAAGAGCATCATCATCCCGAATGCCCAGATCACGGCTGGCGCCATCACCAATTTCTCGGCCCGCGATACCCGTCGCCTGGACCTGACTTTCGGGGTCAGTTATGGCGACGACATCGACCATGTGAAACGCGTCATTCGCGAAGTGCTCGCCGAAGAAGCGCGGCTGCTGCCGGAGCCCGAGCCCGTGGTCGCCCTGATGAACCTCGGCGACAGCAGCGTGGATTTCGTAGTGCGACCGTGGGTGAAGAGCAGCGACTACTGGGCTGTCTTCTTTGACTTGCAGGAAGCCATGAAGAAGCGCTTCGACCGGGAAGGTATCAGCATTCCCTTCCCGCAGCGGGATGTGCACTTGTACAAGCAGGAGGCCTGAGGCGGTTGACAGGGCGCGGCCCAGGGGCCGGGGGGGCGAAACACAAGCTTCCCTGGCCCCGTGCTGGTTTCAGCACAGGCGGGCGGGCCAAGTGGTCGGGGTGGGGAGATTCGAACTCCCGACCTTCTGCTCCCGAAGCAGACGCGCTACCAGGCTGCGCTACACCCCGTATTCGGTCTGCTGACCGCTGGTACTTGGTCAGGCCGTCCGTTCGACGGCGATGCGCGCGAGGGACACCAGGGCGTCCCGGAATGCCGACTCGGGTAATGCCGACAGTGACTCCACTGCAGCCTCGGCTTGCTCGCGTGCAAGCCGCGCAGTGTAGTGGAGCGCCCCGGTTGATTCAATAGCGTCGCGAATGGCGACCAGTTCTTCGCGCCCGCCCTGTTCGATGGCTCGCCTGATAATGGCCCGCTGGCTCGCCGTGCCCTCGCGCATGGCCTGGATCAGGGGCAGGGTGGGTTTGCCCTCGGCCAGGTCGTCGCCCATCTTTTTGCCCATTTCCTCGGTGGCGCCGCTGTAGTCCAGGGCGTCATCGACTAACTGGAAGGCAATGCCGAGCCGCATGCCGTATTCCGCCAGCGCGCTTTCAGTGGCTTCGTCCGCGTCGGCGAGAATCGCCGCCACGCGGGCGCCGGCCTCGAACAGCTTCGCCGTCTTGCTGCGGATGACCTCGAAATAGCGAGCCTCGTCGGTATCCGGGTCGTTGCAGTTCATCAGCTGGAGAACTTCGCCCTCGGCGATGACGTTGGTGGCGTCAGCCATGACTTCCATGATGCGCATTTCGCCGACCTGGACCATCATCTGGAAAGCGCGCGAATAAAGAAAATCGCCCACCAGGACGCTGGCCTCGTTGCCGAACACGGCGTTGGCGGTGTCCCGGCCACGCCGCAGGTCCGACCCGTCCACCACGTCGTCATGCAGCAATGTAGCAGTATGGATAAACTCGACGATGGCAGCCGCCTGCACGTGCTGATCGCCCTCGTAGCCGCAACCCCGCGCAGCCAGGAGTACCAGCAGGGGTCGCAAGCGCTTGCCGCCGCCAGCCACGATATGGCGCGCCACCTGGTTTACCAGCGCAACGTCGCTCGCCAGGCTCGTGACGATACATTCATCGAGGCCGTCGAGGTCGTGCGCGACGAGGCTGCGAATGTCGGCGATCGCCTGGGGGCTGGGCGCGCCGGTGGATGTAGCTGCGGAAACTGGCGTGGACATCGTTGCTCTTGGCTGTTTCGGGATACGGTCATCCCCGGGACGCGCATTATCGCGGATTATCCCAGGAGTCGCAGCAATCACGGCGTGCGTTGAAAAGGTTTGACCCCGCAACGGGAAGTCCATAGAATAACCGGCTTTCTCCGGGCCACTCCGGCTCGGACGCGTGTTTATGGGAGCATCCATGTACGCCGTGATCGCCACAGGCGGAAAACAGTACCGGGTCAGCGAAGGCGCTGTCCTGCGGGTAGAGAAGCTCGAGGCCGAGGAAGGCGCGAGCATTGAATTCGATCGCGTCCTGCTGGTCGGTGACGGCGAAACCGTGAGCATCGGCAAGCCTTTCCTGGAAGGCGGCAAGGTGCAAGCCACCGTGATGTCGCAGGGCAAGGCGCGCAAAGTCGAGATCGTGAAGTTCCGGCGGCGGCAGAACTACCGGCGGACCAAGGGTCATCGGCAGAACTTCACCCAGATCAAGATCACCGGTATCGCCGCCGGCTGACGCGCGGTCGGTACCCTGGAGGTAACGGGAAATGGCACATAAGAAGGCAGGCGGCAGTACTCGCAACGGCCGCGATTCTGAATCCAAGCGGCTCGGCGTCAAGAAGTACGGCGGGGAGAAGGTGCTGGCCGGCAATATTCTCATTCGCCAGCGCGGCACCAAGTTTCACCCTGGCGTCAATGTAGGCTGTGGTCGAGACTATACTTTGTTCGCCAAGGCCGACGGCCGCGTCGCATTCGAGACCAAGGGCCCGCGTAATCGCAAGTTCGTGAGCATCGTCACGGACTGAGCCGGGCGGCGGGCGGTATCCTTGGAAGACCCCGGGGCCTCCTCCGGGGTCTTCGCGTTTGAGCGGTTGCGAAGTCGCGGCGCGGGGTGCGGAGGGCAAAATTCGCCAGGGGCTGCAGCATGAAATTCGTTGACGAAGCGACCATTACCGTACAGGCCGGTGCCGGCGGCAATGGTTGCGTAAGCTTCCGGCGCGAAAAATTCATTCCCTTCGGGGGACCGGATGGCGGTGACGGCGGTGACGGCGGCAGCGTCTGGCTCGTCGCCGACGCCGGCCTCAACACGCTGATAGATTTCCGGCGCCAGCGACGGTTTCGCGCCGCCAGCGGTGCGCCGGGCGCCGGCAGCAACTGCTACGGTCGGGGCGGAGAGTCGGTTGAGATCCCCGTCCCGGTGGGTACGGTGGTGCACGAGGAAAGTACCGGGGAAGTGCTCGGCGACCTGGTTGAACCGGCGCAACGGCTGTTGGTGGCCCAGGGGGGCGTCGGCGGCAAGGGCAATGTGCACTTCAAGAGCAGCGTCAACCGGGCGCCCCGCAAGTTCACGCCGGGCACCCCTGGCGAACTTCGGCACCTGCGGCTCGAGCTGCGCTTGCTGGCGGATGTCGGCCTGCTTGGCCTTCCCAATGCGGGTAAATCGACGTTGCTCAGGGCCGTGACGGCCGCCACGCCGAAGGTCGGCGACTATCCGTTCACTACCCTGCATCCTAATCTCGGCGTCGTCGAGCTCGAGGATGACAAGACCTTCGTCATCGCGGATATCCCGGGGCTGATCGAAGGTGCGGCCGAGGGGCACGGCCTCGGCACCCGTTTTCTGCGGCACCTGCAGCGGACGCGCTTGTTGCTGCATATTGTCGACGCCACGTCGCACGAAGGTGAACTTTCCCCGGAGCAAGGTGCGCGGGACATTATTCACGAGCTGAAGGCCTACAGCGACGAGCTGGGGGCCTGGCCGCGCTGGCTGGTTATCAACAAGATCGACAAGTTGCATCACGACGAGGGCGCCGAAATCGCGCAACGGGTGGCTGTAGCCACTGATCACAAGGGCCCGGTATTTTCGGTGTCGGCCACCAGTGGAGAGGGTACCGGGGAGCTGATGCGCGCCGTCGGCGCGTTCCTGCAGCGGCAGGCAAAAGCCCGCGACGCAGCGGCTGAAAGGGTCGATTATGCGCAGGGCGTGAAGGGGCCGGGCGGGCGCTGACCCCGCAGGCGGGCCGGCTATCCGGATACAAAAAAACCGGCGCATGCGCCGGTTTTTTTGTATCCGCCCCGCGTGGGGCGCGCAAGGTCAGGCCTGCAGGCTCTTGATCCGCGCGTTCAGGCGACTCTTGTGGCGAGCCGCCTTGTTCTTGTGGACGATGCCCTTGGAGACCATGGAATCGAGTACCGGCACCGCCGCCTGGTAACTCGCTTCGGCCGCGGCCCGATCGCCGCTCTCGATCGCGGTCGAGACCTTCTTAAGATAGGTGCGCATTTTTGAGCGCATCGCCATGTTGTGGGCCCTGTGCTTGACGCTCTGGCGAGCGCGTTTCTGGGCCGACTTGATGTTCGCCAAGGTACCGACTCCCGTTGAATCGTCAGTAAGCGCGAGGAACCACTGTTCGCTGCGCGAAGCCGCGTATCGTCGTCGAGCGGGCGCCTCTTGTCAACCCGCTAGAGCAGACACCGGGGGGCTTCGCGACACCCCCGGCGCCACTCCCGGTGTCACCAGATCACTTGGCAAGGCTGCGGATGTAGGCGATCAGGTTCTCGAGCTCCTCGTCTTTCAGGCCCCGCTGGGCGGTCATCATTGGCGACTTGCCGACTGCGGGTCCGCCCTTGGTGATGATCGTCCTGAGGTAATCGTCGTCCACGGATTCCTGCCATTCGGCGTCGTTAAAGGCGCGTGGCTTGGGGTTCAGGCCTGCGGCTGCGGGACCGTCGCCGGCTCCCGCCGGCCCGTGGCAGACCGCGCAGAGTTGCTGAAACTTCGCTTTGCCGGCGCCGGCGTCGCCCGCATGCGCCGCCATCGTAAACAAGCAAAGGGTTGCCATGGTGGCTGTCAAGGTCATCTTGCGCATGCGTGCACTCCTGTTAACTGGTGAATGTTGCTCGACTGGTAAAGGATTCGTGAGACGGTGGTCGGCAGTTTCCCGCAGGCCCGGAAAAGACTCATGGCGCGTGGGCCGGGGTGCAAACCCGGCTACTTGCCATGCTGGCTGTATTAGCGTATTAATACGCTACGTCAAGTTGTTTCCCTGCAAGACCAGCCTGAACAAGATTATGAAGAATCGCGCCGCCCCATCCAAGCTCGAGGACCAGCGCGCCGAGCAATCGCTCTACCAGGCGATCCTTGCGCTGGAGGATGCCGACGAGGTGATGCGCTTCTTCAGGGACCTGTGCACACCGGCCGAGTTACAGGCAATTGTAGACCGTTGGCGCGTGGTGGGCCTGCTCCGGGCAGGTTTTACCTATCGCCAGATCAACGACCAGACCGGCATCAGTGTCACGACGATCGGTCGGGTCGCCCGTTTTCTTGCCGACGGCAACGGGGGTTACCGTGCCGTGGCCGAACGCCTTGATGGAGATAAGACATGACAGTAGAGGCAGAGCAGCGGATCAAAATCGCTGTCCAGAAATCCGGGCGGCTGACGGACAATTCACTGCACCTGATGGAAACCTGCGGACTCATCTACAGTCGCGGCCGCGACCAGTTGATCTGTTTTGGCGAAAATATGCCGGTGGACGTGCTGCTGGTGCGCGACGACGATATTCCGGAGCTGGTGGCCGAGGGGATCTGCGACCTGGGCATCGTCGGCATGAATGTATTTCGCGAAAAAATAAGCGACGGCATGGACGTGCGGCCGGAGCTGGAGCTCGACTTCGGGCGCTGCCGCTTGTCCATCGCGGTGCCGCGTGGCTTCGCGTATGACTCAGCGCGCAGTCTCGAGGGTCTGCGCGTCGCTACCAGCTATCCGCAAATTCTCAAGGCATGGCTCGACCAGCAAGGCGTCACGGCCGAGATCGTTATGCTGTCCGGAGCGGTTGAAATTGCGCCCCGCCTGGGCCGCGCCGACGTGATTTGCGATCTCGTCTCGACCGGTTCAACGTTGCTGGCGAACGACCTGGTGGAAGCCGAGGTCGTTTACAAGAGCAAGGCGGCGCTGATTTCGCGCGGCAGCGGACCCGCTGACGGCTGGCCGACGCGGCTGGTCAGTCGCATGCGGGGGGTGCTGAGCGTACGTGAAAGCAAGTACATCATGTTGCATGCGCCGCGCTCGGCCCTCGGAGAAATCCGGCGCCTGTTGCCGGGCAGCGAATCCCCCACGGTGATGCCGCTCGAAGGCAGGGATGACAAGGTTGCCGTGCACGCGCTGTGCCGTGAGAACGTATTCTGGGAAACCCTGGAAGGGCTGAAGGCCGCCGGCGCGAGTTCGATGCTGGTCCTGCCCGTGGAGAAAATGCTTGCCTGAAACCACGCCATTAATGCGTCGCTTCCATTGGGCGGAGCTTGACGAGTCGGCCCGGAGCGCGGCCCTCGCGCGACCGGAAGTCGCGCAGCGCGCAACACTGGCGGACCAGGTCGGCGCGATCATCGACGAGACGCGGCGCGACGGCGACGCGGCGCTGTTGCGGTTTGCCGAGCGTTTCGACGGCGTGAAACTCGACGCGTTGCGCGTGCCCGCGGCCGAATTCGATGCGGCCGAGGCTGCGCTGACGGCGGAGCAGCGCGCCGCGTTGCGGACGGCGATCGACAATGTGCGCGCTTTTCACGCTGCGCAGCTGGCGGCGCCGATCGAGGTAGAGACGACTCCCGGCGTCGTTTGCGGCCGGATTACCCGTCCGATCCGGGCGGTCGGCCTGTATGTGCCGGCAGGTTCCGCGCCGCTGCCCTCGACCGTCGTGATGCTGGCCGTGCCGGCTGCGCTGGCCGGCTGCCCGCGCCGCGTGCTGTGTACGCCGCCGCAGAAAAATGGTCGCGCAGACGCGGCGGTGCTGACGGCTGCGCGTTACTGTGAGATCGACGAGGTCTACCTGGTCGGCGGCGCCCAGGCGGTCGCGGCCATGGCTTATGGCACCGAATCTGTTCCCAGCGTGGACAAGATTTTCGGCCCGGGCAATGCCTGGGTCACTGAAGCGAAACTGCAGGTCTCGCGCGATCCCGACGGTGCCGCGCTGGATCTTCCCGCTGGCCCTTCCGAGGTGCTGGTGATTGCCGACGAGCGGGCCGACCCTGGCTTCGTGGCGGCGGATTTGCTGTCACAGGCTGAGCACGGGCCGGATTCGCAAGTATTGCTGGTGACCCCTTCGCTGGCGCTGGCCAACGCCGTGGATGCAGCCATCGGTGCTGAATTGGCGTTGTTACCGCGAAACGCCGTGGTGCGCGCGGCGCTCAACCATGGCCGCACTCTTATTGCGGCGGATCTCGAGGAAGCTTTCCAAATCAGCAACTGCTATGCGCCCGAGCACCTCATCGTGCAGGTGCTGGAGGCCGAACGCTGGCTTGACCATATCGAGGTAGCCGGCTCGGTGTTCCTGGGCGACTGGACGCCGGAATCACTGGGTGATTATTGCAGCGGCACCAACCATGTGCTGCCGACCTATGGTTATGCGCGCGCCTGGAGCGGACTTTCGGTCAGCGATTTCCAGCTGGCCATTTCGGTGCAGCAGGCGAGCCCGAAGGGTTTCCTGCGAATCGGACCCACCGCCCGCACGCTGGCGGAACTGGAAGGCCTCGATGCCCACGCCCTGGCGGTACGGCTCAGGCTGGATGCGCTGGCACGCCACAGCGATGTAAGCCCGCAGGCGAAAACACCGGAATGAGCGGCGTAGCACACTTGCTGCGGCCCGAGCTGCAGGCCTTTTCTGCTTATCACGCGGCCTCTCCGCAACGTGGGGTCGTGCGACTGCACGCGAATGAGTCCTCGTGGCGCGCCGACTGGGATGACACCGTTGACGGACTGAATCGCTATCCGGAACCGCGTTCCGTTGCGCTGCTGGAAGCGCTGGCGGCGCTCTACGGGGTCGCACCGGGTGCCGTGCTTGCCACCCGTGGCAGTGACGACGCCATCGACTTGCTGGTGCGCGCATTCTGTCGCGCCGGCAAAGATGCCGTGCTGGTATGCCCGCCGACGTTCGGCATGTATGCGGTGGCGGCGCGCCTGCAGGGCGCCGCGATCATCGAGGTGCCGCTGAAGCGCAATTTCGCACTGGATGTGGCCGGCATTCGGGCTGCCGTGCGGCCGGGCGTGAAACTGGTGTTTCTCTGCTCACCCAATAATCCCACCGGCAATACGATTCCCGGCGCGGCTGTGGATGAACTGTGCGAGGCGCTCGCGGGCCGCAGCATGGTGGTAGTTGACGAGGCCTATGTCGAGTTTGCGCGCACGCCGGGATTTGCAGACCGCTTGGCGGCCCATGGCAACCTGGTGCTGTTACGGACTCTATCGAAGGCCTGGGGCCTGGCTGGCGCGCGCGTCGGCGCGGTGCTGGCGGAGCCGGAGCTGATCGGTATCCTGCGTGCGCTGGCGCCGCCTTATCCACTGCCCTCGCTCGTCACCGAGGCGGCGTTGCGCCGTCTTCAGCCGGCGGAACTCACCGCGGCCCGGCGCCGTACAGCGGCGGTCTTGCGTCGTCGCGAGCACCTGGCGGCGGCCCTGCGCGCCCTGCCGACGGTGACACGCGTCTGGCCGAGCGAGGGGAATTTCCTGTTGGCAAGATTTACGCGGGCTGCCGCCGCGCTCGCGGCCTGCGAGTCAGCAGGCGTGCTGGTGCGCGACTTCAGCGGCCAGCCGCGCCTGCACGGCTGCCTCAGGATCACGGTCGGCACGGCGGCCGAGAATCGGCGCCTGCTGGCAGCGCTCGGCAGCCTCGAGGCGAAACCCGGCAGGAGACGGCATGGATAGGGCACTGTTGTTGTTCATCGACCGTGACGGCACACTGATCGAGGAACCCGCTGACGAGCAGGTGGACGCACTCGACAAGATCCGCCTGTTGCCCGGTGTGATTCCCGCGCTGCTGCGCCTGGCGGACGCCGGCTACCGATTGCTGCTGGTCAGTAACCAGGACGGTCGCGGCACGGCATCGTTTCCGGAGGCCGACTTCCAGCGCGCCCACGATTTCATCATCGAGTTGTTTGCCAGCCAGGGCATCCGCTTCGAAGCGGAATTCATCTGCCCGCACTTTCCAGCCGACGGCTGTTCCTGTCGCAAGCCGGCGACCGGCCTGGTAACCCGCTTCATTGCGCATAATCCGCCCGACCTGGACCGCAGTTTCGTGCTCGGCGACCGTGACACCGACCTGGCGTTTGCGGAGAACCTCGGCCTGGTCGGGCTCAAGGTCGGCGACGGCACAGACGGCAGCCTCACCTGGCCGGAAGTCGCGCGCCAGGTTCTCGGCGGTCTGCGGCGCGCCGTGGTGACGCGCGGCACCGCCGAAACCCGCATTCGGGTGGCTGTGGACCTCGACGATCCGCATGGTCCGGTGCGCGCCGCCACGGGCATTGGCTACTACGATCACATGCTCGAGCAGATCGCCAAGCATGGCGGCTTTTCGATGGACCTCGAGTGCAGCGGCGACCTGCATGTGGACGAACATCACACCGTGGAGGACGTGGCGCTGGCGCTCGGCGAGGCGCTGCGCACGGCGCTCGGCGCGCGCCGCGGCCTTCGGCGCTACGGTTTCGTCCTGCCGATGGACGAGACGCGGGCGGAGTTATCGATCGACCTCGGCGGCCGTCCCTACCTGGTGTTCGAGGGCGAATTCCGCCGCGAGCGGGTCGGCGAATTGCCGACGGAACTGGTGCCGCACTTTTTCCGCTCGCTGGCCGACAGCTTGCGAGCGTCGATCCATGTGCGGCTCGACGGCGAGAACGATCACCACCAGGTCGAGGGTGCCTTCAAGGCGCTCGGCCGGTCACTGCGCGACGCCTTCCGGCGCGAGGGCGGCGGCATTCCATCGACCAAGGGCATGCTGGCATGAGCCCCGGGGGCCCTGTCATTCTCGATTCCGGTGGGGCGAACATCAGCTCGCTGCGCTTTGCTCTCGGGCGGTTGGGCTGCGCGGCGCCGCTCACGGCTGATCCGGGCGTGATCCGCAACGCAAGCCACGTGTTCCTGCCGGGGGTGGGCGCAGCGGACCAGGCAATGGCCGGGCTGGAACAAAGCGGCCTTGCGGACCTCGTGCGCCGCCTCACGCAGCCGGTGCTGGGCATCTGTCTCGGCATGCAGCTGCTGTTCGAGCGCTCCGCGGAGGATGGTGGCCGCAGCTGCCTCGGGGTGATTCCCGGCCAGGTGCAAAGAATCGAGGGTGGCCCGGACCGTCCCGTGCCGCACATGGGCTGGAACCTGACCAGCCTGGCGCCGGACTGTCCCCTGTTTGCGGGCTTGTCGGCCGCCGAACATTTCTATTACGTGCACAGCTATGCGGCGCCAACCGGACCCGATACCGTCGCCGTGGCCGACTACGGCGGCGAGTTCACAGCGGTGGTGGCGCGCGGCAATTTTCACGGCGCCCAGTTCCATCCCGAACGTTCGGGGCCGGCCGGCGCGCGCGTGCTGGCGAATTTTCTCGCACTCTGACACCGCTATGACACAGGACATCAAGACACCCATGGCGTTCAAGCCCATTCCAGCGATCGACCTGAAGGACGGGCGCTGCGTCCGCCTTTACCAGGGGCGTTTCGACCAGGTCTCGCACTACGAAGCCGACCCCGAGGGGCTCGCCAGTCGCTACCTGTCGCTCGGGGTCGACTGGGTGCACGTCGTCGACCTGGATGGGGCGCGCGATGGCGCCGGCGGCAACCGCGACGTCATCGGGCGCATGGCCGGGCTGGCGCGTGGGCGCGTCCAGGTCGGCGGCGGGATCCGGTCCCGCGCGGACGTCGACGCGCTGCTGGCGACTGGCGTGGGCCGGGTTGTGATTGGCAGCGCGGCCGCCGAATGCCCGGACGAGGTGCTGGACTGGTTTCGTGAGCTCGGCGCGGAGCGGCTGGTGCTGGCGTTTGACGTCCGCATTGACGAGCAGGGCACCCCGTGGTGCAAGACCCGCGGCTGGACGGAGGATGCCGGCCTGTCGTTGTGGGACGCGATCGAGACCTACCAGGCGGCCGGCCTGCGCCACGTCTTGTGTACCGATGTGGCGCGTGACGGCGCCATGACCGGGCCGAACCTGGCGCTGTACCGGGAATGTGCGACGCGATATCCGGATGTCGCCTTGCAGGCGTCCGGCGGCGTGCGCGATCTCGCCGACGTCGAGGCCCTGGGGAGTACCGGCGCCGCGAGCGCGATCATCGGCAAGGCGCTGCTCGATAACCGCATCACCGACGAGGAGATCCGCTCATTCTTGCGAAGCGCATAATTCCCTGCCTGGATGTTCGCGACGGGCGGGTGGTCAAGGGCGTCCGCTTCCGCGACCATCGTGATATGGGCGGCATTCTCGAGCTGGCCGGCCGCTACCGCGACGAGGGCGCCGACGAACTGGTGTTTTACGACATCACGGCGAGCCCGGCCGGCCGCACGGTGGACCGCAGCTGGGTGACCCGCGTTGCCGAGTTGCTGGATATTCCCTTCTGCGTGGCCGGCGGGATACGCGATGTCGCGGCGGCCGAGGCGGTGCTCGCCGATGGCGCCGACAAGATCAGCATCAACACGCCCGCCCTCGAGCACCCCGAACTGATCGACACGCTGGCGCGCCGCTTCGGCAGCCAGTGCGTGGTGATCGGGATTGACAGCCGGCGGGAAGCGGGGGAGTGGCGCGTCGCCAGCCACACCGGCGATCCGGACCGGACGCGTTACGGACGGCACGCGACGCTCGACTGGGTGCGCGAAGTGCAGGCGCGCGGTGCAGGCGAAATCGTGCTCAACTGCATGGACTCCGACGGCGTGCGGGACGGTTACGATCTCGAGCAGCTGGCGGCGGTGCGCGAGACCTGCACGGTGCCGCTGATCGCGTCCGGCGGCGCTGGCGAGGCGCGCCACTTCGTCGAGGTCTTCCACCAGGCACGCGTCGACGGCGCGCTGGCCGCGACGGTATTCCACTCGGGACAGATCGCGATTCCCGACCTGAAGGACATGCTGGCCGCGACGGGCGTGGAGGTGCGGCGATGAAAGCTCCGGATCCGGATCGGCTCGACTGGGCCAAGGGCGAGGGCCTGTTGCCGGCGATCGTCCAGCATGCGCTCAGCGGAACGGTGTTGATGCTCGGCTACATGAACAGGGAGGCTTACGCTGAGACGCTGGCCTGCGGCGAAGCGGTGTTTTTCAGCCGCAGCCGCAACACCCTGTGGCGCAAGGGCGAGACCTCGGGCAATGTACTGAAAATCGTTTCGATCCACACCGACTGCGATGCCGATACGCTGCTGTTGCGCGCGGAGCCCGCCGGGCCCACTTGCCACCTGGGGACGCGCAGCTGTTTCGGTGAGCCGCTGGCGGCCACCATGCTCGATGAGCTCGAGCGGGTCATCGATGCGCGCCTGGCGGAAAAACCGGAAGACAGTTACGTCGCGCGGCTGGCCGCGGCCGGACCGGCGCGCGCGGCGCAGAAAGTCGGTGAAGAAGGCGTCGAAACCGCACTGGCGGCGGTCACGCGTGATGACGACGGCCTGGCGGAGGAGTCCGCCGACCTGCTGTTCCACTTGCTGGTGCTATTGCGAATTCGTGGCTTGTCGTCGGCGGAGGTGCTGCAGCGCCTGGCTGCCCGGCGGAAGTGAGCCGGACAGGGCGCCGGGGTCGCTCCCGGTCGCGGCTACCGTACCTCCTGCACTATGATGCGGCGGATTACGGTCGCCACTGAAGTTTATGAGCCTCGCCAAGTCCACTTCCGTCGTCGGCGCCAATACCCTGGCCTCGCGCATCCTGGGCTTCGCCCGCGACGTCGTGTTTGCGCGCCTGTTTGGCGCCGGCGCGGGCATGGACGTGTTCGTGGTGGCTTTCCAGATCCCGAACTTTCTGCGGCGGCTATTCGCCGAGGGCGCGTTCTCGCAGGCGTTCGTGCCGGTACTCTCTGAATACCAGTCGCGTGGGCCGCATGCCGAGGTGAAGGTGCTGGCCGACCGGGTGGCCGGCACGCTGGGCCTGGTGTTGTTCCTGGTCACCCTGCTGGGCATTATCGCGGCGCCGCTGTTTATCCTGTTATTTGCGCCCGGCTTTTCCGGCGAGCCCGACAAGCTCGAACTGGCCAGCGATATGCTGCGCTTCACTTTCCCCTACCTGTTGTTCATCTCCTTGACGGCCTTTGCCGGCGGTATCCTGAATACCTACGGCAAGTTCGGCGTGCCGTCATTTACGCCGGTATTCCTGAACCTGACGCTGATCGGCGCTGCGATCTGGTTGTCACCGCAGTTCGAGGAACCGATTTTCGGCCTGGCGATCGGTGTGTTGCTGGCCGGGGTCGTGCAGCTGGCTTTCCAGCTGCCGTTCCTGCGCGCACTCGGCTTGCTGCCGCGGCCGCGCTGGGGCTGGCGTCATCCCGGGGTGCGCAAGATCGGCCGGCTGATGCTGCCGGCCATCCTCGGTTCCTCGGTCGCCCAGATCAACCTGATCGTGGATCGCATCATTGCCTCTTTCCTGGTCACCGGCAGCATCAGCTGGCTTTATTATTCCGATCGCCTGCTCGAATTTCCGCTGGGCATTTTCGCCATCGCGCTGGCGACGGTGATCCTGCCCGGCCTGTCGCGCCGCCATGCCGAAAAATCCATGGCGGCGTTTTCGGCGACCCTGGACTGGGCGCTGAAACTGGTGGCCGTGTTTGCGTTACCGGCGGCCGTAGGCCTGTTCATGCTGGCCGGTCCCATGCTGGCGACGTTATTCCAGTACGGCGAATTCACGGCCGCCGACACGCGCATGGCGAGCTACAGCCTGATGGCCTACTCGGTGGCGCTGGTGGCGTTTACGCTCGTCAAGGTGCTGTCGCCGGGCTATTTTGCCCGCCAGGACATCCGTACCCCGGTGCGGATCAGCATTCGGGCGGTATTGGTCAATATTGCACTCAACCTGCTCATCGTGGTGCCGATGTTTCGCATGGGTCTGCCGGCGGCGCACGCCGGCCTCGCGACCGCCACCGGGCTGGCGGCCGTCTATAACGCGACCGCCCTGTACATGGGCTTGCGCCGCTCGGGCATATACGCTCCGGGTGACGGCTGGCGGCCGCTGGCATTTCGCGTATTGCTGGCGAATATCGTCATGGCGGTGGCCCTGGGCGTGGTCGCAGGGCCGCTGGACGGGTGGCTGGACGCCGCCTGGCATGCGCGCGGGTTGCGGCTGGCCGGCAGCGTGGTGCTAGGCTTGGTGGTTTACCTGCTCGCATTGCTGGCGCTGGGGTTGCGCCCGCGCCACCTGCGCAGTCGCTCCACCGCACCGGCGGGCTCCCATTCCGTATAATCGTTGTCTTTTTGGCTTTCGTCGCCCGCGGGTCATGGCGCGGCGCGACGGAGGCTGGCGGCGTGAGCAGCGGGAATCCGGACTTGGAACTGATTCGGGGAAAGCACAACCTGCGCCCCGGTCACCGGGGATGCGCGGTGACCATTGGCAATTTCGACGGCCTGCACTTGGGCCATCGGGCAGTTTTGGCGCGCCTGGCTGCTCGTGCCAGTACGCTCGGTGTGCCGTCCGTGGTGATGAGCTTCGAACCCACGCCCCGGGAATATTTCATGGGCGTCGACGCGCCGCCGCGGCTGGCGCGGTTCCGTGAGAAGTTCCTGGGGCTCGCCGAGCAAGGCGTGGACCGGTTGTTTTGCGCTCGTTTCGATGCCGGCATGGCCATGCTCGAGCCGGACGATTTTATTCGCGACTACCTGGTGGATGGCCTGGGCGTGCGTTACCTGGCAGTGGGCGATGACTTCCATTTCGGCAAGAACCGGGCCGGTAATTTCGCTACCCTGCAAGCGGCTGGTCGCGAATACGGCTTCGAGGTCGAGGACACGCCGACCCGGACGCTGGATGGCATACGGGTCAGCAGCACGGCGGTGCGGGCGGCGCTGGCAGCCGGCGAACTGGCGCTCGCGACGCGCCTCCTGGGGCGGCACTATGGCATGACCGGTCGCGTCATCGAGGGGCGCAAGCTCGGTCGATCGCTTGGCTTCCCCACGGTAAACGTGCGCCCGGGGCGACGCGTGTTGCCGGTTACCGGCGTATTTGCCGTGGTGGTCAAGGGCGTCGCCGAGCGGCCGTGGCCGGCGGTGGCCAACCTTGGCACGCGGCCGACCGTCGGCGGCATGGAGCCGTTGCTCGAGGCGCACCTGTTCGATTTCCGCGGCGACCTGTACGGGCGAAGAATCATGATTGAATTCGTGGCACGCTTGCGCGACGAGCGACACTTTGAAGATATGCAGGGGCTGAAGACACAAATGCATCGCGATGCGGAACTCGCGCGGCAAATTCTCGCTGACGCGGGCTATTGAAGGGGAAGACACGGTGGCTGAATACAAGGAAACGCTGAACCTGCCGCGCACGGATTTTCCGATGCGCGCGGCGTTGGCGAAACGCGAGCCAGAAATGTTGGCGGAGTGGGAGTCGCGGGACCTGTACGGCCAGCTGCGCGAGGCGGGCAAGGGCCGGCCGGCGTTCCTGTTGCCCGATGGCCCGCCTTATGCGAATGGTGACATCCATCTCGGTCACTGTGTAAACAAGGTGCTGAAAGACATCGTGATCCGCTCGCGCACCCTGGACGGCTACGATGCGCCCTATATCCCCGGCTGGGATTGTCATGGGCTGCCGATCGAACTGGTAGTGGAGCGCGAACACGGTCCGGCCGGCGCGAAACTGGACGCCAAGGCGTTTCGCGGCGCTTGTCGCCAATTTGCGCGCACCCAGGTGGATGGCCAGCGCAGGGATTTCAAGCGGCTTGGCATCCTCGGTGACTGGGAGCGTCCCTACCTGACCATGGACCCGGCCTACGAGGCCGAGCAGGTGCGGGCGTTCGCGCGTATTTTCGCGAACGGCCACCTGTACAAGGGCTTCAAGCCGGTGCACTGGTGCTTCGACTGCGGCTCGGCGCTGGCCGAGGCGGAAGTGGAGTACGCGGACAAAAAATCACCGGCCATCGACGCGCGTTTCTGGGTCGTCGACGACGCGGCACTAATCGCCGCCTTCGGTGGCGACGCCGGCACCAACACCGAGGGTCCGGCCTCGATCCCGATCTGGACGACGACGCCGTGGACCCTGCCCGCCAACCAGGCGGTGGCGCTGCATCCGGACCTGGAGTACGCCCTCATCAGTTTCGCAGGTTCCGCCGGCCGCGAGCGCACCGTGGTCGCGCGCGAGTTGCTGGCGCAGGTGACGCGACGCTGGGGCATCGAGCACTTCGAGGAACTCGCGGTCTGCCGCGGCAGCGCGCTCGAGGGACTGCTATTACGGCATCCTTTCCTGCCGCGCGAGGTGCCGGTGATTCTTGGCGAACATGTCACGACCGAGGCCGGCACCGGCGCCGTGCACACGGCGCCAGGGCACGGCCACGACGATTTCATCGTCGGCCAACGCTACGCCCTTGCCGTCGATAACCCGGTGCTGGGGGACGGCAGTTTCCGGGCGGGTACCGAGGAGGTCGAAGGAATGAATGTCTTCGACGCCAATCCCGTCATCGTGGCGCTGCTCGAGGCCCGCGGCGCCCTGCTGCACCATGTGCCGTTCAAGCATAGCTATCCGCATTGCTGGCGCCACAAGACACCGCTGATTTTTCGCGCGACACCGCAATGGTTCGTCGGCATGGATCGCGAAGGCCTGCGCGCCGATGCGCTGACGGCGATCGCCGGAGTGCAATGGATGCCGGCCTGGGGCGAGAAGCGCATCCGCAGCATGGTGGATGGCCGGCCGGACTGGTGCATTTCGCGGCAGCGGACGTGGGGCGTACCGATCGCCTTGTTCGTTGACCGGGAGAGCGGCGAGCCGCATCCGGATTCCGTGCGCCTGTTGAACGAGGTCGCGGATCGCGTCGCGCGGGATGGCGTCGACGCCTGGTGGGCGCTCGACCCGGTCGAGTTGCTGGGCGAGGACGCGCCGCGCTACGAAAAGGTCACCGACATCATGGACGTCTGGGTGGATTCCGGCCTGATGCACCATTGCCTGAGCGCCACGCGCGAGGAAGTCGGCTTTCCCGCTGATCTCTACCTGGAGGGCTCCGACCAGCACCGCGGCTGGTTCCAGAGTTCGCTGCTGACCTCGGTCGCCATGCATGGCGAAGCGCCGTATCGCGCGGTCCTGACCCACGGCTTCACCGTGGATGAAAAGGGCCGCAAGATGTCGAAAAGTCTTGGCAACGTGGTCGCGCCGCAAAAGGTCCTGAACACGCTCGGCGCGGACATCCTGCGCCTGTGGGTCGCCGCCACCGATTATCGCGGCGAGATGAGTGTTTCCGACGAAATCCTCAAGCGCATGTCGGACTCGTATCGACGCATGCGAAATACCGTGCGGTTCCTGCTCGGCAATCTGGACGGGTTCGAGCCGGCGCGCGACACCGTCGCGCCCGAGGACATGATTGCTCTCGATCGCTGGGCCGTGGCGCGCGCTGCGGCGCTGCAGGAGGAAGTGATTCGCGCCTACCGCAATTACGAGTTCCATCTCATTTACCAGAAGGTGCACAACTTCTGCGTGCTGGATATGGGCGGCTTCTACCTCGACGTGCTGAAGGACCGGCTGTACACGACCCCGGCCGAGGGGCACGCACGGCGCTCTGCACAGACTGCGATGTACCATGTCGCCGAGGCCATGGTGCGGTGGCTCGCACCGATCCTCGCGTTCACGGCTGAAGAGATCTGGTCGAGCCTGCCGGGCGAGCGGGGCGAATCAGTGTTGCTGTCGACCTGGTACCCGCTGCCGGACGCGCAGTTGCGCGCGGGCGATCCGGACTGGGAAGTAATACACGATGTGCGCGATGCGGTGGCACGCGAACTCGAATCCTTGCGGGCGGCCGGTCGCATTGGCTCCTCGCTGGATGCCGAGCTGGTCTTGTACGCCGCGCCCGAGCTGGCGGAGAAACTGCAGCGTCCCGGCGACGAGTTGCGCTTCCTCATGCTGACCTCGGCGGCGCGTGTCGAGCCGCTTGAGCTGCGCCCGGCCGACGCGATTCCGCTGGCAGAATTCGCCGGGCAGATTTGCGCTCAGGTGGTGCCCGCGGAACACCAGAAATGCGTGCGGTGCTGGCATCACCGGCCCGATATCGGGGCGGACCCGGCGCATCCCGAGATCTGTGGCCGCTGTGCCGAGAACGTTGCCGGCGAAGGAGAGCGGAGACGCTGGGCATGAACGAGGCGACGAGCGAGCAGGACTCACGGGGCAGCGCGCTGCCCTGGTTGTGGTTGTCCGTGTTCATTGCTGCGGCCGACCAGGCGGCCAAGGCATTCATCGTCCTGAACTTCGAGCTTTATGAGCGTGTACAGCTGTTGCCGATGTTTGGCATCACCCGGCTCCATAACCCCGGTGCCGCGTTCAGCTTCCTGGCGTCGGCCGGCGGCTGGCAACGCTGGTTTTTCATCACCATCGCCGTGGTGGTGACACTGCTGGTGTGTGTCTGGCTGCGGCGCCTGCCGCGCCGGGGCCAGGGGTGGCTGGCGGCCTCGCTGGCGCTGATCGTCGGTGGCGCCGTCGGCAACGTCCTCGACCGGGTCTTTCGCGGCTACGTCGTCGACTTTCTCAGCTTGCACTGGGAAGGCTGGTTCTTTCCGGCTTTCAACGTTGCCGACGCAGCCATCACGGTCGGCGCGGTCATCCTGCTGGCCGAAAGCTTCTTTGACGGCCGGCGAAAAAAGAAAATCATCTGAAGCGGCTCGTGGCAGCCGCAGCCGAATTTTTCCGAGCAATTTTGCGGAGTTCCAGTATGCGACCTTTTCTGTTTTTGCTGTTTCTCACGGCCTGTTTCGTGCCGGTGTCGGGCGATGCCGATACCGATACACGGCTGCTGCGCTTTCCCGACATTCATGGTGACCGCGTGGTTTTTGTACACGGCGGCGATATCTATACAGCGTCGGTCGCGGGCGGGGTGGCGCACCGCCGCACGTCGCACGAGGGCCAGGAACTCTATCCGAAGTTTTCGCCGGACGGCCAGTGGATCGCGTTTTCCGCGGAGTATTCCGGCACCCGCCAGGTCTGGGTGATGCCGGTCGAGGGCGGCCCGCCGCGCCAGCTGACTTTCTATGGCGATGTGGGCCCGATGCCGCCGCGTGGCGGCACGGATTATCGTGTGCTCGACTGGACGCCGGACGGACGCCATATCCTGGTGCGCGCGAATCGCACGCCATACGGGGAACGCGACGGCGTGCCCATGCTGGTGCCGTTCGAAGGCGGGATGGAACAGCGGCTCGGCCCGCCGGAAACCGGCGGCGGCATGTTGTCGGCCGACGGCAAAACCTATGTCTACACGCCGATCGATCGCGAGTTTCGCACCTGGAAGCGGCATCGCGGCGGACGGGCGCAAAATGTCTGGACCTACGACCTGGTGAATAACACCTCGCAACAGCTGACCGATTTCATCGGCACCGACCACCAGCCGATGTGGGTTGACGGCACCATCTATTTTGTCTCGGACCGGGACTTCACGCTGAACCTGTTTGCCATGGACATGGATGGCGGCAACCTGCGCAAGATCACCGAGTTCGATGAATTCGACGTGTTGTGGCCAAGCTCCGATCGCCGCCGGGTGGTGTTCGAGAACGGCGGCTATATCTGGCTGCATGACCCGGGCCGCGGCGACACACGCCGCCTGTCCATCGAGGTGCGCGGCGACCAGCCGCATACCCTGCCGGTTTTCAAGAACGTCACGGCGCAGGTCGAGAGTTTCGACGTGGCGCCCGGGGGTGAGCGCGCGGTGTTCGGCGCACGCGGCGAGGTATTCACGGTCCCGGCGCAGCATGGTGAGATCCGCAATATATCCCGCACCCCCGGGGCGCGCGAAATCAGTGTGGCATGGTCGCCCGACGGCCAGTGGATAGCCTACCTGTCCGATACCACCGGCGAGTACGAAATCTATATCCGTCCGCAGGACGGCAGCGGTGAGCCAAGGCGTATCACCCAGGACGGCACCGTGTGGCGTTTCCCGCCGGCCTGGTCGCCCGATTCAAAAAAGCTGGCATTTGCCGACAGCGCCAACCGCCTCAGTTTTGTGGATATCGATTCCGGGCGTGTGCAGCAAGTCGATGCCACCAGCTACACCAACCAGTCGTTCCGCGACCTGACCCAGTATGTCTGGGCGCCGGACAGCCAGTGGCTTGCCTACACAAAGGTCAATGAGAGTTTCAACAGCTCGATCTGGGTGTATTCGCTGCGTGACCGGCAGGCGCGCCAGCTGACACCGGACGAGACCAACGAACAGAACCCGGCCTTCGACCCGCAGGGGCGTTACCTGTATTTCACCTCGACACGGGACTGGAACCTCGCGTTTTCCTCGTACGAGTTCAATTACATTTATAACGAGGCTACGCGAATTTTCGCAGCGACACTGGCGGCGGATGGCCCGGCATTGAACCGGCCGCGCAGCGACGAAGTGGGGGCCGCTGCGGGCGACGACCAAGAAAAGAAGTCGGGCGACAATGACAGTAAGTCCAGCACGCCGGCAGTGAAGTTTGACGTGGAGGGCTTCAACGAGCGCGTCACCGTGCTTGATGTTTCCTCCGGCAATCATGTTGGCCTGGCGGCAAACGATAGCGGGTTGTTCTTTCTCTCGTCAGGCGGGAACGGCGCCGAGTTGCGTTTTTACGATTTGGACAAGCGTGCGGCCGAGAGTGTGCTGGCCGGCGTTACGGGCTATGCGTTGGCGGCCGACGGCAAAAAACTGTTGTGGCGCCAGCGGGACAAGTTCGGCATTGCAGACGCGAAGCCGGGCGTGGATGCCGGCAAGACCGCGCTTGACCTCAAGCGCCTCGAGATGCGCGTGGACCCGCGACTCGAATGGCAGCAAATCTACGTCGATGCCTGGCGAATCCTGCGCGACTGGTTCTGGGACCCAGGTCACCATGGCCAGGACTGGCCGGCAATTCGTGATCGCTACGCACCCCTGGTCGAACATGTCGCCCACCGTGCGGACCTGGATTACATCCTGGGCGAACTGGGTGGCGAACTGAATGCGGGCCATATCTACGTGAACAGCAGCCCGGACATGGCCTCGGTCGAGCGCGTTCCCGGCGGCATGCTGGGGGCCTTGATCGAGGCCCATGAATCCGGCTATTTCCGCATCGCCAGGATCTACCCGGGCGAAAACTGGCATGACTACTATCGCTCCCCGCTCACCGAGGCCGGTGTCACGGCCAGCGTCGGTGATTTCATCCTCGCGGTGGACGGCGTCAGCACGCGCGGCGTGGATAACTTTTATCGCCTGCTCGAGAACAAGGGTGATCGCGTGGTGCAGTTGACGCTCAACAGTCGGCCCGCCGAGCGGGGCGCCCGCGTCGAGCAGGTCAAGACCGTCGCCAGCGAGGTCAACCTGCGCTATCTCGACTGGGTGACCGAAAATCGCCGCCGGGTGCATGAGCTTTCTGGTGGGCGCGTGGGCTACATCCACGTGCCGAACACGGCCGTACAGGGCAACCGGGAACTGCTCAAGGGGATGCTGGCCGAGGCGCGCCGCGACGCCTTGATCATTGACGATCGATACAATGGCGGCGGCTTCATTCCGGACCGCATGATCGAGTTGCTGGCGCGCACGCCGCTGAACTACTGGGTGTGGCGCGGTTTCGAACCGCAACCCCGGCCGCTGCTCAGTCATGACGGCCCCAAGGCCATGCTGATCAACGGCCTTGCCAGTTCGGGCGGAGACGCGCTGCCTTATTACTTCCGCAAGCTCGGCCTGGGTACGCTGATCGGCACGCGCACCTGGGGCGGACTGATCGGCATCAGCGGTAACCCCGGCCTGATCGATGGTGGCAGCATCATTCCGGCAACTTTCCGTTTTCTCGATACCGATGGCAACTGGGCGGTGGAGGACGAAGGTGTGGCGCCGGATATCGAGGTGATCGATCGTCCCGAGGCGATTGCTGCGGGGCGTGATCCCAGCCTGGAGAAAGCCGTCGAGGTCCTGCTCGAGGAGCTCGACGAGAATCCGCCGCGCCGCATCGAGACGCCGCCGGCGCCGACCGATTTCCGCTTCCAATGACCGTGCGGGGCGCTTGAGATAGAATTGGCCGCATGAAAATCCTGCTTGCCAACCCGCGCGGCTTCTGCGCGGGGGTCGATCGTGCAATCGATATCGTGGAGCGCGCCCTGAAGCTGTTCGGCGCGCCCATCTACGTCCGGCACGAGGTGGTCCACAATCGCTACGTGGTCGACCGGTTGCGCAAGCTGGGCGCGATCTTCGTCGAAGAGCTTGACGAGGTGCCGGCGGGCGCCACCGTCATTTTCAGCGCGCATGGCGTGTCGAAGGCGGTGCAGGCCGAGGCCGCGCGCCGCGGGCTGGAGGTGTTCGACGCCACGTGCCCGCTGGTCACCAAGGTGCACATGGAGGTGTCCCGCTATGGCCGTGAAGGGCGCGAAGTCATCCTGATCGGCCATGCCGGCCACCCGGAGGTCGAGGGCACCATGGGCCAGTATGACCGCAGTCATGGGGGCGAGATCTTCCTGGTCGAACATCCCGATGACGTGGCCGGGCTGGAAATCAAAAACCCGAGCCGCCTGGCTTTCGTTACCCAGACCACACTGTCCGTGGACGATACGGCGCGCGTCATCGAGGCGCTCAGGCAACGCTTTCCTGCCCTGACCAGCCCGCGCAAGGAAGACATCTGCTACGCCACCCAGAACCGCCAGGATGCGGTGAAGGCGCTGGTCGAGCGTTGCGATGCGATCGTCGTGGTCGGCTCCAAGACGAGCTCGAACTCGAGTCGCTTGACTGAGATCGCTCTCAAGGCCGGCTTGCCCGGCTACATGGTCGACGGGGCCGACGACCTCAAGCGGGAATGGTTCGCCGACTGCGAGACGGTTGGCGTCACGGCCGGCGCTTCCGCGCCGGAGGTGCTGGTCCGGCAAGTCATTGCGCGCCTCAAGGAATGGGGCGGCGAGGTGCCGGAGGAGATCAGCGGTCGCGAGGAGCACGTGGTGTTTTCGCTACCGAAGGTGTTGCGGTCCGCCTGAGCCGGTGGGGGCCCGCCCGGCATCGTTATCGCCAGCACCGCTCGACCGGCGCAGGCGTCGAGCCGCGCTGGCCCGACTCGTCGATCGTCAGGACCTGGCAGGCTGCGTCCGTGGCCTGCCGCGATCCCGCAACCGGCTGCGCGCTCGCGGTGAAACGCGCTTGATCAGCCGACTCGATGCGTAGTAGGTACCAACCGCGTTCGCTGCGATCAAAGCCCAGTCCAGCTGGCGGCGCGGGTCCCGCCTGGTCCGCATAGCGGCCGTGGACCAGGCGGTAGCGTTCCTGCGCCGCGGCGAGCGCGTAGAGCGCCGCGGTGGCGTCGCTGCGCTGGGTTCGTAACGTCACATCGCGCCATGTAGGTACGGCAATCATTGCCAGCACGCCGGCAATGACCAGGCAGATCAGCAACTCGAGCAATGTGAATCCCTGCTTCACGGCGCGGGCTCTGCGTGTCGCCACCACGTGGGGCCAGGGACGCCTGGTAACGCGCCGCTGACCCGAAAGGCTTGCACGAGCGTTGTTTCAGCGGTACCCGCGCGGCCCCTGCTGGTGATTTCGAACAACCATTCCACCGGCCCGCCCGATGGATCGATTCGCGCCCTATCAAGGACGACAACGACTTGCCAATGACCGCCCTCGGGCAGGGCGCCCGTCGCGCTCCATGGCGTCGCGGCAGACCATTGGCCGGACTGCAGTGCGCTGGCAATCCCGGCTTCGGCCGCCTCGTGGGCGCGCAGGCGGGCGCCGGTGCGTTCGGCCATTCCCAGTGCCAGCGTCGCGGAGGTCGCCACGGCGGCGGACACGGCCATGCCGGCGGCCAACAGTACCAGTACGACTGCCAGCACGGTCCCGTCCGACCTTGCAGGGACGCGTGGCTGGCCCTTCACGGCGCGGCTCCGTTACGCAAGGGGATACTGCGCAACAGGGTGAAACGGCCCGGATCATCGGCCTCGAGACGGACGCGCACGGCGACGATCGGGCCGGTGGCCGCCTCGGGCGCCACGAAATGGTTGGGTTGTCCATGGCCCGGTGTGCCGGGCGGATCCGTGTCCACGCCTACCATGACGTGCATCGCGGCGATCCCGGGCACGATTTCCTCGTCCACCACGCGCGGACCGCGTTGCAGCGTCTTGCGGCGTAGTGACGGCCGGGCGGCGTCGCCGGTGGAGCGGGGGCTGACGTAATAGGCCCGCGCGACCAGGTCACGGACTTCGGCCCCCGGGTCGGCGAGCGCGCCGTCGGCGTGCAACTGTCCGCGCCATGGGTCGGCATAGACCTGGAGAATCCCGCTGTCCGGTGCTGTCGCCTGCGTTGCCGCGCGCCGCAATACCAGCCCGGCACTGGTCGGCGGGGCGCCGCCGAACGGGGCGCAGGCCAGCGGCCAGCCGCCGGACCACGCTTCGACGGTACGCTCGAGGTCGATCGCCCAGTGGGTGTCGCAATCGCCGCCGACCGCGACAGCCAGCGGCGTGGCGTCGCTGCGCCGACCGGTAATCTGGTCAGCCGCCGGCACCAGGCCCCAGTAGCCCGCGTGTACCAGGTCGTACTCGAGCACGGCCAGTGCGATCCTGACCGTGTCCTGGGCGTCAGCCACGCGGCTGGTCTCGAACGAGAGCTGCAAGATCCGCGCATGCAGGCTGGCCATGCCGAGCATCAGCAGCAGCCCGAGGGCCATCGCCACCAGCAGCTCGACCAGGCTCAGGCCTCGTTCGGCGTGCAGTGATTTCACCGCGCGATCCCCCAGCTCATGGTGCGCGACAGCCCGCCGGTTTCGGTCCAGGCCAGCCTGATCACCAGGTGTCCGCCGGGGCTGGCTTCGAGCAATGTCGTGCCGCCCGGCAAGGCCGACGCAACTTCCGCCTGCCACTGCGCCAGCTCCTGCGCGGCGAGGCGTTCGGGCGAGCAGGGCAGGTCACACGGGGCAGCGGGCGGCAATGCCGTCCAGTCGACCGAGCGGAGGGCCCGCACGCGGCCGGCGAGATCGGCGGCGAGAGCCGCGGCGGTGTCGGCGCGGCGCGCTTCGGCCGTGGTCGCCAGGCCGCCCAGCGCAAGCGCTGTCGCTATGGTGGTCGTGATGGCCACCACGAGCAGCGCGACCATGACTTCGACCATCGTAAAGCCCCGCGCGGTCATGACGGCGAGCACACCAGCGGGCCGGCGCCGCGTTCCAGCCGCGGGCGCCCGGTCGGCGCAATGACGACGGCGCGCGCGGCTGCCACACCCCGCCGGTCACACCAGGCCAGCGTGCCATTGGTGCTGCGGCGGTCGTTGGGTTCGAAACGGAAGCTGCTGCGGTTGGACAGGAGCCGGGCGCGGGCGTCGCCGCTGCCGGCGCCGCGCCGCAGGGTCAGCGTCGGCTCGTCCGCGGGCGTGATACGCCAGCCGCCGGTCCAGGCCGCCGGATCCGCCACGCAGTCGTCGCCGCCGGCCGATGCGCACAGGATGACCGGCCGGCCGCGTTGCAAAGCCTCGGTGCGCGCAAACCATGCAGCTCGTGCCAGGCCGTCCATCGTCGCGGTGCGGCGCGCATTCAGCAGGATATTGTCCAGCGCCGGGACCGCCAGGCCGGCCAGCAACCCCAGCAGCATCATGATCGTCAACAGCTCGAGCAACGTGAATCCCGTGTGCTTGCGCATGGCTTGCCTCCTGGTGGCAAGAGTGCCGGCCAAGGCCATCCGACGGGAGTCACGGAAACTGCGTGTTTCATACAAATTCAACGAGGGGTAAGGTGTCGGCAGTTAAGGGAGCATCCGCTTGAAGGCATCCAGCGACGTAATCGTGATTGGCGGTGGCGCCCTGGGCATGCTCAGCGCCCGTTGTCTTGCTGCCGCAGGCCGCAAAGTGCTACTGCTTGAGCGCGGTCGCGCCGGGTACGGCACGTCACGGGCCGGCGGCGGCATCATGTCGCCGCTGACGCCCTGGAATGTCGCTGCCCCGGTGGCCCGGCTGGCCGAGCAGTCGCTGCCGCTCTTGCCCGCCCTCGCCGCGGCGCTGGCGCAGGACACGGGCATCGATCCCGAGTACCGGGTGACCGGTGTGATTTATCTCGATTGCGCGGAGCTCGAGCCCGCCCTGGACTTCTGCCGCGGCCAGGGGCGGCCCGCCGAGCTGCTCGACGAGTCGCGCCTCGCGCAGGTCGCGCCGGCCGCGCGCCGTACGCCGGGCCCCTCGCTTTTGCTGCCAGATGTTGCGCAGTTGCGCAATCCGCGCTTCCTCGACGCGCTCAAGGCCGACCTGCAGCGGCGCGGCGTCGCGGTCCTGGAGGAGGCCGGCGAGGTCCGGCTGCGGCGGAATGGTGATGGCATCGTGGTAGATGCCGGTCGCCGCGGGCTGCTTCGGGCCGCTGATGTCGTCGTGGCGGCGGGTGCCTGGAGCGCGCCACTGCTGGCGGCGCTGGGTGTGCAATTACCGGTCCGGCCGATCCGCGGGCAGATTCTCTGGTACATGCTGCCGCGCCCGGATCTAGGCCATATCCTGATGCGCGGGGGGCGTTACGTGATCCCGCGGCAGGAGGGCGTCGTGCTGGTCGGCAGTACCGTCGAAGACGCCGGATTCGACACGCGTACGACGGCCGATGCCGCGGCGGAGCTGCGCGATGCCGCGGCGGAGATGATGCCGTTGCTGGGCAGCCTGGCCGTGCAGGGCCAGTGGGCCGGCCTGCGTCCCGGAACCCCGGACGGCATCCCGCTAATCGGGGCGGTGCCAGGCATCGAGGGACTCTGGCTGAATACCGGGCACTTTCGCAACGGCGTCAACCTGGCGCCGGCATCCGCCGAGCTGCTGGCTGCGCTGCTGGCCGGCAGTTCGCCGGCGCTGGACCCCGCGCCTTACGATCCCGCGGCAAGGATGGCGCAAATGGATGCGGGTGCTTATACTTCTACGGACTGAGCGGTCGATATGTACATGAAAAATCAGGAACACATTGCCCACCGGCTCGCCAGCCATGGCGCCAAGCCCACTTCCCAGCGACTGATGCTGGCCGAGGTGGTATTCGCTCGCCCGCAGCACCTGTCAGCGGAGCAGGTTCTGCAGCTCGCGCTCAAGCAGGGCATCCGCGTATCCAAGGCGACCGTGTATAACACCCTGAACCTGTTCGTGGAATGTGGCCTGTTGCGCGAACTGGTGGTGGATCGTGACCGCGTCTATTACGATTCGAACGTGCACGCGCATCACCATTTCTACAACGTGGATACTGGCGAGATGATCGATATTTCGCCCGAATCCGTCTCCTTCGCGGGCGTGCCTGCGGCTCCCAAGGGCACCGAGCAGGATGGAGTCGAGGTCATCATCCGGGTACGCAATCGCGCCTGAGCCGCGCGCCGGCGTTGCCGCTGGGCCGGCCATCTCCTATACTTCGCCGCCTTCCCAAGACCCCTCCGTGCCGGGGTAGCTCAGTCGGCAGAGCAGCTGATTCGTAATCAGCAGGTCGGTGGTTCGAATCCACTCTCCGGCACCA
>JBLRWC010000012.1:0-70706 GCA_047921455.1 Gammaproteobacteria bacterium
CGATCCTGCAGGGCGGCTCCAGCGTCATGATGACCTCGTACGTGCCGATGCCGGCCGCGCCGCACTTCTACCTCGGCCTTATCCTGTTCGCGGTGGGCGCGCTGATCGGCTGTTTCATCTTCCTCGGCACACTGGTCATCGCCCGTGCGGAGCGCACCTACGAAGGCTCTATACCGCTGGTGACTTTCGGCGCGCTGACGGCGGCGATCATCGCGATCTTCACCATCGCCTGCGGCGCCATTATCCTGATCCCGACCTTCCTGTGGTCAGTCGGCTACATCAGTCACATCGACCCGCTGATGTACCGACTCGTCTGGTGGGGCATGGGACACTCCTCGCAGCAGATCAACGTCGCCGCGCACGTGTCGGTCTGGTACGCGATCGCCGCGATCGTGTTCGGCGCCAAGCCGATGTCCGAGAAAGTCAGCCGCGGCGCGTTCTTCCTCTACATCCTGTTCATCTCGATCGCTTCGGCGCATCACCTGCTGGTGGACCCGGGCGTGGGGACGGAATGGAAGATCTTCAATACCAGCTACGCCATGTACCTCGCGGTGCTGGCCAGCCTGGTGCACGGCCTGACGGTGCCGGGTGCGATCGAGGTGTCGCAGCGCCAGAAGGGGCTCAACAAGGGCCTGTTCGAGTGGTTGCGCAAGGCGCCCTGGGGGAACCCGGTGTTCTCGGGAATGTTCCTCTCCCTGGTGGGCTTCGGTTTCATCGGCGGCATTTCCGGCGTGGTGATGGGGGCGGAGCAAATCAACTTCCTCATCCACAACACCATTTACGTGCCCGGCCACTTCCATGGCACGGTGGCACTCGGCACCACGCTGGCATTCATGGCGCTGTCGTTCTGGCTGGTTCCGGTGCTGTTCAGGCGTGAATTATTCCTGCCCAAGCTGGCGCGCTGGCAGCCCTACCTGTTCGGCATCGGTACGGCGCTGCAGGCCTTTTTCATGATGGGCGCAGGGACGCTGGGGGTGTCGCGACGCCACTGGGACATGGCGTTCACCGGCTCGGCCTTCGAGTGGGCCTACCCCGGCGCGGCCTACACGCTGATGGGTCTGAACGGACTGAGCGCAGTCATCGCGGTCCTCGGCGGGGCGCTGTTCGGCGTGATCATCGTCGGCACCATCCTGTTCGGCAAAAAGAAGGCTGGTACGTCCGAGTACCGCACGAAGCGCCCTGAACCCTTGCCGCGTGCAGTCGCCGATGCCATCGGCAGCCACGGCTCGATCGGCGTCAAGGGCTTCGCGGCCCCGGGCACGTTCATCCTTGCCATGTTGCTGTTGGTGATCTTCGTCGTGTACTACTTCATCAACTACGGCTACCTTGCCACTGTCTGGAGGCTGAGTTGAGCAGCCGGCGCAAGTCCCTGTCCCACGCGGGGCAGGGCACCGTCGCGCTGCCGGTCGCGGCGCCGCAGGCCGGACTGCTGCGATTGTGCGCCAGCCTGTTCAAGCTGCGCATCGGCTTCGCGATCGTCCTGTCCGCGTTGGCCGGCGCGATCCTGGCGCAAGGTGCATGGCCGGTGGGCGGCGATATCCTGGTGCTCGGCTGCGCCGTGCTGCTGGCAGCCTCGGGCGCGGCAGGCTGCAATCATTACTTCGAACGCGACCTCGACGCACGGATGAAGCGCACGCGGTCGCGGCCCTTCGTCTCGGGCCGGCTCGAAGTGTCCTTGCGGTGGCCGATCGTGTTCACGCTGATGATGTTCGGCGGCGCCGGGCTTGCGGCGTGGCGTTTCGGCTGGGTAAGCGGCGGGTTCGTCCTGGCCGGCGCCCTCACCTACTCGGTCGTGTACACGCTGTGGCTGAAGCGGCGCACGCACTGGAACATCGTCATCGGTGGCCTGTCCGGCAGCTGGGCCGTGCTCGCGGGCGCAGCGGCCTTCGACGGGGCACTCGCACCGGCTGCGCTCATGCTCGCGGTGGTGTTGTTCCTGTGGACGCCCTCACACTTCTGGAGCCTGTCGATCGCGCTGGTCGAGGACTACCGGCGTGCGGGCGTGCCAATGCTGCCGGTGGTGCGCGGCGTCGAAGTGGCCAGCCGCTGGGCGCTGATCAACGCGGTGCTGCTCGCAGGCAGCGCGCTGGCGCTCGCGGCCATCGTGGGCGGGACCTGGGCGTGGGGCGGCGCATTGCTGGGCGGCGCGTGGCTGGTGCACACCCACCGGCGCCTCGTGCGGCGTCCTGTCCCGCCGGTGGCCATGACGGCTTTCTTCGCCTCACTGATCCAGCTCGGCCTGCTGTTCGCGGGCCTGTTCATCGCCCACGGCCTGGCATGAACCGATACGCCGCCAGCCCAGCGAGTTTGCGCTGGCGGTGTATCCTGCCGGCCCTGCTGCTCGCGCTCTCGGCTGTGCCAATCGACCATGCGGCCGCCACGGACATCGAGCGCCGCGCCATCGAGGTGAGCCAGGCGGCCCTCGGTAATGAAGTCGGCCCGTTGCGGTTTGTCGACCAGCACGGCCAGGAGCGCAGCCTCGACGAGTTCCGCGGCCGCCCCGTGCTCCTCAGCCTGATCTATACGGCCTGCGTGCATTCCTGCCAAGTCGCGACACGCCAGCTGAACCGCGTCGTGCAGCTGGCGCGCAATGCGCTTGGCCAGGATAGTTTCACGGTGCTGACCATCGGCTTCGATCAGCCGGTCGATACACCGGCGCAGATGGCTAGCTACGCTCGGCGCTACAGCATCAGCGACCCGCACTGGCATTTCCTCAGCAGCCCGGACACGGCCACGCTTGCCGCGCTCATGGACACGGTCGGCTTTGTCTACGTGCCTTCCCCCCGCGGTTTCGATCACACGGTGCAGGTCACGATCCTGGATCGAGAGGGACGCGTCTGGCGCCAGGTCTACGGGGAGATCTTTCCAACCCCGCAGCTGATCGAGCCGCTGAAGGATCTCGTCTTCAACCGGCCGATGTCCGAATCCGGGCTGCTCGGGACACTCGGCGACCGCATACGGCTATTCTGCACCGTCTACGATGCGCAGGGCGACCGCTACCTGTTCGACTACTCGCTGTTCGCCGGCATTTTCATCGGCCTGATGGTGATCGGCTCCGCCATACTCTGGCTGCTGCTCGAGGTGAGGGGCGGCCGGCGAAGGCGGCCCGCATGAGCACCCGCGGCCCGCATGGCACCAATGCGGTGCTGCGCCTGGTCGCGCGCTTCGAGCGGCCATTCTCAGCGTGGTTCGAGGCCGAGAACAATCCCTTCCATCACTTGGGTGCGCTGACGATCTACTTCTTCTGGATCATCCTCGTCAGCGGCATCTACCTGTTTCTTTTCTACGACACCAGCGTCAGCGGGGCATGGCTGTCGCTGGAGAAGATCACGCACGAGCAGTGGTACGCAGGCGGCGTGATGCGCAGCCTGCACCGCTACGCGTCGGATGCCGCGGTGCTCACGATGATCCTGCACATGAGCCGCGAGTTCCTGCGCGGGCGCTATCGCGGCGTGCGCTGGTATTCCTGGTTCACCGGCGTGCCGCTGCTCTGGCTCGTGTTCATCTTCGGCATCACCGGCTACTGGATGGTCTGGGACGAGCTCGCGCAGTATGTGGCCGTAGCTACCGCGCGGCTCCTCGACTGGCTGCCGGTCTTCTCCGAGCCGATGGTCAGGAACTTCCTCACCAATGAAACTGTGAACGAGCGCTTCTTCACCCTCATGGCGTTCATCCACCTGGTGGGTCTGCCGATCGGCCTGGTACTCGGTGTATGGTTCCACCTGCTCAGGGTCCGCCTGCCACGCATCAATCCGCCGCGCACGCTCATGGCCGGTAGCCTCGTCGCGCTGCTGGCGCTCTCGCTGGCAGTTCCAGCTGTCAGTCATCCGCCCGCCGACCTGGGCATCGTACCCATGGAACTGCGCATCGACTGGTTTTATCTCGCGATCTACCCCCTGCTGGACGCGAGTTCCGAGGGCGCGCTCTGGGCCGGGCTGTGGGGTATCTCGCTGTTCCTGTGCGCCCTGCCCTGGCTGCCGCCGCTCAGGCACCCGCCGGCAGCGATCGTGCACCTGTCGGACTGCACGGGCTGCAAGTTCTGCGCGGAGGACTGCCCCTACGGCGCGATCGAGATGGTGCCGCGCACGGACGAGCGCAATTTCGCCCTCGAAGCCAGGGTCGATCCTGCACTCTGCGTGAGCTGTGGCATCTGCACTGGCTCCTGCCCGTCGTCCTCGCCGTTTCGCAAGCAGACGCCGCTGCTGTCCGGCATCGAGCTGCCCTACTTCTCGATGGATGACCTGAAGCAGCGTCTCGAGGACGCGGTTGCACGCAGCTCGGGTCCCGGCGCGCGCATCGTGCTCGTCGGCTGTGATTACAGCGTCCCGGTCGCCGCCGTCGAGCAGGCCGGCGTCGCTGCGGTGAGCCTGCCATGCGCCGGGATGATGCCGCCGGCGGGCATCGATTACTTGTTACGGGTGGGCGGCATGGACGGCGTGATCGTGACCGGCTGTGATGCCGGCGACTGCCACTTCCGGCACGGGGACCGGTGGGTGAAGGACCGCGTGGCGCGGGACCGCATGCCCAAGCTGCGCGGCCGTGTGCCGCGCGAGCGCCTGCTCCTCAGCTGGCACAAGCCGATCGACGAGCAGGGTCTTGCGGCGGCGATCGCGCAGTTCCGACAACGCCTCGAGGCCCTGCCAGATTGCGCGCGGGAGCAGGGACAATGAGAGTGCCGCGACCCACCCAGCTCGTCGGCCAGGCAGCGGCCTGGACGTTGTTCGCAGTCATCACGGGCACGCTCGCACAGTGGCCCACGTACTCGCCCCTGCCCCAGGGCCACGGTGAGCTGAAGCTGAGCATGAGCCACCTGACCGAGCGCGTGGAGCCCTGCGTCCGGCTAAGCCCAGAGGAAATAGCCGCCTTGCCACCCAATATGCGCGCACCAGAGAAGTGCGCGCGAGAACGCATCCAGGCGGTCGTGAAGTTGCTTGTCGATGACGAGCCGCTGCTCGATACGACGGTGCGCCCCGCCGGACTTGCGCGCGGCGGACGTGCTTACCTGCAGGCCAATTGGGGCCTGCCGGCAGGCGACTACACACTGACGCTCTGGCTGCGCGATACACCGCGCGACGAGGGATTCGACATGGTGCAGCACTTTCCGCTCAGACTTGCCGCCGGCGAATCGACGCTGTTGGATCTCGGCGACGGCGCAGCCCGGCTGGTTCCCGGTCACGGACCCGGCACGGCGCCACAGGAGTGACAATGATGGATACCACAGGCTATCGACTCGAGATTCCAGATGATTTCCGCCGCCGCCTCGCCGCCGCCTGGCTGATGTTCGGCGTCGCCGGGCTGCTGATCTCCGGCCTCTACGTAGTGCTGATCGTGCTGTCCCGCATGCCCGGCCTGGAGGCGCTGTTCCCACTGCAGGGCTTTTTCCACCTCGCGATCGTCGCGCACGTGGATTTCTCGGTGCTGGTCTGGTTCGCGGCGTGTGGCGCGATGATCTGGAGCCTGTCGACCGACGCGCGTGCGCCGGTGCTGGGCTGGGTAGCGCTCATCATCGCACTCGTTGGTGCCGGGCTGATGGCCGTAGCGCCGTTCCAGGGCGGGCAGGCGATCATGAGCAACTATGTCCCCGTACTCGACAACGCGCCCTTCCTGGCGGGGCTGGCCCTGTTCGCACTGGGCGTGACGCTGATGGCGGCGCGCGCACTCGCCTACCCCCTCCCGGCGGGCGCCCGCCTCGCGCCCGGCGGCGTGCTGCGCTTCGGCAGCCACACCTCGGCCATCGCTGTGCTGCTCGCCGCCGGCGCCCTCGTCTGGTCACTGCTGACCTTGCCGGCCTACCTGAGCGGGCCGCAATTTTTCGAGGTCCTGTTCTGGGGCAGCGGCCACATCCTGCAATTCGCCTGGGTACAGCTCGTACTGGTCAGCTGGTTATGGCTCGCCGCCGCCAGCGGCGTCCGGATGCCACTGACCCCGCGCCTGGTCACCGCGCTCCTGCTGGCAGGCATCCTGCCGGCCTTCCTGGGCATCTGGGGCTACCTGGTCTACGACGTCGCGGGCCCGGACCACCGCACCTTCTTCATCTGGCTAATGGCGGCTGGCGGCGGCGTCGCCGCAGGACCGATCGCGCTCGCCTTGCTGCATGGCTGGCGCACCAGCCCCCGCGCAACGTCAACCCTGGAACGCGGCCTGCGTTCATCCTTGTGGTTCTCGATCCTGCTGTTCGGCGTGGGCGGCGCACTCGGCTTCCTGATTGACACGAGCAACACCATCGTGCCGGCGCACTACCATGGCTGCATCGTGGCCGTGACGCTGGCCTTTATGTCCCTGAGTTTGTACCTGTTGCCGCGCTTCGGGTTCGCGGCGCCAAATCCGAAGCTGGTGCTGCTGTTGCCACGTGTCTATGGCATCGGGCAACTGATGCACGTAGCCGGACTCGCCTTCTCCGGGGGGCACGGCGTGCAGCGCAAGACCGCGGGCGCCGAGCAGGGCCTGGATAGCCTCGCACAGGTTCTAGGTATGTCTATCATGGGTATCGGCGGGCTCATCGCTATCAGCGGCGGGGTCATTTACATCATTGCCGTCAGCGGTACACTGCGGCGTAGCCTGCCGATTGGACGCCTGCGGGCAGCGTGACGCCCCCGGCTAAGGAGAAGCTGATGCTCCAGATTCTTTTGCTCGGGCTGGTCATAGTGGTGATCTACCTGGTGTCGCACTTCCTGGTCACCAAGGCCGAAGCCTTGGCAGGGGTGCAGCTGGGCTACTGGCGCACCGTCATGTTTTTCGTGGTATTCCTCGGCCTGCTCCTCGCGGCGCTGCAGGTTCTACCACGCTTCTTCCCCGGCATGGCGGGCTAGGCGATGATCGACGATGTCGCGCTGTTCCTCGCCCATGCTGTCAGGCTCGAGGCCGATGCGGCCGAGACCTACGAGCGCTTGGCGCTGCAGATGGAGGAGCGGGCCAACGTCGCCGTCGCAGCGCTGTTTCGCCAATTCGCCGGCTACTGCCGCCAGCACCTCGCCGAGGCGCGGGCGCGTGCCACCAGGGAGACAGGCGGGGTCCTTGAACTCTCACCGGACGAATACCGCTGGCCCGACGGGCACAGCCCCGAGAGTCCCATGCCGGGCGACATCCAGCACCTGACGGTCCAAGACGCCCTCAAGACAGCGCTCGAGACCGAGTGCAGCGCCTGTGATTTCTACTCTGCCGTTGCGGGCCAGACGCACTCGGAAGCCGTCCAGGAGCTGGCGCAAGAGTTTGCGGAGGAAGAAGCTGGTCACGTGGAGGCCCTCAAGCGATGGTTGGAGCGGCTCGGGAGCCCCTGACGGCCCGAGTTATCGCGTCTTGAATCATTGCAGCGAAAGCGCGGGGGCAGGCTCGACGAGTAGGCCCATTGAGACGAATCGCGTCGTCCGGGGCACTCGCCGCCTCGCGGCCGAGCAAGTGTTCTTTCCCGCGGCGGCGGCCTATGGCCTCGTCGCTGTTCCCTTGTCGGTGCATGGCATGCTCTCGGGTCATGCGCTGTTGCCGGGATTTGCCAACGTATCCGGGCACGCCCACGAACTGCTGTTCGGCTTCGCACTCGCCGTGGTTGCCGGTTTCCTGATCACCCGGATTTCGCCGGTGCGGCTGGGGGCGCTGTTCGCGCTCTGGCTGGTAGCCCGCGCCAGTTTCCTCGTCTTTCCCGACAGCATCGCGGCCGTTACCGCCAATGCCATGTTTGCCTTTGTGCTCGCCGCCCTGGTCAGTCCACAGTTCCTTAAGAGCGCGAAAAAACTGCGCAACAAGGCGCTCGCTCCCCTGCTGATCGCGCTGTGCCTGGCGGCAGTCGTCTTTCAGCTTGGCGGGGCCACCGCGGGATCGGGATTGCAGTTTCTCGCGCTTCGCGAGGCAGTCTTGCTGTTCGCCCTGCTGATGCTGTTCATGGGCGGGAGGATCATTGCGCCCGCGGCGGCCGGAGCAATCCAGCGCGGCGGGGGACACCTCGAGGCCCGTGTGCAGCCGCGCATCGAGGGTGCGCTGCTGATCGTCATGACTCTGGCGATCGTCGCAATGGCCGTGCCCGGCGGCGCCTTTTATGCCGGCGTGCTGGTGCTGGCCGCCGCACTGTTGTCACTCGTGCGCCTGGTGCGCTGGCGGCTCTGGGCGTGTCGCACACGTCCCGACCTCTGGTGTCTCGGTATCGGCTATCTCTGGCTGGTCATCGGCCTGGCGTTGCTTGGAGCCAGCTGGTCGTTTCAGCTTCTGCCGGCGAGCACGGCCACCCACGCTGTGACGCTGGGCGCACTGGGCACGCTGACCACCACGGTTATGACGCGCGTCCGCGCGATCCGCAACAAGGCGGATCCTGCCCGGGTGCGCACGTTGCCCTGGATTACCGGCATCATCTCCCTGGCAACCCTGGCGCGGCTGTCCGGCAGCAACAGCATCACGATGCTCGGCGTTGCAGCGATGCTGTGGAGCCTGGCATTGCTCCTGCTGCTGGTGGCATTACTGCGCATCCCGTCCGGCTGAAGGAGAGAGGCCATGCCACGCAAGACCGGCCCACTTGTCTACAGTTGCTCCGGGGGCTCGCGCGCCGCCCAACTCGCCAATCATGTCGCCTTGCGGCTGCATCCGGTACCAAGCCAGCGTGAGTGACTGGTACGTCAGCAATCTCGGTGATGCCATGCTGGCACACGATGCGCTGGTGGATGTGCAGCGACGTTTTGACGCGGCCTGCCGCCAGAGCGAATCCACAGAGAGCATGGCCCTGTTCGTCCGGCACGTGTCGGAGGGGCGCCTGCACTGCCAGGTGCTGATCTATTTCACGCCGGCCGCATCGGCCATAGCGCAGGAGTTCGACGCCGTACCGTGCGCCCGTCCCGCGCGCACGGACCTCGACCTGCTGGCAGGCAACGCAAAGGCTTTCTCCGATGAACAGTGATCCCGGGAAGAATCGTGTCGATGGCTGCACGCTGGCCCTGATCGGCAGCGGCGGGGCTGGCGTGATGACGGCGGGACAGCTCCTGCTGGACACGGCGACAGATGCCGGATATTTCGGCTTGATGACCCGGTCCACCGGTCCGCAAATTCGTGGTGGCGAGGCGGCGGCGCTGGTGCGGCTGGGCGTGGCACCGGTTCATTGCCAGAGCGATCGCGTCGATCTGCTGATCGCCCTTGATTGGGGCAAGGCGGAGCGCTTTGCCGACGAGATCGTGCTGGATACGGCTAGCCTGGTGATCGCCGATCCCGCGGAGGGCGAGCCGCCGGCGTGGATCCGCGATTCCGGTGCCACGCTCGTGGAGGTAAACCTGGCGCAGCTCGCCCGGCAACACCGTGGAGCGCGGGTCAATACCATTACCGTCGGCCTCGCGGCTCGCCTCCTGGGCCTCGAGCGGGAGAACGCCAAGGACACGCTGCGGCGCCTTTTCGAACGCAAGGGCAGCCGCCTGGTAGACGGTGCGCTCATGGGCCTGGAGGCGGGCATGAACGCAGCTGCCGCGCTGGATGCGCCCGGCGGGCTGGTGTCACTGGCGCCGTCGGCACCGCAACCCCGGTGGTTGCTTACCGGCAACGAAGCAGTCGGCATGGGCGCATTGCGTGGCGGCGTGCGCTTTTGTGCGGCGTATCCGATCACGCCTTCGACCGAGATCCAGGAATGGCTGGCCGCGCACCTGCCGCAGGTCGGCGGCTGCCTGGTCCAGGCCGAGGACGAGCTGGCGTCGATCAACATGTGCATGGGCGCCTCCTTCGGCGGCGTGCCAGCCATGACGGCCACGTCGGGGCCGGGCTTTTCGCTGATGCTCGAAACGCTGGGGCTGGCGGTGGCGACCGAGATTCCGCTGGTCGTGGTGAACGTCATGCGCGGCGGTCCGTCGACCGGCATCCCGACCAAGTCCGAGCAGGCCGACCTGGCGATTGCCGTCAACGGCACCCATGGTGACGCGCCGCATCTCGTATTGGCGCCCAACAGCATTGGCGACTGCCTGACGACGACCCAATGGGCCGTCTTTTTGGCCGAGGCGCTGCAATGCCCCGCGGTCGTGCTCAGCGACCAGCAGCTGGGCCAGGCGCGCGCCGCCATCGAGCCGCCACCGGAGCGGGACTGGCAGGTGCGGCGGCGCGTCGCGGGGGCCGGCATCATCGGTTATGAGCGCTACGCGGACACGCCGGACGGGATTTCACCCATGGCCATCCCCGGCACACCCGGCGGCGAGTACACGGCGACGGGGCTGACGCATATGGCGTCGGCACGTCCCTCGGCGATGACGTCCGACCACCGCCGCCAGCTCGACAAGCGCCGACGCAAGCTGGTGCAATTCGACTTCGGTGATGACTGGGCCGATATCGAGGGTACCGGCGAAACGGGCATATTGACCTGGGGCTCAAGCACCCAGGCGGCGCGCGAAGCGGCGCACCGCTTGCGAGCCGAAGGCCAGTCCGTATGCCTCATCTCACTGCGCCTGCTTTCGCCCCTTGATCCCGCCCGCCTGGCCCAGGCCTTGAGCGGGATCCAGCGCCTGCTGGTGGTCGAGCAGACGCACAGCGGCCAGTTCCTTCGCCACCTGCGCAGCCACTTCGATCTGCCCGCGCATACCCGCCATCTTGCGGAGCCGGGACCGCTGGCGCTCAAGCCGGGCCAAATTGCGGCCGCCATCCGCGTCCTGAACAAGGAACAGGCCATATGAACAGTGAACCTCAGCTGCCGCGGATACCAGCACTCGCGCATAAGGACTACAAGTCGGATTACAAGCCCGTGTGGTGCGCAGGGTGTGGCGATTTCGGCGTGTTGAACGCGTTGACCAAGGCGCTCGCCGCGCTGAAACTGGCACCGGAGCAGGTGGCCCTGATCGCAGGCATCGGCTGCTCATCGCGACTGCCCGCCTACACGAGCGTCTACGGCTTCCACGGCGTCCATGGTCGAGCCCTGCCGCTGGCCACCGGCCTGGCGGTCAGCCGACCCGAACTCACGGTGATCGCCACCGGCGGTGACGGCGATGGCTTTTCCATTGGCGGTAATCACTTTATCCACGCCTGCCGGCGCAATGTGAACCTGACCTACTTTGTGATGGATAACGCCGTTTATGGCATGACCAAGGGGCAGGCTTCGCCGACCACGGCAGCGGACTGGACCGGCTCGAAGCTAGCGCCGCAGGGCACCCACCAGCAGCCATTCCAACCGCTGGAAATGGCGCTGGCGGCCGGTGCGCCATTCATCGCCCGCGCCTTCTCGAATGCACCCAACGAACTGGCGCAGCTCCTCGCGGAGGCAATCGAGTTTCCCGGGTTCGCCTTTATCCAGGTACTCAGCCCTTGCATCACGTTCCGGCCCGAGCAGATGGGCTGGAAAAAGCACGTGCACCGGGACTTCACGCCGACTGCGGACCGGCGTGCGGCTTACATGGCGCTGCTGGATGACGACGGCTTCGGTACCGGCCTCCTTTATCGGGCGCCACGCCCTTGCTATAGACCCGACACCGCGCCCGCCGCGTCACTGGCTGCGATCGCCGCGTGCTTCGAGGTGGCATCGTGAGCCCGCTCGATGATCTCGGCGTGTTTCTCGTTCACGCGGTGGTGCTGGAAGACGAGGCCGAACACGCCGCGGCACTCGAGGAATGGCTGCAGCGTTATCCCCCACCGGCGAACGCCTGGGACGAGGACCTGGATCCCCCGGCGGAGGTGGACTGAAGACGGTCCCCGTTTATTGGGCCATGTTCTCCAGGACACTGCCCTCGCATCTGTTGAGTATCCCTGGCGACACGGGCGGATCAGCCGGCGTTGTGGCAGGTGTGCGCTGGCTGTTGCCTTGCGCGTGTCACGACGAAACGCGTCCCGGGCACCTCCAGGAGCCAGTCGTTTGCCATTTTCTTAATGGTTATCAATGATTTATATCGGTCCGACTCGAGTTGTTAGCGAGCCGCTTTACAACACCTCATATTTGTTGCATTTTTAATATATCTATTAATGGAATCGGAGAAGTTTTTGTACCGGTCCCAGCGCCACCCGCTGCTCATGAGCGCGCTGCTTGCGGCGCTGTTCGTGCGTTCGCTGGTGCCGGACGGGTTCATGCCGGCCGAGGGTGAAATGGTCGAGCTGTGCACCCTGCACGGCCCACGCACGGTGATGACCGACCCCGCCACCGGCGAGATCCTCGAGATCGAGGACGAGCAGGCCATGCCGCCGTGCCCGTGGTGGCTCGCGCTGAGTTCGCTTGCCGCGCTGGAGCTGCCTGCGCTCCGCATTCTCTTCGCAGCCACGCTCCCGCCGCAGGCCCCGCAACTCACCCTCCCCGTCTACCGCGCCAGCCTCGCACTGCCGCCCGCCCGCGCACCCCCCGTAGTGCTATCGACCTGAGACTCCAGTGGCCTTCCGCCCCGTGACCACCGGTCCCCGGCGGGTGGCGAGACGTCCGCGCGCGCCCACGTCGAGCGCGACCGACAGCGATACGAGGTTGATTTGTCATGAGAATCCTGATCCCGGCCGGCTTTGTCGCGGCCCTACTGTGTGCGTCCGCATGGGCACAGCCCCCGGACGATGCAACCGCACTCGAACATGAACTCGAGCCGGCCGTGCACGAGCACAGCTACGACATCCTGTTCGCCCAGCTCGAGCCCGTGGTGGTCACGGCCGTCGCCATGCGTGACCCGTACACCATCGTCACTGACCCGCGCCAGCCGCGCCTTCCGCTCCCGGCGCACGACGGCGGCTCCTACCTGAAGTCCATTCCGGGCTTCTCCGTCAGCCGCAAGGGCGGCACCAGCGGCGACCCCCAGCTGCGCGGCCTCGGCGGCTCGCGGCTCAACATTCTGCTCGACGACGCCCATATCCTCGGCGGATGCGGTGGCCGCATGGACCCGCCCACCGCCTACGTCTACCCCGAGGCCTACGACCGTATAGAGGTCATCAAGGGCCCGCAGTCGGTGCGCTACGGTCCCACCGTCGCTGGGGTGGTGCTGTTCGATCGCGATCCCATGCGCTTCACCGAGCAGACCCTGGCCGGCTACGGCAGCGCCACCGCCGGCAGCTTCGACCGGCGCGACTTCGTCGGCGACATCACTGCCGGCGACCGGCTCGGCTACGTCCGTCTCATCGGCACCCTGTCCAACCAGGACGACTACAAGGACGGCGCGGACCGGCGCGTGCATTCCCAGTACGATCGCTGGAGCACCACCGTCATCCTCGGCTGGACGCCCGACGAGCGCACCACCGTCGAGTTCACAACCGAGCGCAGCGATGCCCGGGCGGCCTACGACGACCGTGGCATGGACGGCGTCACCTTCGACCGTACCGGCTACACCCTCAGCGTGGCCCGTACTGACGTGGCGCCCTGGCTCACCCAGCTCGAGGCGGTCGCCTTCTACAACTACATCGACCACGTGATGGACAACTACACGCTTCGCGCACCCCCGATGATGCCGATGGTCAACTACCCGGACCGCCGCACCGTCGGTGCCCGCGTCGCCGCCGACATCAACCTCGGCGAACTCACCACGCTGTCCACCGGTGCCGACTGGTCGGAGAACCTGCACGCCTCAAACCGGATTGGCGGCACGGCCGCGTTCGGTTACCGCGAGGTCCCGCGCGAGGACAATGCCGAGTTCACCGACAGCGGCGTGTTTGTCGAACTGGAACGCCTGCTCGGCGAGCGGTCCCGGCTGAACGCCGGGCTGCGCGCTGATCACCGTCGCTCCAGGGTGCTGGATGGCATCTCCTTTGGCGGGGCCGAGCCCGGAACGCGCGACAGCAGCAACCAGCAGAGCGGCTTCGTGCGCTTCAGCCACGACCTGCCCAATCAGCCCGTGACCCTGCACGTGGGCCTCGGTCGCGCCGAGCGCGCGCCGGACTTCTGGGAGTTGCAACGCGTGTTCGAGCTGGCTACCGAGAAGCTCACCCAGCTCGACGTGGGCGCCGGGCTACGCAAAGGGGACGTGAGCGCCAACCTCGCGCTGTTCTACGGCAAGCTGGACGATTACATCCTGATCGCCAGCCCTGCCCCCGACGCCGTCGAGGCACGCAACATCGACGCCACGACCCGCGGCCTCGAGGCCGACCTCAGCTACCGCGTCAACGAGCGGCTCAGCACCACGGTCACCGCCGCCTGGGTACGCAGCAACAATGACACCGACAACGTGCCGCTGGCGCAGACGCCGCCGCTCGAGGGCACGCTGAGCGTCGACTACGATGCCGGGCGGTGGTTCGGCGGTTTGCTCCTGCGCGGAGTCGCACGGCAGGATCGCATCCATCCCGGCTTCGGCACCATCTACAGCCTCGACTCAGACGAGACCCCGGGCTTCGGCGTGATTTCCGCCTATGGCGGCTGGCGCATCAACTCCCAGCTCACCGCCACCGCGGGCATCGACAACCTCGCGGACAAGGCTTACAGCGAGCACATCCAGCGCGGCAGTGCCGACCTCGGGGCCAGCGAGCGGCGGATATTCGAGCCGGGCCGCACACTGTGGTTACGGCTGGCGACGGCGTTCTGATGCGGCCATCCGCAACCGTAAACCGTAAATCGTATGACGGTGCGGTTTACGCGCGCCCGGCAGTCGACCGCGGCCCTGGCTGCTCGTGCAGCCAGGGCCCGCGCACTCCAGCTCAATAGACGTCGTGCATGGTGTTGTAGATATTAAACTTACCCGTGGGCGTGACGATGCGCTCATCGTCGATGACGTGCTTCAGTTCGCGCGTCTTGTCGTCCAAGACCACGATTGCCGAACGCATATCCATGGTGTTCCAGACCGAGAACCAGACCTCGTCACCAGCCTTGTTGTACTCGGGCTGAACGACACGCTTCGGACCGGGGCCAAGGTTGGCCCACTCGGCGATCGGCAACGCCTCGTAGCCGGCCTCGAAGTCGTCGATGTTGAACACGGCGATACTCTGGCTGACCTTTTCGTCCGGATGCAGCGGCGTATCGACCCACAAGTTGCGAGATTTTGGATGCGTCTTGACGAACAGTGAGCCTCCGCCCTGGCCCTGCAGCACCCGCACGACCTTCCAGGCATGCTCCGGATGTTGGCCCGGGTCGGTTGCGATGAACGATATGTCTGCATTGCCGAGCGCCGAGGTAATCCAGACCGGCCCGTACTTCGGATCATTGACGTTGGCGCCGCGCCCCGGATGAGGGATACGCTCGACGTGGATGAGCGCCTCGAGCGCCTGGTCGCGCGCGTCCACCACGGCGATCTTGTCCGACTGGTTGGCAGCCGTGAGGAAATAGCGCTTGCTCGAGTCCCAGCCGCCGTCATGCAGGAAGCGCGCGGCACCGATGGTGGTGGTCTTCAGCGCGTCTACGTTGCTGTAATCCACCAGCAGGATCTGGCCGGTCTCCTTGACGTTGACAATAAACTCCGGATGCTCGTGCGAAGATACAATCGCGGCGACGCGCGGCTCGGGGTGATATTCCTGCGTATCCACCGTCATGCCGCGCGTTGAAACGATCTTCAGGGGCTCCAGGGTGTCGCCGTCCATTACCACGTACTGTGGTGGCCAGTAGGCGCCGGCAATGGCATAGCGATCCTCGTAGCCCTTGTACTTCGACGTCTCGACCGAGCGCGCCTCGAGGCCAATCTTGATCTCGGCGACGCGGTTCGGCGGGTTGGCCCACAGGTCGATCATGTCGATCTTCGCGTCGCGGCCGATGGTGATGGCATAGCGGCCGGACGCCGACGGACGCGTGATGTGCACAGCGTATCCGGTGTCAACCACGGACACGATATCCTTCGTATCGCCGTCGATGATGGCGATCTGGCCGGCGTCGCGCAGCGTCACCGCGAAGAAATTGTCGATATTGCGGTCGTGCTGTGGCTTGGTCGGACGTGCCTCGGGGGGCACGATCAACTTCCAGTTGGCGCGCATTTCCTCCATGCCGAACTCCGGCGGGGCCGGCGGCTCGTGCTGCAGGAAATGGGCCATCGCCTGGATTTCGCCTTCGCTCAGGTCACCGGAGGTGCCCCAGTTGGGCATGCCGGCAGGTGAGCCGTAGGTGATCAGCGCCTTGAGGTACTCGGTGCCCTTCTCGCGCGTGACTTCGGGCGTCAGCGGTTTACCGGTCGCGCCATGGCGCAGCACGCCGTGGCAGCCGGCACAACGCTCGAAGTAGATCTCCGTGGAGCGGGACCATTCGGCGTGCGTGATGGGCGGTCCCTCCGAGTCGACCAGCCGGCGCGCGGTCTCCGGGTCCATGCCGAGCGGCGCACCCTCGTACTTGAGCGCGGAGCTTCCCGGCACAGGGTGCTCGGCGGGACCGGGCGCCGCAGCCGCGGACGCGCCGCTGCGCACCTGCGCCACCTGGGCGGGCTGGATCTCGCCACCCGGGTTGTCCCAGGAATTGAGCACGAAGGTCAGCACGTTGGCCACATCCTCGTCACCCAGGTACGCCATCGGGGGCATCACGGCATTGAAGTTCTGGCCGTTCACCACGATCGGACCGGACAAGCCGTTCAGGATCGTGCCGATCAGCTTGTCGCGGTTCTGCTCGATCCAGTCCGATTTCGCCACCGGTGGGAAGGCGCCCGGCAGCCCCTTGCCCTCCGGCCCGTGACAGGCCTGGCAGACATTCTGGTACACCTTGCGGCCGGCTGCCATGCGCGCATCAAGGCCTTGCCCCGCCGATGCCACTTCGGCTGAGTGCACCGCCATCCCGGCATTTCGCGCCGCAGGTCGGACCTCAGCCTGTTGCTGGTCGCTCTGCCCGCAACCCGTAAGTGCCAACCCGGCCAGTAAAGTCATAGTCGCAATTCGGCTTAACATCTTCATTCCTCCGTGATCGGTTCCGGTTGGGAACTGTGATTCATAGGCGCCCCGGTCCAAGACCGAGTTTGAAAGAAACACTGAAGCTGCGTCCCGGGGCGGACCGCGACGGAATCAGCGGGTCCTCGGCCGGCAAGTTACGGGCGTCACCCCAGCGCCACCAGGTCTTGTCCGTAAAATTGAAAAGCCCGCCCCGCAGCGTCAGCCGCTCGCTGGCCTGCCAAAATGCGATCAAGTCCAGGATTCCATGTCCGGGGACTCGGAAGTGGGCCTCGTCATCGACTCCGTCGACTTGCTTGCCGCGCGCGAAGGTCCCGTTGAGGCGCAGCCCCCAGGCAGCCGAAGGACTGCTCCAGTCGAGAAACAACACGGCGGAAGGCGGGCCCACATCGGCCAGCTTCGCACCGCTGCGGCGATCCTCGCCCTCCGCCCAGTAGCCCGAGACTCCTGTCTTGAACGCGTCGAGCACCGGTGTCAGCTGACTGAGTGGTAGTTCGGCCTCGAACTCGATGCCGCGGATTCGCGCTCGCGCCACATTCTGGGACTGGAACAACAGGGTTCCAGTCTCCGGTTCAGGCCCCAGCGGCACCAGCGAAACAATGAAGTCCTCATAGTCGGTCCAGAACGCCGCCACGCTGAACCACGCAGCAGCGGCGCTGGAGCGCAGGCCGAGTTCCCAGCCGAGCGAGGTTTCCGAATCCAGCTCCGGATTCGGCAGCGCCCGCACCTTGAACAGCGGGATATCAAGCCCGATATTGAGGTCTTCGGCCGGCGGCGCGCGGAAACCGCTGGCCACCTGGCCCCAGGCCTGCAGCCGGAGCGACGGGCTCCAAAGCACGCCGAGGCGCGGCGACAGGTCGCTGACAGTGGGTTCCGCCGCTTCCGCCTGCGGATTCGTCTGGCGCCAGACGTCGTCCTCGCGAATGCGAATCCGGGTGTGATCGAAGCGCAGTGACGGGATGACGCTCCAGCGCCCGGACTTCCAGTCGATTTCATCCTGCAGGAATATGCCGGTCTCATGGCTTTCGGTGACTGGGAAGTCCCGTCGTGGGAACCGCTCGCCTAGTAAGACGTTGCTGGTTTCGCCATCGACGATGCCGGTCAGCGAGGCGTCGCGCATTTCTTTCAGCAGCGAACGTGAATACTCCGCGCCCAACATCAGGCGGTGGCGCAAGCTGCCATGCTCGAACTGTCGTGATATCCGGACCCGCATGCCGCTGTAGGTAGTGTCGTAGCGGAAGTGCCGATCGACGCGCACGGGTCGCGCCAGGGCCTCCCGCAACTCCACGGTGTCTTGCCGCGTTTCGGTCTCACGATGAAAGGCTGCGCCCTCGAGCACGTAATCGCGCCATGCCAGGTCACCGTCGATCGCCGCGCCGGTGCGCGTGACGCGATCGTCGCCATGCAAGTCGGTGGTATTCGCAAACCGTCCCTGGCCGATGACGCTGTTGATTCTAGAGGTCGTATCGCCGCCATCGACGTCGAGAGTCAATCGCAACCGGTTGTCAGCGTCGTCGCGCAAGGTCAGCTTGGCCAGCACGGCCTGCCGGTCACGGTCCAGTCGATCCGGAGCGGGCGGGTTTGCTGATCGATCCGGCTCGTTGCCCTGGCGATGGCTGGCCCCCAGCAGGAAACCGACCGACTCATGCTGCCAGCCGGCGATGGCGCTGGCGCCAAAGGCGTCCCAGTCGCTGGCGAAACTGCCGCTCAGCTGCCCGCCGGGCGCCCCGGAGTCGATGGCCAGGTCAAGGGGATCGAAGGTGGACACGGACACTACGCCGCCGATCGCCCTCGATCCGAACAGGCTGGAGGCTGGTCCACGCAACACCTCGACGCGCCGGATGAACTCGATCTCGGAACCGGTGCGGCCGGCATCGGCGAAATTTCCGACCGTGAAGAGCTCCTGGATCGGGATACCATCGACTTCCATCAACACGCGGTTGCCGCCGACGCCCCGAACACTGAGGCTGCGCGCCTGAAAGCGCGCACCCGAGGACTCTACCTCGATACCGGGCGTATACCGCCAGAGCCCGTCCTCACTGGTGGCCATAATCGCCGCGATATCCCTGTCATCCAGTACCGTCACCATGCCCACCACCTCACTAAAGGGCCGCGGGCTACGCGTACTAACCACCACGAGGCGCTCTAGCTCGGCCACCTCCGCAGGCGCTTCCTGGGTGGCGGCAGTCGCGGGTGGAAGGACGGTAAGCAGCATAAGCAGGGGGGAAATCGCCAGGAATACACGGATCCGGGATTTCTCAGCGGACGTGGCTGATTGGCGAGCATTCATTCACCTTATATGTATCATTTCTGACGCCGCGGTGCAACTCATTTTGCCCCCCGCTGTCCGCCCATCGGCCGTGAAATCCTCCCCCCTCAAAACCATTTATGACTGCTGTTGGGGTGCTTCACGCGGGGTCGTCGTGCTCATGAAGCTCATGCCCGTGCGGTGACGCGTCCGCCGGTGGACGGTCCCGAAGCCTGGGCGTCGACCTCGACCGCAGCGACAGCCTGCCGCCGAGCGCTAAAACGACGCGCTAGAGGAACAGGTCTGGCACGAATGCCTTGCTGCCGGGCACGACGGAATACTGCTCGAGATCGGTCACCCCGGCCGCGCGCAGCACCTCGTCATCGATGAAGAAGTTACCCGTGGTGCTCGTCGCGTCCGAGGTGAGTACGGCGTAAGCCGCATCGGCCATGATCTCCGGCTTGCGGCAGTGCTCCGGGCGAATGCCGGGAATCATCTGCAGCGCCGCGGTATCGATGGCGGTGCGCGGCCACAGCGCGTTCACCGCGATGCCAACGCCGCGGAACTCCTCCGCGTGGCCCAGCACGCACATGCTCATGCCGTACTTCGCCATGGTGTAGGCCACGTGCGGCGCAAACCACTTCGGGTCCATGTTGAGCGGCGGCGAAAGCGTCAGCACGTGCGGGTTACGGCTCGCAGCGGCACTCTGCTTCAGGTGCGGCAGGCAAGCTTGCGTAACGAGGTAAGTACCGCGCATGTTCACGCCCATCATCAGGTCGTAGCGCTTGATCGGCGTGGACTCGGTGTTCGTCAGGCTGATGGCGCTGGCGTTGTTCACCAGGATGTCGATGCCGCCGAAACGCTCGACCGCGGCCGCCACCGCGTCGGCCACCTGCTGTTCATCGCGGATATCCACTTGCAACGGCAGGCATTGCCCGCCCGCTGCCTCGATCTCCGCGGCGGCCGTGTGAATGGTGCCCGGCAGCTTCGGGTTCTCGGTAACGGTCTTGGCGGCGATAACGATGTTGGCGCCGTCGGCCGCGCAGCGCTTCGCGATCGCGAGCCCGATGCCGCGCGAGCCGCCGGTGATAAACAGGGTACGGTCCTTCAGGGTCATTGTTAGCTCCTTAACAGCACTGGCGGAAGTTCGCACGAGGAATTAGCTCCTCCGAATAGTAACCACACGCGGACGCGTCCTGGGGCCAATTCATCAAACCAGGTGGTGAACCGCCGCAGGCCTGCCGCGCGGGTCTTTGCAGTGGACCCGTCAGCTTCCCAGGTTCGTGAAGACACCCACCGCAAGCTCAGCCCATAGATAGAGAAACGCGGCGGCGACCAAGCCGCCGACAACCCACCGGTACTTTCGCGGCATCTTTCTCGCGAGCAGCACGAACAGGCTACCCATCCCGAGCAGCAGGGCGAGCCCGGCGAATCCGCTGCCACGCATGATGATGTCACGGGACTTCATGTTAATGAATTGCGTTCGCTAGCTCCGCTTGTGGGCCTTCTTCGGCAGATACAAATCCGTCAGCGTCCCCTCGAACGCCTCGGCCGCCATGGCCACGGTTTCCGACAAGGTCGGATGCGGGTGCACCGTCAGCCCGATGTCCGTCGCATCGCAGCCCATCTCGATCGCCAGCGCAGCCTCGGACACCAGGTCGCCGGCATTCGTGCCGACGATACCGGCCCCAAGCAAGCGCCCCGTCTTCGGCTCGAACAACAGCTTGGTGATGCCCTCGTCGCGACCGATGGCGAGTGAGCGCCCGGACGCGGCCCATGGGAACACACCCTTCTCGTATTCGACGCCCTCGGCCTTGGCCTGGTCCTCGGTGAGGCCGACCCAGGCGATCTCCGGATCCGTATAGGCGACCGAGGGAATCACGCGCGCGTCGAAGGCGCTCTTCTCACCGCTGGCGACCTCGGCAGCAACCTTGCCTTCGTGGGTCGCCTTGTGGGCGAGCATGGGCTGGCCGACGATGTCGCCGATCGCGAAGACGTGTTCGACGTTGGTGCGCTGCTGGCGATCGACAGGGATGAAGCCGCGCTCGACTTTCACACCAGCGGCCGCGGCCTCGATCGCCTCGCCGTTCGGCCGGCGGCCCACGGCAACCAGCACGCGGTCGTAGGTTTGCGGCTTGTCGGGCGCGTTCTTGCCTTCGAAGCTGACCTTGATGCCGCCCTTGAGCGCTTTCATCCCGCTCACCTTGGTCCCAAGCATGATCGCTTCGTAGCGCGACTTGATGCGCTTCTCGAGCGGCCGTACGAGATCGCGATCGCAGCCGGGCATCAGGGTGTCCGTGAGCTCGACCACGCTGACCTTGACGCCGAGCGCGTCATACACGCAGGCCATCTCCAGGCCGATGATGCCGCCGCCGATCACCAGCAGGTTCTTGGGTAGCTCATCCAGAGCCAGCGCGCCGGTGGAGTCCATGATGCGCGGGTCGTCGGGTGTGCCGGGCAGGTTCACGGACTCGGAGCCGGCCGCAATGATGCACTGGCGGAAGCTGAGCTCGCGCTCGCCATCCGGCCCGTCAAGCTTGATGGCATGCGGTCCGGTGAACTTGGCTGTGCCGCGCAGCACCTTCACCTTGCGCTGCTTCGCGATGGTGTCGAGGCCCTTGGTCAGCCGCCCGACCACGCCCTCCTTCCAGCCGCGCAGCTTATCGAGCTCGATCTTCGGCTTGCCGAAGACGATGCCGTGCTCGGACATGTGCGCGGCTTCCTCGATGACGGCCGCAGCGTGCAGCAGGGCCTTGGAGGGGATGCAGCCGACGTTCAGGCATACGCCGCCGAGCGTGTCCCAGCGCTCGATGAGCGTGACGTCACGGCCGAGGTCCGCGGCGCGGAACGCAGCTGTGTAGCCGCCGGGCCCGGCGCCCAGGACGAGGAGATCCATGTCGTAATCGCCCTGTTCATCAGGCGACGGCGCGGACCTTGTGGCAGCGGCCCCGTCCTCGTCGTTCGCCGCCGCGGCGCTGTCGTCCTCGCCATCCCGCGCGGGCGCTTCTTTCTTCCCGCTCTCTGGACGCTTGCCGTCGTCTGCGTCGTCTGCCTCCTCTCTGTCCTCCGTGTCCTCTGCGCCAGCTTCCTCTTCCACGGTCAGCACCGCGATCACGTCGCCCTCGGACACGCGATCACCCTTTTTAACCTTCAGCTCGGCGATGCGGCCGGCATGGGTCGACGGCACGTCCATCGACGCCTTATCGGTTTCCAGCGTCACCAGGTCGTCTTCGACCGCCACCGTGTCCCCCTCGGACACCAGCACCTCGATGATCTCGACGTTGTCAAAGTCGCCGATGTCCGGGACGCGGATTTCCTTGTGCTTGCTCATGAGTGCTCCCCTGGCGCCAGCGCTAGGCCAGTAGCCGATCCACGTCGGAAAGAACTTCCGCGAGGAAGCGCGTGAATCGCACCCCGGCGGCGCCGTCGATGACGCGATGGTCGTAGGACAACGACAACGGCAGCATCAAGCGTGGCACAAATTCGCCGTCTTGCCAGACCGGCTGCATGGTGTGCCGAGACACACCGAGAATGGCGACCTCGGGAGCATTGATGATGGGCGTAAAAAATGTGCCGCCGAGACTGCCGAGGCTCGAGACGGTGAAGTTGCCGCCCTGCATGTCAGCGCCGGCCAGCTTGCCGTCACGCGCTTTCTCGGATAACTCGCCCAGCTCGCGTGCCACCTGGAACAGGCTCTTGCCTTCGACGCCCTTGATGACCGGCACCACCAGGCCGCCCGGCGTATCGACCGCAAAGCCGATATTGAAATAGCGCTTCATGACGAGCTGTTGCCCGTCCGGATGCAACGAGGCATTGAACTGTGGAAACTCGCGTAGCGCCTTGACGCAAGCCCGCAGGACAAAGGCCAGCGGCGTCAGCTTGACGCCTTCTTTTTCGGCATCCGCCTTGAGTTCCTTGCGGGCACGTTCCGTCTCGGTGATATCGGCCTCGTCAAACTGCGTCACGTGCGGCAGGTTGACCCAGGATGCGTGCAGCCGCGGCCCGGCAATCCGCTGCACGCGCGACAGGGGCTTCAGTTCCGTCGGGCCGAACTTCGAGAAGTCGACCTCGGGCACCGCCGGCAGACCCGCGCCGCCGCCGGCGGAGGCGCCGGATTGCAGCGCCTGCTTCACCCATGCCTTGACATCGTCATGAGTAATACGACCCTTGACCCCGCTGCCCTTGACCCGGCCGAGGTCCACGCCCATTTCGCGCGCGAACTTCCGCACCGACGGACCCGCATGCACACTCGAAGAGGCGCTGTCCGGCGTCGAATCCTTTGGCCCTGGGGCACGTTGAGCGACGGCCGATTTCTCCGCGGACGAGGACTCGCTTCCGGGCTTGCTCCTGGACTCGCTCCCGTCGTCTTTCCTGGCGCCGGTTTCGGCACCCGCCTTTTCTCCTGCTGCCGACGAAGACCCGGATTTCTTTTCTTTCGATTCTTCCTGTTCGTCGGAACCCGTGTCTTGTTGAGTTTTGTCGTCGTCCCCGGTGTCCTCCAGCAATAACACGACGTCGCCGGCCGACACCCGGTCGCCCTGGCTGATCTTCAGCTCGACGATCTTGCCGGCCGCTGGCGACGGAATATCCATTGAAGCCTTGTCGGTCTCAAGCGTCATCAACGGGTCTTCGATCGCAACCTCGTCGCCCGACTTCACATGGATCTCGATGATCTCGACGTCTTCAAAATCGCCGATGTCGGGCACGCGCACTTCTTTGTTGCTCGCCATGGCGTTCCCCTACAGGTCCACGGGATCGGGTTTCTGCGGATCGATGTCGTAGGCCTTGATTGCCTTGGTGACCGCCGCCGCTTTCACTTTGCCTTCGGCGGCGAGCGCCGCCAATGCTGCGGTCACGATATAGCGGCGATCGACCTCAAAGTGGTCACGCAAGGCCGCGCGCGCATCGCTGCGCCCGTAGCCGTCCGTGCCGAGGGTCACGTAGCGACCGGGCACCCACTCGCGCACCTGGTCAGGCACCGCCGTCATGTAGTCGGTCGCCGCGATGAACGGACCCTCGCGACCTCGCAGGCTCTGCTCAACGAACGAGACCTCCGGCTTCTTCTCCGGCAGCAGCCGATTGCGGCGCGTCACCGACAAGGCCTCGCGGCGCAGTTCATTAAAGCTGGTCACGCTCCATATGTCGGCATCCACGCCGTGCTCTTCGGCGAGCATTTCAGCCGCGGCGATCACCTCGCGCAAGATGGTGCCGGAGCCGAACAACTGGACGCGCGGGCGGCTCTTGCTCCCCTTGCCGGCGTTCTTCAGTTCATACATTCCCTTGAGGATGCCCTCGCTCGCCCCCTTGGGCAGGGCCGGCTGCTGGTAGTTCTCGTTCATGCAAGTGATGTAATAAAACACCCGCTCGCCCTGCTCGAACATACGCTTCAGGCCGTCGTGCACGATTACCGCCAACTCGCAGGCATAGGCCGGATCGTAGGAACGGCAGTTGGGTACGGTCGAGGACAGCACATGGCTATGGCCGTCCTGGTGCTGCAGCCCTTCGCCGGCCAGCGTGGTGCGTCCGGCGGTTCCGCCGACCAAAAAGCCCCGCACCTGGGAGTCGCCAGCGGCCCAGATGAAGTCACCCACCCGCTGAAAGCCGAACATCGAATAGAACAGGTAAAACGGCACCATGTTCACCCCGTGGTTGGCATAGGCGGTACCGGCGGCGGTCCACGCACAAAGCGCACCTGCCTCGTCGATGCCAAGCTGCAGGATCTGTCCGGTCTTATCCTCCTTGTAAAAGCTCAGCGTCTCGGCGTCCTGCGGCGTGTAGAGCTGACCCTCGCGCGACCAGATCCCGAATTGCCGGAACATGCCTTCCATGCCGAAGGTACGCGCCTCGTCGGGAACGATAGGCACGATGTTCTTGCCGATTTTCTTGTCGCGGCATAATGCTGTCAGCATGCGCACCATCGCCATGGTGGTCGAGATCTCGCGGTCGCCGCTGCCCTCGAGCTGCGTCTTGAAGACGTCCTCCAGCGGGGGAATCTCAAGCGCCGGCGCCGTGGAGATCCGCCGCGGCAGGAAGCCGCCCAGCGCCTCGCGCCGCTCCTTGAGGTAACGGATCTCCGGGCTGTCGTCCGCCGGCTTGCGGAATGGCACCTTGTCGATTTCCTCGTCGGAAATCGGCAGGTCGAAACGATCGCGGAAAGCCTGCAGATCCTTGGTTTCCAGCTTCTTCTGCTGGTGGGCGATCATCTTGCCCTCGCCGGCCGCGCCCATGCCGTAACCCTTCACGGTCTTGGCGAGAATGACGACTGGACGGCCCTCGGTTTCGACCGCCTCCTTGTACGCCGCATACACCTTGCCGCGACTGTGTCCACCGCGGTTCAGCCCCCAGATCTCTGCGTCCGACATGTTGGCGACCATCGCCTCCAGTTCAGGGTACTTGCCGAAGAAGTGCTTCCTGACGAAGGCGCCGTCCTTGGACTTGAAGTTCTGGTAATCGCCGTCGACGCATTCTTCCATGCGCTTGCGCAGCAAGCCCTTGTCATCTCGCGCCAGCAGCGCGTCCCAGCCATGGCCCCAGATCACCTTGATGACCTTCCAGCCGGCGCCCTGGAAGGCCGCCTCGAGTTCCTGGATGATTTTGCCGTTGCCGCGCACCGGCCCGTCGAGGCGCTGCAGATTACAGTTGATGACAAATACCAGGTTGTCCAGGCCTTCGCGCACGGGCAGGCCGATTTCACCCATCGATTCCGGCTCGTCCATCTCGCCGTCGCCAAGGAAGGCCCAGACCTTTCGGTCGGAAGGTTCGACCAGGCCGCGGTGTTCGAGGTACTTCGTGAACTTGGCCTGGAAGATCGCCTGCATCGGCCCAAGGCCCATCGACACAGTCGGAAACTGCCAGTATTCCGGCATCAGCCAGGGATGCGGATACGAAGACAAGCCGCCGCTGACTTCCTGGCGGAACTGCAACAACTCTTCCTCGCCGAGCCGTCCCTCGAGAAATGAGCGTGCATAAATACCCGGGGCTGAGTGGCCCTGGATGAAAATCATGTCGCCGCGATTTTTCTCCGTGGCGCCGCGCCAGAAATGCTGAAAGCCGACCTCGTAGAGCGTCAGCGAAGAAGCGTAGCTGGCGATATGTCCACCGTACTCGGAACTGGCGCGATTGGCGTGCACTACCATCGCCATGGCGTTCCAGCGCAGCCATGCCTCGATGCGCTTTTCGATCGCGCGATCACCGGGGTAAGACGGCTCGCGACCCGGCGAAATGGTGTTCAGGTAGGCCGTGTTGGGACTGAACGGCAAATAGTGTCCGGCGCGGCGCACATGGTCGATCAGGCGCTCGACGAGCCAGTGCGCCCGTTTGCCGCCATGAGACCGCAGCACGGAGTCGATAGACGCCAGCCACTCTTGCGTTTCATCTGGATCGTCGTCTTGAAAATTCGGGTCGTACGACATGTGATTCAGGCTCCCCTCGGGTGCTAGCGACCGGTTTCTCCACGTGTCGCTCAGATGAATGTTCGCAGCCTTGCTGCTACGATAGCGTCCGCAACAAAGAGCTGCGCCGGTCGTTTCGCGACCATTGTTGTTATCTCGCTGTTATCTTCAGCGCTCCCCTTGGTGAGGTCAAGGATCACCCATGACCAGTCTACTGCCGGAAGGCACCCTCCCGCGCGTCAGCCGGCGCCGTGACCGTGACGCGCTGCCGCATCTCGACCACCTGCTCGTCGTGATCGCAGCCGACGCGCCCAAGAATGCCTGGGCCGGAATTCCGGGCGGCCCGGCCGTCGCCGCAGCCGCGCGGCGCCGGCACCAGACCAAGGCCGGCTCGATCATCACGCTGCACCTGGCCGACCCCTGCCCGGTGACCGTGGGGATCGCGGCGCTCGATGCCACGCCGTTCACGTTGCTGACGCTGGCTCGCAAGCTCGCTGCCGAGGTACGTGGCAGCCGGCCCGGCAAGGTCGGCGTGATGACGGCCGGCGCGCCGGTCGACATGGCGCACACCTGGCTGGAGGCCGCGATCTCCGGCCTGCTGGCCGCCGAAGGCGCCATGCCGAAATTTCGCAGTGCCGCAGCAACGGCGCCGTCCCGGCTCGCCAACATCACGGTGCTCGACGAGGCGCCCGAACTCGACCTCAAGCGCATCCGGGCCGAGGCCGAGGGCAATCACCTCGCCCGCTGGTTGAGCGCGTTGCCGCCGAACCAGCTCAATACGAAAGGCTACCGGCGACTGCTCGAAGAGCTCGCCGAGCACGAAAACTGGCAGTTTTCGTTCTTCGACGAGCACGCGCTTGAAAAACTCGACGCCGGTGCATTCCTCGCCGTGGCGCGCAGCAATCCGCATCGTGATGCGGGCATCGCACGCCTGCAATACCGTCCCGCCGGACAGGCCGGCGCGCCCGCCAGGGTCGCGCTGGTGGGCAAGGGGATCTGCTTCGACACCGGCGGCACAAATCTCAAGCCGTTCCGCAGCATGCTCGACATGCACGAGGACATGCAGGGCAGTGCCGTCGCGCTCGGCGCGCTGCTCGCGCTGACACGCATCGCCTACGGCGAAGCGGTCGACTGCTGGCTGGCCATCACCGAGAATCGCATCGGGCCGGATGCCTACAACTCCCGCGACGTCATCACCGCCGCCAATGGCGTGACCATCGAAGCGATTCATACCGATGCCGAGGGCCGCCTCGTGCTCGCCGACACCCTGGCGCTTGCCGGCCGGGAAAAGCCCGGGTTAATGATCGATTATGCGACCCTGACCGGCGCTTGCGTTGCCGCGCTGACGCACCGTTACAGCGGCGTTTTCGGCAATCGCCCGGCGCTGGTCGACATTGCCGTCAAGGCGGGACGCACCAGCGGCGAGCGCATCTGGGACTTCCCGATGGACGATGACTTCGACGAGGCGCTGGAGAGTCGTGTCGCCGATGTGCTGCAGTGTGCCATCGACAACGACGGCGACCATATACTCGCGGCGCGGTTTTTGCAGCGCTTCGTCCCCAGGGACATACCCTGGCTGCATCTCGACCTGTCGGCCAGCCACCACAAGGGCGGCCTTGGCCTTGCACCCACCCCCCAGACCGGCTTCGGTGTGCGCCTGACGGTGGCGATGCTGCTCGATCACGCGCTTGCCACGGCGCCGCCGGGCGACACGGGAGCCGGCACATGAAGTTGCGCTTGCGCCGGCCCGACGATTGGCATTTGCATTTGCGTGACGGCGCTTTGCTGAGCGCGGTCGTGCCGCATACCGCCGCGCGTTTCGCGCGCGCGGTCGTGATGCCGAACCTCGCACCGCCGGTTACCACGACGGCCATGGCGCTAGCCTACCGGGAACGCATCCTGGCGGCCGTGCCGGCGGGCATGAACTTCGAGCCGCTCATGACTCTGTACCTGACGGACAACACGCCGGCGGCGGAAGTCCGCCGGGCGCACGAGAGCGGCCGTATCGTCGGCGTGAAACTTTACCCCGCCGGCGCCACCACCAATTCCGACTCCGGCGTCACCGACCTCGCGCGCTGCGCCGAGGCACTGGCCGCCATCGAGGACACCGGCCTGGTGCTGCAGGTGCACGGCGAAGTCACCGAATCGACGGTTGATGTATTCGATCGTGAGCGCATCTTCCTCGAACGCATCCTTGCGCCGTTGGTCGACCGCTACCCGCGCCTCAAGGTCGTACTGGAACACGTCACGACGGCCGACGGCGTCGCCTTCGTGCAGGGCGCCCGACCGGGCGTGGCGGCGACGATTACGCCACAACACATGCTGCTGAACCGGAATGCCCTGTTTGCCGGCGGACTGCGCCCGCATCACTACTGCTTGCCGGTGCTGAAGGCCGAACGTCATCGCGAAGCCGTGTTCGCCGCCGCCACCAGTGGTGACGAACGCTTCTTCCTCGGTACCGACAGCGCGCCGCACAGTCGCCAGAGCAAGGAATCGGCCTGTGGCTGCGCCGGGATATACTCGGCGCCGGTCGGCATCGAAGTCTACGCCGAGGCCTTCCACGCGGCCGGGCAGCTGGAACGACTGGAAGCCTTCGCCAGCCAGTATGGCGCGCGCTTCTACGGGCTACCCGTGAACAAGGATCAAATAGTGCTCGAACAACGCGCATGGCGCCCACCCGCAGAATACGTCGCCGGCGCGGAACGGCTGGTCCCTTTCCGGGCTGGCGAATCGCTGACCTGGGCGCTGGCGGGCCAGGCCTGATGAAAGAGGGACCGACGCTTATCGCTGACGACGCCGACACCCGCCATCCCATGGCGCAGCGTTTCCGGGGCTTCCTGCCGGTCGTCGTGGACGTCGAAACGGGCGGCTTCAATCCGCGCACCGATGCCCTGCTGGAAATCGCTGCCGTGCTTGTCGAGCTGGGTCCCGACGGGAATTTTGTTCCGGGCGAGACCTTCCGGTATCACGTCAAGCCGTTCGAGGGCGCCAACCTGGAAGCGGCCTCCCTGGAAGTCAACGGCATCGATCCGCACCATCCATTGCGGCCGGCCCTGCCGGAGCATGACGCGCTGCAAAGGATCTTTCGCGAGGTACGCCGCGCGATTCGCGAACATGATTGCAGTCGGGCTATCCTGGTCGGCCACAACGCCTTCTTCGACCTGCACTTTTTGAACGCCGCCATCGAGCGATGCGGCATCAAGCGCAATCCCTTTCACCCCTTCTCGAGTTTCGACACCGCGACTCTCGGAGGGATCGCCTACGGCCAGACCGTGCTGTCGCGCATCGTCTCCGCCGCCGGCCTCGAGTGGGACAGTGGCTCAGCCCACTCGGCCGCTTATGACGCGCGGATCACCGCCGAGGTCTTCTGCAGGATCGTGAACCAGTTTCGCAGCACCTACGAACAGGCAAAAACGGCCCGCGACTGAGGCAAAAAGGGGGCGCTGCCTGGCAGACAGCGCCCCCTGGCGGTTTTCTCCACCGCGCCTGTTCAGGCCTTCGCGGCGGCCTCGTCGAGCAGCTTCTTCAGCTCGCCCGAATGGTACATTTCCACGACGATGTCACAGCCGCCGATCAGCTCGCCGTTGACGTAAAGCTGTGGGTAGGTCGGCCAGTTCGAGTAAGCCTTCAGGCCCTCGCGGATCTCGGGGTCCTCGAAGATGTTGAAGGCGGTGAATTCGGCCCCGCAGGCACGCAACGCGGCAGCCGTCTGCGCCGAGAAACCGCACTGCGGGAAGTCCGGGCTCCCCTTCATGAACAGCAGGATCGGATGCGCAGCAAGCTTGTTGCGTATGCGGTCATTGAGCTCTTCCATCGACACTGTCTCCTGGTCAGTTATTGCTTTTCAAATGCCGCCCGGCCAAGGCCGTCCGGCTAATTCTCGGGCTTGCGGACAACCCTGATTTCGTTGCGTACGGATACTACGCCGTCGACCGCAGCAGCCAGGCGCTCGGCCTGCTCACGCGGCAGGTTGCTGCCGACTTCGCCGCGCAGGGTCACAATTCCCTCGTAGGTCTCCACGCTGATTTTCAGGCCATCGACATACTTGTCCTGCAGAAACCGCGTTTTCACCGCCGTGGTGATGCGACTGTCGGTTGCTATGACGCCGGGGTCGCGCTCATCCTTGCCGATGTAGTACCCCCCGGCAGCGGCCCCTCCGATGGCGAGCGGCACGCAACCGGACAGCATCACGAGCGCGAGCACGGGAAAGATCGCCATGACTGTTTTCATTCGGTCGTCTTTCATTCGGTCGTCTCTTGCGTCAGGATCAGCCGAGGTTCTTGGCCACGAAATCCCAGTTGACCAGTTGCCAGAAAGCCTCCAGGTACTTCGGCCGCGCGTTGCGGTAATCGATGTAGTAGGCGTGTTCCCAGACGTCGCAGGTCAGCAGCGGCGTATCCGCCCCGGTGAGCGGCGTTTCCGCATTGCCGGTCTGGACGATGGCAAGCTTGCCGCCCGGCTGCTTTACCAGCCAGGCCCAGCCGGAACCGAACAACGTCACGGCCTTGTCAGAGAATTGCTTCTGGAACTCGTCGAACGAACCGAAGGCCTCGTCGATCGCGTCGGCCAGGGCGCCACTCGGCTTGCCACCGCCATGCGGCGAGAGGCAGTTCCAGTAGAACGTGTGATTCCAGACCTGGGCGGCATTGTTGAACACGCCCCCGGAACTGCGACGGACGATGTCTTCGAGCGACGCCTCGGCGAATTCGCCCCCCTCGATCAGGCCGTTCAGCTTCTCGACATAGGTGCGGTGATGCTTGCCGTAGTGATACTCCAGGGTCTCCCGGGAAATATGCGGCTCGAGGGCATTCATCGCGTAGGGAAGATCGGGCAGGGTGTGCGCCATAGCGGACTCCTTCAAAATCGTAGCTACTTGAATTACGGGACAGAGATCCCGAGCGTGAAACCTCAAGTATACCAGAGCCGCGCGCGCCTCCATGGCGCCCGCGCAGCCATTACAACCAGCTCCGGCTATACTGCCGGCGCGCCGCCCGAGGAGTCCGTATGCCGCCAATTGAGCTTCCGAAAGACATCCCTGCGACAGTCGCCCGCGCCCTCGCGGAAGACATCGGTCCGGGGGACGTCACCGCCGACCTGGTGCCGCCCGAGATGCGCGCGCACGCGACTGTCATCGGCCGGGAAGACGCCATCCTCTGTGGCACGGCCTGGTTCGACGAGGTGTTTGCACAACTCGACCCCGCGATTGCCATAGAGTGGGCGGTGCAAGACGGCATGCCCCTCAGCGGGGATGCCACGCTCTGCCGCCTCCACGGACCGGCCCGGGCGCTGCTCAGCGGCGAGCGCACCGCACTGAATTTCCTCCAGTCGCTTTCCGGCACAGCCACGATCACGCGGCGCTACGCGGATGCGGTAGCGGGCACCCACTGCCGCGTACTGGACACCCGAAAAACGCTGCCCGGCCTGCGCGCCGCGCAAAAATATGCAGTGGCCTGCGGCGGCGGCACCAACCACCGCCATGGCCTGTTCGACGCGATCCTCATCAAGGAAAACCACATTATCGCGGCCGGCGGCATCGATGCAGCCCTCCACGCCGCACGCGCCACGCATCCCGGCCTGGTCGTCGAGATCGAGGTGGAATCCCTGGCCGAGCTCGACCAGGCACTCGATGGCGGGGCCGACATCGTGATGCTCGACAACTTCGCGCTGGACGTATTGCGTGAGGCCGTCGTGCGCACCCGCGGCCGGCACGGCTGCAAGACTCGCCTGGAGGCGTCCGGCAATGTCGGGCTCGACACCGTGCACGCCATTGCCGCGACCGGCGTGGATTTCGTTTCGGTGGGCGGGCTCACCAAAAATGTGCGCGCCGTGGACCTGTCGATGCGTTTTCGCCTGGCGACCATGCCCGGGGCCTGACTCTCGCCTAGTGCAGCGCACTATGCGCCACGCCGTCGCCCGCCGCCGCCATGGCCGCGAAGACCAAGCAATACAAATGCTTGTTTGAACGTCAAGCCCATGACAGCGCGCGTTTTTGCAGTGCGCAAAGACGAATCCTAACGAGCGTTTGAATCGAAAGCCCTAGTGCTTGCCGCGCTGCGATTTCGTAGGTTATAAGCCGATGATGCAGTGCGGCACCACGGTCGCAGCATGCCCTCGCGGGCCAAGCAAACAGGCGGAGAACATCATGTCCGGAATCACCTGGCTACTTCTGATCCTCATCGTATCCGGCATCCTTGCCTACCGGCGCAGCACCCTGCCGGTCTGGACCGCGGCCGCCGCAATCCTGCTGCTCGCGGTTCAAGTCACCGGCCCCGGACTGGCGCCGATTCCATGGCTGGTATTCGCGGTGATCGCCGGACTGCTGAACATCAAGCCGTTGCGCCGGGCCGTACTCAGCAAGCCGCTGCTCAAGTGGTTCAAGTCCGTGCTGCCGCCGATGTCCGCCACGGAAAAAGACGCTATCGACGCCGGTACGGTCTGGTGGGACGCGGAATTATTCACTGGCCGACCGAACTGGAACACCCTGTTACGCACGCCGCGCAGCGAACTGAATGCCGAGGAACGCGCCTTTATTGACGGGCCGGTCGATGAATTGTGCGGCATGCTCGATGACTGGAAGATCAATCACGAGCTCAATGACCTGCCCCCGGAAGTCTGGTCCTTCCTTGGCCAGCACCGTTTCTTCGGCATGATCATCCCGAAGGAATACGGCGGGCTGGATTTCTCCGCCCGGGCACAGTCCGAAGTGGTCATGAAAGTCGCCAGCCGCAGCGGCGCGGCCGCCGTGACCGTGATGGTGCCGAACTCGCTGGGCCCCGGCGAATTGCTGATGCACTACGGCACGAAGGAACAGAAAGACTACTTTCTGCCCCGACTCGCCAAGGGCGAAGAAATTCCGGCCTTCGCGCTCACCGGGCCCTGGGCGGGGTCGGACGCGGGCTCGATGCCGGATGCGGGCGTGGTCTGCAAGGGCGAGCACAAGGGCAAGGAAGTCCTCGGTTTTCGGGTAAATTGGGAGAAGCGCTACATCACGCTGGGCCCGGTCGCGACGATTCTTGGCCTCGCCTTCAAGGCGCAGGACCCGGACGGCCTGCTGGGCGGCGAGCAAGAACTCGGGATCACCTGTGCGCTGATCCCAACCGACACACCGGGCGTCGAGATCGGTCTGCGCCACGACCCGGGCGGCGCCTTCATGAACGGCCCCAACAGCGGCAAGGACGTGTTCGTGCCGATGGAGTGGATCATCGGCGGCCAGGCACAGGTCGGTAACGGCTGGAAGATGCTGATGGATTGCCTGTCCGTGGGTCGCGCCATTTCCCTGCCTGCGCTGGGTACGGCGGGCGGCAAGGCGGCCGCGCGCATGACCGGCGCCTACGCCCGCGTGCGGCGCCAGTTCCGGATTCCGATCGGCCGTTTCGAGGGTATCGAGGAGCCGCTGGCGCGGATTGGCGGCGTGACTTACCGGATGGACGCTGCGCGCATCCTGACGGCGACCGCGCTCGACATCGGCGGCAAGCCCTCGGTCTTGTCGGCTATCCTGAAGTACAACAATACCGAGGGAATGCGCCAGGCCATCAACGACGCCATGGACGTACATGCGGGACGCGCTGTCTGTCTCGGCCCGAGCAACTATCTCGCGCAAACGTACCAGACCGTGCCGGTGGCCATTACGGTCGAGGGCGCGAATATACTCACCCGCAGCATGATCATTTTTGGCCAGGGCGCGATCCGGTGCCATCCCTACGTGCTGAAGGAAATGCTGGCCGCGGCCAACGACGACAAGCAGGCGGGCCTGGCGGCTTTCGATGCGGCGTTCTTCGCCCATGTCGGCTTCACCATCAGCAACCTGGTGCGCTCCCTTGTACTGGCGATCACCGGCGCCCGCTTCGTGCAGGGACCTGATCTCGGCCCGACGGCACGGTATGCCAACCGCCTGACGCGACTGAGCGCCTCCTTTGCCCTGCTCGCCGACGTCGCCATGCTGACGCTGGGCGGCGACCTGAAGCGGCGGGAAAAGGTCTCCGGGCGCTTTGCCGACATCCTCAGCCACCTCTACATGGCCTCGGCCGTGCTGAAGCGCTTCGAGGACGACGGCCGGCCCAGCGCAGACCTGCCGATCGTGCGCTGGGCGCTGGATGACTCGCTGGCCATCATCGAGGATCGCCTGGACGGCATCCTGCGAAACTTCCCGGTACGGGGCATAGGTCCGCTGCTGCGGCCCTTCGTACTGCCGCTGGGCCGCCGTTACCGAGGTGCGTCCGACAAGCTGGGGCACGAGGTCGCCCGCCTGTTGCTCAGTCCCTCCGAGACCCGCGATCGCCTCACCGACGGACTGTTCCTCAACTTGCGGCCAGAGGACCCGATGGGCCTGATGGAACTGGCGCTGGAAAAGGTCATGGAGGCCGAGCCGGTCGAGAAAAAGCTGGCCAAGAGCCTGGGCGTGAGCGTCAACACGGTGAACATGGAAGCGGCGCTGAAGAAGGGCGTGGCCGAGGGCGTCATCAACGAACTGGAAGCGGAGACGGTACGGGAATCCATGGCGCTCACCACCCTGGCGATCGCGGTGGACGACTTCCCGGGCCCGCAGCCGGCGAAGAAGACCGGACAGCAGGCAGCTTGAGCCTTTCGTCCCCACCCGGAACGTCCGTTCCGGGTGGGGACGCCCGGTTAGCCGATCCGCATGACCGGCATGCCGAACAGCAGCAGGTGGCCGCCGCCGAAAGCCAGCCACCACCAAGCGGCACCGCCCACCACGACAGCGACCGCATCCCAGGCCAGCGACGGAGTCCGTCCGGACGGCGTCCACGGCCGCTGGAACGATGCCCACGTCAGCACCAGCGACCAGGCCAGGAAGCCTCCAAACAGCAGCAGGTCCGCTAACCGGCCGTTGACCAGCAGGTGAAGCGCAGCCCATGCCGCCGTCGCGAGCAGCATGGGATGCCTGAGCAGTGCGCGGATCCTGCCGGGCAAATAAGCCGAAATGAAGACCACCAGCGCCGGCAGCATCAGCAGCGCCACCACCATGCGCGCCCCGCCGGGCGCCGGGCCCCACAGCACCGGACTGGTCCAGCGAATTTCCGCATAGCCGTATATCAGCAACACGAAGCCGACCAGTGACACCAGCGAGTAAACAGCCTTCCAGCCCCATGGGCCCAGGCTGGTCATCATCCGCGCGCGATACCCCGGGGCGACCACGCGCACCAGGTGCATGCCGAAAAACACCACCATCCCAGCAATCAGCATCGTCATCGTTGTTTCCCCAGTGTCCACCGGGGCAATCTTAGCAGTCGGCAGTCCCTAGCGAACTTCGCGTACCGCGAATTCCGGATCCATGATCCGGCGCGGTTCGCCGACGCCGTAACCCTGCGCGTAGTCCACGCCCATGCCGCGCAGCATCGTGATCAATTCCTTGTTCTCGACAAACTCGGCAATGGTCTGCTTGCCGGTCAGGTGGCCGATCTCGTTGATCGAGCGCACCATCTCGCGGTCGATCGGGTCATGCAGGATTTCCTTGACGAAGCTGCCGTCGATCTTGAGGAAATCCACCGGGAAGTGCTTCAGGTAGCCGAATGAAGAAAGGCCAGTGCCAAAATCGTCCAAAGCAAACTTGCAGCCCAGTTCCTTGAGCGAGTTAATGAAGCGATTCGCCTGCGAATAGCTGGCGATCGCCGCAGTCTCGGTAATCTCGAAACAGATCTTGGCCGCGTCCAGCCCGCTGCGCTCGAACTGCTGTATGACAAAGGGGAGGAACTTGTCGTCGCACAGGCTCTGGCCGGACAGGTTGATCGAGCACATCGCCAGCCGCTCGCGCTCGTCGGCTTCCGAGACCAGCCAGCGAAAGGCATTGCTGATCACCCAGCGGTCGATACTCGGCGTCAGGCCATAGCGTTCGGCCGCATTGATAAAAATGTCCGGTGCGATGATCTGGCCCTGCTCGTCACGCATGCGCAGCAGGAGTTCATAATGCGCCCCGCCGGACTGGCCCTGCAGCGGCATGATCGGCTGGCGGAACAACTCGAAGCGCGACTCTTCCAGGGCGTTGTTGATGCGCGCCGCCCACTGCATTTCGCGCCGCCGGCGCATCAGGTCGATATCGTTTTCCTGCCAGGTCTGGACGCGATTTCGACCGGACTCCTTGGCGGCCGCGCAGGCGCTGTCGGCCGCAGTCAGCAAGTCCGCCACACTCGCCGTCTCCGGCGCGATGGGCACGACGCCGATGCTGGCCCCCAGGCGGAAGCTGCGGTCTTCCCAGACGAAGCGGAAATCCTGCACGGCGGAGAGCAAGGCCTCCGCGGTTTCAATCGCTTCGTCGAGCGTGCAGTTTTCCAGCAGCACGCCGAATTCGTCGCCCCCCAGCCGGGCCAGCGTGTCGCGCCAGCGAATCTTGGATTTCAGCAATGCACCCAGCTGGCCGAGCAAGGCGTCGCCCGCCATGTGGCCGCAAGCATCATTGATGATCTTGAACTGGTCGAGATCCATGTAGCAAAGCGCGTATTGCGCCTCGCGCGCGCGGCCCATCTTGAGTGCCCGCTCGAGCCGGGCCTCGAACTCGCGCCGATTCACCAGCCCCGTCAGCATGTCATGGCTGGCATGATACGAGAGTCGCCGATTCAGCTCACGCGCCTCGCTGACGTCGTGGAACACCAGCACGCCGCCGATCACCTGGCCGATGTCGTTGCGAATTGGCGCCGCGCAGCTGTCCACGTAGAGCTCATTACCGTCGCGGCGAATGAGGAGCGTGGGGCGCATCGACTTGTAGAGTCGGTCGCGCCGAATGGCAACCGAGAGTGGATTCTCCATCGGCTCGCAGGTTTCCTCGTGGAAACTGCGGAAAATCTCGTCTACCGAACGTCCCGCGGCGTCATCCAGCGACCATCCGGTCAGCTCCTGGGCCACTGGGTTCAGGTACTCGATGCGGCAGTCCGAGTCGGTCGTGACGACGCCGTCGCCGATCGACTGCAAAGTAATCTGCGCGTTCTGCTTTTCGCGAAACAACGCTTCTTCGTAAAGTTTCTGGTCCGTGATGTCCAGCTCGACGCCGACGAGTCGCAACATCCGGCCCTCGTCGTCGATCATCGCCTTGGCGCGGCTCATTACCCAGCGCCAGTCGCCTGACATGTGCCGCATCCGGTGCACGCTCTCGAACAGCTCGCTCTTGCCTTCGAGATGGTCACGGATCTTGCCCTGTACCCGGACCATGTCCTCGGGATGCACCAGCTGGCGCCAATCCGGCATGTCTTCGTCAGGCTCGTCCTCGCCGTAGCCCATCATGATCTTCCAGCGAGGCGAAAAACGGATCGTGCTGGTTTCGACGTCGAAATCCCACACGCCGTCGTTCGAGGCATAGCGGGTCAGCTCGTCACGTTCGTAGATATCGTCGAGTTCGCGCCCGAGCTTCAGCCGTGTCAGTGCCGCCGACAGGCTCGCACCAATCAACTTGAGCAGCAGGTAAACGTCGACGTGCCAGCTTTCCACGGGACGCGCCGACAAGACGCCCAGTACGCCTCCGAGCCGGCCGTGAATATCGAGACCCGCAAACAGCGCGGCGCCCGCGCCCATTGCGTGCATCAGCCTGGTTTCGCCAAGTAGCCCGGGCGAGAGTCGGCCGGCGTCGCGGATCTCGACGAGCCGCATGTGACCGAGCTTGCCGTTCAGCCATTCCAAGTCAGCCAGCTGTGCGCCGGACAGGCGCTCCGGTCGGCAGCCGGCCAGCACGGTGGATGCATGACTGACCTTGTCGAAGGCCGTGCCGTCCTCGGTCAGCAGGGCGAAACAGATCGAGTCAGCACCAGTGGCCTCGCGAATGACCTCGAGCGACTCACTCAACGTCTGTTCGGCGTTTTCGGGGTCGAGATTGAGTAAATCCACGGCCACCTTCGTGATGGCGGGATTCAGGCCGACGCGAGACGGTGCGGGCCGGGACCTCCGTAGGGCACTACCCAGATCAGCACTGATCCGGGCGGCGGCTTCCGGCGAGTTATCTTCACTCATGCAGGATCCAAGTTCAGTGCTTTAATTAGTATCCGTAAGTCCTTGTTCCTACCCAAGTCTTTCCGCTTGGGCATTCTGGACTTGCGGTGTCGATATTACAAGGTTGCGCGCCTTTGCTGCAGGAACCGCGTCACACTTGCGCAATTGCCCGAACCGGCCTCCACGCCGCCCGGCGGTGGAAATGTATCAGGCGTCGAACTAGGCTCAGGTCAAGAGGCAGTCCCCACCCGGCCTCACCCGAAACCAACAGGCGGAAACACTATGAACGATGTCTGGGTAGTTGTAGCGTCCAGCAGCCGTTGCCGAATCTTCACCCAACACAAGCATAGTGGCCCACTAGAACAAATCGCCGAACTCAACCATCCCGAAAGTCGCCTGCGTGCCCGCGAACTGACCTCGGACCGTTCCGGGCGGAGCTTCGATCGCGTCGGTTACGGCCAGCACGCGATGGGCCAGGCTGTGGACCCCGTCGAGCAGGAGAATATCCGGTTCGCAAAGACGGTGGCCGCAAAGATCGACACGGCGCGCAAGAAAGACCGTTTCGATCGGCTCGTGCTGGTGGCTGATCCGCGCTTCCTGGGCCACCTGCGCCAGGGCCTGTCACCGGCGACACGCCAAAAGCTGACCAGGGAGTTGCAGAAAAACCTCGCCGACGCCGACCCCGGTGCGATTCGCAAGGCCTTGCCCTACAGGATCTAGGAAGCTTGCCGGGCGCTAGTGGACCTCGCAGTCCGGCGGTGCGCTTTGTTCCTCGCCGCCGAGCGCCAGGTTGACGGCCTCGGCAATGCAATGCGGGCAAATAGTCAGGTAAACACCCTGGTCATCGACGGCTACCTCGAAGGTCACCGAGTGCTCGCCGACGAAAATGTCGAGCTGACCCTCTTCCTGCAATTCCCCGATCGCCTGGGCGACCTCTTTCCAGCGCGTCATAGCCTTCTCCCGGTGACCTTCACACCATGCTGGAGACATTGTAAGGCGCACACGGGCTTGCGGGGGGTTCACCGGTAAATAAATGCAGCGGGCGCCGCTCCCCGACGGGGAACGGCGCCCGCCGCCAGCCCGGCGTCACTACTCTACGTTGATGACCCGGATGCTGAAGTGCAAGTCCTCGCCGGCCAGCGGATGGTTGAGGTCAACGACGGCGCTGTCCTCATTGATCTCCTTGACCGTGGCATGCAGTGGTTCGCCCTGCGGGCCCTGGCCCACCAGCCGGGCACCGACTTCGCGCGCCTCTTCCGGGATGATGTCGAGGGGCACCGTCTGGAAACCCTCCTCATGCACCGGCCCGTAGCCCTCTTCCGGCGTCAAGGTCACTTCGCGGGTTTCCTCGGGCTTCATGCCGAGCAGCTTTCCTTCCAGCGCAGGCAGAATCTGCTGCTCACCCTGGACATAGACCAACGGCTCGCCGCCGACGTTCGTATCCGCCGTGGAACCGTCGGCGAGCTTCAGGGTGTACTCAATACTGACAGTGCTGCCTTCCTCGATCACTTTGGCGTCCTCCTGCGCCTGCAGGGGCGCTCCCAAAAAAACAAAACTCACTGCCGCGAGCGCGGCGATTGGCGCGTTGCGCAAGGCCTTTCCTCCAAAAAAACATGTGTTGCGTTGCAACTACCCTAACACACACGGCCCGGAGACTGCTTCAGGAACGCACCTGGCCGGTACCGGAAACGCAATACTTGAAGCTGGTCAATTGCTCGGCACCAACTGGTCCGCGGGCATGTATCCGCCCAGTAGAAATACCGATCTCCGCGCCCATGCCGAACTCCCCGCCGTCGGCAAACTGGGTCGAGGCGTTGTGCAGAACGATGGCGCTGTCGACTTCGGCGAGGAAACGCCCGGCCACCCTTTTGTCCGCGGTGATGACGGACTCCGTATGCCCTGAGCCGTATCCGGCGATGTGCCGTATCGCCCCGTCAACCCCGTCAACGACCCGCACCGAGATCACGGCATCCAGGTATTCGGTGCGCCAGTCAGACTCGGTCGCTGGCGTCACGCGCGCATGCGCAGCGCGTGCTTCAGCATCGCCGCGCACCTCGCAGCCGGCCGCCAGCAAGGCCTCTACGAGAGGCGGCAGGTGTGTCGACACGCAAGCCCGGTCCACCAGCAGCGTCTCCGCGGCGCCACAAATGCCGGTGCGGCGCATCTTGGAGTTCACGACGACCCGGATAGCCATATCCAGCTCGGCCGCGCCGTCCACATACACATGACAGAGTCCTTCCAGGTGGCCGATCACCGGTACACGCGCGTCCCGCTGCACGCGTTCGATCAGGCTGCGGCCACCACGTGGCACGACTACATCGACGCAACCGCCGAGCCCGCCGAGCAACTCGCCCACTGCGGCCCGGTCCCGGGTAGGCACCATTTGTACGGCTTCGCGCGGCAAGTCCGCCGCTGCCAGCGCGTCCGCAAGACAGGCATGAATCGCGCGGCTCGAGGCAAAGCTCTCGGAGCCGCCGCGCAGGATGACTGCGTTACCCGACTTCAGGCACAGCGCGCCGGCATCCGCGGTGACGTTCGGCCGACTCTCGTAAATGATGCCGATGACGCCGAGCGGCACGCTGATGCGGCGGATGACCAGGCCGTTTGGCCGCGTCCACTCCGCGAGCACGCGCCCCACCGGATCCGGCAGCGCCCTGACTTCCTCCACGCCCCGGGCCATGGCCTCGATGCGCGCCTCGTCCAGGCGCAACCGGTCCAGCAATGCCGCCGAGACGCCGCGTTGCGTCGCGCTCGCCACATCCTCCGCGTTGGCCGCCAGGATCCGCGGCGCATGTTCACGCAATGTTGCCGCGGCCCCGGTGAGTGCCGCATCCCGTGTCGCCCCGGAAGCCTGCGCCAAGACCGCACCGGCTGCGCGCGCCTGCCGTCCAAGCGCCGCCATCAGGCGCCGGACGTCCGGATCACCGTTACCCGCCATCAAGTCAATCATTTCGCGCCACCATCGCCAGGTCGTTTCGGTGCACCAGTTCTTCTCGTCCACGATAGCCGAGCACCGCCTCTGTCTCGGCGCTGCGCAAACCGATGATTCGCACCGCGTCGTGCGCCGCGTAAGCGGACAATCCGTGCGCCAGCACAAGCCCGCGCTGATCGCGAATCAGGACGGCGTCGCCGCGGTCGAAGTCGCCGCTGACCCGCACCACCCCGGCGGGCAACAGGCTCTTGCCGCCAGCGAGCGCCGCCGCCGCGCCGTCATCCACGATGATCTCGCCGCGCGGTTGCAGCGAACCGGCAATCCATTGCTTGCGTACCCGGCCCGGACTCAGCGTGGCGATGAACCAGGTGCACGGCGCACCCGCTTCGATCGCACGCACCGGGTGCCGGACGCGTCCCGAGGCGATCACCATGTGGCACCCGGCCGCCAGCGCAATCCGTCCCGCCGCGACCTTGGTGATCATGCCCCCCGCACCCACGTCGGTCGCGGCCTCGCCCGCCATGGCCTCGATCTCCGGGGTCACGGCATGCACCTCCCTGACCAGTTTCGCCGCCGGGTCACGCGCCGGGTCGGCAGTGTGCAATCCGTCGGTGTCCGACAACAACAACAGGCAATCGGCGCCGATCATCTGCGCGACCCGCGCAGCCAGTCGATCATTGTCGCCATAGCGGATTTCTTCCGTGGCCACCGTGTCATTTTCGTTGATGACCGGCACTGCGCCGAGCGCCAGCAACGTTTCAAGCGTGCCGCGGGCATTCAAATAACGGCGTCGCTGCTCCGTATCACCCAGCGTCAGCAGCACCTGGGCGACCGGGATCTCGTGGCGTCCCAACGCGTTCTGCCATGCATGCGCCAGGCGGACCTGGCCTGCGGCGGCGGCCGCCTGGCTTTCCTCGAGCCGCAGCGCACCGGCGCGTAAGCCGAGATACCGGCGGCCCAGCGCGATGGCGCCGGATGAAACGACCAGCACCTCGCGACCGGCTTTGCGCAAGCGGGCGATGTCGGCCACCAGGTCCTCGAACCACGGCGCATCCAGCAGCCCGCTATCGCGATCGACGAGCAAGGCGGAGCCGATCTTGATGACGATCCGCTGCGCCGAAGCAATGTGCTCCGCGGCTGACTGGCTGCTACTCGGTTTCATGGCTGTCCAGAGCATGAACGCTGCGGCGCATCATGTGAAGCCCCGTGATACCTCAGCCCGCTGCCGCCACCCGGGGCCGCTCGGCCGCGCGCGCCGCCCGTTCCAGCGCAGCCTCGAGATCAGCGACCAGGTCGACTGCGTCCTCGATGCCGACCGACAGGCGTAGCAGGTTGTCGCCAATCCCCGCGATGCGCCGCGCCTCGGGGTCCATGGCCGCATGCGTCATCGACGCCGGATGTGCGACCAGGCTTTCGACGCCGCCGAGCGATTCGGCCAGGAAGAAATGTTCCAGCCCGGCCAGGAAGGCCGCCACAGCCGGTTCGCCGCCGATCAGTTCGAAGCTGATCATGCCGCCGAAACCCGTTTGCTGTCGGCACGCGATCTCGTGGCCGGGATGACTTTCAAGGCCGGGATAACAGACTCGCTCCACCGCCTGGTGAGCGCACAGCGCTGCTACCACCTCGGCGGCATTTTCCGCATGCACGCGCAGCCGCGCCGGCAAGGTGCGAATGCCGCGCAACGTCAGGAAACTGTCGAACGGCGCGCCGGTCAGGCCAAGGCAATTCGCCCACCAGTCGAGTTGCTCATGCAAGGCGGTCGTCTTCGCCACCACTGCCCCGCCGACCACGTCGCTGTGGCCGTTGAGGTACTTGGTGGTCGAATGCAGCACGATGTCGGCGCCGTGTGCAAAGGGCGTCTGCCAGCCCGGTGACAGGAAGGTATTGTCAGCCACCAGCAAGGTGTCCGCCCCGCGACACAACGCGGCAACCGCTGCCAGGTCCGTGATGCGCAACAGGGGATTGCTTGGCGTTTCGACCAGCACCATGCGCGGCCGTGCCGCAAATGCTGCCGCCAGCGCCTGCGGATCGGTCTGGTCGACGAATTCGAGCCGGAACTGGCCGCGCGCAGCCAGCGAGGACAGCAGCCGGTGCGTTCCGCCGTAGCAATCGTGCGGCGCGAGCAGCAGATCCTCCGGCCCGAGCAACTGGCAGACCAGCGTGACCGCGGCCATGCCGGAACAGGTCACGACCGAGCCCGCGCCGCCCTCCAGCGCTGCCAGCGCTTCACCAAGCGCATCGCGGGTCGGGTTGCCGGAGCGGGTGTAATCATAACGGCGCTTGCGCCCGTAACCCTCGAAAGTGAAATTCGAACTGAGGTGGATTGGCGCGACAACGGCGCCGTGCTCGGCGTCGCGGCCGAGACCGGTGCGTACGGCACGCGTGGCCGGGGCGGGTATTTTCATCTGCTCTCCTCCGTCATGTTCCCCTGGGGGAACGGTTTCCGTGCATCGGAAACCCTGCGGAGGGAACCGGGCGAAGTTACCGGGCCTGCATGACCACCATCCCTGGCAGTGCTGCCCGGCAACTCATCTCCCGGCGAACGCCCGGCGATTGCCGCAACGTCCTCCGCAGGAATTGGCACCGTTGCGAAACGCATCGCTTCGCAGGTTGCCCCGGCATCAAAGGGCCTGTCCCTCCGCCGGTCTCGATGAGTGCTTGCTATCTTCTCTTCTATATCATCGTACGACTCAGGCAATCGCCTGGTTCGCCGATTCATTTACCAGGGCCGTCGCAATCGCGCCGGCCATCTCGCTCGTGGTCGCGGGTCGCACGTTGCGGCCAACGATATCCGTCGTGCCGATCCCGCGAGACACGATCTCCCAGGTCGCGCGTTCAACCGCCTCCGCCTCGGCTGCCAGGCCCAGCGAATGGCGCAGCAGCATCGCCGCGCTCAGGATCGCCCCGCAGGGATTCGCAATGCCGCGGCCGGCGATGTCAGGCGCGGAACCGTGGATTGGCTCATACAGCCCGGGGGGTCCATCGGCCAGCGAGGCCGAGGGCAGCATGCCGATGGAACCCGTGATCACCGAGGCCTCGTCGGTAAGAATGTCGCCGAACATGTTTTCAGTGACGACCACGTCGAAACGCCCCGGTGCCTGGATCAGTTGCATCGCCACCGCGTCGACCAGCGCATGCTCCAGGCGCACATCCGGAAATTCATCGCGCGCGATACGCGTCGCCGTTTCGCGCCACAACCGCGAGGTCTCGAGCACATTGGCCTTGTCCACCGACGTCACCAGGCCGCGCCGCTGCCGCGCCTGCCGGCAGGCGAGACGCACCACCCGCTCTATTTCCGCACCGCTGTAGCTGCAGAGATCGCTGGCCGTATCCGCCGTGCGCTGCTTGTCGCCGAAATAGATCCCGCCAGTCAGTTCGCGTACGAACAGGATATCCACGCCCTTGAGCAGGTGCTCCTTCAGCGGCGAAGCCGCGTACAAAGCCGGGTGTGTTGCGATGGGCCGCAGGTTTGCAAATACGCCCATCGCCCGGCGCAGCTCCAGCAGCCCCTGCTCCGGTCGCACCGGCGCCGCCGGATCGGACCATTGCGGTCCACCCACCGCGCCGAGCAGCACGCCGTCGGCCGCGCGACATGCGGCAAGGCTCTCAGCGGGCAGCGGCGTGCCGGTCGCGTCGATGGCGCAGCCGCCGATGGCGGCCTCGCGAAACTCAAAGCGATGACCGAAAGTACGCGCAACCGCTTCGAGCACGGTGCGCGCGCCGGCCGTGACCTCGGGACCGATCCCGTCGCCGGGCAGCAGTGTGATCAGGCTGCGCATGCGCGGGTCTCCTCGTAGCGCCGAATGGCGTCCTCCTGGTTCAACAGCCAGCCCAGCGGGTCCACGCCATGCAACAGGCAATGCCGCCCGAACGCTTCCACCGCAAAGGTCGCGGTCCGGCCATCCGGCAGATGGACCTCGCAGCTACGCAAGTCGATGGTCAGTTCCACGCCGGGGTTCGCTATCAGCCAGGCGTGGTTCTCAGTATCGATCACCAGCGGCAACAGGCCGTTGCGCAAGGCATTGCTCCGGAAGATGTCCGCAATCTCGGTGCTGATGACCGCGCGGAAGCCATAGTCGAGCAACGCCCAGGGCGCATGCTCACGCGAGGATCCGCAGCCGAAATTGTGCCCCGCGACGAGAATCTGCGCGCCCGCCGCCTCCGGCCGGTTCAAAACGAAATCCTGGCGTGGCTCGTTACGGGCGTCGCGGCGCCAATCGGCGAACAGGTGCCTGCCAAGGCCGCTGCGTTGCGTGGTCGTGAGAAACCGGGCCGGAATGATCTGGTCGGTATCCACGTTGTCTACCGGCAACACCGCCGTGCGGGAGTGCAATACGGAAACTGGCTCAATCATGCGATGCGCCTCTCGGCTTCGAGCAACGGCCGCGGGTCGGCCACCGCGCCAGCAATCGCCGCGGCCGCCGCCGTTGCCGGGCTGGCGAGGAACGTGCGTGCTCCTTGCCCCTGGCGGCCCTCGAAATTTCGGTTGCTGGTACTGATCACATACTGGCCCGCGGCAGCACGGTCGCCGTTCATAGCAATGCACAACGAGCAACCCGACTGGTGCCATTCCGCACCCGCCTCGATGAACACCCGATGAAGCTCTTCCGCCTCGGCCTGCGCACGCGTCTGCTGGCTTCCTGGCACCACCAGCATGCGCACGCCCTGCGCCACGCGCCGGCCCCGCAGCAGCGCTGCGGCTTCGCGCAGGTCGCTGAGCCGCGAGTTGGTGCAGCTGCCGATAAAGACCACCTGGACCGGTTGGCCCGCGATGGCCGCACCCGGCTGCAGGCCCATGTAATCCAGTGCCTTGCGATAGCCCGCGCCGGTCGGCTGGGGAATGTGGCCAGTCACAGGGATCACCATGCCGGGATCGGTGCCCCAGGTGACCTGCGGCTCGAGTTGCGAGACGTCCACGGTCACACTGCGGTCGTATTCGGCGCCAGGGTCCGACGCCAGGGAGCGCCACTCGGCCACCGCGCGGTCCCAGGCGGGGCCGGAAGGCGCCATCGGCCGGCCGAAAAGATATTCGAAGGTGACGTCGTCGGGCGCGACCATGCCGGCGCGTGCACCGGCCTCGATCGCCATGTTGCACAAGGTCATCCGTTCGTCCATGGACATCGCCGCTACCGCGGCGCCGCAGAACTCGATGACATGCCCGGTCCCGCCACCGACGCCGATTTGCCCGATGACGGCGAGAATGACGTCCTTCGCTCCCACACCCTGCCCCAAGCGCCCGGCAATTTCCACGCGCAGCGTTTTCGGCCGGCGCTGCAACAGGCATTGGGTGGCCAGGACGTGACCGACTTCGGTGGTGCCGATGCCGAATGCGAGTGCGCCGAAAGCACCATGGGTCGTAGTATGGCTGTCGCCGCACACAATGGTCATGCCGGGCCGAGTCGCTCCTTGCTCGGGGCCGATCACGTGCACAATGCCACGACGCGAACTGTTGATGCCGAACAACCGCACGCCGGCCCGGCCGCAATTGTCGCCCAGCCTGCGCACCTGGTGGCGCGCCGCATGATCCATGTCGACCAGGCCTGCCGCCCATGCCGCGGCGTCGGTCGGCACCGAGTGATCGACGGTGGCGAGCGTACATTCCGGCCGGCGCACCTGCAGGCCGCGTTCCCGCAGCACGGCAAAGGCCTGTGGCGAAGTGACTTCGTGCAACAGGTGCAGGTCGATATACAGCACTGCCGGCGTCTCGTCCGTCTCGGGCACAACGACATGCCGGTCCCAGACTTTCTGGAACAGCGTGCGCGGCCCGTGGTGCTGTGGCGCCGCGTCGCTCATACCGCCACCGAGGCCGGCGCCGCGGCAACCGGCATCTCCAGCGGCTGCAGCCAGCCCCACTGGTCGCGCGTCTGGCCATTGAACAGGCCAAAGAAGCGCGCCTGGATGACTTCGGTAATCGGACCGCGCACGCCGGCGCCCACCTGGATCTGGTCCACGGAACGCACCGGCGTGACCTCCGCCGCCGTGCCGGAGAAAAATATTTCGTCCGCAAAGTACAGCATCTCGCGCGGCATGGTCTGCTCATGCACTTCGTAGCCGGCATCGCGCGCCAGCGTGATCACGGTATCACGCGTAATGCCGGCCAGGATCGAACAGGCTGCCGGCGGCGTGTAGATCTTGCCGTCCTTGACGATAAAAATATTCTCGCCGGCGCCCTCGCCCACCATGCCGTCTGTCGTCAGGCCGATCCCCTCGGCGTAACCGTGTCGCTTGGCCTCCATGCTGATGAGCTGGCTGGAGAGGTACCCGCCAGCGGCCTTGGCGCCCGACGGAATCGTATTCGGCGCCACGCGCTGCCAGGAGGACACGCATACGTCGACGCCGTTCTTGAGTCCCTCCGCACCCAGGTAAGCACCCCACTCGATGGCCGCGATCGCGACCTCGACGGGGGAGTCGGCCGGCGCGGTCAGACCGAGGCCGGCAAAACCGCGAAACACCACGGGCCGGACATACGCGCCGCCATCCAGGTCGTTCGCCAGCACTGCCTGGTTACAGGCCGCCTCGATTTCTTCCTGGCTGAACGGAATTGCGATGCGGTACAGCTTGGCGGAATTGAACAGCCGGGTGATGTGTTCACGGAGCCGGAACGAGCGTGATCCCTCGGGCGTCTGGTACACGCGCACGCCCTCGAATACCGACGAGCCGTAGTGCAGTGCGTGTGACAGGACATGCACCGTCGCGTGTTCGCCGGGCACGAGCCTGCCGTTCTGCCAAATGTAGCGGGGAAACTTGGACGCCACTTGAATACTCCGTTGCCTGGATCTGGATGAATGTCGTGTCAGGCAGCCGCATCCGCGCCCTGGCGGGCGCAGATCCGGTTGATGACCTGTAAAAATGCCAGCGCACTGGCCTGGATGATATCGGTGTCGAAGCCCTTCCCCTGCCAGCTGCGCCCGCCGTAAGCAACGCTTACGACGGCTTCGCCCTGGGCGTCCTCACCGATGGTGACATTGCGGATATCGAAACTTTTCAGCTCCACCGCAATCCCCGTGGCCCGCTCGATGGCGCGGAATGCGGCCTCGACCGGCCCGTCGCCGTCGGCCGATTCGGTACATAGCTGGCCGTCCGCATGCGCCAGTTCGACTTCCGCCGATGCACGCGGTCCTTCGCCAGACCGGATTCGCAACGCCGCCAGCCGCCACGGCCCGGCGCCCGCCGCATCGGAACGCAACACCAGCGCCTCGATGTCGGCGTCGAAAATCTCCTTCTTGCGGTCCGCCAGTGTCTTGAAGGCGATAAAGGCGCGATCGAGTTCAGTCTCGTCGAGCGCCAGGCCCAGCGCTTCGACGCGGCTGCGAAAGGCGTGCCGGCCGCTGTGCTTGCCCAGCACCAGGCGGCTGCCGCCGAGCCCGACGTCCTCGGGACGCATGATTTCGTAGGTTTCCTGGTTGCGCAGCATGCCGTGCTGGTGAATGCCGGCCTCGTGGGCAAAGGCATTCTCACCCACCACGGCCTTGTTGCGCGGCACGGCCACGCCGGTGACGGCGGCCACTAGCCGACTGGTCGGCGCCAGGCGCCGCGTATCCACGCCGGTTTGCACGCCCAGGCGTTCCGCGCGCGTGCGCACGGCCATGACCACTTCTTCGAGGGCGCAATTGCCGGCCCGCTCGCCGATCCCGTTGATGGTGCATTCCACCTGTCGCGCCCCGGCCTGCACCGCGGCCAGGCTGTTGGCCACCGCCATGCCGAGATCGTCGTGACAATGCACGCTGATGACAGCCTGGTCGATGTTCGGCACATGCGCGCGCAAGTAGGTGATGCGCTCGGCGAATTCTTCCGGCAACGCATAACCGACCGTATCGGGAATATTCACGGTGGTCGCGCCGGCCTCGATGACCGCCGTGATGACCTCGGCGAGGTACTCCGGCTCGGTGCGAGCCGCATCCTCGGCGGAGAACTCGACATCGTCGCACAAGGCGCGCGCCACGCGCACGCCTTCGACCGCGCGCCGCAGCACATCCTCGCGGCTCAGGCCAAGCTTGAACTCTCGATGGATCGGGCTGGTCGCAATGAACACGTGCAACCGCGCCCGCTCGGCCTCTCGCAAAGCCTGCCATGCGCGCTCGATATCATTGCCGCCACAGCGCGCCAGGCCACAGATGATCGGCCCCTGGATTTCGCGTGCAATCAGGCGCACCGAAGCGAAGTCGCCGTCGGACGCGGCCGGGAATCCCGCCTCGATGACGTCCACACCAAGTTCCGCCAGCGCCCGCGCCACGCGCAACTTCTCGCGATCCGTCATGCTGCAGCCAGGCGCCTGCTCGCCGTCGCGCAGCGTGGTGTCGAAGACTATGAGCCGCCCGATGTCAGTATCCATAGGACAGCTCGCCGATCGGGAAATACGGCATCGCCCGCGGTTCGTGCCGGGGGCGCTCGTCCGCCAGCGCACCCATCAACGTGGCCGCATTGATATTGCCGCCGGTCAGCACCACGCCGACCCGCTGTCCGGCAAACGACTCGCCATGCCGTATGGCGGCCGCGAGGGCCGCGGCCGCGGCGCCTTCCGCCATCTGGTGCAGGGTCTGCGCATAAGCGCGAATGCCGTCCTGGATCTCGCGCTCCGAGACCAGCACCATGCCGTCGAGCAACGGCCGCATGATGCCGAGCGTCACGGCCACAGGGACCCGCACGGCCAGGCCGTCCGCCAGCGTCTCGGTCGCCGCGAACGGCAGGTATTCCCCGGTGTGCCAGGCGTGGTGCATGGCGGGCGCGTTTTCCGCGCAAACCCCGAACACGCGCGTCGCCGGACTGAGGGCCTTGATGGCGACGGCCATGCCGGCGGCCAGGCTGCCAGCGCCGACCGGGATAAATACTGCATCGAGGCGATCCTCCGCCTGCGCCAGCATTTCCAGCGCGACCGTACCCGCGCCGGCGACCAGGTCGAGGTCGCGCCCCTGGTGGACCAGGCGGGCGCCGGTCTGCGCCGCATGCTCCTCGGCGGCCAGCATCGCGGCGTCGAAATCATGGCCCACCTCGATCACGCGCGCGCCCAGCGCCGCCATGGCGGCGTTGTGATCGGGATTGTTGGCGCGCGGCACAAAGACCGTGCAACAGGCGCCGTGCAGGCGCGCCGCCTGCGCGATCGACTGGCCGTGGTTGCCCCGCGTTGCGGTGACCAGGCCACGCGCCCGCTCGGCAGCAGGCATCTTCGCCAGCAGGTTCAACGCGCCGCGAATCTTGAAGGAGCCGATCTGCTGAGTATTTTCCAGCTTGACGAACAACTCGCACCCGGCACGCTGGTCAAGCAGCGGATGCGTCACCAGCGGCGTGGGAACCAGGTGCTCGCGCACGACGTCCATGGCCTGGCGAATATCGGCTGGCGTCACGACCGGGTCGCCGCCCTCTGCCTGGCCGGGCACCGCTGACAGTAGCGGCTCGTGCGTCGCGACATCCGCGAAACGATCGAAAGCCAGGGAGCTGTTGGTCAACATGCCACGCTCTCCTTCAGTACCACTGTCTCCTCGACGGTGGTCAGGCAGGCGACGCTACGCACGTCGTAGAGCTTGCCGATTTGCCTCGCCAGGGTATCCACCGAGCGGCCCGCCGAGTGCACGTGGACCGTGATTTCCACCTGTTGCGCGGCGTCGTCCGTATGCGCGTTCATCGCGGTCACCGAGAAGCCGCGGCGCTCGATGAGCCCCAGCAGCCGAATGATCGCCCCTTCGACTTTCTGAATGTTCATTCGCAGCGTGTGGTTCATGCGCTCAGCTCCTCCATCATGACGTCATTGCTCTGGCCCGGCGGCACCAGCGGCCAGACATTGCTCTTGGGATCAATACAGACATGGGCCAGCAGCGGGCCCTCGGTTTCCAGCAGGCGGCGGATCGCCCCGTCCACCTCGTCGCGCCGCGTGATACGAAAGCCCGGCACGCCGAAAGAAGCAGCGACCGCGACAAAGTCCGGGTTATCGGACAGGTCCACCTCGCTGTAGCGCTCCTCGTGGAACAACTGCTGCCACTGGCGCACCATGCCCAGCGACGAGTTGTCGACCAGCAGGATTTTCAGGTCCAGGCCGTAGCGGCGGATAGTCGCCAGCTCCTGGATATTCATCATGATCGAGCCGTCGCCGGAGACCGTCACGACGCGCGCCCCGGGTTGCGCCAGGCAGGCGCCGATCCCGGCCGGCACACCGTAACCCATGGTGCCGAGTCCCGCGCTGGTCAGGTGCTGCTCCGGCCGGTTGAAATGGCAATGCTGCGCCACCCACATCTGGTGTTGGCCGACATCACAGGCGATGGTCACGTCCGGCGCCGCCTCGGTCAGTTTACGCAGCATGTCCGGCACATAGATGTACTCGCCGGGGGCGTCATACCGCCAGGCATGCTCGGCCTTGCGCTCGGCACACCACTGCTGCCACGGCTGGATGGCCAGCCCGGTGGGCATGGCCGCCAAGGATTCCAGCAGGTCGCCCAGCAGCCCCGCGTCCGCATGGCGCAGCTTGCCGATCTCGCTCGGGTCGGCGTCCATGTGGATCACTTTCGCCTTGGGTGCGAAACCGTCCAGCCGCCCGGTGGCGCGATCGTCGAAGCGCGCGCCGACGCAGATCAACAGGTCCGACTCCTGGATCGCCTGGTTGGCGGCACGGTTGCCATGCATGCCCAGCATGCCGAGGTACGTGTCGTCGCGCGTCGGCAGCGAGCCGATGCCTTTCAGCGTCGTGACGGTCGGGATCCCGCTGGCCCGTGCGTAAGCGCGGAACGCGTCCACCGCACCAGCCATCGGGATGCCGCCGCCGCCGTAAAGCACCGGCCGCTCGGCCTGCATGATCAAGTCGCGCGCGATACGCAGCTGTGCCGGGTCCGGCGATGCATGCCTGGCGCGCCGCATCTCGAAAATCGGCGTCGCCGCCGGCACGGCATTGGAGATGTCCTTGGGCAGATCCACCAGCACGGGCCCGGGCCGGCCCTCGGCCGCGATCTGGAAAGCTTGTGCCACAACCTTTGGAATGTCCTCGGCGCGCCGCACGATGAAGCTGTGCTTCACGATCGGCATGGTGATGCCGAATACGTCTACTTCCTGGAAGGCGTCCGTGCCCATCACCACGGTCGGCACCTGGCCGGTGATGATGACCAGTGGCACCGAGTCCATGAAAGCATTCGCGATGCCGGTCACCAAGTTGGTCGCGCCCGGGCCGGAGGTAGCCATGCACACCGCCGGCCGGCCGGTGACGCGCGCATAGGCGTCGGCGGCCAGCGCCGCGCCCTGCTCGTGGCGCGCCAGGATGTGCTTGATGGGCGAATTCAGCAAGGCATCGTAGACCGGCATGATCGCCCCGCCGGGGTAGCCGAAAATGTGCTCGACGCCCTCCTGTTCCAGGGCGCGAACGAGCAGCTCTGCGCCCTTCATGCTCATGCGGCCGCCTGCTTGTCTGACTTCAGCCAGGACATGCGGGCGCGCAGCTCTCGGCCGACCTTCTCCACCGGGTGGTTCAGGTCCGCGTTCAGCAGCGCCTTGTAATTCGGCAGGCCGGCCTCGTGCTCGGCCTGCCACTCGCGTGCAAAGGTGCCGTCGCGAATCTCGCCCAGCACTTCGCGCATGCGCTCACGAGTGTGCTCGTCGATGATGCGCGGGCCGCGGCTGAGGTCGCCGTACTTGGCCGTATCGCTCACGAACTCATGCATCTTCGCCATCCCGCCCTCGTGCAACAGGTCGACGATCAACTTGAGCTCGTGCATGCACTCGAAATACGCCACCTCGGGCTGGTAGCCGGCTTCCACCAGTGTTTCGAAGCCCTGCACCACCAGTTCCGTCACGCCGCCGCACAGCACGGCCTGTTCACCAAACAGGTCGGTCTCCGTCTCCTCGGCAAAGGTGGTTTCCAGTACCCCGCCCCGGGTGCCGCCGATGCCATGCGCATAGGCCAGTGCGTGCGCCTTGGCGCGGCCGGTGGCGTCCTGCGCGACTGCCATCAGGCAGGGCACGCCGCGACCCTCTTCAAACTGCCGGCGCACCAGCGCCCCGGGACCTTTCGGCGCCACCAGGATCACGTCGATGTTCGCCGGCGCCTTGATCGAGCCGTAGTGGATGTTGAAGCCGTGTGCGAACAGTGCCGCCGCGCCGGGCTTGATGTTGGCTTCGATTGCGCGCCACACGGCCGGCGCCGCCATGTCGGGCACGAGCACCGCAACGATGTCCGCGCCATCGGCGGCCTCTGCGGGTGCGGCGACTTGCATGCCGTCCGCTTCAGCCCGCTGCCAGCTCGGACCGTTCGGCCGCAATCCGACGGTCACGTCGAAGCCGCTGTCCCGCAGATTCAACGCGTGGGCGCGGCCCTGGCTGCCATAGCCGATGACGGCGATGCGGCGCACGCCCGCGTGACCCGGCTCGACATCCGATTCGACGTAAATTTTCATGCTCACTACCTTTTTTCTCTGGACTTAAAAGCGAAAACCCCGCAGCCGTTTCCGGTTGCGGGGTCTTCTGGTTTAGTTATCTTGCTGCTGCTTAGCCTACCTACACCATGACCCCGCTCTTCCCAAGTACGAGTACGAGAATAATGAGGCCAAGAAGCATGTTGATCGCGTTAATGGGCACGCGGCGCGGCTCGCGGGCCGCGGCGATCAGCCGCTGCCTTTGTGGTGCCCTGCGATGTGACTTGCGATGGATCATTGTTTCGGTGAGGCTTGTTGCGCTGCAATCAGGTTGGACGGATTCTATGCATGACTGTTTCCGGCCTGTCAACACTTTTTTTCGGTGACTCCGTATTGACCGGTTCATTTTCCGGCATGATGGCGTTTGTTACACATTATATTGTCAAGGGTGGTTTTTGAGATGAGCGACGAGCAATCCCGCAGGCATTCCGGCCCCGTCGTGGACGGCGTCACCCGCGCACCCAGCCGAGCCATGCTCCGCGCCGTGGGCTTCACCGATGCAGATTTCAACAAGCCGCAAGTCGGCATCGCATCGACCTGGGCCGCTGTCACGCCCTGCAACATGCACATCGACGAACTGGCCCGCCGGGCGGCGACCGGGGCAAATGAAGCCGGCGGGAAGGCCGTGATCTTTAACACCATCACGGTCTCGGACGGGATTTCGATGGGCACGCCCGGGATGCGGTATTCGCTGGTCTCGCGCGAAGTCATCGCTGATTCCATTGAAACCGTGGTGGCCGGCGAAGGCTTCGACGGCTTCGTGGCCATCGGCGGCTGCGACAAGAACATGCCCGGTTGCGTCATGGCGATGGCGCGGCTCGATCGGCCCAGCGTATTCGTCTACGGCGGCACTATTCGGCCGGGCGCCGGTCGCACCGACATTGTCTCGGTATTCGAGGCGGTCGGCGGTCATGCGCGCGGCACGGTTTCCACGGCTGAGCTCGGTGCGATCGAGCGCACGGCCATTCCCGGTCCCGGCTCCTGCGGCGGCATGTACACCGCCAACACCATGGCCTCCGCCATCGAGGCGCTCGGCCTGAGCTTGCCGAACAGCTCCGCCCAGGAAGCCGTCAGCGAGGCCAAGGCCGAGGACTGTCGGCGCGCCGGCGCTGCGGTGCTGGACCTGCTGGCCCGGAATATCAAGCCATCGGACATCCTCACGCGTGACGCGTTTGAAAACGCCATTACCGTGACGATTGCGCTCGGCGGTTCTACCAACGCGGTGCTGCACCTCCTCGGTATTGCCGACGCCGCCGGGGTGCCCCTGACACTCGACGACTTCAGCCGCATCGGCGATCGCGTGCCGGTACTCGCCGACCTGAAACCGAGCGGCAAGTACCTGATGTCGGAACTGATCGCGATCGGCGGTATCCGGCCGCTGATGAAAATGCTGCTCGAGGCCGGGCTGCTGCACGGCGACTGCCTGACCGTCAGCGGCCGGACGCTTGGCGAAGACCTGGCCGAAGTCGCCCCCTACCCCGAGGGGCAGGACATCGTGCGACCGCTGGCGGCGCCGCTCAAGGCGGACAGCCACCTGGTCGTCCTCAAGGGTAACCTTGCGCCCGCGGGCGCCGTCGCCAAGATTACCGGCAAGGAAGGCGAGCGTTTTGTCGGTCGCGCGAAGGTCTTCGGCGCCGAACAGGAAGCGCTCGGCGCCATTCTCGCGGGCGACATCGTGGCCGGCGACGTCGTCGTGATTCGCTACCTCGGCCCGAAAGGGGCGCCCGGCATGCCCGAAATGCTGTCGCCGACCGCTGCCATCATGGGTCGGGGCCTCGGCGATTCAGTGGCGCTCATTACCGACGGCCGTTTTTCCGGCGGCAGCCACGGCTTCGTCGTCGGCCACGTTGCGCCGGAAGCCGCCATGGGGGGTCCCATCGCCGCCATCGAGGATGGCGACGAAATCGAGATTGATGCACAACACCGGGAACTCACGCTGCGCGTCGGTCGCACGGAACTCGCCCGGCGCCTTGCGGACTGGCAGCCGCCACCCGGCGAGAAACCCGGGACCGTGCTCGAGAAATACGCCCGGCTGGTGGGTTGCGCATCACAGGGTGCTGTCTTGAGCTGACGCCGCCGCCATTCAGAGCCAGCGCCGCACCTTGGCCGCGTAAGCGGCATACTCTGCGCCGAACAAGGCGGCCAGCGCGCGTTCCTCCGGGCGGATCTGCAAACGCTTGACCAGCAACATGAACGCCGGGATGACCAGCAGTGCGAGCGCATTGCCCAGCCAGGTACCCCATGCGACCAGCGCCAGCAACAATGACAAGTACATGGGGTTGCGCGTGTACCGGTAAATGCCGTGCGTGACCAGCCGGGACGCGGCCTCCGGGCGCATCGGATTGACCGATGTTTCGGCGCGGGCAAAGGTGCGCACAGCGGCCATGCCGACCAGCCCGGCAAGCAGCAGCACGACGCTGGCCAGCAGCAACTGGCCGGGCCAGCGGAAATCACCCAGCGGCGCCAGCACCGCGATTGCCCACATGAGCGCGGCCGCCGCCAGGAACTGTGCCACCGGCGGAAATTTAAGCTCCAGGGCTTGCATGCGAGTACGCCTCCGGTACGTGGCAGTCACCACCGACTGGGGCATTTTAGCGCGCTCCCGCGGTGACTTGCCCGGCGCGCCTGTTGACTCCCGGGAAATCCTGCAGCGGATAGTTTTACGCTCTGAATTGTGACGGATTCCATTCAACATATCGCAGCGGGGTGTGATAATTCCCATGACTTCCGCCGCATAACCCGGATCCACGCGTGAACCACCACAATCGCCTGATCATGCGAATGACCGGCGCAGTCCAAGTTGCGCCCGGAAAGATGCGTGCGGCGGCGCTGGCAGCAGTACTCCTGGCCGGCCTTGCCGGCGGCGGCTGCAGTTCCGGCCGGGCGCCGGAGCCGGACTGTGATTTCCTGCGCGCCGACCTGCGGCCGCTGCTGGAAGCCCGCTGGGCCGACGTGTTGCATGCCGCCGGCCCAGCGGCCGCATTGAAAGCCATCCGCTTGGGCATCGAGCGCCAACTGGTCGCCCACGACAGCTGGGTCGCGCTGGGGTGGTGCGAACTGACTGTCGAACACCACGCAGTCGCCGCAGCAGCGTTCCGCGAGGCCCTGGGCCGCGTGCGGCACTCGGTGGACGCCGCCACCGGCCTCGGCCATGTTGCCTTGCGCGAGGGCGACCCGGCGACAGCGGTGAACTGGTTTCACAAAGCATTGCAAGGATCACCCCGTTCCACCGATGCGGCCGAAGGGCTGGCGCTTGCGGTGGATGCGCTCCCGGACGGCGATCCGGCTGCAGTACTGGCTCAAGCAGGTGCGGCCAAGGCATTACGTACGCGGCCCACGGACCGCGCCATGCGCTATGCGCAGGTGGCCGCGACTCGCAAGGCCGGCGGGTCGGGCGAGCACCGGCAGCAAGCGGATGCCGCGGCGGGCGAACTGCGTTACTTCGCCCGCGCGGGCGAGGATTACCTCGAGGTGCGCCAGCCGGACGGTCGCTGGCAGGCCCTGTTCGTCAAGGGTGTGAACATCGGCCCGGCGCTGCCTGGCCGGTATCCCTCGGAAGCACCCCGCGATGAGGGTACCTGGACCGAATGGCTGCAACAGGTGGCCGCGCTGGGCGCGAACGCCATCCGCGTCTACACTTTGCAACCGCCTGCCTTTTACCGCGCGCTGGCTACCCACAACCGGGCCGAGGAGACACGCCCGCTCTGGCTGCTCCAGGGCGTCTGGGCCGAGCTGCCGCCCGAACACGATTTCGATGCCCCGGCGTACGTACGCGATTTCCAGGCGGAGATCGCCCGCGTGATCGACGCAGTGCATGGCGACCTGGTGTTTTCGCCCCTCCGCGGCCATGCCCGCGGCGTCTACGACGCGGACGTGTCGCCCTACACCCTGGCCTGGATCATCGGCCGCGAGTGGGAGCCTTTTGCGGTCGCAGCGTTCGACGAGATGCACCCGGATCCCTGCAGCTACGTGGGGCGCTTCGTCGCCGTGCGCGACGGCAACGCCATGGAATGCTGGATCGGCGCGACGCTCGAATTCGCGGCCGCTTACGAGGCGCGCCGTTTCGGCGCCGGGCGGCCGCTCACTTTCGCCAACTGGCCGACCCTGGACCCCCTGCATCACCCGACCGAGGCGAATCGCACCGAGGAAGACGCCTGGCGCCTGCAGCACGATGGCATTCCGATACCGGCTCGCGCCGAACCGGCCTGGGACGATGACGCCATCTCGGTCGATACCACGCTGATGACGGGCACGCCCGCCTTCGCTCCCGGGGTATTCGCCTCCTACCACGTGTATCCGAATTTTCCGTACTTCATGAATCTCGAGCCGTCGTTTGCGGAAGTCGAGGACGAGTACGGCAGCTTCCGCTATGCCGGGTACCTGCGTGCGCTGAAGGCCTACCACGGCCGCCAGCCTGTGCTGATCGCCGAATTCGGCATGTCCACCAGCCGCGGCATTGCGCACGTGCAACCGGAAGGCCTGCACCACGGCGGACAGCACGAACCGGACGCCATGCGCACCACCGCGCGGATGACACACGCCATCCATGCCGAAGGCCTGGCCGGCGGCGTGGTCTTCGCCTTCATGGACGAATGGTTCAAGAGCACCTGGTCCACGAGCCCCTTCGAAGTGCCCGAGGATCAGCGGGCCTTCTGGTTTAACGCCGAGAGCGCGGAACAATCCTATGGCCTGTGGGCCGCCCGCCCGCTTGCGCCCGTCAGCCTCAGCGGCAAGCTCGATGAGTGGCGTGCCGCACAACGGCTGGCAAGCGCGGCCGAAAACGCCTCCGCCGAGGGCTGGCTGCAATTGCGCGATCTGCGGGCAACGCATGACGCCGGGTACCTGTATGTCCTGTTGGAGACCGATGGACAGGGCCCGGTGGACTGGACGCAGACCGCCTATACCGTCGGCCTGGACACCTATGCGCCCGAACGTGGCGAGCGCAGCTTGCCGTCGCCCGTGGCCTGTCCGACCGCCACCGGCGTCGAATTCGCCGCCGTGCTGCGCGGGCCCGACGAGAGCGCCCTGCTGGTCACGCCCCCGTATCGGCCGCGTCACCCGGCGGAACGCGGCCGGATCGATGTGCTGGCCTCGCCACTGGCGCCGACCGGCCGCTTCGCAGCGCTGGAACTGCTGACCAACCGCGAGCGCTTCACCCGCGACGGCACCCGGATTCCGGCGCGGTCCGTCGCGCCCGGCCGGTTGCGGTTCGGTTCGCTGGACCCGAATGCACCGGACTTCGACACGCGCAGCGACGTCGTCGTCGGTACCGCCGACGGCATGATCGAACTGCGCATTCCATGGGGCCTGTTGAATTTCGCCGACCCATCGACCGGCCGCGTATTGCACCAGCTCGAAGCGGGCCCGGAACTGGGTACAGCGATCACCGAAGGCCTGCGCCTGTATGCCTGCGCGCAAGACCCGACGGACGCCACGCGCGCCAGCCGCTTACCCGCTGCCGGTACGGAGCCGGCGCCGTTTTCCTTGAACCCCTGGACCACGCCAGGCTATCAGCTGGAACCCAAGCATGGCATCGAACTGGTCGTCGCGGCTTTCGAAACGCTGCCCGACGTGATCGCGCAGCAAGCGGATGAGCGCGAAGGCGACACGCCATGAAACAACCGGTGCGCTTCCACCTGCTCGCCACGGCTGTTTGCGTCCTGCTCTGGTCGCTGCCCGCTTTCGGCGCCGAACGCTCCGCTGAACTCGACTCGCTCGCCGCAAGTGCGCAGCGCCTGTCGTGGGAGCAGCGCTTCGATGAGGCGCTCGCGCTGTACGCGGAGGTACTGGCCCGCGACCCCGGCCATGAACTTGCCCGGCGAGAACGCGCCAAGGTGCTGTCGTGGGCGGGTCGCTACGACGAAGCCATCGAGGCCTTCCGGGTGCTGCTGACCGACGCGCCTGAAGACCTGGCAGCACGGCTCGGCCTGGCGCGGGTGCTGTCCTGGTCGGGCGAGACCGCCGCTGCGCGCAACGAATACACGACGGTCCTCGAAACCCACCCTGATCACCCCGATGCCCTGCTGGGCGTCGCCCAGACATGGGCATGGTCCGGCGACCTCCAGCGGGCGCGCCCCGCGTACGAAGCTGCGGCGCGGGCTGCAACTGACCCCAGGATGGCGCATATCGGGCTCGCCTACCTGGACCTGTGGGAAGGCGCGACGGCCAGCGCGCGACGACGCGCCGAACAGCTTGCCGAACGCTATCCCGATGATACCGAGACGCTCGACTTGCTCATCGCCACGCGTCGCGCGACCGCACCATGGGTATCCGGCAGCTGGGACCAGTTCGACGACAGTGACCGCAACCTGTTGACCACGATACGTTTCGAGGCTGGTCTATTGCCGGCGCGCGGCCCGGCAATGCGGCTGGCCTATGCCGATTACGATGTCCGCACGTTCGGGCGACGCGGCACGATTCGTTCACTGCAAGGCACCGCCACCTGGACGCCCCGCACGCAACACCGGGTCGAGGCCATGCTCGGCCTGGATCGCATGACAAGTCCCGGCTTCGACGACCACGATGTCAGTGACTGGGGATTGCGCTGGTCGTTCCCCCTCCAGGGTTCCTGGAATGGTTCACTGCAGGCCCGCCGGGAGCCGTTCCGTTATTCAGTACCCCTGATCGACAACCGTATCGTCATCGAATCTTTCACGGCCGCCGCCAACGGTCCGGCCGGGCAGCGCTGGCGACTGGCCGGCGAGGCATCCGCCTGGAGTCTTTCCGATCAGAATCGGCGCTTGGCTGCTGATATCAGCCTCCGCCGGAGTGCTCAATACGGAGATCACACGCTGGAACCAGGCCTTAACCTTCGCTGGCTGGACTGGCAAAAGGATCTCGATAACGGCTATTTTGATCCCGACAACTTCCTCGCGACCGGACTGGGCCTGCGTGCTCATGGTCCGGTATCCGGCCACGACCGGCTCGATTACAACCTCAACGCCGAGATCGGCCTGCAGTCCTTCGACCAGTCCGGCGTGCGCACTTCGAACGACCCCTACTACGTACTCGTCGGTCGCCTCGGCTGGCAGGCGACCAAGGGCGTGCGCATCGAGGCATGGGGGGAAGCGGGATCCTACGCGTCCCAGGGCGCCGCGGACTGGCGCTATACCCGCGTGGGCGTCAAGTTATTGCACCGCTTCGGCATGGGCCGCTGATGCGCACGTTGGTCGCAATTGCAATCATGCTGCTGGCCGGGCTGCTAATCACGCTGGTGCTCTACATCCTGTTACGCCGCTGGCTGATCACCTGGTTCGCGAGCATCGAGCGCGAGCGACGGGCCATGCTGGAACGGAAACTGGCGCCCTGGTTCACCGATCCCGCTGCGCCGCCACCGCCGGCACTCGGCAAGCTCCGCCGCTGGCCGGACCACGCCATCTTTCTTGACCTCTGCCTGCAACGCCTGCCGGGCGCGAGCACCGACATACGCGAACGGATCATCGCCTGGCTCGGGCGGCATGGCCACGTGGATCGCTGGATCAAGCAGTTGCGTCGGCGTGACCCGTGGCAACGGGAACGGGCCGTGGAGCTGCTCGGTGTACTGCGGCTCCCGCACACGACCGACCTGCTCATCGAGGCGCTCAACGACCCTGAGCTCGACGTGCGCATGCGGGCTGCCGCGGCGCTCGGCGCGCTGGGGGGGACACGATCCCGAGACGCCCTGTTGAACGCGCTGACCGATGAGAACCGGTGGTCCGCCATCCGGATTTCCGGCCTGCTGGCAAACATGGGACCGGGCACGGCCGAAGCCCTGGTGGCGGCCCTGCCGTCGATGGGGCGCGGCGCCCGCCTCGCGGCCATCGACGTGCTGGCCCGCATCGGTGGACCGGTGACCGCGAGCGCGATCATGCACTTGCTGGCAGATGACGACAGCGATATTCGTGCACGCTCCGCCGCGGCGCTGGGTCAAATGAATTACTCGCCCGCAGCTGAGCAGCTGACGGCCGCCTTGCACGACGAGGCCTGGCCGGTGCGCGCCATGGCCGCAAAAGCCCTCGGCGCCCTGCAAATCAAAGCGGCGATCCCCGCACTCTGCGACGCATTGCGCGACCCGGAATGGTGGGTGCGTGCCAATGGCGCCGAGGCGCTGCGGGCCATGGGGCCGCAAGGCCGCGAGGCCCTGGCCCATATGGCGAATGACACCGATCGCTTCGCCCGCGACCAGGCCCGGGCGATGCTCAGCAACGAGGCACTGACATGCTGAGCCCCGCCAATTCCGCATTTCTCACCGACCTGATTGTCGGCTTCAACCACTTCATCATCGTGTATTTCGCGCTGATCAATCTCGGCTACCTGGCTATCTTCCTGTTGTCGCTGCGCGCGCTGTGGCAATTCATCAAGCGCAGCATTTTTCCTGACTACCAGCAGATCCGCAGCTCCGAGCTGACGCCGCCCATTTCCCTGCTCGTGCCGGCCTACAATGAAGCGCGCAATATTATCGAGAGTCTCAACTCGCTGCTGAAGCTCAATTACGGCAGCTACGAGATCATTGTCATCAACGACGGCTCGACCGACGACACCCTGGCCAGGCTGGTCGAGACATTCGACCTGCGACGCTCCGAGGAACCCGTTCGGGTCATGCTGCCGAGCCGCCCGTTGCGTGGTCTTTACCGGTCCATGACGCACCCCAACCTGGTGGTGCTCGACAAGGAACAGGGCGGCAAATCCGATGCGCTAAATGCCGGTCTGAACGTCACCCGCTATCCGCTGTTCTGCTCTATCGACGCCGATTCCCTGATCGAGGAAAATGCTCTATTACGCTTGGTGAAACCGTTCATCGAGGCGCCGCAGGAAACCGTGGCGGCCGGCGGCATCGTGCGCGTCGCCAATGGTTGCCAGGTGAGTGACGGCCGCATCGTGCGGATCGGGCTGCCGAAAAACAGGATTGCCGTGATGCAGGTGGTCGAATACCTGCGCGCCTTCCTGGCGGGACGCGCCGGCTGGAGTGCGATCCATTCCCTGCTCATCATCTCCGGTGCGTTCGGCCTGTACCGCAAGAAAGAAATCATAGAGATCGGCGGTTACTCGGAAAACACCGACACCGAGGATGCGGAACTCGTCGTCCGGCTGCACAAAGCCATGGTGGATGAGGGCCGCCGCTATCGCATCGTTTTCGTCCCGGACCCGGTCTGCTGGACTGAAGTACCCGAGACATGGAAGGTGCTGATTCGCCAGCGTTCCCGTTGGCACCGTGGCTTGTTGCAAACCTTGTGGACCTACCGAAGCATGTTCCTGCGACCGAAATACGGCTCGGTCGGGAGCGTCGGCATGCCCTGGTTCGTCGCCTTTGAACTGCTCGGCCCGGTGATCGAAATTCTCGGTTACTTCACGGTGGCGCTGGCCTGGTACCTCGGTATCCTGGACCGCAGTTTCCTGGTCCTGTTTTTCATCGTGGCCTTCGTGGTGGGGTCGCTGCTGTCGGTTGGCGCGCTGCTGCTCGAGGAAATCGCGTTCCGCCGCTATCCGCGCTTGCGCGACCTGGTCCGGCTGCTCGTCTACGGGTTGCTGGAGAATTTCGGCTTTCGCCAGTTTATGTCACTGGTCAAGGTGAAGGCGCTGTTCGACCTGGCGTTCCGCCGCCGGGACTGGGGCAAGATGGAGCGCCGCGGTTTCGAAAACGGCGACGCCACAAAAAAAGTGCCGCCGCCGAGAAAGCAGGCCTGATGGACGGGTTCAGAACCGGAAGGCCAGGCCCGCGTGCCCCTCGACTTCCCAGAGGGTACGCCCCGACGACCGCAACAGGCAGCCCGCCTGGCCACCATCGCTGATGCAGACAAGGTCGGTATTCCGATCCACGAAGGTTGCATAACCGCGCACACCGACATTGGCGTGCAGGCGGTCCGTGAAAGGATAGCGGAACCCGCCGCCGAGGCTGGCCGAAAACTCGTGCTCGGAGCCGTATGGACCGCTCAGGGCGGCCAACCGTGTGAGTCCGATCGTCAGGGAAATGTAGCCGGCATGGCCGGCGGCTTGCGGTAACAGCAGGGTGCCGCCCAACTGGAAATACTCTATGCGGACATCAATGCCGCGCAAGGCGGCGTCATCGGTATCCAGGCCGGCATCGCGCCGACTGTAGAGAAACTGGTAATAACTTTCCGCATCCCGGTACAGGCCGAGGTCCAAACCCCAGCCGGCGCCATTCTTGACGTCAGTGCGCCCCGCGCCGCCATTGGCCGGCTCGTCGGTCTTGAATTGCCCGCCTAGCCGGTATGCCATGAACGGTGTCACTTCGAAGCGAGGTTCTGCGGCCACGGTCGGCGGGATCGACAGGCCGAGAGCCGCGATCATCACGAGTAACATGACCTTGAGGGACCGTTCGGATGGTGTCATCACGGCTATCCTTTGATGTCCGGGTGCCGCCATATTTACGCTCGCCGCGAGCCGCTGAACTATAAGCCGGCGGCCGCGTTCAGTTGCGCGAAAATGACCTCGGCGCGCGTTTCGCCGACGCTGAACCAGACCCGTTCTTTACCACGATAAAGCACGAGAGTCGATTGATACGACGCCCCCAGGTCGCGCACCGCCTGCTTGTCGTGGTCGAAATCCACGCTCAGGATGCGCAGCGCCACTTCCGGGTGCGCTTCCCTGTAGCGGCGGAGAATCTCGCGCTGGCGCCGGCATGTCACGCACCAGGTGGCGTGGATATCGACCAGCACGAGTGCATCCTGCGCCTGCAGCGCGGCCAGGCGTTGCGCGCTGAAGCGCTCCGCCTCCCGGTCGAGCGCGCTGACGCCCAGGTACAGCGCGACGACGAACAACACGACCGGAATCGCAAGCAGGCTGGCTTTTTTCATGGTACGCGAACCTCCGGCGGCCTCAGGCCAGGTGGCAGGCCACCAGGTGGTCCTTGACTCGCCTGAGCTCGGGCGTCTCGGTGGCGCAGCGCGCCTCGGCGATCGGGCAACGCGTCCGGAACGCGCAGCCGGACGGCGGATTGACCGGCGACGGCAAGTCGCCCTGCAGCGGCGCGTGCGGCTTGTTGCGCTCCTTGTCAGGGTCCGGAATCGGCACGGCCTGGATCAACGCCTTGGTATAGGGGTGCATCGGCTGCTCGTACAGCGTGACGCGATCAGCAACCTCGGCGACCCGACCGAGATACATCACCATGATGCGATGACTGATGTGGCGTACGACCGCCAAGTCGTGCGCGATGAAAATCAGCGACAGGTGCATTTCGGCTTGCAGGTCCATCAGCAGGTTGACGATCTGCGCCTGGATGGAGACATCGAGCGCGCTGACTGGTTCGTCGCAAATCACCAGCTTTGGCTCCAATACCAGCGCGCGTGCGATACCGATGCGCTGGCACTGCCCGCCGGAGAATTCGTGCGGATAGCGATTGATATGCTCCGGGCCCAGCCCCACTCGGCCGAGCATCGCTTCCACTTTCTGGCGCACCTCCCGCCGCGGCGTACGGGGAAAGTGCGTCTGGACCGGTTCCGCAATGATGTCGCCAACCGTCATGCGCGGGTTCAGCGAGGCCAGCGGGTCCTGGAAAATCACCTGCATGTCGCGCCGATGGACGCGCATGGCTTTCTTGTCCTTGTCGGTGATGTCTTCGCCAAGCAGGCTGACCCGGCCGGTAGTGGCCGGCACCAGCCGCAGCACCGCGCGCGCCAGCGTCGACTTGCCACAACCGGACTCACCGACCACTCCCAGTGTCTCACCGGGACGTAACTGGAGCTCGAGGCCGTTGACGGCCTTGAGCAGGCGCGTCTTGCCGAAGGTCGTTTCCGGCGCCAGCTTGAAGTGCACGCGCAAGTCCGACACATCGAGTAACGGCGGCGCCGTCATGTCCGGCTCAAGACGCGAAAGCGGCGCGGCCGCCGCCGCAGGCGCGTCGCCGCCGTCGGACAAGGCCGCGAGACGACCGCTCTCGACCTTGTCGAGCCGGGGCACCGCGGCCAGCAACGCGCGCGTGTAGGCATGTTGCGGCCGATAGAAAATATCGTTGACCGGACCGGCCTCTTTTTCCTCGCCGCCATGCATGACCAGCACCCGTTCGCACAAGCCCGCGACCACGCCGAGGTCGTGGGTGATCAGGATGATGGCCGTGCCGAAATCCCGCCGCACGTCCCGCATCAGCTCGAGGATTTGCGCCTGCACGGTCACGTCGAGCGCGGTGGTCGGCTCGTCGGCGATCAGCAGGTCCGGGCGACAAAGCATCGCCGAAGCAATCATGACGCGCTGGCGCATGCCGCCCGAAAATTCATGCGGGTACATGTCCACGCGCTTCGCCGCCTCCGGAATATGCACCGCGTCGAGCAATTCGACACAACGCTTGCGCGACGCTTTCCTGCCCAGCTTCTCGTGGTGCGCCAGCACCTGGGACATCTGGTCGAACACCGTCATGTACGGGTTCAAAGAGGTCATCGGGTCCTGGAAGATCATGCCGATGCGGCGCCCGCGCACCTTGCGCAACTGCTGGACCGGCATGCCGATGAGTTCGGTGCCGTCGAAGCGGGCCGAGCCGCTGGCCTGCCCGTTGGACGCCAGCAGGCCGATCAGGCTCATCATCGACTGGCTCTTGCCGGAGCCGGACTCGCCGACAATACCGAGCGTCTCGCCGCGGGCCAGCTCGAAGCCGAGATCCCGCACCGCGTGCACCTCGCCGTCAGCCGTCTTGAAGCGCACATTGAGCTGGTTGACAGTGAGCAAGCTCATCAGCGGTCCTTCGGATCCAGCGCGTCGCGCAGCCCGTCGCCGACGAAGTTGAAACAGAACAGGGTCAGAGCCAGGAACACGGCCGGGAAAACCAGCATCCACGGGGCTGTGCCCATCTCCTGTGCGCCCTCGTTGACGAGTGCGCCCCATGACGTCATCGGTTCCTGCACACCGAGTCCCAGGAAGCTCAGGAAGCTCTCGACCAGGATGACCTGTGGAATGGTCAGGGTCACGTACACCACCACCACGCCGAGCAGGTTGGGGACGATATGGCGCCGAATGATGTTGAAGGTCGCCACGCCCTGCGCCTCCGCCGCCTCGACGAACTCCTTGTGCTTCAGCGACAGGGTCTGGCCACGCACGATACGCGCCATATCCAGCCAGTTGATGGCGCCGATGGCGACAAAGATCAGGATGATGTTCCGACCGAAAAACACCATCAGCAAAATCACGAAAAACATGAAGGGCATGGCATAGAGAATATCGACGATACGCATCATGACGTGGTCAACGCGACCACCCAGGTAGCCAGCCGTCGCGCCCCAGCTGATGCCGATCAACAGGCTCACCAGCGTCGCCACCACGCCGATCAACAGCGAGATCCGACCACCGTACAAGGTGCGCACGAACAGGTCGCGGCCGAGGGCGTCGGTGCCAAAGATATGGCGGCTTTCCCAGTCGGGCCCAATGGAGGTATTGGCCCAGTCGGTGTGGTCATAGGTCCAGGGCGACAACCAGGGCCCGACGATGACCAGCAGCGCCATGGTGAGGATAAGCGCACCCGCCACGACCGCAGCGCGGTTCCGCCGCAGCACGTTCCAGGCATCTACCCAGAGGCTGCGGCCCTTGACCGGCTCGATTCCTGTGCCGCCCGCCGGCGGCACGCTCAACGGCATCTGCCGGCTCATGCGTATTTCACCTTGGGATCGAGCCAGGCATAGACCAGGTCGACAAACAAGTTGAACAAGATGATCAGCGCGCCGTAAAACACCACCACACCCATCACCAGCGTGTAATCGCGATTCAACGCACCCTGCACGAAATACCGGCCGAGGCCGGGTACGCCGAAGATCTGCTCGATCACTACCGAACCAGTGATGACCGCCGCGGTTGCCGGCCCCAGGTACGACACCACCGGCAGGAGCGCAGGCTTCAGTGCATGGCGCAGGATGACGGTGCGTTCCGGCAAGCCCTGGGCCCGAGCCGTGCGCACGAAATTGCTGCGCAGCACCTCGATCATGCTGCCGCGCGTGAGGCGCGCGATGTACGCGACCTGGGGCAGCGCCAGCGAGATCACCGGCAACAACATGTAACGCAGCCCGCCGTCGCCGATGCCGCCGGCTGGTAACCAGCCGAGGTAGACAGCGAAAAACAGGATGAGCAACGGCGCCATGACGAAATTCGGGATCGAAATACCGGTCATGGAGACGGCCATGACCGCGTGATCGGTACGGGAATTCTGGCGCAGCGCGGCGATCGTACCGACCGTCACGCCGACCAGCAACGCCAGCAGCATGGCCGAGCCGCCGAGCCGCAGGGACACGGGGAAGCCCGCGGCGATCAGCTCGGTGACGGTGTAATCCTTGTACTGGAACGACGGCCCGAAGTCGCCGCGCGCAATGTTCCAGACATAGCGACCGAACTGCTGCACCAGCGGCTCATCGAGGTGGTACGCGGCGCGCAGGTTGGCCTCGATCTCCGGCGGCAAGGCCTTTTCGGAATCGAAGGGGCCACCGGGCGCCGCGCGGATCATGAAGAACGCCACCGTGATCAGGATGAACAGCGTCGGGATGGCGCCGAGGAAGCGGGTCAGCGAATAGCGGAGCAAGCCGTCCTCCAGTTCGTGCGAATCATGACAGCGTTAACCCCTTTCATCAGTGCTTCAGGATCTTGAGATCTTTGCTGTAGATGATGTCCTGGATGTGCGGCCGATAGTTGCCGACCCAAGGTTTCACCAGTCGCTTGGTCACGTAGAAATACACCGGAATAAGGGGCACGTCGTGGATCAGGACGCGCTCGGCCTCGCGCAAGTATCCCGCGCGCCGCTCCATGTTCCCTTCCCGGGAAGCCAGCGCCAACAATTCATCATAGCGTGCATTGCTCCAGCCAGAGTCATTCAAGCCGCTGTCCGAGTGCATCATTTCGGCGAACGTGAAGGCGTCGTTATAGTCCCCGATCCAGCCAGCGCGAAACACTTGCGTGGACTGCTTGGTGCGCCGTGTCTCCAGGAAAACTTTCCATTCCTCGTTCACCAGTTCCGTCTCGATCCCCAGCGCCTCGTTCCACATGGACGAGATCGCCACCGAAATAGTGCGATGATTTTCGTGGGTGTTGTAGAGGATTTGCACACGCAGCGGCTGATCTACCGAATACCCCGCCTCTGCGTACAGGCGCCGCGCTTCCGCGACGCGCTCCTCCTGTGTCCACTCGGCCCATTCCGGCGTGTACTGCTCGTAATTCGCGGCATTCGGCACCCAACCGTAGGCCGGGATCTCGCCGGCGGTGGTGACCTGGCGCGTCAGGATCTCTCGGTCTACCGCCAGGTAGAGCGCACGCCGCAACTTGACGTTGTCCTTGAAAGGCTCGCGCGTCACGTTGAGGCCGAAATAATAGATGCCGAGGTACTCGCTGATCATCAGCTCGTCCGGCAGGTTCTGACGAATCCAGCCGAGCTGCCGGAACGGCAGGTCATAGGTCATGTCCAGCGCATGGGCCCGGTAACGCTGCAGCTCGGTCGACTGGTTCTCGATCGGGTAGTACCAGACCTCGTCCAGCGTGGTGTTGTCGTTGTCCCAGTAATGCTCATTGCGTTCCAGCACGATGTGCGATTGCATCACCCAGTCGCGCAGCCGGTAGGCGCCGTTCGACACCAGCCGGCCCGGTCGCGCCCAACGGTCGCCGTATTGTTCAATGCTGGCGCGGTGCACGGGGTAACTGGCCGAGTGCGTCAACACACCCAGAAAATAGGGCGTCGGGCCGTTGAGCCGGATCTCGAGGGTCATGTCATCGAGCGCACGCACGCCCAGGCTGTCCGGCGGCAACTCGCCGGCAATGATCTGTTCCGCGTTCACGATCGGGCGCAGCATGATGCTGTAGTTCGACAAGGTCGCCGGGTCCACCGAGCGCCGCAAGCCGTACACGAAATCATGCGCGGTGACCGGGTCGCCGTTTGACCAGCGCCCGTCCTCGCGCATCTGGAAAATGTAGACCAGCCCGTCGTTGCTGATCTCCCAGCTGCTTGCGGCCCCGGGCACGATGCCCTCCTCCGGAGAATCGTTGGTCAGGCCCTCGAAGATGTCGCGCTGCAGGTTGGATTCGGGTACGCCCTCGCTCTTGTGCGGATCGAGGGACTGCGGCTCGGCCCCGTTACCGCGATGCAGCACCTGGCGCGCCGCCAGCTCGGTGCCTGACTCCCCGCCGATCTGTGCGGACGCAGAACGATCCACGCGCGGCGCCGGATCGCCGCAGCCGACGGCGAATACCAGTAATGCAACGCAGGGAAGAATCCATTGGCAACGGGTCATAAAGCTCGACATCATGAAATATCAGCTGCGGGAAGGTATCACAGTGAAGCAGGCCGGGCTAAATACGACCGGCGGGCTCGCCGCGGGTTCCGCGGCGGCTTGTGCACGCGCTGTATGCCAGCGACTGAAGTAGACTGTCGGGTATGCCCAGGTTAAGCCACGCGCCTCCATTACCGCGGGTCACATCCATGCGCTTGCACCGCTTTGCGAGCACCGGCTTGCTGCTGTGCGCGCTGCTCATCTTCGGCGGCTGCACGACCCACATCACGCCGCCGACGGAAGTCGAGGAGCCCGCAATGGTATTCGTGCTGGATCACGGCCGGCATACCAGCCTGGTCGTATCGACGCCCGAGGGTGCCCTGGTGCGTTACGCTTACGGCGACTGGCGTTACTACGCCGAACGCGAGACCGGCGTCATCCCTGCCATTGCGGCGCTGCTATGGAATACGCCGGCGGCGCTGGGGCGACGCGAACTGCCGGGGCCGCCCACGTCTGAAGCGGTGCGCGAACAGGTGCCGCTGGTCATCAGCGCGGTGTACGGAATCGAAGTCGAACGCACGCGTATCGAGACGTTACGCGTGGAACTGGACGCAGTATTCGACGAGGCCGAGGAGGTACGGGAAACCCCGGAAACGCAACTCTTTTTTGTACGCTACCCACGTGCCTACAATCTGAGGCACAATTCGAACACCGTCATCGCAGACTGGCTGGAGCGGCTGGGGTGCGAAACCAGGGGCCCGGCACTCGTGGCCAGCTGGCGAATCAAGAGGCCGACAACCGGAGAGTAGCAGTGAGCAAGGGCCAGGACCGGAAAAAGGAAACCAAGAAAAAGCCCGCCAAGACCGCGGAAGAAAAGCGCGCCGAGAAGCGGGCCAAGAAGGGCAAGTAACCGCTGGCGGGATTAAGTGGTGCCGGAGAGTGGATTCGAACCACCGACCTGCTGATTACGAA
>JBLRWC010000013.1:0-62844 GCA_047921455.1 Gammaproteobacteria bacterium
CGAGAGGGATGGTGACGATCTCCATCACCCCCCAGATGATGTAGAACACGGTCGGTACCGTGATCCCGAGAAAGAGCAGCAGGAACGGGTTGTCCAGCACCCGCTGCATGACGGGAATCTGCTCGCCTTCTCGCAGTTCCTCTTCATCGTTATCGCGCAACCTGTTTTCTTCGCTCATGTGGTCCCCCTCTCCTCGCGCTGCACAATTAGTGGTATATAATATGCATCAATCGTGTGAGGGAAAGCTAGCATTCTCGACATGAAAGTTTATTGATCTAGGTCAATTTCATGCCCGCACCTGCAGCACGCTCCTCGAGGCGTACTCGGGCGAACCCATGCTGCAGCACGGCGGGCGCACAAGAACCGCGGAGGCCTGATGAACAATTGCAACATGAGAAGAAGATCGATAAGGGCGGGTTACACGGCGCTGGCAGTGGTGATACTGACCGTGTTGCAGTCCGGCTGCGGCCAACAGGTGCCACCGGGCACCGCGTGGGATTTTGCAAGAGTCGACGCAAGCGGCACCGTGCTGCCGGACGAGTACGTCGGCGACCACCACTGCGTGTTGGACCGGCGCACCGGGTTGTTGTGGCAAGTAAAGCAGGCTACGCCAGGGCTACACCACCGTGAGGATTTGTTCAGTTGGCACAGCACCGATGCGGCCGAGCACGGCGGTGAGCCGGGACTGGCCGATGGCGGGCGTTGCGGGCTGGCGCGCTGCGACACCGGGGCCTACGTCGAAGCCGTCAACCAGGCGACGCTGTGCGGGCTGGCCGACTGGCGCATGCCTAGCCGGGACGAGTCGTTGACGCTGCTGGACAGCACTCGCATCGGTGAGGGGCCGACGCTGGCTCCACGCTACTTCCCAGGGACCGTCGCCGCGGAGTACTGGACGGGCACGACCTTCCGCATGTACCCGCAGGGTGCCTGGGCGATTGATACAATCTATGGTCAGGATCGTGTCGACTGGAAAACCAGCCGCAAGCATGTGCGGCTGGTGAGTGGCTCCAAGACCGCCGTAAAACCGAAAGGGAGAGGGAGATGAACGCCACGCAAACAGGTTCCGAGCGTCAGATCGGTGGCTGGCTGCTGATCTGCTGTGCCATCCTGTTCTCGCTCATCGTGCTCGGGGGCGTGACCCGCCTGACGGGCTCGGGCTTGTCGATCACCGACTGGCGCCCGGTCACCGGGGTGCTGCCGCCGCTCACCGAGCAGGCCTGGCAGCAGGAGTTCGACCTGTACCGGGCGAGCCCTGAGTACCAGCAGGTCAACCGCGGCATGTCCATGTCCGAGTTCAAGGTGATTTATGGCTACGAGTACGCCCATCGCCTGCTGGCGCGCACGCTCGGCCTGGTGTTTGCAATCCCGCTGGCCTGGTTCTGGTTCCGCGGCAAGATTCCGCCGCGCCTGCGCTGGCCGCTGGTCGGCCTGCTGGGGCTCGGGATGCTGCAGGGTTACATGGGGTGGTTCATGGTTGCGAGCGGGCTGGTCGACATCCCGCGAGTCAGTCCCTATCGCCTGGCCGCGCATCTCAGCCTGGCGATGATCATCTACGCGGTGATGTTCTGGCTGGCGCTCGGGCTGCTGCGGCCGCGGGTCGAGCGTGCACCGGCGAACATCCGCCGCGGCCTGCAACCCCTGCTGGTGGTCCTCGCGATCACGATCGTGTCGGGCGCGTTTGTCGCCGGCCTCCGGGCGGGCTTCGTCTACAACACGTTCCCGCTAATGGCTGGCCAGTGGGTGCCGGACGGCCTGCTGTACCTGGAGCCGGTGTGGCGCAACTGGTTTGAGAACCCGGCCACGGTGCAGTTCACCCACCGGCTTCTCGGTCTCGGCACCCTCGCGCTGGTGCTGTTCCTCTGGGTGCGCGCGCTCCGCATGCCCTTGTCACCGGCCCAGCGCCTGGCATTCCATGGTCTGGGTGCCGCGACGCTCCTGCAGGTGACGCTCGGGATCAAGACGCTGCTGATGTACGTGCCGGTTGGTCTCGGCGCAGCGCACCAGGGCGGCGCGGTGGTGCTGCTGAGCGCGGTGCTGTTCGCGCTGTACGAGGCGGGACGCGTTGCACAGCCGGTCGGCATCCCGGCGCCGAGCGGCGCGCACGCCGCCTGAACCACGCTGGCGCGAAAGACCGGCGCGCTAGAGTCGCAGGTGCCGTCGCAGCGCGTTGAACTGGGCGAGCATTTGCGCGGGTCGCTGTGGCGGTGGAAAGGCGCCAAGCACGCGGCCCTGCGGGTCGACGATCATGATCGAGCTGGTATGGTCGATGGAGCGGCGGCCCTGCTCGTCGATGTGCTCGTAGTACTTGATCGCGAGTGGCTTGGCGAGTGCCGCCAGCGCCTCGGGTCCGCCGCTCAGTCCGATGAACGCCGGATTAAAGAAGTCGAGGTACGCAGCGATCTGCGCGGGCCGGTCGTATTCCGGGTCAACCGACACGAACACCACCTGGTGCGCCAGCTCCGGATCGACCGCGGCCAGCGACTTGCGGTATTCGCTCAGGATTTGCATGGCCATGGGGCACACATCGGGGCATTGCAGGTAGCCGAAGAACAGGAACGTCCAGCGACCCTGCAGCTGCGCGGGCCCGAACGGGCGCTCGTGCTGATCCACCAGCTGGAAGTCGGCAATGGGCTGCGGCTCGGGCCACAGGATGGCGCGCAGTTCGGGAGGCGCGTTCGCCCAGCCGGGGTCTGTGACGGGGGTATGGCGCGCCATGAGCGTGGCGCCGAGTACGATCGTGCCGAGTACGGCGAGGAGAACCGGGCCCTTGGTAAAGCGCAGGCCCTTGTTCACTGGAGACTCTTGGTCACTCCGCGAGACTGCGGATGTAGGCAACGACATTTTCGAGATCCTCGCCCTTCAGGGCATGACCCCAGGGCGTCATCATCGGTGAAAGGCCGACGGCCGCGCCGCCCTTGGCGATAACCTTCTTGAGGTAATCGTCGTCCACCGAGGCCTGCCAGGCGGCATCGTCCAGGCTGCGTGGCTTGGGCCGCAGGGCCGCGGACGCCGGGCCATCGCCGTGGCCGGTCGGGCCGTGGCAGGTCGCGCATAACTGCTGGAACTTGGCCTTTCCTGCATCGGCGTCACCGGCATGGGCTTGGGCGGTGAACATACAAAGCGCGGCCATGCTGGCCATGAAGGTGAGTTTGCGCATGTTTGGATCCCTCAAATTTGCGGGAGATAAATATATGCAAACAATATATATCTTTTATGGATTGTCAAGTTTCCACCGCGGTGCTGCGCCACGTGGCCAGTTAGCCCCGGGCAGATCCATCCCTGGCCTGTTTTCGCAGATGGCGGGGCACGACGCCTCCGCCCATGACGATGTCGGATCAGAGCACGGCGTTCATGCCTGCTTCTTTTGGGCCGTATACAGCAGGCGCCTGATGGGTTCAGGTTTCGCAACGAGATCAGCGATGGTCTGGCGGTCGAGCTCTGCAAGAAATGCCTGCATGGCCCGGGTGAGCGCGGGCGCCAGCGCGCAGGAGGGCGTTAGCCGGCACGTATTGTTAGGCCTGAAACACTCGACCAGGCTCAGGTCATCCTCGGTCTTGCGCACGACGTCGCCAAGACGGATTTGCTCTGCTGGAATGGTGAGCGTCAGTCCGCCGCTCGGCCCGCGCTTGGCCGTGACAAATCCTTCGCGCGTCAAGAGATTCACCACCTTCATAAGATGGGCGCGAGAAATGCCATAAGCGGTAGAAATTTCGAGGATTGTACAGCGCTGATCAGGTGTCGCTGCGAGGTACATCAACACTCTGAAGGCGTAATCGCTAAAGTAAGTCAGGCGCATGTGGGTTTTTCCGAAGCGCCACAGCGGCGCCTAATCATGCAAATATAATACATGAAGGAGGCTGTCGGGGAATCTACGGTAAATACGCACGCGGTCCCGGCGCAGTGGAACCGTCAATGATCAAGCAACAAGAAGATGCCCAGCGGATGATGAAACCTGGCGACCGACACCAGGAACAGGAAGGTAAGCACGGCGCCGCCGAACGCGAGAATGCGGCCCGTACGCGTGCGCGCCCGCCTGAGCGCGAGGCTGCCGAGGATCACGTAGGCCACCAGTAGCAGTACCTTGGCGGTGAGCCAGGCGTCGCTGAAGGGATACTGCTGGATCATCGTGGTCAGCCAGAGGGCACTGGTCAGCAGGACGGTATCGATGACGTGCGGGGCGGCGCGCAATACCATGTGCCGGGGCAAGGCGCGGCCGCTCAGAACCCAGGTGCCACGTAACACGAACAGCGCGAACGAAAGTGTCACGCTGATCATATGAACTTGCTTTACCCAGTAGTACAACATCGTCGATGGCTCAGCCTGACGCACCATCTTCGCGGGGGCGGAAACACGTCGGTGCGTGCGATACGGCCCAGGTGCTGCTTGCCCCGACCCTCGCCGCGCCAGGCGCCACCTTTAGCAGCCCCCCGGGCGATCGCCTTGAACATGCCCGCAAACGGTTCCAGGCCCATTAGATCAGCGTGTCCCTAGCGCTCGGCGTCGATCGCCGCGGCGATCTGCCGGGCGAACTGGATCTGCGCCAAGCGACGTTGCTGCTCGTGTGGGCCGGGCCACGCGGCCGAGATAACCACCACCAGCTCCCGGGCGGGATCGAGGTGTATGAGCTGGCCGAAGATGCCGCGCGCCTGGAAGGTGCCGTCGTCCAGCGGCCACCACTGGAAGCCGTAGCCACCCGGAAAGCCGGTGTCGGCCTGGCTGGTGGTGGCGAGCTCGAGCCAGCCCTCCGGCAGCACCGGCTCGCCGTCGACCTGGCCGCCCTCGAGGATGAACTGGGCGAAGCGCGCGTAGTCCCTGAGCCCGACCTGCAGGCAGCAGCCGCCCTGCTCGTTGCCGATGTGATCGACCAGCCAGGTGGCGTCGAGCTCCATGCCGTAGGGCTGCCAGATCTTTTCCGCCAGGTAGCCCGACAGGGAGCGCCCGGTCGCCTCCATCACCAGCACGCCGGCAAGATTGGTTTCAGGTGTCTTGTAACGCCACAGCGCGCCCGGCTCGGCCTCGCGTTCCAGCTCGCGCACGAAGGCGACGGTGGCGTCCATTTCAGTCAGCGGCGGGTCGCCGTACAACCGCATGATGTCGGAGTTCGGGTCGTTGTAGTCTTCGTTGAAGGCGACCCCGGAGGTCATCGTCATGAGCTGGCGGATGGTCACGCCCTCGTAGGCCGAGCCGCGCAGGTCCTTGATGTAGTCGGTGATGTCGTCCTCGAGCGAGCCGATGTAGCCGTCGCGAATGGCTGCGCCGACCAGCGTCGAAGTGAAACTCTTGGCCACCGAGAACGAGGTCCAGCGCCCTGCAGGCGACAGCCCGAGGCCGTAACGCTCGAGCCGCACCGCGCCGCCGTGCAGGACCAGCAGGCCGGCGACATACTCGCTTGCCATGAATTCCTCGAGTTCCGCGGCCAGCGCGCCGCCGGCCTCGAAGGCGGCCATGGGCGCACCATCGGGCAAGGGCCGCGGGGTTTGCGCGGCGGCGGTGGTGTTTGCCGGAAACAACCGTTCCATCTGGCGGAAGCCGGTGGCTTTCTGCTCCAGGTCCCAGCGGAAAACCTCGGTGCCGCGGGTGTTCACGGCGCCGGCGGGCTCCGGCGGGCTGGCGGCGGCAGCAAATGAGATGGCGCCCACTGCCAGGCAGGCGAGGGCGACGGCGGCGAGGTGGCGATGTGTTTTCATGCGCGGCATTATACTGCGCCGCACAGCCGTTGCCCGGAGTCCGCCCATGCAAGCCCGTTCCTTCACGCCGCCGCACCGGACCCTGATGGGCCCGGGGCCTTCAGACGTCCACCCGCGCGTGCTCGAGGCGCTGGGCCGGCCCACCATCGGGCATCTCGATCCCAGCTTCGTCGGCATGATGGACGAGCTCAAGCAGCTCCTGCAGTACGCCTTCCGTACCAGCAACCCGCTTACGATCCCGATCTCGGGACCTGGCTCGGCGGGCATGGAAGCGGCCTTCGTCAACCTCGTCGAGCCGGGCGACACGGTGATCGTGTGCATCAACGGCGTGTTCGGCGGCCGCATGAAAGAGAACGTGGAGCGCGGCGGCGCCAGGGCCGTGGTGGTCGAGGACGCCTGGGGACACCCGGTGGACGTGGACAAGGTGGCGCTGGCGCTGAAGGAGTATCCCGAAGCGAGCGTGCTGGCCTTTGTGCACGCGGAGACTTCCACGGGTGCCCGTTCGGACGCCGAGGCCCTGTGCCGGTTGGCGCATGAGCACGGTTGCCTGGTCATAATGGATGCCGTGACTTCGCTGGGCGGCATCCCGGTGGACATCGATGGCTGGGGCGTGGACGCCGTCTACTCGGGCTCACAAAAATGTTTGTCGTGCACGCCGGGGCTGTCGCCGGTGAGCTTCTCGCCGCGTGCGGTGGAGCGCATCCGCAGCCGCACCCATCCCGTGCAAAGCTGGTTTTTGGATCTCAACCTGGTGATGGGCTACTGGGGCAGCGGCGATGCCACGCCCAAGCGTGCTTACCACCACACGGCGCCGATCAATGCGCTCTATGGCTTGCACGAGTCGCTGGTGATGCTGGCCGAGGAAGGCCTTGAGGCGAGCTGGGCCCGGCACCGCAAGATGCATGACGCCCTGCGGGCCGGTCTCGAGGCCATGGGATTGGAGTTCATTGTCGCGGCCCCGTGGCGCCTGCCGCAGCTGAACGCGGTGCGGGTGCCCGTGGGCGTAGACGAGGCGGCGATCCGGCAGCGCCTGCTGGCGGAATACGACCTCGAGCTTGGCGGTGGCCTCGGCGTCCTGGCCGGCAAGGCCTGGCGCATCGGGCTGATGGGCTACAGCGCTCGCCCAGCTAATGTGCGACTCTGCCTGGAAGCCCTGGGCAGCGTGCTGGAGGGCGTGGCGGACATCACCCCTGGCGCCGGATCGGCTGCCGCGGAAATCATCCTGGAGCAGTCCGACGCCTGAGTGCTCATTGCGGAAGATACAGGCGAGCGTCGCCCGGCGGTTCGCTAAACTTGTCAGCACATTCGGCTCAAGGATAAAGAATCCCATGGCCAACATCCTGCTGCTGTATTCCGGCGTCTACGGGCACACCAGGCGAATCTGCGAGCGCATCCAGTCAACGTTGACCGAGCTCGGCCAGCAGGTCGAGCTCGTACAGCTGCCGGCGCTCGCCATCGATCCGGCCGGCTACGATGCCGTCCTGATCGGCGCGAGCATTCGCAACGGGAAGCACAATCCCGCAGTCATGGAATTCATTAATCGCCACCAGGCGGTACTGGAGGAAAAACCAAACGGGTTTTTCTCGGTAAACCTCGTGGCGCGCAAGGCGCACAAGAACACGCCAGAAACGAATCCTTATACCAAGGCCTTTGTCGCCAAGAGTCCGTGGCAGCCGAAGCTGCTCGGCGTGTTCGGTGGTGACCTCGATTACCAGCGCTATACGGCCTTCGACCGCAACGTGATCCGCTTCATCATGTGGCTGACGAAGGGCCCGACCGACCCGCAGACCAAGGACGAGTACACCGACTGGGACGAGGTCGAACGCTTTGCCAAGCGGTTCGCGGCGCTGGCTGCGGGCCGCGCGGCCTGAGGCCTGGCATGCGCGGCCTGTTCGGTCGGCTCGTTGCGAGTCAGCACGTGATGCTGGCCCTGTTGTCTGGCTGGCTGATCCTTGCCAGTCCATGGGTCCACATGGTCCGGCGGATCCCACGCAATGCCGGTTTTTTCGACTACAGTCATATCGTGCTGGGCCTGGTGGCGCTGTTGCTGGCCGTGACCTTCACGATTTCGTGTACCCAGCTGGGCCGTTGGCGCGAGCATTTTCCCTGGCTGGCCGGAAACTTCGCCCAGACCGGCCGCGATCTGCGACGCCTGTTCAAAGGTGACATCCCCAGTGCCGAGGGCGGCGGGTTGTTCGGCGCCATCAAGGGCCTGTTGTTGCTGGCGCTGCTGGCGGCGGCCATCACCGGAGCTGCCTGGTTATTCTTGGATGGCTCCGCGGCCGTGCGCTGGCGTGGTTACCATATCGTGGCCGCGCAAAGCATGATTGTGCTGCTGGTGCTGCATATCATCGCTGCGTCGCTGCACCTGGTGGAATTCATCCGCCAGTAAGAACGAACTTTGTGCGCTAGCGAGCCGGTGTCAGCGGCGCCAGCGCCAGCACGCCGAAGCTGTCGCGCTCGAGGCTGCCGAGATACAGGCGACCGTGGGCCTCGGTGGCGCTGGTCACCGGCGAGAAACTGTCCGGTCCGGCGTGCTGCAGGTTGTGCACGACGCTGCCGTCGAGGGACAGGCCGAGCACGAAGGCATGCCGGACCGGCTGCGGCTGGATGAACTCCGGCAGCCGGTAGACCACCTTGCGCAACCATGGCCAGCCGGAGAGGGCGTCGAGCGCCGGGTTACGCACGGTGAACAGCGCCAGCCAGTAGGTATCGCGGCCGTTACTGGAGATGCCGTCGGGGATGCCGGGCAGGTTCTCGATGAAAATCTCGTGCGTGCCGGCCCGCTCCCCCTCGAGCCAGTAACGCACCACGTCATAGCGACCCGTCTGCGCGACCAGTACCGAGCGGCCATCCGGCGCCAGCGCGACGCCGTTCGCGAATTGCAGGCCATCGAGCAGTACGGTGGTCACCCCGGTGGCCGGGTCGTGTTTCATCAAGCGCCCGTGGCCGCCATGCTCGAGGATATCGTCGCGCGCCTTGTTCGCCGGGCCAAACTTGCTCGACGCATCGGAAAAATAGATGACGCCGTCGGCGCCGATGTCGACATCATTCGTGAAACCGAAAGCTACGCCGTTCGCCTCGGTGGCGAGCACATCGATCGCGCCATCCATGGACACGCGCAGCAGGCCCTTGTGTCCGTCGCAGACGACCAGGTGGCCGGCGGCGTCCAGCTTCATGCCCAGCGGCCGCCCGCCGGTATTGGCCAGCACCGAGTATTGGCTGCCGTCCGCGTTGAAGCGCACGATACGGCCATCCTCGTAACCCACGAAAATGTTGCCGGCGGCGTCGATTTCGACGTCTTCGGGCCCGACGCCGACGCCGGCGCCGATGTGCTCGACCGCCGCGAGGCGATCATTCTGTTCATAGCGGCCGGTCAGCGCCGGCGCTGCGGGGGCATCCCAAGCGACGGGCTCGATCGGTACGGGCCAGAAGGCCAGGTGGGCGAACAGGACGATGAGAATGGCAATAATGATTTTCACGTGATCTTCCGTGCGAGACGTCGGGCGACCAAGGCTGAAACATTGAACCAGGCGCGCCGCGCGTGCAACATGGCCAGCCTTTCGGGTGCTGGAATGGTTTATGAAGCGGTTCTTCAAGTGGAGCGGGGGCATCGTCGCGGCGCTGGTGACGGCGGCGAGCTTGCTGCTCGCTCACACCATCTGGTTCAAGCCGCTCCGGATCGACTGGTTTTTCGACCGCGTGCTCATCGAGGTCGCGCTGGCCGATCCACAATTACTGAGCCAGATCGGCGTGCTCGAAAACTTCGGAATCCGCGGTCATAACGCGCGTCTTTCAGACGGCTCCGAGGCCCGCGAGCAGGCGCTGTTCGCCAAGATCCGGCGCGATCTCGACACCTTGCGTCGCTACGACCGGGACCGCCTGGACGCCCCGCGACAGCTGAGCTACGACGTGCTCGAGGGATTCCTTGAACTCGGCCTGGAATGGGAGCGCTGGCGTTACCACGGTTACCCGATGAACCAGTTATTCGGGATCCAGAACGGCCTGCCGAATTTCATGGCGACGATTCACCGTGTCGATGACCGCAAGGGTGCCGAGCACTATATCGCTCGCTTGTCGCAGTTTGATCGGCGCCTCGACGAGGCGCTGGCGAATGTGCAGCGGCGCGCGGCGCGCGGTATCGTGCCGCCGACCTTCGTGGTGGAAAAAGTGCTCGACGAGATGCGTGGCTTCGTCGGCGCGCCGCCGCGTGAAAACATCCTCTTCACGACCCTTGACGGACACCTCGAGTCACTCGTGGCGGCCGGCCAGCTCGACGATGCCGAACGCGCGGAACTCGGGGCGCGCGCCGAGCGCGAGATTCAGGCCACGGTGTACCCGGTCTACGGCCGGCTGATCGGCTATTACGAGGAGTTGTTGCCGCAAACACCGGGGAACCACGGCGCCTGGATGTTGCCCGACGGCGCCGACTATTACGATTTCATGGTGCGAGCCATGACCACCACGGCGCTGTCCGCCGCCGAGATTCATGCCATCGGGCTGGCCGAAGTGGCGCGGATCGGCGCGGAGATGGACGCCATACTGAGGGACCAGGGCCTCACAACCGGTTCGATCGGCGCACGCGTCATGCAACTCAAGCAGGACCCGGCGCAATTGTACGAGGACTCGGCGGCAGGACGGGCGCAGATCATGGCCGATTACCAGGCGATCATCGACGAGATGGACGCCGCGATCGATCCCTATTTCAACGTGCGCCCAGCGGTCGGCGTGCAGGTCGAGCGCGTGCCGGAGTTCCGCGAGGGCGGCTCGGCGCTGGCCTACTACCAGCCACCCTCGCTGGATGGCGCGCGGCCGGGCGTCTTCTATATCAACCTGCGCGATATGAGCGAGCTGCCGCGCTTTGGCATGCGCACCCTGGCGTATCACGAAGCGATTCCCGGGCACCATTTCCAGATCGCGATTGCCCAGCAGTTGACCGGCTTGCCGTTGTTCCGGCGCATGCTGCCGTTGCCGGCTTACGCCGAGGGATGGGCCTTGTACACGGAGCAACTGGCCTGGGAGCTGGGTTTCCAGGATGAGCCGCTCGATAACCTGGGTCGTCTCCAGGCGGAAATGTTCCGTGCCGTGCGCCTGGTGGTCGACACTGGCCTGCATGCGATGCGCTGGAGCCGAGAGGAGGCCATCGACTATATGCTGGAGCACACCGGCATGGGTAACCAGGAAGTGACCGCCGAGATCGAGCGCTACCTGGTCATGCCCGGCCAGGCCTTGTCTTACAAGCTCGGCATGCTCAGGATTCTCGAGTTGCGCGCGCGGGCGCAAGCGGCGCTGGGCGAGCGTTTTTCGCTGGCGGAGTTCCACGACGTGGTGCTGACCAATGGCGCACTGCCGCTCGACAGGCTCGAGCAGGTCGTTGAGGAGTGGCTGGCCCTCAGGCCAGCAGCTCCCTGAGCGCCGCCTTGATGGCGGCCGGCGTACGTTCCTTGAGGCGCTCCGGTCGTGCCAGCTGGGCGGCGATCAGGCGGGTTGCAAAGGGCTTGGCCGCGTCGATGATGTCGATGTCAGGGTAAATCGCGCGCGCCACGCCCTCGACCGTGACCAGCGCCTTGATCAGCAGGCCGTAGCCCGCCGGAATCGGAATCCGGAAATCCGCGAGCATGGCGAGGAAACCGAGTGCGAAGCCCCGCACGTCGGCCCGGTCACGCCCCGCCAGGTGCGCCTTCATCAGCCCGGCCACCGCGTCGCGTATCGCTGGCGTCTTGTCGTCGGGCACCTCGAGACCGAGTTGCCGTGAATAGTGCAGGGCACGGTCGGCATCGCCATAGACCGTGGCAGCGAGGACCTGCGCGATGGCAATGCGTTCGCCCGGCGTCGTGTAACCGGTGATGCCGAAGTCCAGGTAGCAAATCCGCCCATCCGGCGTGACGAACAGGTTCGCCGGGTGCAGGTCGGCATGGTAGCGGCCATGCACCAATACCTGGCGCATGAACACTTCGGCGCCATGGGCGGCGAGGTGTCGCGCATCGATTCCCGAGCGTTCCGCCTCGCCGAGATCGTCGAGCCGCCAGCCGTCGATAAATTCGGTCGTCAGCACTCGGCGGGTCGTGTAAGGCCACGCGACCCGCGGTATGACCACCAGCGGATCAGCTGCAAAGTCGCGCGCGAAACGATCAGCGGCCCGGCCTTCGTTACGCAGGTCGAGTTCACTCGCGAGGGTGGTCTCGAACTCGCCCAGCAGGGCCGTTGGGTTCAGTCGCGACAGCCGCGCGAAGCGATCAGCCCGGCGCGCCCAGCGACGCGCGACCTCGAGATCGGCATCGATGACGCGTTCGATGCCTGGCCGGACGACCTTCACCGCCATGCGCGTCCCGGCAGCTAGCGTGGCGCCCGTAACAGGGCGGTAGTCCCGGGCGAGCGTAGCCTCGTGGACCTGGGCAATCGACGCCGTGGCGACCGGCTGCGGCGTAAAACTGGCGAAGATGCGCTCGGGCGGCGCGCCGAGTTCAGTGGTGATGATGGCGCGGACCTGGTCGACCGGCACCGCCGGCACCTTGTCCTGCAGGCGCTCGAGTTCAAATACGGTTTCCGGTGAGAAGACGTCCGGCCGCACCGAGGCGAGCTGGCCGAGCTTGATGAACGCCGGCCCGAGTTCTTCGCAGGCGAGACGTAGCTGGAGGGCAAACAGTTCGCGGCGCTGATGACCGCGCCGCAGGCCGAGGCGCGCCTGCCACAGCGCAATGGACAAGCGGCGACCGGCAACGGCGGCGATGGCGCGGCCACGGGCCGACATGGCCGTTTAGTCCTTGCGCGCTGTGATGGCGTCGACCGAAGCCTGCAGTGACTCGATGCGGCCGCGCAATTCGGCCAGCTCAAAGCGCATGGCTTGCAGCGTTTCGCTGAGTTCAGCGCCGGTACGGCGGTCGCCGGATTCATCCCCGCCGAGCTCTGTCTTGAGTTTCTCTTTTTCCTCGGCGACGAGCGCCGCGAGACCATCAACAAAAGCCTCGGGGCCTTGTTCCAGTTCGCCCGGCGCCAGTTTCCGGCCACGGCTGACGGCAGCTTTCCAGCCCTCGTCCGCACTCTCGTGGATCAGCGCCCAGGCGGCGAGCAACCGCACAAAGTCATTCCCCATGAGACTATTTCTGTTCCCAGTTGCCGGCCGCGGTGCGATACCACCAGCCGGGTTCGGCGCGGCTGATCCAGCGTTCGGCAAATGTCCTGCGAATGTCCGCTTCCCACGCCGGCCGGTCGTTCGCCACCGCGATGGCGCGGTACAGTGCATTGCGGTCGCGGTTTTCGGCTTCTACCAGTTGCCGGACGGTATTGCGCTCGGCCAGCGGTACCAGGTTGCGATCGCGAATATCGATCTGGCCGTCCGCCGTCAAACCGATCGCACCCAGGTCGTAGTAGGGCTTTAGCTGCCGATGGCGGGCGTTCATCGAGGCCGTCAGGGCGCGAATTTCCGGCGTCTCGATGTCGAAATCCGCTTGCGCCTCGGCGCGCGGGATAATGAAGTCGAGCGCACCAAGCGAAGCAAGCAGGACCCGGTGGCCGTTCTCCATCCCCCGGTTCAGCAGGTCGAGGCTACCCTGTGGCTCGCGTTCGCGCTCGCTGGATTCCCCACCCCAGACATCACTGATGATGCGATCTGCCGCGCGTTCCGCCTGGGCGGCCGGGAAGTACACGTGGATGGTGACACAAGCGGCGGCGAACAGGCTGGTCGCCAGTACCAGGCTCAGGGTCAAGCGGCGCATGTCGGCTCTCCTTGGCACAAAATGCTAATGAGCCAAGCATAGCCGGGAATCCCGGAGCTTGCCCAGCCGCGTGGGTATCAGCGTACTTCCGGCCCTTCGGATTCCATGATGCTGGCCAACTGCTCGATCAGCGTCGGCCAGCTGACCTCGGTGGCGAAGCCCTTGACGTCAATGCGGGGCAAGCCTCGCCCACGCAGTATGACGTAGCCGTCGTCACGGGTTTCGAGGCCGGACATCCGGCAGGTGTCGCGCTCGAGGCGGCAGCCGAGCGCAAAGGCCTCGTAGGAAAAACTCTCGAAAAAACGCAGGAAGCCGGTCGACAATGCGCCCGCGCCACCGGCGCCGATCGAAGCGATATTATCTACCGCGCGCTGGCTGATCCGTTGACGCGTGCGGTCGCCGGGCGGCGTATACAGGCGGGCATCGAAGGCCACCGGGGCCCAGTCGATCATTTCGAGTCCGCGGACGTAGCCGTCGAGACGGCCGGTCATCAGGCCGAAGGCCAGCGCGCCAGTCATCTCCGCCAGGTCCATGCCGCGCAGCTCCACGTCGGCCTGTAGTCGGGCGCGCGGTTGCAGCAGCCGTTCGATGCGCAGGTTCCGGACTGCGACTTCACCACTGAATACCTCGGCACTCAGTTCGCCGGCGACAATCAACAGGCCGTCCACGTAGCTCAGGCTCGGCAAGACGCCCGATAACGTTCCCGAGAGCGGTGGCCAGTCCAGCGCGCGGGACAGTTCGCGCATGCTCAAGGGCGTCAACCGGGCCTCGAACAACAGTGAGTCATCGCCGGCCACGAGATTGCCGATTTCCAGCACGTCGATTTCCAGTGCACCATCCAGCAAGGGGATCGCCACCGGCCGGGCGAGCGACCAGCGTTCGCCGCGGCGGTCGAACAGCACGCGGGCCGCGCCGAATGGCAGGCCGTACATGAAGCCGCCGGACCAGCGCAGGCGGGCGGCCTGCGGTGCTGGCGTCGTGGCGGCGTCGCCCGGTGTCCAGGCCAGCTCGCCGGACAGGTCGTAGATCGCAAGTCGGGCATTGCGATCGTCGAGGTTCAGTTCCGTGAACTCCAGGTGGAGCGCGGCCAGCGCGTTGTCGCGCACGTCCAGCTCGCCGCGCAACAGGCCGCTGGTCTCAAGGTTGCCGAGCACGCCGCCGGCCAGGAAGGGTTGTAACAGGGTTTCGTAGGCGCCGGGCAGCATCGCCTCGGCAATGCGCAAGCGGCCGTTGGGTATGTCCCAGCCATCATCCGCGCTCAACCGGATATCTGCTTGAGCGTTCGCGCGGATTACACCGTCCTGCGCGACCACGAGCTGGTCGATGGCGAGGCCTTCACCGGTAGTGTTACCACGCACCTTGAGCTGTAGCGGGTGCGCGGCGAGATTGGCATAAACCGGCTCGACATAGGCTTCCCCGGCGTCCGCCGCGCCACGGGCGTCGAACGCGATGCCGTCCCGACCCGGCCAGGCGGAACCGCTTAGCTGAAAGCCGATGCCCTCGGCGGCAATGGTGCCGGAATCGTTGGCAACGCTGAGATTTGTGCCCTCGATCTCGAATACCAGGCCCTGCAAGTTGTCCGCTGCGCCGCTTGCGGTAAGCGATACGGTTATTAGCCCATCCATCGCCGGCACCGCCTGGTCGAAACGGGCTGCCAAGGGTGCGAATTCGGCCGCGGGCCAGCCGGACAATGCGAGCTGCATGCGCCAGCTGTCATCTGCCAGCACCCCGTCGAAGCGCAGCGCTTGCGCCCTGTCGGCGGCAGTCGCGAGTTGCCAGTCGAGCGCGCCGGTACGCCGTTGCAAGGCGAGTCGGCCCTCGAGCGGCGGGATGAAGGGCAGGCCGGCGCCCGGCGCCAGGGAAACCGCTCGGCAAACCACCCGCTGCGTCGTGATGAGGAGGTCGTGACACTTGCCATTGGGTTGCTCAAGCGTGCCGATCGGCGCCGGCAGCTCGAGTTGTGCGGCGGTGACATTCGCCGCCAGTCGGCCGCTTGCATCACGCTGCAGGGCTATCGTGACGCCGGCGGCCCGCCAGCCGTCGCCCGCTATTTCCGCAACGGTGAATTGCACGCGCGCCGCCCCGAACGCCGGCCCGGCGCCAAGCATCGCGATCAGCGCCATGACCAGCGCCGCGAACCTGGCTCCGCCGCTGATCACGCCATGGCCGTGGGTGCTGTGCAATTCGGGCTCCCGGTTCCGGTTACAATCCAGTATAGCCAGTGCCGGCAAGCGAGCCGTGCGGATGCGCAACGCGGCCGCGAATGCTACTTTAAGCGCTCTGCACAGGCGTCCCACGGAGAAGCCGCCCAGCATGTCCGCGATCCCGGAGTGGTTCAAAATCGGTTATACGCTGGCAGTGCTAGCCTTCGTGGTCATCTACTGGCGGCGCCATGGCCTGAGTAATTTCCTGTGGTTTTCTGATATCGCGCTGATCGGTGCGGTCCCGGCCATGTGGCTGGAGAGCGCCCTGGTTTCCGGCGTCATCGCCTGCATGGTATTGCTGCCCGAAGTACTGTGGAACGTGGACTACGCGTTGCGACTTGCGCTACGACGGCGGATCACCGGCTTGACCGAGTACATGTTCGACCCGGCCATTCCGCGCTGGTTACGAGGTGTGTCGCTGTTCCATGTGCCGCTGCCGCTGGTCATTGTCTGGCTGGTGGCCGCCTACGGTTATCCGGCTGCGTCACTGCCGGTCGCCGCAGGGGTCGGCGCGGCGGTGCTCGCGCTGAGCTACCTGTTCAGCAGCAAGGAAAAAAACATCAACTGGGTGTTCGGGCCCGCCCGCATCCAGCAGCTGCTGCCGGAACCGGTTTATCTCGGCCTGCTGTATATCGGGTTCGTGCTGTGCGTCTTCCTGCCGACGCACTGGCTGTTGCTACGACTTTTCGCGTAGCGGCGGCCGCTCTATTTCGACGTCGGCCGGGTGCACCTTGCGACTCGCAGAATCCTCCTGGAAGCGGTGCGCTCCGTAACGCAGCAACAGTACCGCGATAGCGAGGATCAGCACGGCGCCGGTCGTCACCAGGATCCGTTCCTCGGAGAGATCTTCCGCGCTGATCAGCTTGCGCGTCATGACCGTGATGGTGATATAGAGCAGGAATTCGACTGGCAGCTGGTCGGTGCGAAAATAGATGCCGACCATGGCGCCCAGTTCGAGATAGATGAACAGCAACAGGATGTCATGCAAACTGACGTTGCGCGCCGCGAGCATTTCCAGGACGAACATCGCCGCCGAATAAAAGATAGCCGCGCCGATGACGAACAGCGCCAGTAACTGGAAGCCCTCGACGAGTTGATCGCCGACACGTTCGGCCACGTTTTTCGCGCGCGCTTCAGCGACCTCGGTTTTTTTCAGCAATCCCATCGCAACGATCTCCAGCCGGTCAAAACATGGAGGTTAGCGCAAAAACCGTCGCGAGTGGCGCAACGCCGAAACGTGTCAGGCGACAGCGCGGCGCAGGTCGGGACCATGCTGGTGGCCTGGCCGCAGCACGGTATCCGTGGCAACCGGTTCGGTGTCTGGATGGTCGACATTGAAGTGTGCGCCACGACTTTCATGCCGCATGAGAGCGCAGCGGACTACCAAAGGCGCGACGCAGGCCAGGTTGCGCAACTCGAGTAACTGCGGACTTGGCCCGTGATCCGCACACAACTTCTCTACGCGGTGTTGCAGTTGGTCGAGCGTGCTCACGCCGGCAGCGAGGCCGCGGTCACTGCGGACAATGCCGGCCGCGCCTGATAGTGTGCGCCGGATCGCCGCGGCGAGTTCGAGTGCTTCGCGCCGTGCGGCCGCTGTCGGGTGGCTTACGACTGCGCGGGGCGGCTCGATGGCGTTGCCCGCGACCGGCGCGTGGCCGCTCGGCACTTCAGCGAGGATGGCCGCGCTGGCCGCTGCACCAAAAACCAGGCCCTCCAGCAAGGAATTGCTGGCGAGACGATTGCCGCCGTGCAGGCCGGTCCAGGCTGTTTCACCGATGGCGTAAAGTCCGGCCAGGTCGGTTTCGCCGGCACCGCCGGTCACGATGCCGCCGCAATTGTAGTGGGCGGCCGGTGCTACCGGCATCGGTTCGCGGGTGATGTCGAGGCCGAGTTCGCGGCACCGCGCCAAGGTGTTCGGAAAGCGGTGCTGCACGAATTCCCGCCCCTTATGGCTGATATCGAGCCAGACGAACTGGAGCTCGCGAGCGTTCATTTCGTTGTGAATCGCGCGCGCCACCACGTCCCGCGGCGCGAGTTCGCCGCGGGCATCGTACCGGAACATGAAGCGTTCGCCATCGGGTAACAGCAGCCGGCCGCCCTCGCCACGGACGGCCTCGGTGACCAGCCAACCCTCGGCATCGGGGTGGCGCAGGGCCGTCGGGTGAAACTGCACCATTTCGAGGTTCGCGACCCTGCAACCGGACCGCCAGGCGAGGGCGATACCGTCGCCGACGGGGCGCGCGGCGTTGGTCGATATTTCATAAGCGCCCGAGGCGCCACCCGTGGCCAGGATCACGTGGTTGGCGTGCACGGTCCGCAACAGGCCGCGCGACTCGTCCAGCAAGCGTGCGCCCCCACAGGCCCGGCCGCCCGGAACCGAGTCGTCGGCGCGGACCAGCAACTCGAACGCCGTATGTGCCGTCAGCAGGGTGATATGCGCATGCTCCGCCAGCCGTTGGCCGAGTGCGCTCATCACGGCCCGGCCGGTGGCGTCGGCGGAATGCACGATCCTTCGCCGGCCATGACCGCCTTCACGCGTCAGGTCGAGACTGCCGTTCGTGCGGTCGAAAGCTACGCCGTGGTCGATCAGCCAGTCAATCGCCGCGGGTGCCCGCTCGACCACGCCGCGAACCGTGGCTTCATGGCACAAGCCGCCGCCGACCGCGACGGTATCCTCGAAGTGCAAGTGGGGCGAATCGTCGGACCCGATCGCGGCCGCGATGCCGCCGAGCGCCTGTGCGCTGGCTGAGCCGTCCAGCGGCGTCTTCGCCAGCACCACGACCTTGCGGCCGGCGTCCGCCAGGTGCAACGCCGCGGTGGCGCCGGCAATGCCCGCGCCGATCACCAGGACATCGGTGGTGCGGGGCGTATTCATGCGACCGCCAGCATTGCCTCGACAGCCCGGCGCGCTCGCGCCGCGGTGGCGGGATCCACGATGACCTCGTGCTGGCGGGTCTGCAGGCTGCGCAGGATACCGGGCAGTGTGATGCGCTTCATGTGCGGGCACAGGTTGCACGGACGGATGAATTCCACGCCAGGGTGCTCGACGGCGACGTTGTCGCTCATGGAGCACTCGGTAATCATCACCACGCGCGCGGGCTGGTGATCGCCGACCCAGTCGATCATGCCTTTCGTGGAGCCGACGAAATCGGCCTCGGCCAGTACATCCGGCGGGCATTCCGGGTGGGCGATGACCTGGATGTTCTGCCAGCGCTTGCGGTAGTCACGCAGCTCGGCGCCGGTGAACCGCTCGTGCACCTCGCAGGTGCCGTGCCACAGGATCAGCTCGACATCGGTCTGGCTTGCCACGTAGCGGCCGAGATAGTTATCGGGCAAAAAAATCGCGCGATCGACGCCGAGCGACTCGACAATTTTCACCGCATTACCGGAAGTACAGCAGATATCGGATTCAGCTTTCACGTCGGCGCTGGTGTTCACGTAAGTGACCACCGGGACGCCCGGATAGCGCTCCTTGAGCAGGCGCACATCCGCGCCGGTGATGGACTCGGCCAGGGAACAGCCGGCGCGCAGGTCCGGGATCAGCACCGTCTTGTCGGGGCTGAGAATCTTCGAGGTTTCCGCCATGAAGTGCACGCCGCACTGGACAATGATGTCCGCATCGACCTCTGCGGCCTTGCGCGCGAGCCCGAGCGAGTCGCCGGTGAAGTCGGCGACGCCGTGGAAAATCTCGGGCGTCTGGTAGTTGTGCACCAGCAAAACCGCATTCATCTCGCGCTTGAGCTTGTTGATCGCGGCGATATACGGCGCGTGCACGCCCCACTCGACTTCCGGAATCACGTGCCGGAGAGTCTCGTAGATCGGTCGCGTCTGCCGGGCAACCTCGGGCGTGTAGTGGAGCTGTGGTTCCATTAACTTATACTCAAATTGAGCAATAGTGGGCGGTAAAAAAAGCCCTCAGCAAGGGCTAAGCCTTATGCTACGCCTGAGCATATGAGAATGGAACCCCCCCTACAGAGCCCCGACGCCGGGGGCGCGTCGTTCCCTGAGCACGCCGCGGCGGAAACGAAACAGTTCGGCCGGGCGGCCGCCGGTACGGGTCTGGATACGGCCGGTTTTTTCCACCAGGCCGCCACTCTCGACCAGGCGGCGAAAATTCTGCTTGTGCAGGTGGAGTCCGGACAACGCCTCGACCACGCGCTGCAGTTGCGCGAGCGTGAACTGCTCCTCGATCAGCTCGAACACCAGCGGACGATAACGCAGCTTGCCGCGCAGTCGTGCCAGCCCGGTGGCCAGGATGCGGCGGTGGTCGAAGGCCATCGGCTTGCCGAACAGCACGGCGGATTTCGGTGGCTTGCGGCTGCGGTCCGACCAGGTTTCGTGGGTGAGGCCGGCACCGTACAAGAGTTCGTAGCGCTCGAGCACCCGGTAGCCATCCCAGCCGGCGCCACCCAGTCCAAAGCAAATCTCGATCCGCTCGCTGCGGCGCTGTCGTTCGCTGGCCGACCTGGCCGTCTCGGTCCAGGCTACCAGGGCCGTGTTTATCTCCTCCAGTATCGGCGGCCGTTGCGCGCGCCAGTCTTCCCAGGGCAGGAAGTCATAACAACCCATCCAGCGCCCGCCAGCCGCTTCGGCCGGCAGGTCCTGGGTGAGCGCGAGGTAGGCGATGGACAGCCTGCGCGGCCCACCGGCGCGCTCGCGCGGGTCCCGTCCCTTGTCGGCAAAAGTATAGAGCTGCTCGACATAGCCCAGGTCACGGCCGGTCTGGCGCCGCACCCAGCCGCGCAGGCCTAGCTCCAGGGTCCGATCCCCCTCGGGGTCAAGTTGTCCGGAGGGCAGCGCCGGCAACTCCGCCACGTCGTCCACGGTCAATACGCGTGGCGCGTCGTCCCGCACCGAGACGATCACGGCATTCAGTTCGACGGCGATGTCACGGTTCATTTTTGTCCCGATCACTTACTTTTAAGCTCCGCGCCGCAGGCGCGGCAGTGGGCGGCATCTGGCTCGTGACCCTTCAAGCCACAGGATGGGCAACTCCGCTTGTTCTTGCGGCGCTTGTTCGCCTCGGTGAACTCGGAAAAGTAAATACCCATGGGGACGGCAATGATGCCGTAGCCCGTCACCATCAGCGCGGAAGCCAGGAACTTGCCGAGTACTGTCTGGGGGATGATGTCGCCGTAACCGACCGTGGTCATGGTGACGATAGCCCAGTACATGCTCATCGGGATGCTGGTGAACCCGCCTTCTTCGCCTTCGACAAAGTGCATCAGCGTCGCGAAGATCACCACCAGCGTGACCAGCACGTAGACGAATATCAAGGTCTTGCGCCAGCTGGCGACAAGGACCTCGAGCAGCATGTTGGCCTCGCCGACATAGCGTTTCATGTGCATGATGCGGAACAGCCGCAGCACACGCAGGATACGGATCACCAGCATGGGGGCGGCGCCGGTCAGAATCAGGCCAAGGTAAGTCGGCAGGATGGACAGCAAGTCGACGATGCCGAAAAAGCTTTTTGCGTAACCGATGCGGTTGCGCACGCAATAAAGCCGGAGCCCGTATTCGACGGTGAACAGGATGGTGAAGACCCATTCCAGCCGATAGAAGGTCACGCCGTATTTTTCATCCAGTTGGTCGACCGTGGTCAACAGCACGGCGGCCACGCTCACCAGGATCGCGATGATCAAGGCAAGGTCAAATAGCTGGCCGGGGCGGGTATCCGAACGAAAAATGACGCTGAACAGGCGTTGTTTGCCGGGCCCTTCGCCGGCCTCATGGTGGGTAGTGGTCATTGCTGGCTTGCGTCCATGCTGGGTTCCGATGGCACCGGGCTCCGACTGTCGATTATAGACGTTCGCCGGGCTGTGTTCGGGCCGACGCGCAGAGTTCGCGGTAGAGCGCCTGGTGCGATGCGACCGCGTGCGCGAGGCTGAACCCGCCGGCGATGCGCGCGCGGGCGGCCAGGCCCATGGTGCGACACGCCGCCGGGTGCGCGCACAACCAGGCCAGCGCCTCACCGATGGCCCGGGCGCTGCGCCGCGGCACGATGACGCCTGATTCGCCCTGTACGACCAGCTCCTGTGCGGCGCCTGTGTCGGTCATCAGCGGCGTGACGCCGCAGGCCATGGCCGCCATGATGGCTTGCGGCACGTCGTCGCCGCGCAGCGCCGCGCGTACCGATACCGCGCAGGCAGCCGTGATTCGCGGGGCATCGATGCGCGGCCCGAGCAGGTGGAAGCGTTCCCGCAGCGGGCTGCGGGAAATCCGCTCCAGCACCGAACGATTCTCGTGCCCGGCGCCAATCAGGAGGAAATGGGCGCGCGAATCCAGCGGCAGCCACTGGGCGGCATCAACGATGTACTCGATGCCCATGCGACCGCGATAGTCTGTCGCCACCGCGATGGCAAAGGCGTCGGCGGGAATGCCGAGGCGCGCCAGGTCGACGGGCCGCTCGTCGTACCAGTCCAGGTCGTAGCCGGGCCGGATGGTGGTCACGCTGGCCGGACTCCGTCGCCGGGCCAGCGCCATGCGGGCGGCTTCCGAAGTGCAGATGACGCGGTCGAGGCGTGGGTGCAGCACCGTCAGGCGCGCCATGGGGTTCCAGCGTTGCATGCCGCCCGTGCGGGTCTGCCGGGCGACGACCGGCACGGGGGCGTCGCTGAGAGCAGGTAGTACCGCGACGGTGGCGAAGGTGTCGAGCAGGTGGACGAGCCGTAGGTCCTGCGCGCGGCAGTAGCTGCGGACGTGGTGACGTCCCGCGCGCCCCAGTAGGCCGCGTGGCGGATAGCCGATCACGGTGAGCCTGGCTTGCCCGGCCGCCTGCGCGAAACAGGAATCAGCGGGGGCGATGATATGGACTTCGATGGCGGCGCGCGCCAGCTCTCGCGCGAGTTCGAGGTCCGGTCGAACGCTGCTCGGTGTACCGGGGCGCGAAGTCAGCCAGAGGACGCGCAGCGGTTCTCCGGCGGGCTGGGGGGCGATCATGCGTTTATTCTGGCAGAAGCGGCCGCCCGCGGCGGCCCGCGGCCGTCATGGCCGGATACGGCGCAATTGCTCCAGGTAAGCGGCCTCGTCCGGCAGTGCATTGTTTCGCTGGGCCCGCCACAGGGCTTCGGCCAGGCATTCGGCCATGCGATGCTCGGCCTCGTGCACGCCAAGGCGGGCGGCCAGCGTGCGGTGCAACGCCGCGATGCCGGCCGGGCGGTCCGTCGCCACCTGCTCGCGTAACGCGAGATGCAGGCCCATGTGCAAAAAGGGATTGCTCTCGCCGTCTTCCGGTGACCAGTCCTTGTCGAGTGCCGCATCACCCTGGGCCAGCATGGCATGGTACTCGGGGTGTTGCTCGATCACGTCGGCGACCTGGTGCTCCAGCGGTTCCGCCGGCAGACCTTCGCGCCGTTTGCGCCAGGCCTCGAGGTAGAAGGCCCGCAGGCCGTCGCGATCATTCGGCAGGAGCATGACGCGAGCGCTTTGCAGTGACGGCGTTCTTGAGCGGGCGCGCCGGCGCGTCGCCAGGCGTCTTGTCCCGGTAGTCGCACAAGTCGGCGATGACGCAGGTCGGGCAGGCCGGCTTGCGGGCCTTGCAGACATAACGGCCGTGCAGGATCAGCCAGTGGTGGGCATCCGGCAGGAATTCGGCGGGCGTGACGCGCGCGAGCCGGTCTTCGACCGCGCGCACGCTTTTGCCTGGCGCCAGCCCGGTGCGGTTCGCAACCCGAAAAATATGAGTATCGACGGCAATAAGCGGTTCACCAAAGGCGGTATTGAGCACCACGTTCGCAGTTTTGCGGCCGACGCCGGGCAATGCCTCGAGCGCGGCGCGTTCCCGGGGGACTTCGCCGCCGTGCTGCTCGAGCAGGCGTCTGCATAGCGCAATGACGTTCTTCGCCTTGGTGTTGTACAGGCCGATGGAGCTGATGTACTCCTTCAGACCGTCCTCGCCGAGCGCCAGGATTGCCGCCGGGGTATTGGCGACCGGGAACAATTTCGCCGTGGCGCGGTTGACGCCCTTGTCGGTGGCTTGCGCCGACAGCACCACCGCGACCAGCAACTCGAAGGGGCTGCGGTAATTTAGCTCGGTGGTCGGTGCAGGGTTGGCCGCCCGCAGGCGGGCATACAGCTCGTATCGCTTCGCCTTGTTCACGCGGTCATCCGCCTTCAGGCCGGTTCGCCGGCCGCTGCATCGGGCGCCGCCGGCGCCGGTGTCGGCCGGCGCTGCAAGCGCGCATCGACGAGATTTTTTGCCGCGACCATCAGGCCGAGCCCGAGGAAGGCGCCGGGCGGCAGCAGCGCGAGCAGGAAACCGCCGTCCACCAGCTGGAGTTCCAGGCCACGGGCGCCTTCGCCGAACATCATGTGCGCGCCGGCGAACAAGGTGCCCTGGCCGATCAGTTCACGGGCCGCGCCCAGCGTGACCAGCACCCCGGTGAACCCCATCCCCATGGCCAGGCCATCCAGCGCGGCGAGCGACGGCGGCTGGCGCGAGGCAAAGGCTTCCGCACGGCCGATGATCGCGCAGTTGGTGACGATCAACGGGATAAATATTCCCAGCACGCGGAACAGTTCGTGAAACCAGGCGTTCATGATGAGTTCCACCGCGGTCACGAAAGAGGCGATGACCAGCACGAACACCGGGATGCGGATTTCCGGCCGGACGAATTCCCGAATCATGGAGACGGTGATATTCGAGGCGAGCAGCACCAGCGTCGTGGCGATACCCAGGCCGAGCCCATTGACGAGACTGGTGCTCACCGCCAGTAGCGGGCACAGCCCGAGCAGTTGCACCAGGCCGGCGTTATTGGTCCACAAGCCGGTTCGCAGGACTTCAGCGGCGCGCACGCTCATTCACTTTCCTCTTCATCGGCCGCCGCCGCGTCAGGAGCGGGCGACTCGGCGACCGGCGGCGTCGCCAGCCCTGCCGAGCCCGCCGGCGTGGCAAATAGCGCATCACTATTCGCCGCAAAGTATATCAGCGCGTCGCGTACCGCCGAGACCACCGCCCGCGCGGTGATCGTTGCGCCGGTGAACTGGTCGAAAGCGCCGTTATCGCGTTGCACGGCCCAGCGTTCGCGCGGCGGCTGGCCGAGGGAGCGACCGTCGAAGTCGAGAATCCAGTCGTCGCGCTCCACTTCGATCTTGTCGCCGAGCCCCGGCGTCTCGCGATGCGACACCACCCGCACGCCGCTTATCCTGCCGTCGGCGAGTATGCCAACGAGCAAGCGGATCGGGCCGCTGTAGCCGCCCGGCGCCACCGGCGTCAGCACCACCGCCACCGGCTGGTTCCGCTGGCGCGCCCGGTACACCGTGACAGGTTCCGCGGTGCCGAGCAGCTCCCGGTCGGTGACCGTAATCGCATCGTCGTGTACCGCATTGTCGTAACCATCATCGGGCAATACGTCGGTGAGGCTGCGCAGCAGGAAAGCACGTTCATTCTCGGTGATGCGGTCCTCGGTGGACTCCCAGGTGATAGCCACCAGCAGGGCACCAAACACGGCAAACCCGGCCAGGATGCCGGCGGCGCGCAACATGCTGCGGGCAATTTCAGCCTGCATGGCCATAGGTCCGCGGGCGGGTGAAGTGGTCAATCGCGGGCACCGCCATGTTCATCAGCAAGACGGCGAAAGCGACACCGTCCGGGTAGCCGCCCCAGCTGCGAATGACATAAATCAGCAGGCCGATGCCAAAGCCGTACACCAGGCGCCCTGACCGGCTGGTGGCGGCCGAGACCGGGTCGGTGGCGATGAAGAAGGCGCACAACAGTGTCGCGCCGCTGAACAGGTGGAAAGTCGGCGGTGCGTGGCCGCCCGGGTCGATCAGCCAGAAAAAGGTCGCCGGGATGCAGACGCCGAGGATGACTGCGAGCGGGATCTGCCAGCGAATGATCTTGCGCCACAAGAGATACAAGCCGCCCAGGCCGATCCAGTTGGCGGTCCATTCCCAGCCGTGGGCGCCCAGGCTGCCGTACAGCGCCCCCGCGCGTATTTCCTCCACCGTGCGCGTGATGGACAGCTGGGTCCTGAGATCATCGAGCGGCGTGGCGCCGCTGATGGCGTCCCAGGAGAGCCCCTCGGGCAGCATGCCGGTGAGGGTGAAGCGCAGTGTTTGCCATGGGTCCAGTGAGGCCGCAGCCAGTCCCAGCGAGTCGGCCAACGGCGGCAGCCAGCGCGTCATCTGTTCGGGAAAAGAAATCAGCAATACGACGTAGCCGGCCATAGCCGGGTTGAAGGGGTTGTAGCCCAGGCCGCCATAAAGCTGCTTGGCGAACACGATGGCGAACGCCGCGCCGGTGGCCGTGATCCACCACGGGGTGAGCGGTGGCAGGCAGAACGCCAGCAGCACGGCCGTCACCAGCGCGCTGAGGTCCAGCAAGTGGGGGACGACCGGTCGCTGCCGCAGTGCCAGCGTGCCGGCTTCGCAGGCCAGCGCGACCGCGGCCGCCACCGCCATGTTGTAGAGGATGCCGGGACCAAAGAACCAGACCCACGCAATGGTTGCCGGCACGAGCGCAGCCAGCACCTCGGCCATGACACGGCTTACGCTGGTCTGCGGGCGTATATGTGGTGGCGTCGTGCGTTCGAATTTCATTGCCCGTCATCCGGATCGCGCCGGTCATCGCGCGCGCGCCGGGCCTGCACACGCTCCAGGGCTTCGTCGATCATGGCCTTGCGGGCCTGCTCGTCGCCACGGGCCTTGTCGACGGCCTTGGCTTTCTCATCCAGCCGCTGCCGGCGCGCTTCCTGTTCTGCCTCGATACGCGCGCGCCGGGCCTCGAAGCGCTCGCGCGCAAGATCGGAGCGCACGCGGTCGCGATCACGTGCCCAGAGCTCGGTTTTCGCATAACGAAAATACTGGGTCAGCGGCAGTTGGCTGGGACAGACCACGTCGCAGCAGCCGCACTCGATGCAATCGAACAAGTGGTATTCATCGAGCCGCTCGAGTTCACCGGCGCGGGTATGCCAGTAAAGCTGTTGCGGCAGCAGCTGGGCGGGGCAGACTTCGGCACATTCACCGCAGCGGATACACGGCATGGCGGGCGCGGCCGGACGAATTTCCCGTTGCGACGCCACCACGATGCAATTCATGCCCTTGATGACGGGCAAGGCATCGTCGGCGAGCGGGAAACCCATCATGGCGCCGCCCATGAGCAGGTGCGTCGCCTGGTCCGTATAACCACCGCAGGCTCGCACCAGTTCGGCGACCGGCGTGCCGAGGCGCACTTCCAGGTTGCGCGGCTGGGCGACGCCTTCGCCGGTCACGGTGACGATGCGCGAGATCAATGGTTCGCCCAGCAGGACGGCGCGTCCCACGGCCGCCGCCGTGCCGACGTTCTGACAGAGATAACCGATGTCCGGTGGTACGCCGCGCGCGGGGACTTCCTTGCCAGTCAGTACCTTGATCAATTGTCGCTCGCCACCTTCCGGGTAGACGGCGGGGACCGAAACGACCTCGATGCGAGTTTCTCCAGCCGCCTCGATGGCGGCCTCGAGCGCGCTTCTTGCCAGCGGCTTGTCGGCCTCTATGGCGACGCAACACCGGCCGATGTCCAGTGCGCGCATGAGGACTTGTGCGCCGGTCAGCACCTCGGCGGACCGTTCCCGGAGCAGCATTTCGTCGCAACAGATGTAGGGTTCGCATTCGGCGGCGTTGAGAATCAGCATCTTCAATCCGGCGCCGGCGCCCAGCTTCACGGCGGTCGGGAATGCAGCGCCACCAAGGCCGACCACCCCCGCGGCCCGCACGCGCGCCCGCAGGTCGGCGCCACTGAGTTCGCCGTATGCGTGCAACGGCGCATAGCCGTCCCATGGCGCATCGCGTCCGTCGGTCTCGATCACGATGCAGGGTGCGGTCAGGCCGCTTGGGTGCGGGACCGGGTAATCGGCAATTTCGACGACCGTGCCGGAGCTGGAGGCGTGTACCTTGGCGGCGATATAGCCGCTTGGGCGCGCAATCGGCTGGCCCTTCAGGACACGTTCGCCGATGGTCACTATGGGCTTGGCCGGTTGCCCCACGTGTTGCGACAGGGGCAGCACGAGCCGCGGTGGCACGGGCACCGTGCCGATCGGCAGCGTGGTGGCCGGGGCGGTGCGGGCATCCAGTTCAAGTCCGCCATTGAAACGCCAGAGGCGCGGTCCGCTCACCGGCGCTGCGCCAATTCGCGCGCCGCCAGTGGCGCCGGGTCGTCGGGCCGCGGCCATTTCCAGGTCTTCACTGTCACCGGCTCTTCAACCATCGCGATACAGTCGACCGGGCAGGGCGCCACGCACAGCTCGCACCCGGTGCACTCGCTGGCGATCACGGTGTGCATCTGCTTGCCAGCGCCCAGGATGGCGTCTACCGGACAAGCCTGGATGCAGAGCGTACAACCGATGCACAGGGGTTCATCGATGATTGCGACGGTGCGCGGCTTGATCGTGCCGCTTTCCGGATCAAGCGGCTTGGGGTCACGTTCGAGCAGGTCGGCCAGCGCGTGAATCGTCGCTTCGCCCCCTGGCGGGCAGCGATTGATGTCGGCTTCGCCGGCCGCGATGGCTTCCGCGTAGGGGCGACAGCCGGCAAAGCTGCACTGGCCGCACTGGGTTTGCGGCAGCAGTGCGTCGATGCGGTCCGCGACGGGGTCGCCGACGGTGCGGAAACGCACCGCGGCAAAGCCGAGCGCGAGCCCGAACAAGGCCGCGAGGCCGGTGATGACGAGAACGGCTGAAATCATGGCGCAGCCCGGTTCATCCGCGGACCAGCCCGGCGAAGCCCATGAACGCCAGCGACATGAGCCCCGCAGTCACCAGCGCAATCGAGGCGCCCTGGAAAGCTATCGGCACGTCGGCGGCAGCGACCCGCTCGCGCACGCCGGCGAACAGCACCAGCACCAGGGAGAACCCTGCTGCAGCGCCGAAACCATAGACAAAGGACTCGATGAAGCCATGGCTTTCCTGCACGTTCAGCAGCGCCACGCCGAGCACGGCGCAGTTGGTGGTGATTAACGGCAGGTAGATGCCCAGCACCTGGTAGAGGAGGGGGCTGGTCTTGTGCACCACCATTTCGGTGAATTGCACCACGCCGGCGATCACCAGGATAAACGCAATCGTGCGCAGGTATTCGAGCCCCAGCGGGGCCAGCAGCCATTCCTGCACTAAATAGCTGCACACCGAGGACAAGGTCAGCACAAAGGTAGTGGCGAGCGCCATACCGGCCGCGGTCTCGAGCTTGCGCGACACGCCCATGAAGGGACACAGGCCGAGGAACTTCACCAGCACGAAGTTGTTGACGAGCACTGTGCCCACGAGGATGAGTCCGAGTTCTTTCATACCCGCCTGGTTCGATCGCGTTGCGGTTCAGGTAACCCGCATGCCGGGCTCGGCGCCGGCGTCCGGGGCGACCAGGAAAATACCCTCGCCGCCGGCTGCGGCGAGCACCATCCCCTCGGACAATCCGAACCGCATTTTTCTCGCCTTGAGGTTGGCCACCACAATGGTAAGCCGCCCGGGCAAGTCTTCGGCTCGATAGGCGGAACGGATGCCTGAAAACACCTGGCGCCGAGATTCGCCGAGATCGAGCGTCAGCTTCAAGAGCTTGTCAGCTCCCTCCACGTAGTCCGCCGCCACGATGCGCGCCACGCGCAGGTCGACTTTCATGAAGTCTTCGATACCGATCTCCACTGCGGGGTTCCCGGCGGACGACGGCGCGGTTTTTGCCGGAGCTGTGGCTGCGTCGACCGGCCGGTGGGCGGTGGCCGCCGGCACGGGTTTTTTCTCCAGGCTGTCGCGCGAGGCCGCCAGCAACGCCTTGACAGCGTCGGGATCGACTCGCTGCATGAGCGGCTCGAAGGTGCCGATCTGGTGGTCGAGTAACGGCGTGCCGGCGTCATCCCATGCCAGCGGCGGACAGCGCAAAAACGTTTCCGCGGCGGCCGCGAGCTGCGGCATGACCGGCTTCAACCATGTCACCAGGCTGCGGAATGCATTCAGGCCCTGCGTACAGACTGCCTGCACTTCCTGTTCGCGGCCCGCTTCACGCGCCATGATCCAGGGCTTCTCGCGGTCGATATACTGGTTGACACGATCGGCGAGGGCCATGATCTGGCGGATCGCCTGGCCGTAGCGGCGGTGCTCGAAGCAGTCCGCGATGCCGGGTCCCGCCTGGACGAGTGCCGCATGCAACTCCGGATCCGGCAGCGCGGCAGACAGGCGGCCGTCGGCCACCCGGTGTATGAAGCCGGCGCAGCGGCTGGCGATATTGACCAGCTTGCCGACCAGGTCGGAATTGACGCGCTGGACGAAATCTTCCAGGTTCAGGTCGATGTCTTCGGCGCCCGGGCCGAGCTTGGCGGCGTAGTAATAGCGCAGCGCTTCCGGGTCGAGGTGCTCCAGCCAGGTGCGGGCGCGGATGAACGTGCCGCGCGACTTCGACATTTTTTCGCCGTTGACGGTCAAAAAACCGTGCGCATAGACTGCGGTCGGCGTGCGGAAGCCCGCGCCGTGCAGCACGGCGGGCCAGAACAAGGAATGGAAATAGACAATGTCCTTGCCGATGAAGTGGTACAGCTCCTTGTCGCTGCCGGGCCGCCACCAGGCGTCGAAATCCAGGTCGTCACGTCGGTCGCACAACTGGCGGAAGCTGGCGATGTAACCGATCGGCGCATCGAGCCAGACATAAAAGTATTTCCCGGGCCAGCCCGGGATTTCAAAACCGAAGTAAGGCGCGTCGCGGCTGATGTCCCAGTCCTGCAGCCCCGCCTGGAACCATTCCTCGAGCTTGTTGCGCATGCTCTCGTGCAAGCGGCCCTCGCCCATCCACGCCTTCAGCATGTCCTCGAAATCCCCGAGCTTGAAGAACAGGTGCTCGGACTCGCGCTCGACCGGCCGGGTTCCGGAGAGCACCGAAACCGCATCCAGCAGTTCCGAGGGGCGGTAAGTGGCGCCGCAAGCCTCGCAACTGTCGCCGTACTGGTCGGTGGCTCCGCAGCGTGGACAGGTGCCGCGCACGAAGCGATCCGGCAGGAACATGCCCTCCTGTTCATCGTAGGACTGGCTGATCGTGCGGGTCTCGATGTGGCCCTTGGCATTCAGCGCCTGGAAGATTTCCGCCACGATCGCCCGGTTCTCAGGCGAGTGTGTCGTGTGGTAGTTGTCGAATTCGACGTGGAAGCCGGCGAAATCCTCGACTTGTCCCGCATGGAACTGCTGGATGAGCGTTTCCGGGGCGATGCCGTCCTGGCGGGCCTTCAGCATGATCGGCGTGCCGTGTGCATCGCTGGCACAAACATAGATGCAGCGGTGGCCGCGCATACGCTGGAAACGTACCCAGATATCGGTCTGGATGTACTCGACGAGATGGCCGAGGTGCAGCGGGCCGTTGGCGTAGGGCAGGGCGCTGGTGACGAGAATTTCGCGGCTTTCGCTCATGGAATGTTCCCACCGGGTCGCGGCGTCAACGATGCGGGCGTTCGGCGGCAGAATGCAGGCGTTGCCGCCTCGCGCTTCCGCCCGCCGGGGACGATAAACCCGAAATTATGCCATATCCGGGGCCTGGCCTCGTCGTGAAGGCCGGGCGGCTAGGTGTCGTCCAGCCGCTTGCGGAATCGCTCCTTGTTCAAGGCCTTCTCATAGGCCTCGCGCGGCGTGATGAAGCGCCGGTCGAGCAATTCCTGCAGGGCGGAGTCCATGGTGCGCATGCCGACATTGGCGCCGGATTGCATCGCCGTCTCCAGCTGGTCGAGTTTGCCCTGGCGCAGCAGGTTGGAAACGGCCGGGGTATTGATCAGGATCTCCAGTGCCGCGACCCGCCCGCCGCCTTTCTTGTGCCGGCAAAGTTGCTGGGAAATCACGCCGCGCAGGGAGGTGGACAGCATGGTGCGCACATGCGGTTGTTTTTCCGCCGGAAACGAGTGGACCATGCGATCGACGGTAGCGGCGGCGCCGTTGGTATGCAGGGTGCCCATGACCAGGATGCCCATTTCGGCCGCGGTGATGGCCGTACTCATGGTTTCCAGGTCGCGCAATTCCCCGACCAGTACGACGTCCGGATCCTCGCGCAGCGCCGACCGCAGGGCCTCCTGGAAGCTGGGCGTATGGTTACCGACTTCGCGCTGACTGATGAGGCAGCCGTGCCGCTGGTGCAAGAACTCGATCGGGTCCTCGATCGTGATGATGTGGCCTTTGCGGTGACGATTGATCTCGTGGATCATCGCGGCGAGCGTGGTTGACTTGCCCGAGCCGGTTTTGCCGGTCACCAGGATCATGCCCTGCTGGTGCTTGCACAAGTTACCGACGACAGCCGGCAGCTTCAGTTCATCCAGGCTGACCGCCTCGGTCGGGATCGCGCGCATCACCGCGCCCATGCCGCCCAAGTGCCGGAAAATGTTGACGCGAAAACGCGACACGCCGTCGATCTTGTAGGCAAAGTCGGCTTGCTCGTCCCGTTCGAACAGGGCTTTTGCCAATGGCGTCGCCAGTCCCAGCAGGTTCTCGGCAAGTTCGTCCTTGTCCAGCAATGTCGGCTCGAGTGCCTCCAGGTCTCCATGCAACCGCAAGCGTGGCGGATGGCCCGCGATCAGGTGCAAATCGGAGCCGCCTCGTTCGACCGTGGTCCGCAGTAAGCGATCCACCAGCGAGGTGTCTTTGACCAGGCCGGACAGGGTGGTGTCGCTCATTCGGCAAGATCCAGTTTCGGCAGGATGCCGGTGTCGGTGACGAAGCGGGCGAACTGTTTCTTGTCCGTGGTGAAGCGATAAGCATCGTCGGGGTCTATTTCGCGGCGCTCGATCCCTTCGAGCAAAGCCTGGTCGAGCAATTGCATGCCGATTTCCCGGCCGGTCTGCAATTGCGACGGGATCAGGTGCGTCTGGTCGCTCATGATCAGGCGCGCGATGGCCTTGTTCTGCAGCAGGATTTCATGCACCGCCTTGCGCGCCTGGCCATCCGCCGTTTTCACCAGCACCTGGGTGATCACGGCGAGCAGGCTCTGCGAGAGGAAACTCTTGGTCTGCTCCCGCTGCTGCGCCGGCAATGCATCGATCATGCGGTCGATCGTCTTTACCGCGCCGGTCGTGTGCAGCGTGCCGAGCACCAGGTGGCCGGTCTCCGCCGCCGTCATCGCCATGCTGATGGTTTCGACATCCCTCATTTCGCCGACCAGGATGACGTCCGGATCTTCGCGCAAGGCCGCGCGCACGCCGGCGGCGAAGCTATGCAGGTGAGTGCCGAACTCACGCTGTACAACCTGGGATTTCTTGCTCTTGTGGACGAACTCGATCGGGTCCTCGAGGCTGATGATGTTGAGCTTGCGTGTCGTATTGAGGAAATCGATCATCGCTGCGAGGGTGGTGGATTTGCCAGTGCCGGTGGCGCCGGTAACCAGCACCATGCCCTGGTGGTAATCGCAAAGTTGCCGGATGATCGGCGGCAGGCCGAGCGATTCGAAGGTGGGTACCTCCGCGGGAATGAAGCGGAAGACGGCGCCCGGACCGGTGTCTTTGCGGAAGATATTGACGCGAAAGCGGCCGCCTTCACCGCTTACGTAGGAGAAATCCAGGTCGTGGCCCTGGCGGTAGACCTGTTGCTGCGCCGGCGTCAGGATTTCGCCGACATAGCCCTCGAGTTCCGCCGGCGACAGGTCGCGAAACTTGATCGGCAGCAGGACGCCGCGCAGGCGCAGCATGGGCGGTGCGCCGACTGCGAGGTGTATGTCCGAGCAGCCCTGGGCCATGGCGAGCTGCAAAAAGGCATCTATTCGTGCCAGGGCCTAGATCTCCGTGCCGGCGAACGGCGCCAGCGCGAGGCGCAATTCGTCCATGGAAGGGTACCGCTTGCTCTTGTCCACCGTCATGCAGCGGGCGACCAGGTCGGACAACGCCTGCGGCACATTAGGGTTCAGATCGCGGGCCCGCTTGGCCTTGCCCTGGACATGCTGGTACATCACCGCCATATGGTCTCCACGCGTGTAGGGCGCGAACCCCGTCAGCATCTCGTAGAGCATCACGCCCACGCTGTAGACGTCGGCTCGTTCATCCACTTTTTTGCCGAGAATCTGCTCGGGCGCCATATATTTCGGCGAGCCTATCACATAGCCGGTGCGAGTGAGCTGGGTATCGCCGCTGGCGCGGGCGGCCGCAACGCCGAAATCCACGATCTTTACGAGGCCCTCGTCGTTTATGAGCACGTTGGCCGGCTTGAGGTCGCGGTGAATCACGCCCGCCTGGTGAGCTACCTGCATGCCGGTGGCAATGTCCATGCTGTACTGGATGGCACGCTTGAACGGCAGCGGTTTTTCATCCTTGAGCTCGTCCGATAAGGGGTGGGACGCAAAGTACTCCATCGAGATCGCGTAAAGTCCGCCCAGCGCAATGAAGTCATAGATGCGAATGACATTGCGATGGGTGATCTTGCGGGAGTAGCGCAACTCGTGTACGAAACGCTTCATCATTTCCTCGTCGGCCGCCACGCCGGGGTTGAGGAACTTGAGTACCAGGCGCTCATCGACGACCTGGTCTTCCACCAGCAGTACCGTCCCGAAGGCACCCTTGCCGATCTTGCGGATGTACTTGTAACGGTCCTCGATCATGTCGCCCGGCTCGAGCGTACTGATATCGAGCGTTTCGGGTTGCTGAGCGGCAGCCTCGAGCAATTCGCGCAACTCCTTGTTGTCCGCCAGCGAGGCTTCAGCCGCGCTGGTTCCCGCCGTAGCCTCGCCGGCCAGCACCGACTGGGCGGCCAGTTCCCTGCGTTCGCCGAGGCGCTTGACTGCCGAGACCGCGGCTTCGCTGATCAGCTTGTCGCGTGACGTGCTGTCCTTGGCAATCCGCTGAATGATCGAGTCGGCGGCGGTTGGATTGGCCGTCTCCGCCAGGGCATGGATGACTTCGACGCGTACCTGCGGGTCCTTGTGCTCGAGCAGCGGCTTGAGATGCGGTATGGCCTCTTCACCCGCCAGCTTCGCGAGCGCGCGCACCCCGGCCGGCACCGAGCGCGGTTCTCCTGACAACATCTTGATAAGCGCGGGCACGGCGCGCGCATCGCCGATTTCGCCGAGCGCGTCCGCAGACCGGTCCCTGACCCACCAGTCGGCATCCGTGGTGGCCTGGATGAGGTGCTTGACCGCGCGCTCGTCCTTGGTGGCATTGAGCACCTCTACGGCGCAACGCCGCACGGACTCGTCCTTGTCGTTAATCAGCGCGAGCACGGCGTTGATAACGCGCGGGCCGCCGATCCGCGCCAGCGCGTCAGTAGCGCGCACGCGCACCCACCAGTCGTCGTCGCCGAGCGCGCTGAGCAAGTCCTTGATGGATTGCTGGTCGCCGATTTCGTTCAGCACCTCGACCGCAGCCCGCCGGGCAAAATCCGACTCGCTCTTGAGCACCTCGACCAGGTGTTTCAGTGTGTCCGGGTGGTTTTGCTTGATCAGGACATCGACGGCGCGGTTCTGGATCGTCATGTCGGGATCCAGCAGCAGCTTGCAGAACGGGGCGATATCGAGTTCACCGCTCATCTGGGCGAGGGCCTTGAGCGCGGCCTGGCGCACCCGCTTGTTGTCGTCTGACAACTGCGCACAGAGCGCCTTGGCGACCTCCGGACGATCGAAACGGGCCAGGATTTCAATGATGTGGACCTTGGCCGAGGTATCGCCGCCCGATAACCGGCCGAGCAATTCCGGGAGAATCTCCACGCGTGCCATTTCGCCGACCAGCTTGAACATGGCCGCTTTCTCGGTGCTTTCCACCTGGTAAGCGCGATTCAGCAACGGCCGGAAAGCGAGCCGCTCTTTCTGGGCCTCGAGGACGTCGAGCAAGGCACCGCGTGGGACGGTGTAATCATCCATGTAATCCAGCAGCTTGTTGGGGTTGTAGTCTTTGCTGTTGGAGAGCGCCCAGACGAGTCCCTTCACGCCGCGCGGATCGGCTTGCCGAAGCGCGTCCATCGCCTCGGGCAGGGTACGGGTCGAAACGAGTATGCCGAGCACCCGCGCCAAGGCCGCCGCACGTTCGTGCCGGGCGGTCTCCAGCTCAGTGGCGATGCGGATCACGGCGGGCCCGCCGATTTTGCGCAGGCGCGCGACGGCTTTTCGGCCGGGCACGGACTCCAGGTCCTCCGTGCTCTGGATGCTTGCAATGAGTCGATCGGCCACGAATCCGCCGAACAGGCTCATGGCTTGGCTCCCAGCCCGCCGGGCAGGGTGACGATCGGGCGACAGGCTTTTCGCATCCCCCTAACTTACACGCACGCGGTTTTCCGTCCAAGCCCAAACCTTGCAAGGGCGCTCGGCGGCGCTGCCGCCGCGCGCTGCATGGGCTACAATGCGGCGCTCAAAAAGTGATCTATTCAATCCTCCGGGGAGTGGCATGACCCAGGCAACTATTGACGGCGCCCGCGCGCTTCTGGCGCAGCGCATCGATCCCATTATCGAACAAGACCTCGTCACGGCCGGCGCGCTGGTCGATATGAGCCTGGCCGACGGCGTGCTCACGATCGTGCTGCGCTTCGGTTTTCCGGCCGATCGGTACGAGCGCGAATTGCAGGCGGAGTTCGGTACACTGCTCGGCGATTTGCCGGGTGTCGATGCCGTCAAGGTCGATGTCCAGTGGGATGTCGAGGCACGCACCGTCCAACCGGGGCTGAACCCCCTGGCCGGTATCCGCAATATCATCGCGGTCGCCTCCGGCAAAGGCGGGGTCGGCAAGTCCACGACGGCGGTGAATCTCGCGCTTGCGCTGGCCGCGGAAGGCGCCAAGGTCGGTATCCTGGACGCCGACATTTACGGCCCCAGCCAGCCGCGCATGCTGGGCCTTTCCGGCCGTCGGCCGACCAGCACGGACGGTAAGCGCATCCATCCGCTGGAAGCATTCGGTATTGCCTGCATGTCGATCGGCTTCCTCATCGACGACGACCAGCCAATGATCTGGCGCGGACCGATGGTTACCCAGGCCCTCCAGCAGCTCCTCGGCGAGACCAACTGGGGCGACCTCGATTACCTGATCGTGGACATGCCGCCGGGTACCGGCGACATCCAGCTGACCTTGTCGCAACACGTGCCGGTCAGCGGCGCCGTCATCGTGACCACGCCGCAGGATATTGCGTTGCTGGACGCCCGCAAGGGTCTGCGGATGTTCGAGAAAGTCAAGGTGCCGGTGCTGGGTATCGTCGAGAACATGAGCCTGCATGTCTGTTCGAACTGCGGCCACCAGGAACCCATTTTCGGCGCCGGGGGCGGTGAGCGCATGGCAGAGCAATACGGCGTGCCGCTGCTTGGCAACCTGCCGCTCGATATTCACATTCGCGAGGAGGCCGACGCCGGCCAGCCCTCCGTCGTGGCGGACCCGGACGGTCCGGCCGCGCGCGCCTACCTGGACATTGCCCGGCGGATGTCGGCCAGGCTCGCGGCTGGCGGCTCCTTGCCCGGCGCAAAATTCCCGACGATCAGCTTCGAGGACGATTGATTGAGCATCAAGTCGGATCGCTGGATACGCCGCATGGCGGAATCGCACGGCATGATTGAGCCGTTCGAGCCGGGCCAGGTACGCACCGTGGATGGCCAGAAGGTGGTCAGTTACGGCACGTCGAGCTACGGCTACGATGTGCGTTGCGCGCCTGATTTCAAGATTTTTACCAACATCAACTCGGCGGTAGTGGACCCGAAAGCCTTCGACAACTCCAGTTTTGTGGACGTCGCGGGAGCTGTCTGCATCATTCCGCCGAATTCGTTCGCGCTCGCCCGCACGGTCGAGTACTTCCGCATTCCGCGCAAGGTGCTGACTATCTGCCTGGGCAAGAGCACCTACGCGCGCTGCGGCATCATCGTGAACGTGACGCCGCTGGAACCCGAGTGGGAAGGGCACGTGACGCTGGAATTTTCCAACACCACGCCGTTGCCGGCCAAGGTTTACGCCAACGAGGGCGTGGCGCAGATGTTGTTCCTGGAGTCGGACGAAGAGTGCGAAGTGTCGTACGCGGACCGGGGCGGCAAGTACCAGGGCCAGCGGGGCGTGACCCTGCCGAAGGCCTAGCCGGTTACCCGCATCCGCTCAGACGACGACCGGATCGGCCAGCCGGCGCCCGTCCAGCCAGGCTTCGCCGTCGCGCCAGGCTAGCCGTCCGGCCGCCACCCATTCCACGACCTGCGGGTAGACTTCGTGTTCGCGGGCCTGCACTCGCTGCGCCAGCGCCTGTTCGTCGTCGCCGGCCAGGATCGGCACGCGAGCCTGCAGAATCACGGGCCCGCCGTCCAGTTCTTCGGTGACAAAGTGGACACTTGCGCCATGCGTGCGATCGCCGGCTTCCAGGGCGCGCCGATGGGTGTGCAGGCCGCGGTACAGTGGCAACAGCGATGGATGGATATTCAACATGCGTCCCTGCCAGGCGTGCACCAGCTCAGCGCCGAGTACCCGCATGAAGCCGGCCAGCACCACGAGTTGCGCGCCGGAACCGCACAAGGCGTCGCTCAGCGCCGCGTTCCAGGCCGCCCGGTCCGGGTAGTCGTCCGGGGGCAGCGCGGCGGTCGGCAGGCCGGCCCGCCGCGCGCGCTTCAGTCCCGGTGCATCGGGGCGGTCACTCGCCACCAGCCGGAACTCCGCGTGCAACCGTCCGTCGGTGGTTGCATCCATCAAGGCCTGCAAGTTACTGCCGAAGCCCGACACGAGCACTGCGACGGGCAACGGCGACGGCTTCATCCGGCCAGCACCACCCGGCGCTCGCCGGTCTCGACGCGGCCCGCTATCCAGGCTGTTTCGCCTTGCGCGGCCAGCAATGCCACGGCCCGCTCGGCGTCAGCGTGCGGCAGTACGACCGCCATGCCGAGCCCGCAGTTGAAGGTGCGGTAAAGCTCAGCGTCCGCGAGGCCGCCTTCGGCCTGCAGCCAGTCGAAGATCGCCGGGCGCCGCCAGCTGCCCAGCTCGATCGTCGCCATGTGGCCTTCGGGGAGGGACCGCGGCAGGTTTTCGGGCAGCCCGCCGCCGGTGATGTGCGCCAGGGCATGGACTTCAACCTCGGCGAGCAGCGCCAGCAACGGCTTCACGTAGATGCGTGTCGGCGCCATCAGCCGATCGATCAGCGGCGCGCCGTCCAGCGGCATGTCGTGGTCAGCCTGGCTGCGCGCCAGGATCTTGCGGGCCAGCGAATAACCGTTCGAGTGCAGGCCCGATGAAGCAATGCCGACGATGGCATCGCCGGGCGCGACCCGGCTGCCGTCGATGATGCGATCGTATTCGACGACGCCTACGCAGAAACCCGCCAGGTCATAGTCGCCGCCCGTGTAAAAGCCCGGCAGCTCCGCGGTCTCCCCGCCGAGCAGGGCCGCCCCGGCCTGGCGGCAGCCGGCTGCAATGCTCTCGATGACGGCCGCCGCGCTCTCTACGTCGAGTCGCCCGGTGGCGTAGTAATCCAGGAAAAACAGGGGCTCGGCCCCTTGCACGATGACGTCGTTGGCGCACATGGCGACCAGGTCGATGCCGACCCCGCCGTGGCGGCCCGTCTCGATGGCCAGCTTGAGCTTGGTGCCGACGCCGTCGGTGCCGGCCACCAGCACGGGCCGCTTGAAGCCGCTCGGCATTTCGAACAGGCCGCCGAAACCGCCGATGCCGGCCAGCACGCCGGGCCGGCGGGTGGCCGCCACGAACGGCTTGATCCGGTCGACCAGCGCGTTGCCTGCGTCGATATCTACGCCGGCGTCCTTGTACGTCAGCGATGAGGTGTCTTTCATCAGGAATGCATCCAATTAGCGGTCCAGGGGGCGGTAGCGTGGTATTTTATCCGATGGATTGAGTGGCGGCAGGATAACCCGGAAAGTGGCCAATGTGATTCGATTGGAATTTTGGCTGGCGCTGGTGGCCGGAATAGCGCTTTGCATGGCGGTATCCGCCGCGCAGGCAGCCCGCGTGACCGACCTTTACGAGGCAGAAGTTGTTTACCAGGGTGCGCGCGAAGATGGCTTCCGCGTGGCGCTTGGCGAGGTGCTGGTACGCATGACCGGCCGGCGTGACGCGGCCGATCGGCCGGCTGTGGCGCCGTTGCTGGACGATGCCGGCGCCTACATGCAACAGTTTCGCCAGCTCGCACCGGGTCGCCTGTGGGTGGCTTTCGACGGCAGGGCGCTGGAGCGCGCCCTGGAGCAATTGCAACAACCCTTGTGGGGCACGGAACGTCCCAGCACGCTGCTCTGGGTCGCAGTGGACGCGGGCGGCGGCAAGCGTTTTGTCGTCGGGTCCACGGCGGAGTTTGAGGAAGAGGCTGACATTCACGCGGCTATTGTCGAGGTGGCCAATCGGCGTGGGCTGCCGATGGTGTTTCCGCTGATGGATGCGGAGGACCGGGAGCGCGCTTCCTTTGCCGAGGTCTGGGGCGGCTTCGAGGATTCGATTCGTGCCGCGTCAGAACGCTACGGCGTTGACGCCGTCCTGGTGGGCCGACTGGCGGCTGACGACATGGGCCACGGGCGCTGGACGCTTTACAGCTTTGACGGGGAAGAACGTTGGAGCGGTGGGGTGGCCGACAGTATCGAGCGCCTGGCGGATCGCTTCGCAGCCCGCTACGCAGTGGTGTCGTCAGGCGAAACGCGGACCGTCCAGCTGGCGGTTTCGGGTCTCACATCGATCGAGGATTACGGCCGCGTCAGTCGTTTCTTGAGCAGCTTGACGGCAGTGCAGACACTGGCCGTGGAAGCGGTTGAACGGGACCAGGTGCTGTTCCGGGTGGCCCTGCGCGGCGAACCCGCGACCCTCGACGAGGCGGTGCGCCTCGGGGGCGTATTGCAGGCCGCTGGTCAGCCCGGCAGGCTCCCACTCGAATATCGTGTCGCCAAGTGAGAGCCCGGGATATCCCCAACCTGTTGTGCGTGTTGCGGATCGTGCTGACCGTGCCGATTGCCTGGGCGATTATCGACGGCCGTTATCCGCTGGCCCTGGTGCTGTTTTTTGTTGCCGGTGTGACCGATGGTCTCGATGGTTTCCTCGCCAAGCGGTTTTCCTGGCAAAGCCGACTCGGTGGTCTGCTCGACCCGGCGGCCGACAAGCTGTTGCTGGTAACCGCGTTCGTGACCTTGTGGTGGGCCGGCTACGTGCCCAGCTGGCTGCTGGCGGCGGTCGTCGCGCGTGATTTGCTTATCGTCACCGGCGCCGGACTATACCTGCGGCGCGTGGGTTCGTTCGAGGCCGAGCCGTCCATCATCAGCAAGGTAAATTCGTTCCTGCAGCTGCTTTACGTGCTGTTCATACTGTCCTGGCTGGTGTTCGGTGTTCCGTCGCTCGACATTGTCGCGGTGATGGGCTGGATGGTGCTGATGACCACCGTCGGCAGCGGGTTTGATTACTGGCGTAACTGGAACGGGCGCGTGCGCGGCGCGCGGGCGTGATGCGCCAGTTGCCGCTTCCCGTGCGACTGCGCGACGCCGCAGTCTTCGATACTTTCGAGCCGGGTCCGAACGGTGCGGTCGTGGCCATGCTCGCCGACTTGGCGGCCGCTGGCCCCGCGTTGTGGCTGTGGGGCCCGCCCGGCAGCGGCAAGAGCCACTTGCTGCAAGCTGCCTGTGCGGGGCATGCCGCCGCCGCCTACCTGCCGCTCGGTGCCTTGCTGGAGACGGGGCCGGGCGTGCTGGAAGGTTGGGAGACACAGGCGCTCGTTTGTATCGATGACGTGGATCGACTGGCCGGGCGGCGCGAGTGGGAGTTGGCTGCGTTTGCGCTTTTCAATCGGCTCTGGGAGCGTGGCGGTCGGCTCGTGGTCAGCGCCAGCAGCGGTCCGGCGATGACCCGGTTCGTGTTGCCTGACCTGCAGTCGCGGCTGGCATGGGGCGGTGTATTTCGGCTCGAACCGCTGCGTGACCAGGACCGGGTGGCGGCACTGCGGCGGCGTGCTGCGCATCGTGGACTCGAGCTGTCTCCCGAGGCCGCCGGGTACCTGTTGCGCCGGCTGCCACGCGACATGCGGGCGCTGTGTGCCTGGTTGGACAAGCTCGATGTAGCCTCACTGGCCGCCGGCAAGCGCTTGACCCTGCCGTTTGTGAAAGAGGTCATGGAAGCGGCGGCTGAGCGCCCCGCTTGACCCAGCTGAGCAGCGCTGCGAATGCCAGTGCAAGGGCAAAGGCCCCGGCAGTCACCCAGCCGCGCGCCGCCGGGTTACCTACGGCTGCGACCAGCAGGCCCGCGCCGTAAAAGGGCAAGGCGAGACTCAGCCAGCGGGCAGTGTGCACCCTGGCCCGCAGCAAGCCGCTGATGCCGAGAGCCAGCGGCGCCAGCAGGATGGCCAGGCCGATCAGCGCCGGCGGGCCGTGCGCGGTGGCGGCCGGCCCCAACCAGCCCAGCAGTACCATCACGGCCGCAGCCAGGCCGGCGATGGCCGTGCGCCGCGGTAAATCGACCGATCTCAACGCAGCGCCTCGCGACGAGGGGCGAGCGCCGCGCCGGCCGTCGCCAGGCGCCGTCCGAGCGCGCGCGCCAGCTCTTTTTCATGTTCGCTGGGCGTCGTACCTGCCGCGGGCGAGGCGACATGCGAGGGACCGTAGGGCGAGCCACCGTCGCGGGTATCCGTGAGCGCCTGCAGTGTGTAGGGCAGTCCGAGCAGCAGCGCGCCATGGTGTAGCAATGGCACCATCATGGTCAGCAAGGTGCTTTCCTGGCCGCCGTGCATGGTCGACGTGGAAGTGAACACGCCGGCCGGTTTGCCGGCCAGGGCGCCGTCGAGCCAGATCTCACTGGTGCCGTCGAGAAAATATTTCAGCGGCGCAGCCATGTTGCCGAAGCGCGTCGGGCTGCCGAGCGCCAATGCATCGCATTCGCGCAGGTCGTCCAGGGTCGCGTAAGGAGCGCCTTCTGCCGGGATCGGGGGCAGAACGCTGCGGGTCTCCGGGGCGACCGGCGGGACGGTCCGCAGGACGGCCTCGGCATCGGCCACGGCGCCCACGCCGCGCGCTACCTGGCGCGCGAGCGCTGCCGTGCTGCCGTGCCGCGAGTAGTACAGCACGAGGACACGCGTCACGGCAGGATCTCCAGCACGGCCTCGGGCGGCCGGCCGATCCGTGCGCGCCGGTCGACGACCACAACCGGGCGTTCGATCAGCTTGGGATGGGAGGCCATCGCATCGATCAGCATGTCTTCGGTGGCCGCCGCCGCGTCCAGTCCCAGCGCGGCGAACTCGGGCTCTTTGCTGCGCACTAATTGGCGGGCCGGCATGTCGAGTTTGCGCAACAGGGCGACAATCGTGGCCCGATCGGGGGGCGTTTTCAGGTACTCCACGATCCTTGGGCTGACGCCGCGCGACTCCAGCAGCGCGAGGGTCTGCCGCGACTTCGAACAACGCGGATTATGATAGATGGTCACTGCCATGATTTAGCTCCAGATTTCCGGAATGAATGGTTGTTTGGACAGGCTTGACGGCTTGAAGCAGCGACTGCTACGTTGCGCGTTGTACCTTGGTCTCCAAAAGGTTTTCCTGATGACCGATGTCCGTGGTGGCTTTCGCTTGGCGACACGTTGCGCGGCGCTGGCCGCTTTGCTGTTGCTGGGCGCTTGCGCCAGCGCGCCGGTGCAGGAAATGAGCGATGCCCGCCAGGCGATTCATGCGGCCGAGGAGGCCGGCGCGGCGGAATTCGCCCCCGCGATGCTGCAGGACGCCAAGCGAATGCTCACCAGCGCGGAGCGGAAGCTGCAGCGGCAAGCTTATGCCGGCGCGCGCGTGGATGCGCGCGAGGCGCGTCGCCTGGCCGCCCAGGCGTTGCGTACGGTCCGCCCCGTCCAGGACTGAGGCCCGCTTCAATACTGGTACCACTTCGCGCTCAGGCGATTGAATACGCGATCCGGGTACCAGCGCTGCCCGCGGCTGCCGTTATAGCGCGCCAGTGCGGCCCGGCGATCGCCTTTCTCCATGTCCAGGTAGTAAGCGAGAATCCGGCAGCCATATAACAGGTTGGTCTGGATGTCGTGGAGGTCATCTTCCGGGCGACCGATCTCTTCGCGCCAGAAGGGCATCACCTGCATGAGCCCAAGGGCGCCTGCCCAGGAAATGGCATAGCGATCGAAGTTGCTCTCGACGTCGATGACCGCAAGCACGAGTTCCGGCGGCAGATCGAACTCGGCAGCGTACTGGTGCACCAAGCGCAGGATCAGCATGCGCTCGGCCTTGTTCGGCACTTGGCGTTCGAGGCGGCGCGACATATCCGTGAGCCAGACTTCGGCTTCGAAACGGTCCGTGAAGCTCGGTGTGTTCTCCACTGCTTCGCGCAAGACACGGCGCAGGTCCGGATCGACCTCGGGTGCCGACTGCGCTGCACCTGGCAAGGCCAGCGTCAACAGCAACATGACCGGCAGCGCGCCCCTCATGGCGAGTGACGGGCGATTCCTTCGCGAACCCGGGCCAGCAGGAACTCCGTCGCGTCCGCCAGCGGGATCGCCTCGTTGGCCGCCGCATGCCTGGCACGGTATTCCAGCGCGTTGTCGGCCAGGCCGCGTTCGCCGATCACTACCCGGTGGGGAATGCCGAGCAGTTCCATGTCCGCGAACTTCACGCCCGGGCGGGCATCGCGATCGTCCAGCAGAACCTCGATGCCGGCCGCCAGCAGCGCTTCGTACAACGGCTCGACCGCGGCGCGCACCGCGGCGCTTTTCTGCAAATTCATCGGTACCAGCGCCACCTGGAAAGGCGCGATCGGTTCCGGCCAGATAATGCCCCGATCATCGAAATGCTGCTCGATCGCTGCAGCTACCAGGCGCGTCACGCCAATGCCGTAGCAACCCATCGCCATGGTTTGCTCGCGGCCGTCCGCGTCCAGCACGACGGCGCCCATGGCCTCACTGTACTTGCGGCCTAGTTGGAAGATGTGCCCGACCTCGATACCGCGTGCGAGTTTCAACGTGCCCTTGCCGTCGGGGCTCGGATCGCCGGCCTGGACGTTACGCAGGTCAGCGGCCGCGGCTTCCGGCAGGTCTCTGCCCCAGTTGACGCCTTGCAGGTGTGCATCGGCTGCATTTGCGCCGCAGACGAAATCCGCCGCCGCCAGCGCGGCGTGATCCGCATAGATCTTGAGTTCCAGGCCGACCGGCCCGACGAAGCCGGGCACCGAGCCGGTGGCGGCTTGCACGGCCTCGGGGCCGGCCATGCGCAGCGGCGCGGCGACGCCAGGCAGTTTCTCGGCCTTGACGGCGTTCAATTCATGATCGCCGCGAATCACCAGCGCGACCGGGCGGTCGTCCTCGCCCAGCACGATCAGTGTCTTGAGGCATTGCGCCGGCGCGACGCCAAGAAAACTGGTCAGTTCGGCAATGGTTCTCACCGCCGGCGTCGCGATGCGTTCCATGGGGCGAGACGGCGCGGGCCGCGCGGTGGATGGTGGCAGCGCAGGCGCCAGTTCGACGTTGGCGGCGTAGTCGGAACTGTCGGAAAAAGCGATCGCATCCTCGCCGGACTCCGCCAGCACGTGGAATTCGTGCGACAGGCTGCCGCCAATGCTGCCGGTGTCCGCTTCCACTGCCCGGAACGCCAGGCCAAGCCGGGTGCAGACGCGCGCATAGGCCTCGTACATGCGTGCATAGGTCCGGCCGAGGCACGCCTCGTCAAGGTGAAAGGAATAGGCATCTTTCATGATGAACTCGCGGGCGCGCATCACGCCGAAGCGCGGCCGGATTTCATCGCGGAACTTGGCCTGGATCTGGTACCAGTTGATCGGTAACTGCCGATAGCTTTTCAGTTCGCGCCGGGCAAGATCGGTAATCACTTCCTCGTGGGTCGGGCCGAGACAAAATTCACGCTGGTGGCGATCCTTCAGACGCAGCAGTTCTGGCCCGAAAAAATCCCAACGACCGGTTTCGCGCCACAATTCCGCCGGCTGGACCATCGGCATCAGCACTTCCTGGGCGCCAGCGCGATTCATCTCCTCGCGCACGATTTCCTCGACCTTGCGCAAAACGCGCACACCCAGCGGTAGCCAGGTGTAGAGGCCGGAGGCAAGCTGGCGGACCAGGCCGGCCCTCAGCATGAGCTGGTGGCTGACGATTTCCGCGCCGGCCGGGACTTCCTTTAAAGTGTTGAGTGGATACTCGGAGAGGCGCATCTGGCGGGCCTTTTCTGGGTGGAGTGGTGGTGCGCCCGAATCGCGGGCGATCACGGGTCGATAATGTCGCATTCTAGCGGCCCGCCGCGCCAGCGGTACAGTTTGCGCCTGGAGGACGATCGTCTTGAAGCAAGCACTCACGCCGGAACGCCTTGATCCCGGCGCGCTCGAGGGGCACTGCGTTGCGGTGCTTGGCTTCGGCGCACAGGGTCGGGCGCAGGCGCTTAATCTCAGGGACGCCGGGGTGGACCTGGTGGTCGGTTTGCGTGCGGAGTCGGCGCATCGCGAGGCGTGCCGAGAGGCCGGCATCAAGGTGTGCACGCCGGCCGCGGCGGCCGCGCGTGCCGACGTTTGCGCGCTGCTGGTGCCCGACGAGGTCCAGCCGCGGCTCTACGAGGAAGTCCTGGCGCCGGCGCTGCGTCCCGGCGCCGCCCTGCTGTTTGCGCACGGCTACAATATCCACTTTCGTCGGCTGACGCCGCGCGCCGACCTGGACGTGATCATGGTGGCGCCGCTGGGCATTGGCGAACAGGTGCGGCGGCAATACACACTCGGGCGCGGCGTGCCGGCCCTGCTGGCGGTGCACCAGGATGCGAGCGGCCGTGCCGCAGCGGTGGCGGGGGGCTATGCGGCAGCCAACGGGCATGCTCGAGCGGCAGTTTTCGCGACCAGCTTCGCCGAGGAAGCCGAGACGGACCTGTTTGCCGAGCAGGCGGTGCTTTGCGGCGGGCTCGGGCAGTTGATCGCGGCTGCCTTCGAGACGCTTACCGAGGCCGGTTATCCCGAAGAAGTCGCCTATTTCTGCTGCCTGCACGAGGTCAAGCTCATCGCCGACCTGGTACAGAGCCGGGGGATCGCGGGCATGCGACGCTCGATTTCCAGCACGGCGGCATTTGGTGATGCAACGCGCGGGCCACGCGTGATCGGCGCGGCGAGCCGGCAGGAATTGCGCGCTATGCTGGAGGAGATTCGTGACGGCAGTTTCGCCGCCGAACTGGACGCCGAAATGAAGGCCGGCGCGCCTACACTGGCCGCCTGGCGCGCGGCCGCCGAGGCGCATCCCATCGAGGCCGTCGGCGCGCGCATTCGCGCACTCATGCCATGGCTGGAGGAGGGGTGATGGCTGGAAATCAGTCCGGCGACATGCGTAAATGATCTCTCCAGGCACTGAAACGGATCCCATGGAAGAATCTCGCGCGCGTCGCAAGGGCGTCTACTTGCTGCCCAACCTGATCACCACCGGCGCGCTGTTCGCCGGTTTTTCCGCCGTGGTGGCCGCCATGGACGGCAATTTCATCACCGCCGCAGTCGCGATCTACATCGCGATGGTGCTTGACGGACTGGATGGGCGCGTTGCGCGCATGACCAGCACCGAGAGTGAATTCGGCAAGCAATATGACAGTCTCGCGGACATGGTGTCTTTCGGCCTGGCGCCTGCGCTGGTGTTCTACCTGTGGGGCGCTGAACATCTCGAGGAACTCGGCTGGCTGTGGGGCAAGCTGGGTTGGCTGGTGGCGTTTTTCTTCGCGGTAGCGGCGGCCTTGCGCCTGGCGCGTTACAACTCGCGCCAGGGCTCGGCGGACAAGCGTTATTTCGAGGGTTTGCCCAGCCCGTCGGCAGCGGCGGTGGTGGCCGGGCTGGTGTGGCTCAGTACTGTGCTCGAGGCGTCCGGCGTGCTGGCGATGATCACCGGCCTGGCCGTCACTGCGGGCGCCGGCGCGTTGATGGTCAGCCGGCTGGCTTATTACAGCGGCAAGGATTTCAATCTCGGCGGCCGCGTGCCGTTCGCTTATGTCTTGCTGATACCCGCGGTGTTCATCCTGATCAGCCTGAACCCGCCGACCGTGCTGTTCCTGTTGTTTTTCACGTATGCGCTCTCGGCGCCGGCACTGTCCTTGTGGCGCCTGTTACGCCGGCGGCGTCGACGCCTCCAGCGCGACGACGAGACCTTGGCAGACGACTGACATGGACGGCCGGCGGCTGGCATGCCTCAACGCCATGGGAATTCCAGCCTGGTCGCGCCGGCCCGACCGGGTGTTGCCGGGCGCGCCCCTGGCCCGCCTCGGGACGGCCGGTGCAGCAACCGCAGCACCGCTGGACGAGGCCGTCGGCGCCCCGGGGGATATCGGCCGCCTCGATTGGGACGCCCTGGAAGCGCGGGTCAGCGCCTGTAAAGCGTGCGCCCTGCACAGCGGGCGCACCCGCACAGTTTTCGGCGTTGGCGACCGCAAGGCGGATTGGCTGGTCGTCGGCGAGGCGCCGGGCGCAGAGGAAGACCGGCGCGGCGAGCCCTTCGTGGGTCGCGCCGGCAAGCTGCTGGACGCCATGCTGGCCGCGCTCGGCTATGACCGGACCCAGGTTTATATCGCCAACGTTGTAAAGTGCCGCCCGCCGGAAAACCGGGACCCGCACCCCGATGAGGCGAACTGTTGCGCGCCCTACCTGGATCGCCAGGTCGAACTGCTGCAGCCACGCATTATTCTTGCAGTCGGCCGGGTTGCGGCCCAGCGCCTGCTGGACAGCGATGCCCCGGTCGGCCGGCTGCGCGGCACAGTGCATCGCTACGGGCCGAGCGCAGTCCCCCTGGTCGTGACCTGGCATCCCGCCTACTTGTTGCGCCGGCCGGCGGCCAAGGCCGACGCCTGGCGCGACCTGGTACTGGCCGCGGGTGCGGCCCGGGAACCGGGTTTTGCACGGGAAAACAACGCGTGAGTGCCGCGCTTGAACCGTGCGCGCTGCGCATTCGGCCGATGACGCAGGCCGATCTCGAAACGGTCTGGGATATCGAGCGGCGCGCGTATCAATTCCCATGGTCGCGGGGCATTTTCGTCGATTGCCTGCGGATTCCCTATGCCTGCGAAATTCTCGAGGAACGCGGCGTGGTGGTCGCTTACGCCATTATGTCGATGGGCGGCGATGAGGCCCACTTGTTGAACCTGTGCCTCGACTTTTCGGCACGGGGCCGCGGCCTGGCCCGCATGCTGCTGGATCACTTGATGGCGCACGCTACGCGGGAGGGCGTTCGGGTGTTGTATCTAGAGGTGCGGCCGTCGAATACCGCGGCGCTGGCGCTCTACCGGCACGCCGGATTCATGCGGATCGGCGTGCGCAAGGACTACTACCGGGCGGCCAGTGGCCGCGAAGACGCGCTCGTGCTCGCACGGCAGCTCTGAGTAGCCTCTTCCTGATAGAATGCGCCGCCCTGCCTTGTAACGGGCCGATGAGCGCCCCTGGAATCCATGACTGCATTGCCTGCCGAGATCGCGAAGCGCCGGACCTTCGCCATTATTTCCCATCCCGACGCCGGCAAGACCACGCTCACTGAAAAACTGTTGCTGTTCGGCGGCGCCATACAGATGGCGGGCGCCGTCAAGGGACGCAAATCCGACCGGCATGCAACCTCGGACTGGATGGCGCTGGAGCAGCAACGCGGTATTTCCGTGACGTCCTCGGTGATGCAGTTTCCCTATCGCGAGCGGATCGTCAATTTGCTCGATACGCCCGGTCATGCGGATTTTTCCGAAGACACCTACCGGACCCTGACGGCGGTGGATTCCGCGTTGATGGTGATCGACGCGGCCAAGGGCGTCGAGGAACGCACCATCAAGCTCATGGAAGTATGTCGTCTGCGGACCACGCCGATCATCAGCTTCATCAATAAGCTCGACCGCGACGGGCGCGAACCGCTCGAGCTGCTGGACGAAATCGAGCGCATCCTGTCGATCCGCTGCACACCGGTCACCTGGCCGATCGGCATGGGCCGCGAATTCCGTGGCGTCTACCATTTTCTGCAGGACCGGATTTACCTCTACCAGCCGGGTGAGCGCGGTGCCGCGGGGGACACCCACTACATCGACGGGCTGGCGTCCCCCGCCGCAGACAAACTGTTAGGCAGCATTGCCGACGAGTTTCGCGACGAAGTGGAACTGGTGCGCGGCGCGTGTGATCCCTTCGACCGCGAGGCCTACCTGGCGGGGTTGCAGACGCCGGTTTTTTTCGGCTCGGCCATCAGTAATTTCGGCGTGCGCGAACTGCTCGACGGTTTTATCGAGTGGGCGCCGCCGCCGGCGCCGCGCGCCACCACCGGGCGCATGGTTGAGCCGGGCGAAGCGACGTTGACCGGCTTCGTTTTCAAAATCCAGGCGAACATGGACCCGGCGCACCGCGATCGCATCGCGTTTTTCAGGATCTGCTCGGGCCGCTATACGCGCGGCATGAAGTTGAGGCACGTGCGCCTCGGGCGCGACGTACGGATCGCGGATGCATTGACGTTCATGGCGTCGGATCGCGAGCGCGCCGATGAAGCCTGGGCGGGCGACATTCTGGGTCTGCACAACCACGGCACTATCAATATTGGCGACACCTTTACTGAAGGCGAGGAATTGACCTTCACCGGGATCCCCAATTTCGCGCCGGAACTGTTCCGCCGCGCTGTGCTCGGCGATCCCCTGCGCGCCAAGGCCTTGCACAAGGGTCTCGATCAGCTCTGCGAGGAAGGCACTACCCAGCTGTTTCGTCCGATGCGCAATAATGACGTCTTGCTGGGGGCCGTCGGTCCGCTGCAGTTCGAAGTGGTCGCCTGGCGGCTGAAGGAAGAGTACGGGGTGGAGTGCCGCTTCGAACAGATCAATGTAGCCACCGCGCGCTGGGTCGCTTGCGATGATGCGAAGCGGCTGGAAGAGTTTCGCCGCAAGGCGGCCGACAATCTCGCCATCGATCATGCCGGCGCGCTGGTGTACATCGCGCCGTCGCGGGTCAATCTCGAGTTGACCAAGGAACGCTGGCCGGAAGTCAGGTTCATGCCGACGCGAGATCATCTCGCGGCCTAGCTTGCGGCGCCAGGGGCTGCCCGGGGCGCGAGCCCCGGCGCGACTCAGGGTCTAAAGCTGCGCACCTCGTGCCGCAGCGCGCCGAGTAACGCGGCCTCGGCGGGGTGCGCCTCGTAACGTAATGCCGTATAGAGCCGGGTCACCCGTGCGACGGGCTGCGCAAGCGCCGGGCGTTCCGTGGCAATGCGCGCGGCAAAATCCTGCGGGCCTTCTTGTGGCGCGCGCCCCAGGCCGGCCTGCTCGAGGCGCCGACAGAACTCTCGGTAAAGGCGCAGCGCCTCCGGGGTCGCGGGCGGTCGCAGCCGCCAGGCCAGCCACAGCGACAGCGCCAGCATGATGGCGGTGACAAATAGCACCACGCCGATCACCAGGGTGCGCCAGTCGGCGCCGGGCAGGCCGAGCCTTGCCAGCAAGGCGAGCTGGCGGTCCGGCCCGTAACCCAGCACCCAGTCGGTCCACAAGCTGTCCAGCGCGTCCCAGCTCTGGCTGAGCGCCCGGAAGCCGGGAAACCCCCGCAACTGGCCGCCGGGAACGCGTTCCCCGCTCGGCAGCGCTTCCGCGAGGCTGAGTTCCACGCGGTTCGGGGCTACTGCGCCGGTCGGGTCCACGCGGGTCCAGCCACGACCTTCGAGCCAGACTTCTGACCAGGCATGCGCTTCCGACTGGCGCACCACCAGGCGATTGCTGATGGGATTGGTTTCGCCGCCCTGGTAGCCCGTGACGACTCGCGCCGGGAGCCCGGCGGCCCGCGCCAGCATGGTGAACGCCGAGGCGTAGTGCTCACAGAACCCACGCCGTGCGCGGAACATGAATTCGTCCACCGGGTGGCCGCCAGTCAGCATCGGCGGCTGCAAGGTATAGACGAAGGGCTCGTTCCGGAAGTGCGCCAGCACCAGGTCGACGAAAGCATCGTCGGAGCCGGCAACGGCGCGCAGTTCCCGGGCGAAGGCGGCCGTGCGCGGGTTGCGGCCGTCCGGCAATTGCAGTGTACGCATCCGCACCAGGGGGCTGAGCTCCGGTTCGGGCTTCGCTGCCGGCCAGGACTCGATCTCGAGGGCGCGCACGCTGTCGATCGGCTGGCGTGTCACCAGTTGGTACGCATGCGTCAGCAGCGCCTCGCGATCGGACCAGCGGCCCGGGTAATCGAGCGCCAGCAGCCAGGCTCGACCGTGCGGTTCGATGGTGATGCGGTAGCGATAGCTGGGGCCGCGCAGCTCCATGTCCGGATTCAACAAGGCCCGGCGATCGAGGTCGCGCCAGGTCCAGCCGTCAAAGCGCTCCAGCACCGGCCCGCGCCAGTAGAGCATGGCGGGCGGCGGCGTCGGCCCATCGAAACTGACGCGAAAGGCGATCTCATCGGACTGGATGAGTTGTGAGATCTGGCCGGGTGACATCTCGTCAGACAGTCCGGTGAGACCTGCAGCACCGTGCGATGGCAGCGCCCAGAACGGCCCGGGCACCCGTGGGAACAGTAGAAACAGCACCAGCGCGACCGGTACCGCGAATGCCAGCATGCGCAGGACGATGCCCGTCGAAGTGCGCAGGGGCAACGGTGGCCCACCGCGCACGCCCTGCAGCAGCGCGACGGTGATGGCGATCACGCTGGCCAGCAGCCATGGCAGACTCCAGATCGGCTGGTCATATAACAGTTGGGCCAGGATGATGAAGAAGCCGATGAACGACAACACCTGGAGGTCGCGCCGCGTGCGGGTTTCCAGCAGCTTCATCGCGGCCATCACGACCAGCAGCGCACCACCTGCTTCCAGGCCGTTGAAGGTCCGGTAGGTGAGCAGCACGCCGATGACGCAGGCAAATGCCAGCGGCAGTCGCAACCAGCCCGGCGGCAGGCGCCAGCCGAATTGCTGCACGGCCAGGCGCCATAGCGCCGCAATGGCAAACACGCCGATGATCCAGGACGGCAGGCGCAGTGCTGCCGGGACGAGCGCAAACAGCAGCGCGGCCAGCATCAGGCCCAGGCGCAGCTTGGCCGGGTCAGCCACGGGCGGGACCCTCGCCGCCGGCATACAGCGCCAGCGCCTCGAGACAGCGATGGCGATGCGCCGGGCCCATGCCCGGGGGAATCAACGTCCCTGGAATACGCAAACCGAATGCGCCGCCGCCGGCGTGCGCGTCGAGCACCCAGCGGCACAATACCGACAGGCGCGTCTCGACCGGCATCGCCGGCAGGCTGTCCCAGTCCAGCCAGGCGCTGCCGCGTGCGCTGCCGGTGAATTCTTTCACCGGCAGTTCGCCGCCACGCGCCGCCGCTTTCCACGCGATGCGCCGCGGCGAGTCGCCCTTGCGGAAGGCGCGCAGGCCGGCAAAGTCGTCTTCGCCGCGGCGCTCGTCCCAGCGGCCGTCTGCATCCTCGGGGCCGCCCGCCGGAGGCGCCGGCGCATGTTCAGCCGGCGCGGGATAGATGGTGGTTGCACATTCCGGGTGCAGCCAGGCCCAGGTGCGGAACAGGCCGAAGGGGAAACCGGTGTGTACGCCGATGCGCTCGACGGCAAAGCGTCCGCGCCGCCTGGTGGGCAGGTCGAGATGCAGTTCGCCCCGCTCGCCGGGCGCCAGGTCGAGAAATTGCGAGCGCACCTGTTCGCAGCTGATCTGCAGGTCGTGACGTGCGTGGCCGCCGGTGTTTTCCAGCGCCAGCGCGAGCCGGACCGGATGTCCGGCGAACGTGGGTTGCAAGTGAAAGCCCCGCGCCACGACGCCGCTGAGGTTCTGGTGTGACCAGTGCATCGTCACCAGCCCGAGGCCGGCCAGCAGGAAGGTCAGCGCAAAGGCCATGTTGTTGTTGTAGTTCATGGCCGCGAGCAACATGCCGAACAGGCTCATGGCGTAGCCGACCCCGAGTGCGGTCGGCAGGATGTAAATGCGCCGGCGATGCAGTTCGACGGGATCTTCGTCGGGTCCCTGGCGGCGGCGCGCCCAAGCACGCGCAAGGGCGTCGATACGGCCAGCCAAAGTACTCATGCGCCCGGGGCAGAGTCGAGTTGGCGCGAGGGGCTCAGGGAATCGGTACCGCGGCGACAAGGCGTTCTCCGGGATCCGCGCCCGCCGCTTCGCTGTCCGTCTCCAGCCGGTGTCCCGTTACTGCGGGCGTGACGGCCTGGACGTCTTCCGGAATGACCGACTTGCGGCCATCGAGCAGCGCCCAGGCGCGCGCGCTGCGCAACAGCGCGATGGCGGCGCGCGGCGACAGTCCGGCGCCAAACCCCGGATGCTCGCGGCTCCATGCGACCAGGGCCTGCACGTAATCCAGCAAGGCCTCGGAAACATGTACATGGTCGACTTCCCGCCGCAGCCGCAGCAGCACGCCAGATTCGGCGGCCAGCGGCAGTCGATTGAGCAGCGCACGGCGGTCCTCGCCGCGCAACAATTCCCGTTCCATGGTTCGTTCCGGATAGCCCAGCCGGATACGCATCAGGAAGCGATCGAGTTGGGATTCCGGCAAGGGAAACGTGCCGACCTGCTCTGCCGGGTTCTGTGTCGCCACGACGAAAAAAGGTTCCGGCAGGGCGTGGCTGACGCCGTCCACGGTGACCTGGCGCTCCTCCATGGCCTCGAGCAGCGCGCTTTGCGCTTTCGGCGTGGCGCGGTTGACCTCGTCGGCCAGCAGGAGTTGAGTGAACACCGGGCCCGGGTGAAACTGGAACGCGCCGCTGTCGCTCTGATAAATCGACACGCCCACGACGTCCGCCGGCAGCAGGTCGCTGGTGAACTGGATGCGCTGGTAGGAGAGGCCAAGGACGCGGGCGATCCCGTGCGCAAGCGTGGTTTTGCCGACCCCAGGCACGTCCTCGATCAACAGGTGTCCGCCGGCCAGCAGGCAGGTGACGCACAGGCGCAACTGGCGCGCTTTGCCGAGAATGATTCCTTCCAGCAAGGACAGCGCCTGCTGCAGCCCCGCCAGGTCCGCGGCGGGTGCCGATCCGCTCGCCTGCGGCATCTCAGCCGAGGGCACGGACACGTTCCAGCTGCTGGTCGAGATTGGCGATCGCGGCGCCAAGTTCCTCCGCGCGCCGGCGTTCCTTGTCGACGACGGCAGCGGGCGCGTTATCGACGAACGACGGCTTGTCGAGCTTGGCGCGCGTCTTGGCAAGGTCCGACTCGAGCTTGCCGCGCTGTTTTTCGAGCCGCGCAATTTCTGCCGCGGCGTCGATCAGGCCGGCCATCGGCACCAGCAGCTTCATATCGCCGAGCAGTACCGTGGCCGCGGGCGGCGCAGTGACGCCCGGCGCAAGCGGCTCGACGGATTGCAGCCGGGCCAGCCGCAGCAGCAGCGGCTCGTTGGCCTCGAGGGCCGCAAGGTCGCGCGGGCTGGCGTCCTGCAACATCACTGCCAGGGGTTTGCCGGGCGGGATATTCATCTCGCCGCGCACCTGGCGTACGCCGAGCACAAAGGCCTGTACCCAGGCCATGTCCTGCTCCGCTTGGGGGTCCTGCGGATAAGCGTCGGGGTCGGGATAGGCTTGCAGCATGACGGTTTCACCGTTGACCCCGGCGATCGGCGCGGCGCGGCGCCACAGGGCCTCGGTGATGAACGGCATCAACGGGTGCAGCAGGCGCAGCAGTGCTTCGAGCAACTCGGCCAGCGTCCGGCGCGTGGCGCGCTTTTCGGCTGCCGAGGCGTGGTCCGAGTTCAATACCGGCTTGACGAGTTCCAGGTACCAGTCGCAGAACTCGTGCCACGTGAACTCGTACATGGCCTGGGCGGCAAGATCGAGTCGGTAGGCTTCGAATGACTCCAGCGCGAGGCGCGTCGCTGCGCCGAAGCGCGAGCGGATCCAGCGGTCCGCAAGGCCAAACTCGAGCGGACCATCCGGGCCGCAATCTTCGCCCTCGGTGTTCATCATCACGAAACGCGATGCATTCCAGAGCTTGTTGCAGAAATTGCGGTAACCCTCGATGCGGCCGAGGTCGAGGCGGACATCGCGGCCCGTGGTCGCCAGGGAGGCGAAGGTGAAACGCAGTGCGTCCGTGCCGAAGGCGGGGATGCCCGCAGGGAATTCCTTGCGGGTGGCCTTCTGGATGTGCGCCCGAAGCTGCGGCTGCATCATTCCGGTGGTGCGTTTTTCGACCAGGGTCTCGAGCTCGACGCCGTCGATCAAATCGAGCGGGTCGAGCACATTGCCCTTGGATTTCGACATTTTCTGGCCTTCGCCGTCGCGCACCAGGCCGTGGATGTAAACCTCCCGAAACGGCACGTCGCCCATAAACTTCATGCCCATCATGATCATGCGGGCTACCCAGAAAAAAATGATGTCGAACCCAGTGACGAGCACCGTGCCGGGATACCAGGTCCTGAGTGCTTCGGTGGGCTCTGGCCAACCGAGCGTGCTGAACGGCCATAAAGCCGAAGAAAACCAGGTATCGAGCACATCCTCGTCCTGGGTGAGCGGGACGTCGTCCGCGAGCCCGGACCGGCGTCGGGCATCGGCTTCGTCGTAGCCGACATGTGCACCGCCGTCGGGGTCATACCAGGCGGGAATGCGATGTCCCCACCAGAGCTGGCGGCTGATGCACCAGTCCTGGATGTTGCGCATCCATTCGAAATAGGTTTTCGACCAGTTCTCGGGGACAAAACGCACCCGGCCGTCCTCGACCGCGGCAATCGCCGGTTCGGCCAGTGGCGCCACTTTCACATACCACTGGTCGGTCAGGTACGGCTCGAGGACAGCGCCACTGCGGTCGCCACGCGGCACGACCATGCGGTGCTCCTCGGTGCGCTCGAGCAGGCCGAGCGCCGCCATGTCCGCCACCACGCGCTCGCGGCCCATGAAGCGGTCCAGGCCGCGATAAGCGACCGGCACATCGTCGTTAAGCGCGCCATTGTCGTCGAGCACGTTGATCATCTCGAGTTCGTGGCGACGCCCGATCTCGTAGTCGTTGAAGTCATGCGCCGGCGTGATTTTTACGCAGCCGCTGCCAAATTCCGGATCGACATAGCTGTCCGCGATGATGGGGATGCGCCGGTCCGTGAGGGGCAAAAGAATTTCCCGTCCGACCAGCGCCGCGTAGCGGGGGTCGTCGGGATGCACTGCCACGGCGGTATCGCCAAGCATCGTCTCGGGTCGTGTCGTCGCCACCACCAGTGCGCCGTCGCCGTCGGCCAGCGGGTAGCGAAAGTGCCACAGCTTGCCAAGCTCTTCTTCGCTGACCACTTCGAGATCTGACAGCGCGGTATGGAGCACCGGGTCCCAGTTGACGAGCCGCTTGCCCCGGTAAATCAGTCCTTCGTCGTGCAGTCGGACGAAGGCGTGAGTGACGGCCTGCGAGAGCTCGGGGTCCATGGTGAACTTGTGGCGCGACCAGTCCACGGAGGCGCCGAGGCGTTTCAGCTGGCGCTCGATGGTGTCCCCGGACGACTGTTTCCACTGCCAGACCCGCGACACGAAGGCTTCCCGGCCCAGTTCGCGCCGGTTCTCGCCGGCGGCGTTCAGTTGGCGCTCTACCACCATCTGCGTGGCAATCCCGGCATGGTCGGTGCCCGGCTGCCACAAGGTGTTGTAGCCGCGCATCCGGTGTAGCCGCGTGAGCGCATCCATGATGGTGTCCTGGAAGGCATGTCCCATGTGCAGCGTGCCGGTGACGTTCGGCGGCGGCAGCATGATGCAGTAAGGCTTCCCGCTCCCGGACGGGGCGAAGCACTCGAGACGTTCCCAGTCGGCGTAAATCTCTGCCTCGATGGCTTCGGGGGTATAGGTCTTCTGCATCGGCCTGGACAGTCCTTGGAGGGTCAGGGGGTGCGCAGATGGTTGCGCAAGGCGCGTTCTATGATATCCGGAAGCTCCTCGCGCAGGCGCGACGAGGCTTGTTCGAACAGTGCTGATTCAACCTCGCGCACCGCGGAGTGCAGCAGGTCGAGCACCACTTCCCAGGCCACGGCCACCAGTTCCGCTTTCAAGGCAGCCAGTTCGTGATCCGACAACTGGCGCGGTGCGGCAAGTGCGACGGACGTGAGTACCGGCGGTCCGTCCGGGGCTTCCTGTTCGGCTGGCGCGACCAGCACCGGAATCGTGGGCGCTGGCTTGGTCTTCTTGCTCATGCCGCGCGATTCCCGATCCGGTGCGTTTCCAGCGAGTAACCGCGATCGCGATAAAACCGAAAGCGGTCGCGGGCGAGCGTGCGTTGCGCGTCGTCGCCGCCGACGATTTCAGCGACGCGCTCGAAGCGACTGAAGAACAGCGGTACCGCCGCGTCGAGGTTGACCAGCAGCTGGGCTTCAAAAGCCGGTTCCCCGGTGCCGATGCGAATCGGTGTGGCGGCCGCGAGCGCCGGGTCGAGGTCGGGCGCATCCAGCACATGCGGCAGGAAACCGCTCTCCTTGAAGGCCCACAACAGGCCGTCGAGATGCTGTGCGTCGTGCGGCGAAGCAGCGTGTAAATGGACCGTGTGTTTCAGCCGCCAGGCCTTTTCCGTCAGCCGGCAAGCGAAACGCGCGCGCGCCTGTTCAGCGTCGTCCTCGAGGATATAGAAATCAATGCGCGTCATCCTGGTCCGTGCGCGGCCTTCAGGCGACGCCAGCCCGGCTCATCAGGAATTGTGCCAGCAGCGGTGCCGGCCGACCGGTAGCGCCCTTGGCCTGGCCGGACATCCAGGCCGTGCCTGCGATGTCCAGGTGCGCCCATTTCAGGTCCTTGGTGAAGCGCGCGAGGAAGCATGCCGCCGTGATCGCGCCGGCGTCGCGGCCGGCGACGTTGGCGACGTCCGCGAAGTTGCTTTTCAGCTGTTCATCGTATTCCTCGCCGATCGGCATGTGCCAGGCGCGGTCCTCGGCATCGACGCCGGCGCGCAGGATCTCGCGTGCAAGGGTCTCGTCGCTGCTCATGACGGCGCTCAAGTGATGGCCAAGCGCAATGACGCAGGCGCCGGTCAGGGTCGCAACGTCAATGACCGTGGTCGGCTTGAAGCGCCGCGCGTAGGTCAACGCATCGCACAGGATCAGCCGTCCCTCGGCGTCCGTATTCAGAATTTCGATGGTTTGCCCGGACATGCTGGTGACGATGTCACCGGGCCGGGTAGCCAGGCCGTCGGGCATGTTTTCGGCGGCCGGCACCAGGGCGACCACGTTGATCGGCAGCTTGAGCCGCACCACGGTGGCCATGGCGCCGAGCACGCTTGCGGCGCCGCACATGTCGAACTTCATTTCATCCATGGCCAGCGACGGCTTGATCGAAATACCACCGGTATCGAAGGTGATGCCCTTGCCGACCAGCGCCACGGGCGCTTTCTGCTTGGGTCCGCCGCGCCATTCCATGACGATCAGCTTCGGCGGCTGGCGGCTGCCTTGCGCCACGGCCAGCAGGGCGTTCATGCCCAGCTTTTTCATTTGTGCCTGTTCAACGATCGACACCTTGAGCCCGGTGCCGCCGGCCGCGAGTTTTTTGGCCTCTGCGGCCAGGTAGGTCGGCGTGCAGACGTTGCCGGGCAGGTTGCCCAGGCGTCGGGCAAGCGATTGTCCCTCGGCAACGGCCTTGCCGTGGGCGAAGCCCAGGTCGGTTGCCGCTTGCGCCTTGCGATCCGGTATCCACAAGGTGAACTTGGCCAGTTTCGGCGGGTTGTTCTTCTCGGACTTCATTTCATCGAAGCGATAAGCGGTTTCCTCGGCCGCTTCGCTGGCATGGCGTGCCAGCACGTAATGGTCGGCGTCGGCCACGTCCTCGGTGGACAGGAAGCTGAAAGCATCCTTGGCGCCGGTCTCCAGCAACGCCTTGACGGCGGCGCAGTGCGCCTTGCGCCAGGCCTTGAGATCCAGCTTGCCTTGCTCGCCCAGTCCCACCAGGAGTACCCGGCGGGCCGAGATGCCAGTCAGGTTGTGCAGCAGAAGAGTGGCGCCCGGCTTGCCGACGAAGTCGCCGCCCTTCACCAGGCCAGCCGCGATTTTGCCCGCGACCGCATCGATTTCCTGTGCCGCCTGCGACAGCTTGCCGTTCTTATACACGCCGACGATGGCGCAGTCTGTCCGGAGGGTTGCCGCCGAGCCGGTCTTCGCAAAAAAATCCATCTGCCAGTCTCCTGAATGCCGCCACCAGGGCGGTTGAAAAGTGTCCGTACGCCGATGCCGCGTGTATCCGGCTCTTTAGCAAGCAGGTCCCGTGGCGCTTGCGGAAGCGGTAAGATGCCGGAGTTTAATGGATAAGAGGGCAGGCTGAAACTGCGCGCTTTGTGTCCGGCATCATAGACCGTTATTTGCTGCGTGAGATTTTCCGTACCTTCGTCGCCGTGACGGCGGTGCTGATGCTGATTTTGCTCGGCGACCAGTTCGCCCGTGGCCTGGCGAGGGCGGCGGCTGACCGCATTCCCCGGGACGCGGTCCTGAAGCTCATGGGTTTGACCAGCATCGAGTACCTGAGCCTGATGCTGCCGGCGGCGTTCTTTTTTGCTGTCATGTTGACCCTTGGTCGCCTGTATCGCGACAGCGAGATGGCGGCGCTGAATGCTTGTGGCGTGGGCGCCGGCCGGTTGCTCCGGCCGTTGTTGTGGGCCGCCGTGCTGGTCGCCAGCGGCCTTGCCGTGTTGTCGTTTGATACCGTGCCGTGGGCGGCGCGGGCGTCGATCGAGATTCGCGAGGAAGGCCAGCGCCAAATGCAGATTACCGCGCTCGAGCCGGGCCGGTTCCGGAGCGCATCCGGCGGGCGCCTGGTTTTCTATGCACGCGATCGGAATCCGGCGGGCCAGTTGACGGGTGTCTTCATCCAGCAGCGCGTCGATGAACTGGTCGAGATCGTCACGGCGTCACGGGCCGAACAACGCGTCTCACTGGAACAAAATGAAAACTACCTCGTGCTGTACGACGGCATACGCTACACGGGACAGCCGGGCAGTCCCGAGTTCCGCACCGCCCGTTTCCGGGAACACGGCATCCCGCTGCCTATTCCGGGGCGCGAGGACACCGCCGAGCAGCGCCGCCAGATGTCCACGTTTGCGCTGCTGGGCACCGGTGACGCGGAGGACAGCGCTGAGCTGCACTGGCGGCTCGCCGCACCGGCTTCCTTGATTGTCCTGACGCTGCTGGCGGTGCCGTTGGGGCGGGCGCCGCCGCGGGCGGGGCGCTACGGGCGGCTCGGCTTCGCGCTGCTGGTGTTTGTGCTGTATAGCAACATGATGGGTATCGGCCGGATGTTGATCGAGGACGGGCGCGTGCCGACGTGGCTCGGCTTGTGGTGGGTGCACGGCACGCTGCTGGCCGTCGGTCTGCTGATGCTCTACATGCAGGGCGGCGGCGCATGGCGCCTGCGCGCCCGGCGGCGGTCGGCATGAAGATTATCGACCGTTACCTGGCCATGGCTGCGGGGCTGGCGACCCTGCTGGTGATGGTGGTGTTGTTGGCGCTGGTCGGCTTCATCAATCTTACCGGCCAGCTGCAGGACGTCGGTCGTGGCACATTCGAGGTCGCGGACGCCTTCCTGGTGGTGTTTGCCCAGATGCCCCGCACAGCCTTCGAGATTTTTCCGATTGCGGCGTTGCTGGGCGGCATGATGGGGCTTGGGGGACTGGCCAAGCACAGTGAACTGGTCGCCGTGCGCGCGGCCGGAGTCGGCCTGCGCCGGCTCGCGTTTTCGATGTTGATCGCGGGTGGCCTGTTCGCGGCGGCGGCGGCGGCGGTGGGCGAGTTGGCGATGCCGCCGGCCGAGCGGTTTGCTGATGAATACATAGACGAACTGAAACGGGAACGGAGCAGCCTGTCCGGCCTGTCGGGCAGCTGGCTGCGCGACGGTGAGCGGGTTTTCAACATCCTCCAGGTGGAAAGTCTCGAGCGACTGGGCGGTGTGTATGTGTATCGTTTTGATGACCTCGGGCGGCTCGATTCGGTCGCGCTAGCCCGGCGTGCCGACGTTGGGCACGATCGCCGGTGGACGCTCGAGGATGTGCGCGTGACGCGCTTTGGCGAGCGTATCGTGACCGAGGAATTGCCGGTGCTGGAATTGATGACCGGAATCGACCCGGCAGTGATGGCGGTTTCGGTGATTGATACCAACAGCATGAGCATTCCCATGCTGCGCGATTACATCCGCTACCTGGAATCGAACGACCTGCAGGCGGGGCGTTACGAGATGGCGATGTGGCAGCGCATCGCGAATGTGGCGGCGGTGCCGGCCATGCTCCTGCTGGCGCTGCCTTTCGTCTTTGGCCCGCTGCGTTCCGGCGGCAACAGCGGCCGTTTCATTATCGGCTTCTTGATCGGCGTGCTTTACATCCTCGGCAAAGGCGCACTGGCCGACGGCGCCCAGGTCTATGGCATGCCCATCTGGTTGACGGCCTGGTTGCCTGTGGGGGTGATTTTCATGGCAGCCATGTTCGGACTGTCGCGCGTACGCTAGGCAATTGCGGGCGCTTCAGCGCTGCACAAGGCGGGTTCCGGACCCCCGGTCGTGCCAGGCAAGGCGGTGCCGATCCACCAGCACCCACAAAAATCCGAGCCCGAACGCGGCCCAGGACACGAGCGCAAGGGCGAAGCGCAGCAGGGCGCGGCCCCAACCCGGCGTGCGGCCGTCTGCTGTGACCAGGTGCAGTTTCCAGGCCCGCATGCCGAGGGTTTCGCCGCGGGTCCAGAACGCGCCGAAGAACAGCGCCGCGATGCTTAGCAGGTAGCCGCGGAACCACCAGTCTCCCGGGGGTGCTGCAGCACGGCTGAGAGCGACCCACAGCGCACCGGCGAGCATCAGCACCGCGAGCAGCACCAGGCCGTCGTACAGGCAGGCGGCCAGCCGGCGGCCGAGGCCTGGCGCGCGGCCGATTTCGCTAACGTTCACCGGCCAGCGTCTCGATACTCGCCGGGTCGAAGCGATGCACGCCGGCGGGCCGGTTACGCGCGGCGTGATCGAGTGCGGCGGCGACGTCGTCGGCCGCGACACTGCGATAGCGCGCCAGTTTCCCTTGCAAAAGCTGATCGACCAGTGGCGCGGCGACCTGGCCAAGCCGTTCCAGGGCGCGGAATTCTTCCCGGTCGCCGCGTAACAGGCCGGGTTGCATGATGGCGAGGCTGGCGAAGTCCAGTGCCGCGACCGCGGCCTCCGCTTCGCCCTTGGTGCGCAAGTAGAAGGCGCGCGCGCTGGGATTGGCCCCGGCCGCCGAGACCATGCCGAAAAATTCCGCGCCGGCAGCGCGCGCAGCCTGTGCGAAGTTCAATACGCCGTCCAGGTCCACGGCGCGGAAGGCCGATCGGCTACCCGCGGTCCTGCGGGTCGTGCCGAGGCAGCAAAACGCTTCGGTACACCGCTGTCCGGCGAGAATGGCCGGCATTTCGGCCAGCTCGGCGGCAATCCATTGCAGGCGAGCATGTGGTCGGCGCGGTGCGCGGCGGCCGACGGCGATGACGCGCGTATCGTCTTGCCGGGACAGCAAGCGGTCCAGCAAGCGGCTGCCGACCGCGCCGGTGGCGCCGGCGATCATGGCCACGGGAGGATGGTTCATCTGCGGGAGCCTGTCG
>JBLRWC010000013.1:62944-64345 GCA_047921455.1 Gammaproteobacteria bacterium
TCATGGCGGCGTCAACGCGGCAGCGCGATGCGCAGCAGCGCCCCCCGGACCGCATCGGCCGGCCGGCGCGGATCGGCACTGGCCACGTAGATTACCAGGTCGTGGTCGACGAACCATGACCAGTCGGTCGTGAACACGCCGTCGCTACCCGTGTGGCCGATGACTCTGCCCGCCCGCGAGCGGCGAAAATTCAGGCCGTATCCATAGTGACTGCCATCCGCTTCGAAGACCCTGGGCGTGATCCACGCGTCAAGCAAGTCAGGCGGCAACCAGTCACCGCGGTGAATGCTGAGCCACCAGGCCAGGATGCCCTCGGCTGTGCCCTGCAGGTCGCCCGCGGCCCGCAGTCGCCAGCCCAGCCCATCCGCGAGGCGCGGCTGGTCGAAATAGGTGCCGCGGTCTGCGCCGTTCTCACGGCCGTGCACCCGGCGCTCGGGAGGCCACGCCGGCTGCAAAAAACCGATATCCTCGATGCCGCTCGGGGCGAGCAGCCGTCGCGCAAGATAATGCTCCCAGGACTCGCCCGAGACGACCTCGATGAGCGCGCCCAGCACCGAGTAGCCGACGTTCGAGTAGTTGAAAGCCGCCCCGGGCGGGTGATCAGGCGGGAAGCGGGCGAGTCCGGCGAGAAAATCGCCGCGCTCGACCGGCTCGAACCAGGGGTGCCCCGGCCAGGCGCGATTGACGATCTCGGCGGGCAGGCCTGCGGTGTGCGTGAGAAAGTGCTCGATGGGCACTTCGCTCCATGGCCCAGGCAGTTCGGGGAGATAGTGGCCAATGGGCCGGTCGAGCTGCAGCCCATGGTCGGCCACGAGTGCCAGCACTGCGCTTGCGGTAAAGGCCTTGGTGATGGACGCGAGCGGCATGGCATCGGCGACGGTCACGGCGGCTTGCTCGCCGGGAACCCGTTGGCCGACGCCATGGAGCACAAGAACCTCATCACCTCGGGCCACCAGCACCTGGCCTGTGAAGCCGCGGCGCGCCTGCCGTTCGATGACGGTTTCCAGCGCGGCGCGGGTCGCGGCGACATCGGTCGGTTGCGGCGGCGGCGCGGCGCAGCCTGGCAGCAGGACAACGAACAGCAGGGCCACCGCCCGTAGCCCGGCGCGGCGGCGGTGCGGCGATGAACTCCGCAGCAGACGCTGCGTTTCAGGCGTCGCGGGCAGGGCAGTTATATGCGATGCCGGTGTTGCTTGTGACCAGCACAAGGGTGTTGCCTCCCTTGTCCGCGGTGCGGTTCCGCAAGGCAATAATCGCTTCTGAGGGCAGGTCGGGTCCAGTGATGTTGACGGTCACGTGGCCAAGATGGGCGCAATCGTCAGCTGGCCTGGCTTGCTACCGGGGGATGGCGCTCCGTAGGGGATTCGAACCCCTGTTACCGGCGTGAGAGGCCAGCGTCCT
>JBLRWC010000014.1:0-56654 GCA_047921455.1 Gammaproteobacteria bacterium
CGTCCGGCTGGGGCTGGATGGGAATGTCCAGGAACGGATGCTGGTCCACGGAATCCCTTTGCAGTGACAGTGTTCATATCTCGCGCCATTTGTCGGCCGCCGTCAATGGGTCGGCGGCTGGCGGCCGGGGCGTCGTAGCAGGCAGAATCCGGACATGGACCAGGAACTACCCAGGCGAGACTCGGCGGGAAGGCGTCTCGCGGAGCGCTGGCCGCAGCTGGCGGTGCCCGTGTTCGCCATTATCGCGCTGATGGCGTTCCTGGTTCTTGGGCGCCCGCCGAGCGACGCCTACGGCTGGCGCAAGCTGTTCGAACTGGGGCATGTACCGTTGTTCGGCGTCACCGCCTTGCTGGTGCTGCGGATCGTCAGGGTGATGCGCGCGGGCGCGCCACCGGAAGTCGTCAATTTCCTGCTGGCGCTGCTGGCGACCACGATTTTGAGCCTGCTCGCGGAAGCGGCGCAGCTGTTACAGCCCGGTCGCCACGCCAACCTCGGCGATGCCGTCAATAACCTGACCGGCGCCGTGTGCTTCCTGGCCATCGCCGCCGCCCTGCGCCCTGCGCTCTGGCGCGGCCTGGGCGGCGATGGCCCAATCGTGGCGCGCCTGGTGCTGATCGGCGCGGCGCTGGCCCTGGTCCTGACCGCCCTGCCGCTGGTGGGTGTGGCCTGGAGCTATAGCATGCGTCACAAGGCTTACCCGGTGGTGGCCGACTTGACCCAGCGTTGGCAGCGGCCTTTTTTTAACGTGGGGCGATCCGAGCTCGCCCGCGTGCCGGCGCCTGCCGGCTGGACAGACTTCCGGGGCACGACGGTCGCGCGGCTGACCTTTCTCGACGCGCCATGGCCGGGGTTCACGGTGCGCGAGCCCTGGCCGGACTGGTCTGGCTTCGAGGCGCTGCGTTTCCAGGTCTGGTCGGAACTCGAAACCCCTGTCGAGATCGTCTTGCGGGTCGACGACACGCACCGGGATCGACCGCATCACGATCGATTCAACAGCAGCTTTATCGTCACTCCTGGCCTGAATGACCTGAGTGTGCCGCTGGCGACCATCGCCAGGGGGCCGCGCGAGCGCGAACTCGACCTGGGCGACATCAGCCAGTTCATCCTGTTCAGCCGCCGCCCGGGCGAGCCCTTTGAGCTGTATTTCAGCCCTGTCTGGCTGGAATGAGGCTGGGTTTTTGCACCCGGTGCCGGCGTGCTATTGCCGATGTGCGCGTGCGGGATTAGGGTAGGCCGCAGTCGCAGTCCTGCGACGCATGGAGCACATTGCAGGTGAGCAGCCAGGATCCAGCCGAGGTACCCGATCGTGTACCAGTTTCCGGCGCCCGCAAGGGCCCGGGAGCACGCCTTGCAGTGCTTTACGGGGCGATGGTGCTGTTTTTGCTGGCGGTGTTTGGCCTGGAGAAGCCGCGCGGCCTGCTCGAAATGACGCTGCATGACCTGCGCGAAGTGTTTTTCTTCGGCTTCGCCGGGCTCGTGGTCCTCGAGTTGACCGCCCTGCTCGGTCGGCGCTGGATCCGCAAGCGGTCGCTGTACTACGCGGTGGCGCTGGTGGCGGTGTTTGCGCTGGTGGCGGGTTACGAGGTGCTCGTGGCGCCCGACGCGGAGCAACCGTGGCGCAGCGCGCGCAGCATGATCGGCGCCTTCGGTTTCCTCGCCCTGAGCGCCGCGCTGGATCGCGGCCTGAAGCGCGAACATGCCTGGCTGCGCGGCTGGCCGCGGCGTTCGATCGGCATTGCCGGCGCCTTGCTGGTCGTCGCCGTCTTGCATGCGCTGATCCCGGTCTCGGTGTCGTATGCCGGCCGGGCCGGCGCGTTTCCGGTCGTAGTCGATCTCGCCAGCGGCTGGCAGGAGCCCTTTATCGAGGTCGAGGGCGCAGAGCTCTTTGTCGGTCGTGGTCCGGATGAGTGGTCCCGTCGCGCGGGCCGTCGCGTCGCCCTGTTGCTGTTCGACGGCACGCCGGGCGGCGGCGTGACGGTGCATGAACCCTTCAAGGACTGGAGCGGCTTTTCCGTCATCATGATCAACGTCTATTCCACGGCGCCCCGACCGGTGCGCATGATCTTGCGCCTGGAGGACCGCACCCGGGAGCAGCCGCCTGAAAACCGCGTGGACTACGCCTTGCGGCTCGTGCCGGGCACCAACGACTTCTATATTCCGCTCGATGCCCTGAAAGAGAAGCCTTCCGGCGAGACGCTCGACAAGTCCTCGATCCGGCGGCTCGGCTTGTACCTCGACGAATCGGCGGACCCGTTACGGGTTTATTTTCACCGCATCCGTCTTGCGGAGACATGAGTTACCGGCACGCCCACCATGCCGGAAATTTCGCCGATGTCCTGAAGCACGCCGTCATGACGGCAATACTGTCGCGCATGCTGGCGCGTCCCAAGCCGCTCTGCTACATCGAGAGCCACGCGGGCGCCGGGGTGTACCCGCTCGATGCGCCGGCCGCGCGCCAGTCACGGCAGGCGGAGACCGGCATCCTGCGCCTGGTCGAGGCTGCGCCGCGTAGCACCGCGCTTGCGACGTATCTCCAGTTGATTGCTGCGTTGCCGGAAAACGCTGCGGTATTGCGCGCCTATCCCGGTTCGCCGCTGCTGGCCGCCGGCCTGCTGCGTGATGACGATCGGCTGGTGCTGGCGGAACTTGCGCCGCTCGAAGCGGAAGCCCTGCGCCACTTGTTCCGCCATGACCGCCGCGTCGCCGTGCATTGCCGCGACGGCTGGGAAGGGTTGCGCGCATTGCTGCCGCCGACGCCGCGCCGTGGCCTGTTGTTGCTGGACCCGCCGTACGAGGCAGCCGCCGACTTCCGGCGTGTCGTCGACGGCCTGTCGCTGGCGCGGCGCCGCTGGTCCGTCGGCGTGCTTGCGGCCTGGTATCCGATCAAGGACCGGCGGACGCTACGCCCGTTTTATGCCGCCTTGTCCGCCGCCGGGCTGGGCGCCCTGCTGTGTGTGGAGTTATCGGTTCGGCCGGACGACAATCCGGCCGGGCTCAACGGCAGCGGCATGGTCATTGCGTCGCCGCCGTTCGGGCTAGAGTCGGAGCTGCGCGCCTTGCTCGACGAACTGGCAAGCCTGGTGCAGCAGCCGGATGCCCCGCGGCCGCGCGTGTACTGGCTTGCCCCGCCGCAGTCTGCGCCGACCTGACCCGTCGGGCCGCCTGCGGCTCGGTGGCGGGGAATGAGAACTCAATCACATCGGTCCGGGTGCTCCCTTGCTAGGCTCCGGCTCAAAGGAGGGCGCGCCCATGACGGATTTCAAACCGATCCACGAAAGCTACTGGGTGGAACCCGGCCGCTTGCTGGCGGGCGAGCACCCCGGCCACTGGGACGAACGCACGATCCGGCGCCGGCTCGCCAACTTGCTGGATGCCGGCATCCGGGTATTCATCGACCTGAGCGACTCCAGCGATGCCGTGCGTTCTTACCGGGCCGAGCTGGACAAATTGTGCCGTGACCGCGGCATCCGCGTGGAATACCTGGCGTATCCAATGCAGAGTGACGAGGTGCCCGAGTACGCCGAGGACGTGCGCCACATTCTGCGCCGCGTGCAGGCCGCCCTGCAGGCCGGTGAACGGGTCTATATCCATTGCGGCGATGGCGTCGGCAGGACCGGCATGGTCGTCGGTTGCTGGCTGGTGGAAAGCGGCTTCGATCCGGAAGATGCGCTCGAGGAACTCGCGCGACGTTTTGCCGCGATGGGGAAGTCGAGGTTTTATCGCAGCGCACCTTCAAGCGCCTTGCAGGCCGAGTGGGTGGAGAATTGGCAGCCGTCGTTGCGCGGCTCGCTGGAGTGCTGCCAGGCGTCCTGAGGCCACCAGGGCTAGCTGCGCGCGGCGCTGTCGATCTCCGGAATCGGCCCCTGTCCTGCGTTCTTCTCGATGGTGATGCCGCGAAAGCCCAGCAGCGCCGCGATGAACGGGTTCACCAGGTTCAGGAAACAGAACGGCAGGTAAGCCAGCGTGGCCACACCGAGCGTGGCCGCCATGTAAGCGCCGCAGGTGTTCCACGGAATCAGCGGCGAGGTGAGCGTACCGGCGTCCTCGATGGTGCGCGACAGGTTGCGCGCCTTGAGCCGGCGGCGACGGAACTCCGCGCGGAACATACGCCCCGGCAGAACAATCGCGATGTACTGGTCGCCGGTGACGATATTCGTGCCGATGGACGTGGCGAGCACGGCCGTGATGAGCGAGCCGGTGCTCCTGGCGGCGCGAATCACCCCCTGGATGATGCGTTCCAGCATGCGCGCATGCTCCAGCACCGCGCCGAGCGTCAGGGCCGAGATGACCAGCCACACCGTCGTCAGCACGCTGCTCATGCCGCCGCGCGACAGCAGGCTGTCGATGACTTCGTTGCCGGTCTCGGCCACGTACCCGTCGAACAGGCTCATCCAGGCGCCCTTGAACATCGCCAGGCCGCGACCGATGTCATGCACGCCGCCGTACGCCGCAACGAGATCCGGTTGCAGCAAAACAGCAAACACGGCGCCGAGCAGCGCACCGAACAGGATGACCGGCAGCGCGTGGAAGCGCGCCAGCGCGAGACCGAGCACCACGAACAGCGGCAAGAGCGTCAGCAGGCCAAGGTTGAAGTTGGCCGCCAGGACTTCGGTCAGATCGCCGACCGCGAGCTCGCCGTCGGGACCACTTCCCAGCAGGCTGATCGCGCTGAACCCCGCCAGCGCGATGAGGAACGACGGGCCAGTGGTGTAGGACATGTGCCGGATATGGGTGAACAGCTCGACGCCGGCTACGGCCGGCGCGAGGTTGGTGGTATCCGACAGGGGCGACATCTTGTCGCCGAAGTAGGCGCCCGAGATCACCGCGCCGGCGGTGATTTCCGGCGACAGGCCGAGTCCCTGCGCCACGCCCATCAGGCCGATGCCGATGGTGCCGGCGGTCGTCCAGCTGGAACCCACCGAGACGGAAACGAGGGCGCAGATCAGGCAGGCGGTCGGATAGAAAACCGCCGGCGACAGCAGCTGCACGCCGTAGTAAATCATGGCCGGCACGGTGCCCGACATGCTCCACGTGCCGATCAGGGCGCCGATCGCAAACAGTATGAGGATCGCGCCCATGGCGGTCGAGATGCCCTGCACGATGGCCTCGAGAATATTGGACCAGCGTTCGCCGTTGTAAATCGCGATGAGCGCGGCGACGGCCGCCGCCAGGCTGAGCGCAACCTGGTTGGCGCCTTGCGAGGAGTCCTCGCCGAACAGCAGGATGGACAGAGACAATAACGCGATCAGCACGGCGATCGGCGTCAACGATTGCAGCATGCTGGGCAGGCGTGTGGTCGGCGCGCTCTCCAAGATTCCACTCCGTGCTGGCTTTCAGCGAGGGCGCAGTATAGGACGAGCGACCCGGCGAGCGGGAGTTCAGATCTTCGGTAGCAGGTAATCGCGTACCGCGAGTCGCGCCTTGAGTCGCTGGCAGAGCAGGAAGCTGCCGCCGAGCTTGCGGTGCAGCACGGCGGTCGAGGCGGGCGGATTACGGTATTCCCGGGAGCGGAACACGATGTTGAGGCCCGCGGCGCTGGCTCGCGACGCCAGGTCCGTGGCGCCGAAATCGTAGGGCCCCTCATGAAGCAGCGGCTCACAAACCATCATGATGAGGTCCACCACCAGTTGCTGGTGGCGCTCGGAATCTGTTTCACGCAGGTAGCCGATGGCGGCGGCGTGCTTGGCCACGGCGACTCGATCCTCGTCCAGGATCGCGCGCGTGATACGCCGGTAACGGTCAACGAAGTCCTGCGGAAACTCCACCGCGGCCCCGAGATCGAGCAGCACGAGACGACCGTCCTCGTGGCGATACAGGTAGTTCGCAAAATTCGGGTCGGTCTGCATGAAGCGAAATTCGTACAGCTCCAGGAACGTCAGGTCCTGGACCGCCTCGGCGATATTGTCGCGCACCTCTTGCGGCACGTCTTTGCGGATCAGCTGGTCGAGCGGCTCTCCGTCCACCCAGTCCATGGCCAGCACGCGCTGCGTGCTGAAGTCGTGGTGGACGCGTGGCACGATGAAACGGTCGTCATCGGCCAACAGTTCACGATAACGCTCCAGGTTCGCCGCCTCGGTAAGGTAATCGGCTTCCTGGCGCAGCTGTCGCTTGGCTTCGTCAATGATGTCCGAGACATCCAGTTCGCGCGGCAGCAGGCGCGCCATATTCAGGAACATGGCGAGGTTGTCCACGTCGCTGTCAATGCTCTTGGCGACGCCAGGGTACTGGATCTTCAGTGCCATCACCCGGCCGTCGCTGGCGACCACGCGATGTACCTGGCCGATGGACGCGGAGGCAGCCGGCTCGAAATCGAATTCCGAAAAACGTTCTTCCCAGCCCTTGCCGAATTCCCGGCCCATGAGCCGCTTGACCTGGGTTTGCGGCATGCTGTCCGCCGACGCGCGCAGCACCGCCAGTGCATCCGCGAACTCGGGCGGCAGCACCTGGCTGCTCTCCATGGACAGCAGCTGGCCCAGCTTCATGGCGGCGCCGCGCATGTGGGAAAGGCGCTTCGCGAGCCGGGTGGCGTTCGCACCGGATAACAGTGCCGAGGTCGCCGTGCTCGTGGCCTTGCCGGTAGCCCGGCGAAAGCTCTCGGCAAGACCGCCGACGGCCATACCGCCGGCCGTGAGCCCCATGCTGAAAAGTCGTCCGGTACGGGTCGTGGGAACCCTGGATTGGCGTCGCTTGGCAGGAGGTTTCGGCTTGTCGCTCACGAGGCAGAGACTATCATGCCACGGCACGAGGCAGCGGGTTTGCGGCCCGCTCAGGTTCCGCGGCGCGCAGCATGAAGTTCCAGGATGTCGCCATCGGCGACCGCGTGATCCGCGCCGACCCGTTGGCCGGGGAATGCGCCGCTGCCCCAGAGCCGGCCGAAAAGGAAAGTCTCGGCGATGTCCTTGTGAACCAGCCGCGCGACATCCAGCACGGTGTCACCGCGCCGCACGGTGAACGGCCGCTCCAGTTCCGGGTCCTTGCCGGGCGCCTTGGTGTAGACGCGCACGGTGGCGAGCGCCCGGAACAGCCACGGCGCCAGTGCGCCGAGTCCCTGGCCAGTCTGCGCGGACACGCGCATGGCGGGAAGCTCCACGCCGAGCAGTTCCTCGAGGACTGCGACCTCTTCGGGATCGGGCGCCAGGTCGCTCTTGTTGGCCAGCAGCAAGGTTGGCAGCTCGATCCGGAACGGGTCTTCCGTGGCCGCAGTGGCCACAGTGGCCGCGTCGTCGCGGTCGGCTCCCCGGTCGGCGTCCAGCCCCGGCCAGCGGGGCACCAGGCTGATTTTTTTTGCCGCCAGCGCAGCGAGTATGAACTGGACCTGCTCGACGCAGGCGGGGTCCGACAGGTCCACCACCAGCAGCGCGGCGTCGGCGGTCTGTAAGCTCGCCGCGATCCATGGCGGACTATGGTCCGCCGACATCGACGGCAGGTCCAGCAGCTGGAATGCGATGTCCTCGTAAGCGAGCATGCCCGGCTCGGGGAACTGGGTGATGAACGAGCCTGGACCGGACTGGGTGCGCGAGCCGGTGAGTTGCAAGTGCAGCATCGACTTGCCCGCATTGGGTGGGCCCAGTAATGCGACCTGCGCCGCACCTTCGGGCCGGATGCTCAACGCCGGCCCGCCCCGTTGGCCGCCTTTCCTGGGACCCGCCAGTTCGTCGCTGAGATCCTTGATGCGGCTCTTGATGTCAGCTTGCAGGTGTTCCGTGCCCTTGTGCTTGGGGATGGTCGACAGCATTTCCCGCAGGCACAGGAGGCGGTCGCCAGGCTCCCGGGCCTTGCGATAAGCTTCCTCCGCTTTCTTGTATTCGGCCGTGACGTTGGTGGGCATGGCGCCGTCAGGGTTCGTTGGCGGGCCAGGCGGAGGCGTCGATGACATCCCGGTAGGCGTGCCAGGTCGCATGCCCCAGCAAGGGGAACAGCACCACCAGGCCAACAAAGGCGGTCGCAAAACCGATGCCCGTCAAGGTCACGATCAGCGCCAGCCAGACGACCATGGCGGGCTTGTTGCGCAACGTCGCGTTGACGCTGGTGATGACAGCCGTGATGCTGTCGGCCTTGCGGTCCATGAGCATGGGCAGGGAGAAAGCGCTGGCCGCAAAAGTGATCGCGGCAAAAATCGAACCGACTGCCGAGCCGATGGCGAAAAAGCGCAGCAACTGCCCTGCATCGGGTTGCGATTCGACCGGGAAGAATACGTGCACCATGGAACCGGCGCGCGCCCACACCAGGAATACCACCAGCAGTATGAGCGCGAACACCATGCTGTCGCCGAGGCTGCTGCGCGCGGCTTCGACGCTACGATCGAAGGTCGGCACACGGCCGAATTCGAGCTGCCAGCTGATTGCATATAAGGCGATGGCCAGCAGCGGCCCGATGAACACGAAACCCGACAGCAGCGACAGCAGCATGACCCAGCTGCCGAGCCACAGCGTGAGCAGGCTGAGCAGCCATGACATCGCCAGGATCACCAGGCCCCAGCCGAGACTTTGGCCGGGCGCTGCGCGCAGGTCGCGCCAGCCCGCCGCCAGCCAGCGCAGTGGTGCTGTAGCCGGCACTTGCCGGCAGGGGGCCACGAAGGGCAGCGCGTCACCGGCACTGCCTGGTGCCCGGGAAGGATCCGGTTCAGCCGTCATATCGTCACGACTCGCTTGTCTGAAACCCCGGAATCTATAACACAGGGCAGGCGCCGAGTGCTGCCCGCACTGCCCGCCATGCGGCGTGCCGCCGGCGCATGGGACGGCAGATCGTCATGCTAGACTCCGGCGAAAATGGAGATGAATGCTCCGATGACGTCGTTCTTCACCGAACTGAAACGCCGCAATGTCATACGCGTCGCTATTTTTTATGGCGCCGGCGCGTGGCTTATGCTGCAGATCGCCGATGTGGTGCTCGAGGTTGCCGGCGCCCCCGAGGGTTCGCTGCGGCTGGTAGCGATCATCCTCGCACTTGGCTTTCCGTTCGCGCTGATCCTTGCCTGGGTTTTCGAAGTCACGCCGGACGGCATCAAGCGCGAAAGCGAACTAGACCGCAGCACGCTTGATGATGCGCGCGCGAACCGCAAGCTGGACATGGCCACCATCGGCCTGCTGGTGGTCGCCATCATGGTGCTGGCTTGGAGCGAATTTTCCGGCCGCGACCGGGCGGTGTCGCCCGTGGACGGCCCGCGTGACCTGTCGATCGCGGTGCTGCCCTTCGTCAACATGTCAGTGGATCCGGACAACGAGTATTTTTCCGAAGGCCTGTCCGAAGAACTTCTCAACGTGCTCGCCAGGATCGAGGATTTCCGTGTCGCCGGGCGTACTTCTTCCTTCGCCTTCAAGGGCCAGCAGCAGGACCTGCGCGCCATCGGTCAACGTCTCGGCGTGGCCAACATCCTCGAGGGCAGCGTCCGCAAGCAGGGCAACCAGATCCGCGTCACGGCACAGCTGATTGACGCCAGCAGCGGCTACCACCTCTGGTCCGAGACTTACGACCGCCAGCTGGATGATGTTTTCGCCATCCAGGACGAAATCACCACGGAGGTCGTCAAGGCACTAAAGATGACCCTGCTGGCGGCCGACCAGGCGGTGATCGAGCAGACCGTCAAGGGCGATGTGCAGGCCTACAATCATTATCTCCGCGGCCAGTTTCACGCGCGCCTGCGCACGCGCGCCGGCCTGGAACGCGCGCTGGAGGAATTTCAGCAGGCCATCGTCATCGACCCGGGTTATGCGCCGCCGTACGCCGGAATCGCGATGATTTACGCTCTGCTCGACAACTACAATTACCGCAGCCTCGACGAAACCCGCGAACTGGCGCACCGTGCCCTCGACCGCGCCCTGGCGCTCGATCCGCACAGCGACGAGGCCTGGGCGGTACGCGGCCTGTTGCTGGGCCAGGGGCCGCGCGCCGCGCAGCGCCGCGCTGAAGCCCGGGCCGCGCTGGAGCGCGCAATCGAGATCAATCCCAATAACGCATTCGCGCATCTCTGGCTGACGAGCGCGCTGGCGCCTGATTTCGAGGCGATGCGGGCAACCTTGCACCGTGCCTACGAGCTCGATCCGCTGTCGCCGGTGATCATTTATCGCCGCGCCATGGATGCGATGCAGGCCGGCGATCCGGCGGCGCTGGCGCGGTTCCATGGCGAGCTGGAGGAAGTCGCGCCGGACTGGTTCATGACCTGGCAGGCGGCCGGCACGGTCGCGCAGCTCTCCGGCGAACTGGCCGAAGCCGCGCTGGCGTTCGAGCGCTCGATCAGCCTCAATCCCGACTATGTCGCCGGTTCGATGGCGCTCGCGATGGTATTGGAAATGCTCGGTTACACCGAGCGCGCGATGGCGATGATCGAGCAAGTACAAGCACACTTTCCGAGCGATGAAGTGACCCTGATGCGCGCCGCCATGCAGGCCCGCCAGCTGCTGACGGCGGAGGGCGTTCAGCCGGCGCTGCGGCACTATGCCGCGGCAGTGGATGCGCTTGAGGTGCCCAGCGCCGATCGGATGGCCGAGGTGGCTATGCTGGAAATCGGCGCCGGTCGTCCCGCAGAGGCCGAGCGGCGCCTGCTAGCCGCGCTCTCGGTCAGCTCGGTCGACGAGCTCGGGCAACCTGACCTGGATACGCTGTTGGCGCACATGGCGCTGGCGGCCGCCGCGGCCCGGCAAGGCAAGCCGGCGCAGGTGGAGCATATTTCCGCCGGCATCCGCGCGCTGCACCGCGAGCTGGCCGCCGCCGACATGGACATCAACTTCATGTCGATTGTGACCGGTTTCGTCGATGACCTGGGCGGCCATCCGGACGCGCTCGAGACTGGCTTGCGCACCGCTGTCCGCGAGGGCTTTCGCACGCCACCCGAGACGATCAGCTGGATGCTGGCGCTGGATCCCGACACCGCGCAGGGCGCCAGCGTGCAGCAGATCATGGCGGATGCGTTGCAGGTGGACCGTCGGCGCTACGACGCGGCCAAAGCCACGACCCGGTAGCAGCCCGCGCTGTTCAGCTTCGGTTCAGCGATCGCCGCTTAGCCTGTACTCGAGCCTGCCGGACCACCCCACCGGGGCGGTGGCGGCGACAACGAGGAGAATAGCGATGAACACGAAGCTCAAGATGGCGATGGCCGGCCTGCTGGTCTGCGTAGCGGGCACGGCGGCGGCGAGTCCCGGTGGCCGCAGCGGCGGCGTGGATTATGCGCGCGTCGTGGACGTGACCCCGCTCGTGCAGCGCGTGCGGGTCGCAACGCCGTCACGGGACTGCTGGCAGGAGACCGAGTACCAGACTATCCGGCACGAAACCCGCAGCTATGGGCCGGGGCAAAGCGGCAAGGTGCGCACCGCGGCGCCGACCATCGCCGGCGGCCTGATCGGCGGCGTCATCGGGCGCCAGTTCGGCGGCGGTAGCGGCCAGGATGCCATGACGGCGGTGGGTGCACTGGTCGGTGCCTCGATGGGCAACCAGGCGGCGCATAACGAGGCGCGCGGCGCGGGCGGCACCCGCGTGACGTACGAGGAGCGCCCGGTCACGGTGCAGCGTTGCCAGGAAACCACCTCCTATCGCGAGGTAGAGCGCATCGAGGGCTATCGCGTGACTTACCTGTACGCTGACCGTGAATATGTCACCACCATGGCGTCGCATCCCGGTACAAGCATTCCGGTGCGGGTCACCGTGGTGCCGTCAACGGGCCGCCTGTAAACGGGATTCCTTGCATTCATGCGGCGGGGATTTCACTCTTACGCTACCAGGAGCGACCGGGTAACCCGTCCATGCAACAGAATTCCAGCATCAGCAGTCGTCGCCAGGGGGCCGTTCGCGCGGGCCTGGCGACGGCTGTCTTGTGTGCCGGCCTGGCTTTTGGCGGGCTGCAGGCACCGACGGCCGCCGCGGACGCACAGCCGTTGCGCATGGCGCCGGCGAGTGAGAACGTCAGTCTCGCCGAGGCCACGCGCATGGTGCGCGAGCACACCGGGGGCCAGGTGTTGCGCGCCGAAACAAGGCGCGACAAGGGGCGCACGGTCCATCGTATTCGCGTCCTGACCGACGATGGGCGCGTGCGCAACTGGCATGTGGACGCCGAGACCGGACGGATCTATTGAGCCCGCGTCCGGCGCCGCCACGGCACGGACCCGCCTGACCTGGATGCCGATAAGATGCGCGCACTACTAGTCGAGGACGACGACACCCTGCGCCACGGCCTGGCGGCCGCGATGCGCGCCGCGGGCTGGCAGGTAGACGAGGCGGCGGATGGCCGCGAAGGCCTGTATCTGGCTGAAGAATCGGCACCGGACGTGGCGGTCGTCGACCTGGGCCTGCCGCAGCTGTCGGGCATGGAGCTGATCGCGGCGCTGCGCAAGAACAAGCGCGACCTGCCGGTGCTGATCCTGACCGCGCGCGATCGTTGGCAAGACAAGGTCGCCGGTCTGAAGGCCGGCGCCGACGACTACATGGTCAAGCCGTTTCATACCGAGGAACTGCTGGCACGCCTGGAGGCGCTGGTGCGCCGCTCGGCTGGCTGGGCCCAGCCGGTGCTGGATTTCGGCGTGCTGAAATTCGCACCGGCGGCGCAGCGGGTCGAGCTGCGGGGCGACGCCGTGGAGCTGACGAGCTTCGAGTACCGGCTGCTCGAGTACCTGGTGCTGCGGGCCGGCCAGGTGGTGTCGCGCGGCGAGCTCATCGAACGCCTGTATGACCAGGATTACGACCGCGACAGCAATACTATCGAGGTGTTCGTCGGCCGCTTGCGCCGCAAGCTCGACCCGGACGGTGACCTCAAGCCGATCGAGACGTTGCGCGGGCGCGGCTACCGGTTTGCGTTGCAACCCGTGGGCCGGGACTGAGCTGCTGGTGGTAAAGGACTCGCTGCGCCAACGCGTGCTGTGGAGCCTCGCGATCGCGCTGCTGGTGTTTTTCGGCGCGACCGTCGCGGTGCTCGAATGGAGCCTGTCGGCCAGCCTTGTCCGGGCGCGCGACGAGGTGCTCGAGGCGCACCTGGTGGCGCTCATCGCGGTGGCCGAGCCGGTAGAGGCGTCGCGTACCCTGGACCTGCCCGAACCGCCCGACGGCCGCATGCTGAGCCCGGACGCCGGCTTGCACGCGGAAATACGCGATTCTCGCGGCAACATCGTCTGGCGGTCGCCATCGGCGCTGGGCACGGCATTCGAGCCGCCACCGGCCGCCGGCCCGGGCGTTTACGACCGCTGGCTGCAGGCTGAAGCCGGTGGGCCGGGGTTCGCACTCCGCAGCCTGGCGATCGACTGGGAATTCGAGGACGGCGGCGTCGAGTCGTTCCGCTTCCTGGTGGCGCAGAGCCTGGAGCCCTGGCGGGCCCAGCGACGCGCGTTCCGGCTCGGCCTGGTCGGCTGGTTCGGCGCGTTGACGGTGGCCACGCTGGCCGTGCTTGCCCTCGTGTTGCGTGGCGTCTTGCGGCCGCTGGGGCGCATCGAGCGCGAAATTCACGAAATGGAAACGGCGCGACGCGAGCAACTCTCGACGGAATGGCCCGAGGAATTACGTGGTGTGGCTGCCAACCTCAATGCCCTGCTGCGGCGGGAGCGTGCGCGGCAGCAACGCTACCAGGAGAGTCTCGCCAACCTGGCCCACAGTCTGAAAACGCCACTGGCCGCGGTGCGGACGTTACTGCCCGCGGCGGGCGATGACCGCCCGGCGCGCGTCGGAATGATTCAATCGGAACTCGCCCGCATGGACCAGATCATCGGCTGGCAGCTGCGCCGGGCCGGCGCCGCAGGCGGTGCTGCGAGCGTCGGCATCGCGCCGGTGGCCATCGCGCCCGTGGCGCGGGACCTCGCGGCGATCCTCGACAAGGTTTACGCGGCTCGCGACGTCAGCTGCGAACTGGATATCCCCGAGAGTCTCCGTTTCAGGGGTGATGAAGGCGATCTCCAGGAAATTCTCGGCAACCTGCTGGATAACGCGTGGAAGTACGGTCACCGGCGTGTCCGTTGCAGCGCGCGCACCGCCGGGCCGGGGAAGCTCGAGTTGCGAGTCGAGGACGACGGCCAGGGGCTGGATCCGGCGCGCGCCGCGGAGGCGCTCGCGCGGGGCGCCCGGCTCGATGAAAAACATCCCGGCCAGGGCATCGGGCTGGCGGTGGTCAATGACCTGGTGGACGCCTATGGCGGCACGGTCGCGGTCGAACGGGCCGCCATTGGCGGTGCGGCTGTTGTCGTGACGATCCCGGGCGCCTGAACCGGGCCATGCTGCGCCGTGGCCAGGCGCCACTTGGCGCCGCGTCGGTAGACGAGGCGGTGATCAGCCCTTGCGCGCGTTCGTCGCCCTGGTGGTGGCTTTTTTCTTCGCCGGGGTCTTGCGGGCCGACTGCTCCTCGATCATCTCGATCAGCTGCCGCCAGGAATAGCGGCGCGACGGTTCCTTGGCATTCTTGCGGAAGTAATACAGGCTGCCCGCCGATATCAGGAATCGGCCACGCAGGTTATCTTCGTTGTCCGTGACCTTGACCACGATATCCAGGCCGGCCTTGCGCGGAGTCTTTGCCATCCAGTCTTCCTCAGTCTCGAGCTTGTTATTTTAACCGGGCGAGCCGGCGTCACGACACGCTAGCGTACCCTAAGCATCGCCTTCGGGCACGAGGCGACGTGTCGTGGAGCTGATCGCGCGGGTCCACTCGGCCAGTCGGACCTGCTCCGGCGCAGGCTGCTGCAGCCGATCGAGTTCGACGAGCATCGGCCCGAGGTCACCGGGCTCGTCGACGTCGGTCAGCGTCGGCAGAAAACGCCACCCGCCGTGCCGTTCCATCGCCGCATGAAATCCGCGAGCGGTATCGGCGCGACTGCAGGGACTTTGCGTCCAGTCGGCGGCTGCCGGGTTGCAGTTGGCGCCTATCAGCCAGAAGCCGCCATCGCGCGCCGGACCCATCACGAGGCGCGCCTCGCGCGCGGCCAGCCAGTCCGTGGCCTCGATGAGTTCCGCCGGTCCGACCTGCGGGGTGTCGGCGCCGAGCAACAAGGCAAAGTCGTGGCGCTCGAGCAAAGCCGCGTGTACCCGGCCCATTCGTTCGCCCAGTTCTCCCGGGCCCTGTTGCAGCAGTGGCAGGTCCGGCCAGGCATGCGCGGCCTGTGCGGCGGGCTCAGCCACGGCCCAGTAAACGGTCAACCCCGGCGCTTGCCGCAGTACCGCAGCCACCGCCGCGGCCGCCAGCCGATGCCATTGCTCCGCAACCTCGCGGCCGAATCCCCTGGCGAGCCGGGTTTTCACCGGCGACAAGCCCGGTGTCTTGACGAAAATGGCGGCGCCGCCATTCATGTCCGGTCGTCCCGAGCGCTGTGCCCGTCGGCCGCGAAACGGCGCGCTTGCGCAATGGTCAGGCGCGCATGCCGCAGGGTGGTGCGCAGCCAGCCGTGTTGCGCGTAGCGGCGCGCGCTCGTGAGCAAGGGCGTGCGCAACGGGATCAGCGGGATACCCGCGCGCCGCGCAGCCCAGACCAGCGCATGATCCTCGCCCTGCGGCAGGCCTTCGTCGAAGCCGCCGAGCTCTTCGAACAGGCGGCGCGGCAAGATCAGTCCCTGGTCGCCGAATGGCATGCCTAGCCAGCGGCTGCGAAGCCGGACGCCGAAGGCGTTCAGCGCCACCAGCCGGGGGCCGTCGTCGCGGAAGCGAAGGTCAAAAAAACCGAGCGCAGCCCGACCATAAAAATGGGTCGCCGCCGCCACGCTGGCCGGCGGCAGGCGGGAATCGGCGTGCAGGAACCACAAGGTCTCGCCGCCGGCCGCCGCGGCCCCCGCGTTTTGCTGGCGGGCCCGGCCGGCGGGCGTTTCGAGCCACCGGGTCGGGACACGCAGCCCGTAGCGCCCGGGCCGGAACGCCGCCGGCGCGCCACCCTGGCTCGCCACGAGGATGATTTCCGCGCCGTCCTCGAGCACCGCGAGATCGTCCAGCAGATCCCGCCAGGTATCGTCGCCCGGTCCGACCGGGATGATGACCGACAGCGTCAGCCGCGGCGCCACGCGAATACCCGTCTCGCCAGCCGCAACAAGCCCTGCGGCGCATGCGCCCGCTTCCAGTCGCCCGCGGCGTACTTGTTGGCTTCCATCATGGTCGGGTAAATATGGATCGTGCCCAGTAGCTTATTCAGTCCCAGCTTGTGTTTCATGGCGAACACAAACTCGGCGACCAGGTTGCCGGCCTCGGCGCCGACGATGGTCGCGCCGAGAATCTGGTCCTTGCCAGGCCGGGTCAGCACCTTGACGAAGCCATGGGCGGCGCCGTCGGCGATCGCGCGATCCAGGTCGTCGAGCGCGTACTTCGTGACTTCGTAGTCGGTGCCCTGCGCCCGGGCTTCGTCCTCGGACAAGCCCACGCGCGCCACCTCGGGTTCGGTGAAGGTCGCCCAGGGGATGACCCGGTAGTCGACGGGAAATGACCAGAACGGCGCCAGCAGGGCGTTGACTGCGGCGTGCCAGGCCTGGTGCGCGGCAACATGGGTGAACTGGTAGGGCCCCGCGACGTCGCCGCAGGCGTAGATGTTCGGGAAATTGGTGCGCAGCAGGCCGTCCACGGCGACCGTTTTGCGCGGGCTCAGCGTGACACCGAGTTCCTCCAGGCCGAAGCCCTCGACATTGGCCTGCCGGCCGAGCGCCACCAGCAGGCGGTCGAAGGGCAAAGCGACCTCGGCGCCGTCGTGTTCGCAAACCAGGCGTGGACCGTCGCCGCCTGTCTCGACGCGTATCGCGCGGTGAGCGGTCGCCAGCTGCATTCCCTCCGCACGGAAGCGGGCCGCCACTTCGGTGGCCGCGTCCTCGTCCTCGCGTGGCAGCAGTCGGGGCGCCATCTCGACGATCGTCACTTCGCTGCCGAAGCGCGCGAAACATTGCGCCAGCTCTGCGCCGATCGGGCCGCCGCCCAGCACCACCAGCCGCCGGGGCAGTTCACGCAGCTCCCACAGCGTGTCGCTGGTAAGGTACTCGACCTGCTCGAGGCCCGGCAGCGACGGCACCAGCGGGCGGGCGCCCGTGGCGAGCACGATGCTGCGCGCCGTGATGCGCCGTCCGCCGGCTTCGACTTCCCACGGGGAGATCAGTCGCGCCTCGGCGGTAATGACTTCGACGCCGAGGTCCGTATAACGCTCGACGGAATCGTGCGGCTCGATTTTGCGGATGACTTCCTGGACCCGCTGCATCACGGAGGAGAAATCGAATTCCAGCTCGGTATCCCGCAGGCCGTAGCGGCTGGCTTCGCGCGCCTCCGCCACGAGCCGCGCCGAGCGGATCAGTGCCTTGGACGGTACGCACCCGGTGTTCAGGCAGTCCCCGCCCATCCGGTGTTTCTCCACCAGCGCGACTTTTGCTTTCACCGCCGCGGCGATATAGGCGGTCACCAGGCCGCCGGAGCCGGCGCCGATGACCACCAGGTTGTAATCGAAACGCTGCGGCCTGGAATAGCCGCGATAGACGCGCCGGCCCTGCAGCCACTGCGCCAGCCAGCGCATCAGCAGCGGCATCAGGCCGATCAAAACGAACGCGCTGATCAATCCCGGCGACAGGACGTCGCCGGGTGATTCGATGCGCGCCAGCTGGGTGCCCGCGTACACGTACACCACCGTGCCGGGCAGCATGCCGAGCTGGCTGACCCAGAAGTAAGTCCGGGTGCGCAGCGCCGTCAGGCCGGCCAGCAGGTTGATCACGAAAAACGGGAACAGCGGGACAAGGCGCAGCGTGAACAGGTAGAACGCCCCGTCGCGCTTGATGCCGGCGTCGAGCGCCTTGAGCCGGTCGCCCCACCGGTCGCGCAGCGGTTGCCGGAGCAGAAAGCGCGCCACCAGGAACGCCAGCGTCGCACCGATGGTGCTGGCGAACGACACCAGCACGGTGCCGAACACCAGGCCGAACAGCGCGCCCGCGGCGAGCGTCATGACGGCGGCGCCTGGAATCGACAAGGCCGTCACCAGCACGTAAAAGGCGAAGAACGACCCCGCGGCCAGCCAAAGGTTGGCGCGGGTCCAGGCCTGCAGCTCGGCCTGGCGCGCCTTGAGCTGATCGAGTGTCAGGGCGTCGCCGGCGCCGGACAGCCACAGGCCCGCCAGCAGCGCGACTATGATGCCGGCGACCAGCCAGCGGCCCCAGTTGCGGCCGGGAGTGCTTGTTGTCATTCGTTTGCGCCTTGTGTGTTTTCAGGAAGACCCGGGGGGCTGGGCGAATATTGCATGATGCCGTGCCGTCGTGGGTTGCGCAGGCACGAATACGCACCATAAAACGGCGGGCTGTCGCCCGCCTCCCCGGGCCCTGGGCGTGGGACAGGCTGTTACGCGGTGCGCGCGCACCGTCAGGCAGCTATGATGCAGCAAGCAATCACGGCACGGAAACGATGGACCGTACGGAGCGCTTCCAAAAGATCATCCGGTTGTTGAAGGACCGGAGAGTCGTGTCCCGGGACGCTTTTCTCGAGGCGCTGGAGGTGTCCCGTGCCACATTTAAACGGGACCTCGAGTACCTGCGCGACCGGATGGCCGCGCCGATCCTTTGGGACCCTGAGGCCGGCGGTTACCGCCTCGCAACCGCGAGCGGCGAACCGCAGAATTACGAGCTGCCCGGCTTGTGGCTCAATGCCGGCGAGTTGTATGCCTTGCTGGCGATGGAACAACTGCTGGCAGGCCTGCAGCCTGGCCTGCTCGGGCCCCATGTGCGGCCATTGCGTGACCGAATCCGGCGCTTGATCGAGGTGGGTGACCACTCGGCTGAGGCGGTTGGCCAGAGAATCCGGATTCTCGAGGTCGGCAACCGCCCGGTCGAGCCGGACTGTTTCCAGGTACTGGCTTCGGCGGTGTTGTCGCGCCGCCGGCTGCGCATCCGTCACTACAACCGCGTGCGCGCTGAAAGCAGCGACCGGGTCGTTTCGCCGCAACGCCTGGTGCACTACCGGGACAATTGGTACCTGGACGCCTGGTGTCATGAGCGCCAGGCGCTGCGCACCTTCTCGGCGGACGTGATCGAGGCAGCCGAGTTACTGGAGCGCGGTGCGCGCGAGGTCTCCGAGACCAAGCTCGATCGCCACCTGGGTTCCGGCTTCGGTATATTTTCGGGCGCGCGCACCGAACTCGCTGTGCTGCAGTTCACGCCCGCCCGGGCACGCTGGGTATCGCGCGAGACCTGGCACCCGGAGCAGGAAGGGCAGTTCCAGCTGGATGGATCCTACCTGCTGAAGGTGCCGTACGCCGACCCCCGCGAGCTGGTGATGGATATCCTGAAATACGGTCCCGACGTGGAGGTGCTGGCGCCGGCCGCGCTGGCTGAACTCGTGATCGGACGGCTTGCGGAAGCGCGCGCGCGCTACGAATTGCGCGGCCGCGAACGGTAACCCGCGACCGTGTTGCGGCCGGCGCGCTTGGCGTCGTAGATGGCCTCGTCGGCGGCGTCATGGCCACGGTGGCAAGTTGCCGGTTTTCTTCGTGCCTGAGCTTCGTCGGGCACCGGCCAGCTGGTGACATCACAAGGCGTCCGGTATTGTTTTCGAGATTTGCTCCCGGATGCTCTGAATCGACGCAGTGTCTGGCCACGAAAGCATCGACATATAGCCACGCTGAATTGAACTTTGAGAGGGATTGAAATGTTCGCGTCGCCGTTCCGGCAGAAAGCCCGGATGATCTCCGCCGAAGAAGCGTTGCCTGGCCGCGCGACGAGCATGCCGGTGCCCGCAGGTCATTTCGTCAGCGGCCGGCCGCTGGCGCCGCCATATCCCGCTGGCCTGGAGGTCGCGGAGTTCGGCCTGGGGTGTTTCTGGGGCGCCGAGCGGTGCTTCTGGCAGACACCCGGCGTATGGGTGACGGCGGTTGGATATTCCGGGGGCTTCACGCCCAACCCGGACTACCGGGAGGTCTGTTCGGGCCAGACCGGTCACGCCGAGGTCGTGCGGGTGGTGTTCGATCCACGTGCGATCGATTATGCGGACCTGCTGAAAATTTTCTGGGAAGCGCACGACCCGACCCAGGGCATGCGCCAGGGGGGCGACGTCGGCACCCAGTACCGCTCGGTCATCTTCACCCACGGCGACGCCCAGCAGGCACAGGCCGAGGCTTCCCGCGCCGCCTACCAGCAGGCCCTGTCGGCGGCGGGGCGGGGCGCCGTCACCACCGAGATCCACCCTGCGCCGACGTTCTATTTTGCCGAGGACGACCACCAGCAGTACCTGGCGAAGAACCCGGGCGGCTATTGCGGGCTGGGTGGCACCGGGGTGTCCTGCCCGGGCTGACCGTCCACGGCCCTCGCCAGCCGCGTGATCGATCGGTCGCTCAGAACAGGCTCGCGATCAGCACCCAGCCGACGGCGAGTGGCGCGACGTAGCGCAATGTGAAGCGCCACGCGCGGAAGCCGCGGCTGTCCGGCAAGCCGAGTTCCTGGCGCGTCGTCTCGGCCGACAGCGCCCAGCCGACGAAGAGCGCCACCAGCAAGCCGCCCAGCGGCAGCAGCAGGTTGGACGTCAGGTAGTCGATCAGGTCAAAGACAGTCGATTCGCGAAAACGCTCCAGGCGCCCGAGCGGAAACCAGCCCGCCCAGAGGTTGAACGAGAACACGGTTGCCAGTCCTGTTATCCAGGCCGCCACGCCGGCGAGGATTGCCGCCGGACCGCGGCGCATCCAGCGATGCTCTTCCGCCCAGGAGACCACCGGCTCAAGAATAGCGATGGACGAGGTGAGCGCGGACACCAGCACCAGCAGGAAGAACAGCGCGCCGAACAACGCGCCGGCAGGCATCTGGCCGAAGGCGATCGGCAGGGTGATGAAAATGAGACCGGGGCCTTCCGCCGGGTCCAGGCCGTTGGCGAACACCAGCGGGAAGATCGCCAGGCCGGACAACAAGGCCACGCAGGTGTCGGCGCCGGCAATGTACATGGCCGAGGAACCGATCCGGGTTTGCTGGTCCAGGTAGGCGCCGTAGGTGATCAACAGGCCCATGCCGACGCTGACTGAAAAAAACGCCTGGCCGATGGCGCGCAGCACCACTTCGGCGTCAATTTTCGAGAAATCCGCCTGGAACAGAAAGCTGACCGCGCTCGGCAGGTCGCCGGCGACGGTGGCGTACGCTACCAGCGCCAGCAGCATCACGAGCAAGGCCGGCATCAGGAAGCGTACCGCCCGCTCGATGCCGCGTTTCAGCCCGATGGCGACAATGCTCACCGTGAGCACCATGAAAATTGCGTGCAGGAGCGCAAGCCGGCCGGGCGAAGCCAGCAGCGCGCCAAACTCGGTGGCGACCTGCTCCGGCGAGGCGTCGCTGAAATGTCCCAGCGCTATTTTTGGCACATAAGCAAGGGCCCAGCCCGCGACCACGCTGTAGAACGACAGGATCAGGAACACCGCCAGCAGGTTCATCCAGCCGACGAAGCGCCAGCCCGGGTGCGCGCCGGCCTCGCGGGCGAGGGCGCGAAAACTGTTCGGCGGGCTCATGCCGCCACGCCGGCCGATCAACAGTTCGGCCATGACGATCGGCACCGCGATCGTGGCCACCGCGACCAGGTAGACGAGCACGAAGGCGGCGCCGCCGCTGATGCCGGCCGTGTATGGAAACTTCCATAGATTACCGAGACCTACGGCGGCCCCGACCGCCGCCATCAGGAACACGATGCGTGACGACCAGCCCTCGTGCGCTCCCGCGCGAACCTGTTGCATGGCGACCCCCTTGTTGCCCCCTGACACCCCGGGCCAGTCTCGCGCCGGCTCCGAACGCCGGATAATAACGAATACCGGGCTGCATCGTTTCGCCGAAGGCTTTACCCTGTCCACCCCCCGCACGCCGTGAGCTTCGCTTGACCACACTGCTCCACATTGATTCGAGCCCGATGCTGGATAACAGCGTTACTCGGCGCCTGACCGTGCATTTCGTCAGGCGCTGGCGGGAACACGTGCCTGCCGGAACGATCATCCGGCGGGATGTCGGCCGCGCGCCGCCGCCGCATCCCGACAGCCTGACGCTGGCGGCCGCGTCCCTGCCGGCGGCAACACGCACCCCGCGCGAGCAGGCGGCCGCCGCGCTGGCCGACGTCTTGCTCGATGAGCTGGAAACCGCGGACGTGGTGTTGATCGGTGCGCCGATGTACAACTTCTCGGTGCCCTCGAGCCTCAAGGCCTGGTTCGACCTGGTCAGTCGTCCAGGACGGACATTCCGCTACGGGCCGAACGGCCACGAGGGCCTGCTGCGCGACAAGACCATTGTCGCGGTGACTGGTCGCGGTGGCTTCTACCAGTCGGGTCCGGCCGGCTCCAGCAGCGCGGATCTGCAGGAGGCCTTGATCAGGAACTTCTTCGAATTCATGGGGTTGCGCGATATCCGCTTCATCCATGCGGAAGGGCAGGCCATCGATCCGGACACCGCGCAGACCCAGGAACAGAGTGCGCGCGCAGTCATCGACCGGATGGTGGTGGACAGCATCGCCGGCCACGCGCCGGTCGAGGCGGCTTCAACAGCTGGTTGAGGCGGGGGACCGGCCACGGGCCGGCCCACGAGGCGCCGCTCACCAGAAGCGAACGCGTCCCGTGTCCACGTGGATGAAGTCCGAGCGCTGGTAGTAGCCCACGCCGCCGGCCTGCAAGGCCAGCGCCGCCTGCCGCAGCTTGCGGGTTTCCACGCCCTTGAGCCGGACGTCCATGGCGCGGCCTTCCATGTGCAGGCTGCGCTGCGCGACGCCGTCGCTGTTGGCGCGCAACATGTTGTTGGTCTGTGGTGAACGGAACGCCGAGATGATCTCGTAGGGCCCTTTGCCGCCGGTGGCCGTTTGCAGCTGGTGGAGGATATTCAGCAGCTCCGGGTCCATCGGATGGGCCTCGCCACTGCGGAAATCGCGCAAAAACTCGTTGATTTCCTCGAGTGCCCCGGGAATGAGCAGGTCGCCCTCGGCGTAGGTGACGCGGAGTCGTTGGCCAGTATGGGTATGATAGAAATCGAGGGCGCGCGGGCGCCTGGCGGCCAACGCGGCGGCGGGCGCCAGCAGCAGCGCGCCGGCGGCGGCGCCGGCAAAGACTATGCGTCGCCGCGCCTGGCCATGGTCCGATAATGGTTCTTCGCACAAGGTGCACATGAGTAGTTCTCCATCGCCGGCGTCGGTTCGCCTCACCGGCCGTATTCATTCCCGCGTCATTTTGGCGCTGACGCTGCTCGCAGCCCTGGCGCTGGCGTCACCGCAGCTCCCTTCCATGGAGCCCTTGCAGCGCGAAAAGTTGCAATTGCGCATCGGCGCACTGGCCGAGGATCCACGCGTGGCCGGGCAGGAAGTGGCTGACGCCTGGTTTTTGATCCGCTTCTATGAGCGCCGGCAGTTTACGCCAGCCTGGGATGCCCAGGCAAAGCTGGCCGGGTTGCTCGCGGCGATCAACCAAAGCACGCACCACGGGCTTGTCCCGGAGCACTACCATATTGGTGCGCTCGCGGACCTCGTCGCCGCTCCGCGGCAATACCCGAGCGTCAGCGCCGCGATCGAGCTAGATCTCCTGGCGACGGACGCACTCTTCCGACTGGCCTTCCACCTGCGTTTCGGCAAGGTGGATCCGCGGCAACTCGAGCCCACCTGGAATTTCGGTCGCGACATGGGCGATGTCGACCCGGTTGATTTTATCCAGGGTTTACTGGCTGCGGACGACCTGGGGGCAGCGTTGGCGTCACAGGCGCCTGGCAGCGATTTCTACCGGGGGCTGGCGGCCTACCTCGAGATTTACCGCGGGATCGCCGCGCGGGGCGGCTGGGCGGGAATCGGCTTCGGCCCGACGTTGCGACCGGGCGTGGCCTCGGACCGCGTCACGTTGTTGCGCGAGCGACTGTGGCTCACCGGGGACCTGGTGGACGACCAGGCTGCCGAACCAGCGGTGTTCGACAACGCGCTGGAGACCGCGGTGCGGCGCTTCCAGGAACGGCACGGGCTGGCCGTAGACGGCCTCGTCGGCCGTCAGACTGTCGCCGCGCTGGATACGCCAGTCGAGCACCGGATCGCACAATTGCGCGTCAACATGGAGCGGGCTCGCTGGGTGTTTCGCGACCTCGAGCCGCGTCTCCTGCTGGTCAATATTGCGCGCTTCCGGGTCGTGTTGTTCGAGGGCGGGCAGGTCGCCTGGAGCACGCGCGCCGTGGTGGGCCGCCCTTATCGCCAGACGCCCGTGTTCAAGGCGCGCATGACCTACCTTGAGCTCAATCCCACCTGGACGGTGCCGCCGACCATCCTGGCAAAGGACCTGTTGCCCGATATCCGCCGTGATTCCGAGGTTCTCCAGCGGCGCAACATGGTCGTGCTCGACGCGCAGGGTCAGCGGGTGGATCCGGCGACCATCGATTGGGTCAACGTCACCGCCCAGAGTTTTCCCTACATGATTCGCCAGCTGCCAGGAGCGGAAAACGCCCTGGGACGCGTGAAATTCATGTACCCCAACCCATACCACGTCTACATGCACGATACGCCCGCGCGCGACCTGTTCGAACAGTCAGCACGCAGTTTCAGTTCGGGCTGTATCCGGCTGGAAAAACCTTTCGAGCTGGCGAGCCGGCTGTTGGCGGGCACCGAGTGGGACGATGCGGCAATCGACCAGGCACTGGCGAGCGGCCGGACGCGGGTGGTCAACCTGGCGCGGCCGATTACCGTGCTGACGTTGTACGGCACGGCGGTGCCGGAGGCGGGCCGGATTTATTTCGCGCCCGATATTTACGAGCGCGACGGCCGGCTGCTACGGGCGCTGGACGCGCCGTTGGGATTCAGCCTGCCGGGCGGTTACGAAGCGGCGCGCCGGTAGGCGCCAGGGGGCGCCAGGCTACCGGTGCCGGGGGCGATCAGGCGTTTTCCATGCGTCCCGTGACGTGCACCGAGTCTCCATCGGACACGGTCACGCTGATGACTACCGGGCTGCAGCAGACGCTGCAGTCTTCCACGTATTCCTGGTCCATATCCGAGCAATCGACCATGACGTCGATCTGTTCCCAGCAGTAGGGGCATTGCAATGTTGCTGACTGAAGGCTGTCCATGAGTGGCGGTGCCGCCGCATAGCGGGGTCATTCCATAGTGGCAAGACATCATTCATGTGTAAGTCTAGGACAAGATAAAAAGCTTGCACGGATGTCCCCGCGGCCGTGGCTAGCCGGGTTTCTTGCTGCTGGTGGCGCCGGCGGCCTCGGCTGCATCGAGATCGGCGGCATCCTGGTCGGCCACGACTTTCGCGATTTCGCCACGCCGGCGCTCGGCTTCGAGGTCGCTGTCGGCCAGGGGCGCCTTGACGATGATCTCGTACAGGTCCTTGCGGCGATCCTTGAGGTTGGTGACGCTGCCGATCTCGTGCAATTCCTTCAGCAGGTCCATGTCGAGGTCGGCGATCACGGTCATTTCGGTGTTCGGCGTGGTTTCGGCCTTGATGGAATTAGTGGGAAAGGCGAAATCGGCCGGCGTGAAGATCGCGGACTGGCCGTACTGGACGTCCATATTGTGCACCTGCGGCAGGTTGCCGACCGAGCCGGCGATGGCCACGTAGCACTCGTTCTCGACGGCGCGGGCCTTGGCGCAGATGCGCACGCGCATGTAAGCGCTCTGGGTATCGGTCAAGAACGGCACAAATAATATGTGCATATTCTGGTCGGCGCAGATGCGCGCCAATTCGGGAAACTCGACGTCGTAACAGATCAGGATGCCGATCCGGCCGCAGTCCGTGTCAAATACCGGCACACGGTCCCAGCCCGACATGCCCCAGATCGATATCTCGTCGGGGGTCGGGTGGATCTTGCGCGACTGGTCCCAGGTGCCATCGCGGCGCAACAGGAAACTGGCGTTGTAGAGGCGCTCGTTCTCCACCAGCGGCATGCTGCCGGCGATGATGTTGATGTTGTAGGACACGGCCAGTTCGAGGAAGCGCTTGCGGATCCAGTCGGTGTGGCGGGAGACCTCGCGGATGGCTTTCGGTTCGTCGAGGTCATTGAATTCGTGCATCAGCGGCGCGTTGAAGAATTCCGGGAACAGGATGAAATCCGCCTTGTACGCGGAGATCGCATCGACAAAAAACTCGACCTGGCTCATCAGCGCCTCGCGATCACTGAACAGGCGCATCTGCCATTGCACCAGGCCGACGCGCACCACGCTGCGCGGCCGATTGATGAGCTTCGGCTTGTCCTCGTAGTAGATATTGTTCCACTCGAGCAGCGTTGCGTAACCGAGTGACTGGGTGTCCTGGCGAAGGTAATTCCGCAGCAGCTTCTTGACGTGAAAGCCGTTGGACAACTGGAAAGTCAGGGTTGGGTCGTAGATGTTTTTCAGCCGCACCTGCTCGATGTACTCGCGCGGCGTCATGCGGTCGGCGTATTTCTCATAGTTGGGAATGCGCCCGCCGGCCATGATGGCGCGCAGGTTGAGGTTTTCGCACAGCTCCTTGCGGGCGTCGTACAGGCGCCGGGCCAGCCGCAGCCCGCGGTAATCCGGGTGCACGAACACCTCGATGCCGTACAGCACGTCGCCCTCGGGATCGTGCGTCTTGAAAGTGTGATTGCCGGTGATGTCGCGGAAGGTGTGGCGGTCGCCGAATTCGTCGTAATCCACCACCAGCGACAGCGCCGAGGCCACCACCTTGCCGTTCACCTTGACGCACAGCTGGCCTTCGGGGAACAGCTCGAGCAGCTTCTCGATGGCCGCGTGCGGCCAGTAATCGCCGCCGAGATCGGCATAGGCTTCTTCCATGGCCTTACGGAGCTCGCTGTAGTCGGCCAGCTCCAGGTTGCCGAGTTCGATCTTCATGCCGGATTCTTCGCTCACGCCACACGCTCTAAATTACAGACAAGAGCGACTAGGGTACTGCCGGTCGTTCGCCCCGGCCAGTAATATCCTCTCCAGTCCGGCGCGCACGGCGCCACGGCCGGCGGGCGGATGCTCAGACCAGGTGGTCGGCGATATAGCGGGCCATGGCTTCCTCGGGGAAGATCACCTCGACCTTGCCCAGCTTGCGCAGGATCTTGGCATGCAGCGCGTCGATGCCCTTGATGATCACCCGTTGCGCGCCGAGTTCCAGCACGAACATGGTGGCGACGATGCTGCGGTTGGCGTGGTCGCCAAGCGAAATGCACACCGCCGTGGCGTTCGCGAGGTCCAGCGCCTTGAGGACTTCCTCGTCCGCACCGTCCGCGACAATGGCGTCGGCGAGGCAGTCTTCCACCCGTTGCACGGCTTCCTCGTCAAGATCGACGCCGGTGACCGTGTGGCCGAGCTTCGCCAGGCGCCTGGCCAGCGCCGCACCGAAGCGCCCAAGGCCAATGACCACGAACCGGGAACTCTTGTCAGCCAATGATCACCTCGCTTTGTGGAAAGCGGATTTTCGGACCCGCCGGGTGGCGCAACAGCGTCGACGCCATGGCCAGTGGGCCCACTCGCCCGAGTAACATCATGACAACGATGACGCCCTGCGAAGCCTGGCTGAGTTCGGCCGTGATACCGGTCGACAGGCCCACCGTGCCGAGCGCGGATACCCCCTCGAACGTGATGTCCATGAAGCGGCCGCTGGCCTCGGCGTGCGGCTGCCCGTGCGTCTCCAGCACCAGGAGCAGCATTATTCCCGTGATCAGCACCACGATGTACACGGCCACTATAGTCGCTGCGGTCCGGAGTGTCCGCTCCGGCACGCGCCGGCCGAAGGCGGCCGTCTGCCAGCGGTGGCGGGCCATCGCCGCGCCTTCGAGGATGAGCACCGTGAAGGTCGAGACCTTCACGCCGCCCGCGGTCGAGCCGGAGTTTCCGCCGATAAACATCAGCAATAGCAGGATGGATAGCGACGGATAGGCCAGGCTCTCGACCGGCATTGTCGAGAAGCCGGCGGAGCGAGCCGTGGCGCTTTGGAAAAACGCATTCATTGCCGCCTGGCCGGCCGGCATGGCGCCGAGGGCGTGATCGTGTTCCAGCAGCCAGACTGCCAGGGCGCCGCCGACGAGCAGGATCGCGGTGGCCGTCAGCACGAGCGAGGTATGGAGGCGCAGGGTGCGGCGGTCCATGCCCTTGCGACGAATCTGCACCAGGTCGAGCAACACAGGAAACCCCAGGCCGCCGGCAATGATCAGCGCGGTAATGGTCAGGATGACCGCCGGGTCGCCGGCCCAGGCCGACAGGCTGGCGTCCTGCAGCGAAATGCCCGCATTGCAAAAGCCGGACACGGCGTGAAACACGGCCCACCAGAGGACCTCGGCGAATGGTCCGTCACCGAGGCGGGCCAGCAGCAGGATCAAGGCGCCGATGGCCTCGAGCAGGAGGGTGATGGCGAGCACGACCAGGATGAGCCGCTGCACGTCGGTGCTCAGCGGCGCGCCCAGCGTGTCCTTGGTCAACACGTGGAAGCGCACCGGTTGGCGTCCCGTGAAGCTCACGAACAGCAGCGTGCCGATGGTCATGATGCCGAGGCCACCGAACTGGATCAGCAGAAGCACCACGACTTGTCCGACGAAGCTCAACTGGCTTTCGGTCGAGATCACCATCAGGCCGGTGACCGAGGCCGCGCTGGTCGCCGTGAACAGCGCATCCATGAGGCTCAGGGGGTCGGCGCCGGCGGCGCGACATGGCGGTAATGACAGGAGGATGGCACCGACGGCGACCAGCCCCAGGTACCAGGCAAACAGGGTGTGTGCCGGATATTCGGCGACGCTGCCAACATACTTGACGAAGCGCGCGTGCATGATTCGCTCTGCCTTCCCGGCCAACCACCCTTAGGATAGTCGCCGGGGACAGTTTATGTTGTTTCCGCGGGCCTCCCGGCCAGCGGGATGGCCTCGTCGGCGAGCATGATGGGAATGCCGTCATTCACGGGGTAGATCCGCGCGCCATCGGCGGTGACCAGGGCGGCTTCCCGCGGGCCTTCAACCGGACGTCCGTCGGCGTGTTTCAGTTCGCCGGCGGCAATCGCCGCGTTGAGCTGCCGGAGCTGGTCTTTCGGCACAATGGCGACAGCTTCGCGGCTCACCGGGCAGCGCAGGATTTCGACTAGCTTGCGATCGATCATGGTTTTGTTTCCTCGGGCTTCAGCGCGCGCCGCGCTTGATGAGCGCGGCCGCCAGGTAGGTGATGCCCGCGAGCATAATAATCACGGGTCCGGAAGGCAGGTCCGGCGCATACGAAATGGCAAGGCCGCCGGCAGTGAAAGCCATGCCGAGCAGCACGGCAAGCCCCATCATGGTGGCCAGCGAGTGGGTGAAACGCCCGGCGACCGCCGCCGGCAAAGTCATCAGCGCGATCACCAGGATCAGGCCGACGACCTGGATGAGCATCACGACCGTCAACGCCACCAGCACCAGCAACAGCAGGTAATAGCGCTCGACCTTGAGGCCGCGCACGCGCGCGAACTCCGGATCGAAACAGACCGCAAGAAATTGCCTGAACAGCAGCGCCGTGAACGCGAGAATGACGATGTCCAGCGCGAGAATCAGCTGCAGGTCGCTGGTGGACATCATCAGCAGGTTGCCGAACAGGTAGCCCATCAAGTCCACGCTGTAACCGGGTGTTTGCGAGATGAACAGGATGCCGATAGCCATGCCCAGGGCCCAGATGGCCGAAATGGCCGTGTCTTCGCGCTCCGCGAAACGGAGCTTGACCCAGCCGATGATCAACGCGGCAACCACGGCCGCAACCAGCGCGCCGGCCAGTGGATCAGCGCCGAAGTACCAGGCGATGCCCATGCCGCCGAGCACGGCGTGCGCAATCGCCCCGGCCAGCAGGCTGATACGTTGCACGACCACGTAGCTGCCCACGACGCCGCAGCCAATGCTGGCCAGCAGGCCGCCCGCCAGCGCCCGCTGCAGAAACTCGTGCTCGATGAGTGCTTGCAGGAATTCCATCAGGAATCCGTCGGCGACGTCGGGTGGTGGTGGTGCACGGCGCGCACCGGGTGTCCGTACAGTTCGTTGATGACTTCGCCGGTCACTTCCGAAGTGCCGTGACAGATCAAGGTACGGCTGATGCAAGCCACTCGTGACACAAAACCGGTGACGAAGCCGACATCGTGGGAAACGAGCACGACGGCCATGCGGTCAGTCAGCTTGGCGAGCAACGCAAAAATGTCTTCCTCGGCGCGCTGGTCGAGGTTGGAGGTCGGCTCATCGAGCAGCAGCAAGCGAGGCTCAGCAGCCAGCGCGCGGGCGATCAGGACCCGTTGCAGTTCGCCGCCCGAAAGTGCGTTCAGCGGCCGTTCGGCCAGCGCTCCCAGTTCAGTCTCGTCGATCGCCCGGGCGGCGGCGGTACGATCCGCAGCACTCCACCGGAAGCCGAGCCCGCGACCGAGCCGGCCGAGCAGCACCGCCTGTGCCACGGTGATCGGGAAGTCCCGCGGGAACAGCGCGAATTGCGGCACATAACCGATTTCGTCCCGCGCCTCGTGCGGCTGGCGACCGAATACGAGGACCTTGCCCCGGCGCGGCTTGAGCAGGCCGGCCGCGAGTTTCAGCAGGGTGCTTTTGCCGCCGCCGTTCGGCCCGATCAGGCCGATCAGTTCGTGTGAACCAATGTCGAGGTCGACGTCCTGGACCACGTCGGAGCCGTCTCCATACCCGAAGGACACGCCCTGGAAGGACAGTGAAGCGGTCATGGCGCGCCGCCGGGCGCCGGGCTGGCAAGCGCCTCGGCCATGCGGACAGATACCTGGCGGAGATTCGCCAGGTAATCGAGGGCCAGCGGGTCAGCCTCCACGACCGGGACGCCGAGCGCCTCGGCGACCGCGCGGGCGCTGCGCTGGCTGAATTGTTGCTGCACGAATACGGCGCGGGCGCCGGCTTCGCGGCCGTAACGGATCACTGCCGCGAGGCTGCGCGGGCCGGGCTCACGGCCGCCCACCTCGATCGGCAACTGGACCAGCCCGTAGGCGTCGGCGAAATAGCCCCAGGACGGATGGAACACGATGAAGGCGGCGCCGTGCACCGGCGCGAGGCGCGCCGCGATTTCCTCGTGCAGTGCCAGCAGTTCCGCCTCCAGTTCGGCGGCACGCGCGCGATACTCCGCGGCGCCCGCGGGATCGAGTCGCGCCAGGGTATCGGCGATCCGCAGCACGCTGCGGGCCGCGAGGCGCGGGTCAGTCCAGGTGTGTGGATCGGGCGTGCCCGCGTGGTCGTGGTCGTGGCCATGCGCCGTATCATGCGTCAGCAGGCTCACCTCGGTACGCCGCAGCGGGAGGCCGTCGGCCAGCGGCACGACCTCCAGGCCGGGCCGGTCCCGCGTGATGCGATCGAGCCAGACGTCTTCAAAGTGCACGCCCATCGTAAACCAGGCCTGCGCCCCGTCCAGCGCGGCGAGCGTCGCCGGTCCCGGGGAATAGGTCGCCTCGTTGTCACCGGGCTGCACCAATGTGAGCACGTCGACCCGTGCGCCGGCGATGCGGGTGACAAAATATTCCTGCGGGAGGATGCTCACCACCACTTGCAGCGGCGCAGGCGGCGCGGCCGCAGACCCGAGGGGAAGCAGCAAGCAAAGGCAGGCCAGCAGGCGGGCGGCGGTATACATCCGGGTATTCTACCGCGCCGGTCAAGCCGGGCAGACGATTTCTGGTCGGTTAGAATGCACGCCCGTTGGAGGAAGTTGCATGAACGCTCAACCATCGCTGTCGTCCACGGCCCGGCGCCTGGAATCCCGGCTGCGCAGCCAGGTCGGCAAGGCGATCGAAGACTACGGCATGATCGCGGACGGCGACCGGGTCATGGTTTGCCTGTCCGGCGGCAAGGACAGCTACGCGCTGCTGAGCCTGTTGCTGGCGCTGCAGCGGGCGGCGCCGGTCTCCTTCGAGCTCGTGGCGGTGAATCTCGACCAGAAACAGCCAGGTTTCCCGGCCCACGTCCTGCCGGATTACCTGGCTGCGCTGGGCGTGCCGTTTCATATCATCGAGCAGGACACTTACAGCGTCGTCAAGCGGGTCATTCCCATCGGCAAGACGACCTGCGGGCTGTGTTCGCGGTTGCGGCGCGGCGCGCTGTACAGCTATGCAGCGGCCCAGGGATTCAACCGTATTGCGCTGGGACACCATCGCGACGACATCATGGAGACCTTGTTTTTGAACATGTTCTTCGGCGGGTCGATCAAGGCGATGCCGCCGAAGCTGCGCAGCGACGACGGTCGCAACGTGGTGATCCGGCCGCTGGCCTATTGCCGCGAAAGCGAGTTGGCGCGCTATGCGACGGCGAAGAATTTTCCGCTCATTCCGTGCAACCTGTGCGGCAGCCAGGAGAACCTGCAGCGCCAGGAAATCAAGCGCATGCTGGCGGACTGGGAGCGGCGCTTCCCCGGCCGGATCGAATCGATTGCGGCCGCCATGAGCAACGTGGCGCCGTCGCAATTGATGGACAGCAGCCTGTTCGATTTCGCCAGCCTGGGTGCGGACTCGCAGGGGTAAACGCAGGCACAAAAAGAAACCGGGCCGCGGCAGTGAGCGGCCAGCGGGGAGGCGAAATCCCTGGCGGCCGGCCTGCGCCGGATCCGCCGACGGATCAGAAGCGCGGGGCCCTGGGGGCCTTCGGGCGAGCCTCGTTGACTTTCAGGGCGCGGCCCCCCATCTGGTGCCCTTCAAGGGCCTTGATGGCGTTTTCCGCGTCCGCATCTTCCATTTCCACAAAGCCGAAGCCGCGTGGCCGGCCAGTCTCGCGATCACTCACGATCTTGACCGACTGCACGTCGCCGAAGGGTGAAAACAGCGCGCGCACTTCGTCTTCAGTGGCGGTGAAGGGCAGGTTGCCCACGTATATTGACTTCATCTCAAGAGACTCTCACGAACGAACCAGGATCTCAGGCGCCGCCGTCCGGCGACCCAAGCACAGCATACGATAGTCAGCGCGGGTCGCAAAGGGCCCGAATGCAGACTCGGACTCAGCCGCCCGCAGCGTTCTTGTCATCCCCCTCGCCGACTGGCGGCGCCTGCACTGCGCCGATGCGCGCGACGGCCTGCGGGTCGATCGAACGCACATGCAGGTCGCGTTGCGGGAAGGGAATCTCGATGCCGGCCGCGTAGATGGCGTCATGCACGGCCAGGGTCAGGGCGCTCTTGATGGCCAGGTAGTTATCGAAGTCATCGGTCCAGGCGCGCAGCGAGAAGTCGAGCGAGCTGTCGCCGAAGCCGAGGAACAGGGCATTCGGCTGGGGCTCGGTGAGCAGCCGTTCGTCGGATCCGGCAGCCTTCAGCAACAGTTCGAGGACCTCGTGGGGGTTCGTGCCGTAAGCGACTCCGACCATGATTTCTATGCGCCGGCGCATGTCGGACAGTGTCCAGTTCGTGACCTCGTTGGAAATCAGGTTGGCGTTCGGCACGATAACCTCGGCGCCGTCGAAAGTACGCACCGTGCTGGAGCGCACGCCGATGCGCGAGATCTTGCCGAACGTACTGCTGAACTGCACGGTATCGCCGGATTGCACCGGGCGCTCGAACGCCAGGATCAGGCCCGAGACGAAATTGTTGACAATATTCTGCAGGCCAAAACCGATTCCGACCGACAGGGCCCCGACAATCAGCGCGAAGCGTTCGAGCTGGATGCCCGCCGCGGCCACGGCCAGCACAAAGGCGATGCCGAGCACGGTGTAGTTCACCAGGATGGAAATGGTGGCCGGAATGCCGCGTGGCAGGGTGACGCGTGGAAATACATCCACGCTCAGGACGAAGCGCAGGGTGCGGGAGAAAAGCAAACCGAGCCAGATTGCCAGGCCGAAAGCCAGGATGTCCCCCAGCGAGATCTGGACCGTGCCGATGGTTGCGCTGGTGAAGAAAACCGTCGACACGAAGTTGCCGAGCGGACCCTCGATGCGGAAGAAACGGGCGGTCGCTACCAGCCAGGTGAGCAGCGCCGCGAGCGGCAGGATGCGCATCAGCCAGTAGTCGATCGCGGGGCCGTGCCAACGCACCAGGTTGAGGCGCTGCAATACGCGCGTCTGGAGTACCGCGATGACCGCCGCGCGAACCACCACCACGCCGGCGAACAGCACGATGGCCGTAAAGGCGCTGCTGATGACGGCGGTAGTCAGCAGGCGCGACAGGGAGACCAGCCCGCCCAAGTTGGCCAGCAGCGCGGCCGTAAGTATGACGATGCTGAATCGTGCCACCAGCTGTGCCGCGCGCCACCAGCGTCCGGCATCGAGTTTCGTGCCGCGGCCGGCGGGCCGGAAAACCCACGCCAGCGTTCCGACCGCTGCCGCGGTCAGCCCTAGCAGGTAATAACGATCCAGGGTCGTGCCGGCGTCGAGCAGTTCATTGAGCCGTAACAGCAGGTAAAGGCCGACGAACAGGTATAACGGCACGCGCAGCGAGGCGGCTACGACCAGCGACAGCACACGCAGCAGCGGCAGGACCAGTAACACCCCGAACAGGTCGCGCAACACGACGGGTGCGTCCGGATAAAACCAGGGCCAGGCGAGGATTGTCAGCACCAGTGCAGCGGCGATCGGATGCCTGAACACCGCCAGGGAATCGCCGAGGCTCGGCTTGTCCTCAATCCATCTGCCGACTTTTCGCGCCAGCATCGCGAATGCGCCCAGCAGCACCACCAGCAAGCCGAAGTGCATCCAGGCATTGCCCTGCCGCGCGAGCAGATAGCTACGCAGTGTTTCCCGATCGCTGCGCCAGGTTTCCCGCGACGCGGCGAGATCCGGCAGGGCGGCCTCGCCTTTCCAGATCGGCGGATGCTCGGGGCGGAACATCTCGGCCTGCGCGCGGGAGAGTTCCGCCTCGATGACGGCCTGGCGTTCGTCGATCGTCGTCAGCCATTCCGCGACCCTGGTCTGCAGCGTCAGTATCTCGCCCTGGCGTTCGCCCAGTTGCCGGCTGACTTGCCGCAGCTCATCCTGGATGGACCGGACATTCGCGAAGACCTGGTCGGGGAGCTCCTCGCGCGGGACTTTTTCGGCCGTCAGGGTCCATGACTGGAGGGCATGCCGGATCGTATCGCGCCAGTCGGAGAGCTCGGTGGCACGCTCGCCAAGCGGTTTTTGCCAGGCGTTCACGGTGCGGCGCAGGCTCGCGGCCTGCTCCAGCACGGTGTCGAGACTGCGCATGTCCATGCGCTCGAGGCTGTCCTGGCGAGTGCGCTGCTCGAAGGCCTCCAGCGGTTCCTGCAAGTCGACCAGCTCTTGCTCGACGGTTTCTGTCGCCGGGCGCTGCGACGCGGTCTCCCGGGCGCGGCGCACCAACTCGCGCGTCGATTCCAGGCGCCCGGGGATCCGTTCAACCGGGATTGCGGCCGGCTCGGCCTGGTCTCTATCGGCGGGCGGACGCGCTTCAGCCGCCTCGCTGCGTTGCGGCGCCGAGGGGATGCCGGGAAGGGTCTGGGCCAAGGCAGGCGCGCCGCACAGGCACAGCAGCGCCAGCACCAGCCGCATGCAGGACCATCGGCTGGAATGCTGGCGGCCCTTGGCCGGCGGTCCTTCAACAGGATGGGTTGCGGTGCTCATCCAGGCTGCCTTGTGGCTCTCCAGGGTTGGATTGGTGAAGGCCCATTCGTAGTTCGCGGGCTGTGTCGCGCATCCGCACGCGCCGCCGCGCCGAAACCCGTTTCAGGCAAATTCATTAAATCATCCCCCGCCATGGCTTCCATGTCACCCCAACCCCCGTCTTTGTCCAGTTTTGATCGGCCAGTCACTGCACTGGTTGCCGGCGCCAGCCGCGGCATCGGCCTGGCGTTCGTGCGCCACCTGGCTGCCGGCGGCCGCGTTCGCCGACTCTGGGCGGGTTGCCGCGAGCCGGCCATGGCGGCGGCGCTGGCGGAACTCGCTGCTGCCAACGAGGCGGTGCGCATCGTGCCGCTCGACATCACGGCTGAGAACAGCCTTGCCGAGGCTGCACGGGCCGTGGCGGCGGAGCAGGAGCCGCTCGACCTGGTGATCAACTGTGCCGGCCTGTTGCATCGCCCCGCGGGGCCACAACCCGAGCGGCGCCTGGCGGACGTCCAGCTGGACTGGTTACTCGAGTCGTTTGCGGTCAACGGCGCGGGTCCACTGTTGCTCGCCAAGCACGTCGAACACCTGCTGCCGCGTCGCGAGCGCGCCGTGTTCGCCAGCCTCTCGGCGCGCGTCGGCAGTATCGGTGATAACCGCCTCGGTGGCTGGTACGCCTATCGCGCCGCCAAGGCCGCGCAAAACATGTTCATCCGCACGCTGGCGATCGAGTTGGCGCGTCGCGCCCGCGGCGTCATCTGCGTAGCGCTGCACCCCGGCACCACGGACACTGGCTTGTCCCAGCCATTCCAGGCCAACGTACCGGCCGGCAAGCTGTTCAGTACGGAGCGCGCGGCGACGCAGTTACTGCGGGTTATCGACGGACTCGGCACGAACGACAGTGGTGGTTTCTTCGCCTGGAACGGCGCAAGGATCCCCTGGTAACGAAGCCCGGCGCCGGCCTCAGCCGAGCAGCCAGACGACCGTCATGCCCAGCAGGGCCGCGAAGCCCAGCCCGAGGGCGACCGCCAGGAACGGCCGGTTTTCGAGCAGGTTGACCAGGAAGCTGCGCCGGCCGGTGGTTGCACCGGGTTCGCCAGCCTCGGCCAGTTCGCTCTCCACGGCGAGGACTCTTTGGGCCTGCGCCATGGCCTCGCGGGCTGCGTCCAGCTGCATTTCGGGAAACACGCCGAGGGTGCGGCGGCGCGTGAAGCCGCTCGCCGGGTAGACCAGGACCCAGCACTTGGTGCCGTTCGGAAACACCGAAAACACCAGGCCGTCGCCAAGCGGCGTATCGTAGCGGCGGGCCTTTGGCGGCAAGTCGCGGAAATAGTCGTCTGTCAGGGCCATGGAGTTCTCTGTTTGCCACGGGACATGAAGGTTTGGCAACAGTTCATTATGCTTGCACTCGCGGCGCGACCAAAATTGCCAGGTGGCGCCGCTGGCTTAATGGCTCACCAGGGGATGGCGAGTATGGATCATGAAATGGCTCGCAGGCTGGAAGTCTGGCTCCTGGCGCTGGCCGGCGTGGCCTGGTTTGCCACGGGTGCCGGCGGTGGCCTGGCCGGTCTCGTGGCGGCGACCCTGCCCGGCGCCCTGCTGGTCACCAGCGCCACCGGGAGCCTGCTGTTTCCCGGTGACCGGCTGATCGTGCGCACCGGTGCCACGGGCGGGTTCGTCGGACTGGTGTTCGCACTCCTGATGTTGCCCTTCGCGCCACTCAGCGCCCTGCTGCTCGGCGTGTTGTCAGCGCTGGCCGGCATCTCCGCAGCGCGGCTTGTCGCCGAAGACCTCGAGCTGCCGGATGAGCAGCCGGTGCCGGAGATGGATCTCAAGTTGTCCGCGGAGATCGTGTTGGACGAAGCCGTCATTGGCAGCCTGACGACTTTCATGGGTGTGTACAGCCAGCCGATCCAGGTGCGCGTCGGGGAGGAACTGGAAGAGACGCTCGACTGGCTGCGGGCCGGCGGCTGGCTCAATGAACCGGCCGGCTTTCACGAAACACCGCTTCCGATCGGTCCGGCCGCCGTCGCCTCGACCCGCGTGGCCGGGCTCGAGACCGAAGTGATGCGCTTCGCGAGCGAGTTCGAGCCGCGCCAGGGGGCACCCGGGCGCGGCCGCTGGCTGGGCTACGCCGACAATCGCACCGCGGAGGTGCGCCTGGTGCGCGCGCACCGCAGCCGTGACTGGCTGATTTGCGTCCATGGTCTCGGCATGGGTAACGCCAGGCTCGATTTTCGTGCCATGGGCGCCCAATGGCTGCACCAGCGCGGCGTGAACCTGGCTTTTCCGGTATTGCCGCTGCATGGGCCGCGCGCCGTCAACCGCCTGGCCAGCGGCGCCGGCTTTATCAGCGGTGACGTCAGCAATACGTTGCATGCCCTGACCCAGACAACCTGGGATATCCGTCGGCTGGTCGGCTGGCTACGCGACGAGGGCGCCGAGCGCGTCGGATTGTGCGGCCTGTCGCTCGGCGGCTACACGACGGCGCTGGTCGCTTCGCTGGAAGACGATCTCGACTGTGCCATCGCGGGCATTCCCGCCGTCGAGTTTGGCGAGCTCACCTGCTACCACGCGAGCGGCCGGGCGCTTGCGCTTGCGGCTGAGGCCAACATCACGCCCGAGCGCATCACCACCGCGCTGACGCCCGTCGCACCGCTGATGCTCAGGCCCCGGGTGGCGCATTACCAGCGGTTCATTTTCGGTGCGCTAGCGGATCGCTTCGTGCCGCCGCGGCAGGTCGAAGCCCTTTGGCGCCACTGGGACCAGCCGGAGATCGAGTGGTATCCCGGCAGTCACCTGGGTTTCCGTTTCCACCCGCCCGTGCGGAATCTGGTTGATCGCGCCCTGCGCGCCACCGTGCTGCGCACTCGTTGAGTACACCGTTGAACAATCTGACCAGGGCCCCGGGAGGCCAGTAATGAACACTGCAACGGAAATGCTGGGGCTGACGGTGAAAGGCGCCATGCGGCTGGGCCAGACGGGTCGGGTGCTCGCCGGCACCGGCGTGGGCTGGCTGCTCGGCGATCGCCCGCCGACCCCGCGCCTGGTGCGCCAGACCTTCGAGCGTCTCGGCGCCACCTACGTGAAACTCGGCCAGTTCGTGGCCAGTTCGCCGTCGATGTTCCCCGAACCCTGGGTCACGGAGTTCCAGCATTGCCTGGACCGCACCACGCCGCTGCCCTGGCGCACCATCCGCCGGGCGCTCAAGGAAGAACTCGGCCAGCGGCTCGAAACCGAGTTCCAGTGGGTGGATCCGGAACCCCTGGCTTCGGCCTCGATCGCACAGGTGCACGCCGCGCGCCTGGCGACCGGCGAAGACGTCGTGCTCAAGGTACGCAAGCCCGGCGTCGAAAAAATTATCGTTACCGACCTGAATTTGCTGCACCTTATCGCCCGCGTGGCGGAACGGGTCACGCCAGGCGCCGCGCACGCGTCGCTGGCTGCGATTGTCGAGGAAATCCAGTCCTCGATGATGGAGGAATGTGATTTTCTCAAGGAAGCCGCCAATATCGAGGCGTTTCGCGTCTACCTGGACGACACCTTGAATCGCACGGCTGCGGCGCCGCGCGTTTACCCGGCGTTGAGCACGGCGCGCGTTTTGACCATGGAGCGCTTCTTCGGCGCGCCGCTGACGGACCTCAATGCCCTGCGCAGCTGTACCGACGATCCCGAGGAATTGCTGATATCGGCGCTGAATACCTGGTTCGGCAGCCTGATGCATTGCCGTACGTTTCATGCGGATTTACATGCCGGCAACCTGATGGCGCTGCGGGATGGCCGCGCCGGGTTCATTGACTTCGGCATCGTCGGACGCATTCGCGAGGAGACCTGGCGGGCGATGTTCGCGCTGGCCGAGGGCTTGCCTAAGGGGGATTTCAAGGCGGTTGCGGAAGGCTTGGCGATCATGGGCGCCACGCGGGACGGCGTCGACACGGCGCGTCTGGCCACCGACCTGGAAGCGCTGTTCAGGAAACTGGACCTCGCGCCGCCGGCGCCGGGGCAGGAGTATGGCTACCACGCCTACGAAGAGCCGCCCGAGGACGAGGATCTCAATCGCGCGCTGATGGACCTGGTGGCGGTCGGCCGGCGCCACGGCATTCGCTTTCCGCGCGAGTTCACCTTGCTGGTGAAGCAGTTTCTCTACTTCGACCGCTACATCCGGATGTTGGCGCCGGACCTGGCGCTCTTCGGGGATGCCAGGCTGAATGCGTTGCCGAGTTTCGAGTAAGGCTCGGGGGGCAAAAGTCAGCCACTGAACACTGTGAAGCTCAGCACCAGGTATGCGCTGTAGCCGACCAACATCAGACCGCCTTCCACCCGGCCAAGCCGACGCCCCGTGTAAAGGAACAGCATCACGAGCAGGGCCGCACCAAGCATGACCCACTGGTCGAATTGCAGAATTCTCGCGGGTACCGGAAGCGGCTGCAGAAGCGCGGAGATGCCCAGAATCCCTAACAAATTGAATATGTTGCTGCCAAGGATATTGCCGATCGCTACATCGGCGTGTTGGCGGATTGCCGCAATAACAGATATAGAAAGTTCTGGCAGCGATGTGCCGATCGCTACGAAGGTCAAACCAATAAGGGCTTCGGGAACCCCAAAGTGTTCCGCAATACCCACGGCCCCAATCAGCAGAACGTGTGAGCCACCGATCAGTAGCGCCAGACCGAAAACTACCGCGGTTACAGTCCCTGGCATCGACTTCGGGAGCACGGAAGGCTCTTCCGCTTCGGCCCGGTGAAGTTCCGCTGCGGGGGTAAAGCTGGAGCGCTCGGTCAGGTAGGCCCACAACAAGTAGGCCAGCAAAGCCAACAGGAAGATTGCCGCATCCGCGCGATTCAGCGCACTTCCTCCAACCAATGCCAGGAACAGGACACTTGCCGCGACGACCGTCACAGCATCCCTGCGCAGCGCCAAGGGTCTGACTGCCAGCGGCGTGATTAATGCACACAGTCCAAGAATCAGAAGAATGTTACCGATATTGCTGCCAACCACATTGCCGATGGCGATATCGGGGCGCCCATTGACAGCTGCATCGATCGAAACCACGAGTTCCGGTGTCGATGTGCCGAATCCCACGATCAGCAGGCCGCTTAGCAACGGCGATACGCCAAGGCGCTTTGCTGCACCCAAAGAGCCTCGAATCAAGGCTTCACCGCCGGCGGTGAGCAGAGCTACACCGAGAAATAGCCACAAGATATTCAGCATGTATGCGCTACGTGGTCCGTAGATCGAGGTTCCCGTAGAAGAAGGCGGCGGTCGCGCCGCCGTCCATCAGGATGTCGCTGCCCGTGAGGAAGGCCCCATCCGGCCCCATCAACAGGGCCGCTACCGTGGCCACCTCGTCCGCCGTCCCGGCACGACCCGCGGGGCAGCTCTGGATCATCCGTCGGTACCCGTCACCGTGCGGGCCGGACAATTCAGCGCGGGAAAGTGGTGTCATTACGATGCCAGGGCTGATGGCGTTGACCCTCGCTCCGCGCTGTCCCCAGCGCACCGCTTCGGCCTGTACCCGCAACGCCTTGCCTCGATTCGAGAGCTCGTAAGCATGCAGGGTGTCTCGAAGTCGCTCGGACTGGAGCAGGGGGAGTTTCAGCAAGTCGTCGGCGGGCGTCGTCGCCAGCGCCATGTCCTCGTCGGGGGTGAGCGCTGGCAGGCGGTGCCCGGCCTGGGATGAAATGACCACGGCCGCCCCGCCCGGCGCCACCACCTCGCCGAACTCCTCCAGGACGACGGCGGTGCCGTAGAGATCCACCCGGACGATCAGCTCGGGTCGGGACATCGAGGGAGAGCCGCCGGCCGCATGGACGAGGCCGGCCACGGCGCCGATCCCCGCAGCCTTCTCCGCCAGGGCCCGGACGGATTGCCGATCCGTAATGTCGACCGTAGCGGTACTCACCTGGAAACCCGCGTCCAGCAGCGTCTGCTCGGCGGATCGCGCGTTCTCCTCGCGGAGGTCTGCGACCAGGATGTGCTTGCCGGCGCCGACACGCCGGGCCACTGCGGTGCCCATCGCGCCGGGTCCTATGATGACCAGAACGTCTTCCATTGCTTGGCGCTTCTCCTGGCGATCGGGCTCAAGTACTTGCGCCGATCGCATTACCCCGTCGAAAAATCTGGCGAGCCCGAGTTATATCCCGCCTATGTGCCAGTTTGACCAAGAGAACAATCAGCTCCGCGTCTCGGACCTCGTAAACGATTCGGTACTGGCCCTGCCGCACGCGATATCAGCCGATCTTCCTCAAAACTTCGCCCGCACGCGCGCGCCGGTGATCGCGCGCCGTCGGCTCTCGCGCCAGATGATCAGTGCGTTCGAGGCGATCACGATGCTCGCGCCGGCCAGCACCGTGGGCAGCGGCCAGTCGTTCCAGATCAGCCAGCCGAAGGCCGTCGCCCAGACGATGCCACTATAGTTGAACACCGTGACGATCGCCGCCGGTGCATTGCGAAACGCCACCGACAGCAGCCACTGCGCCATGGCGCCCGAGAGTCCCACGCCGAACAGCAACGGCACCTCGGCCAGGCTCGGCGTGACCGCGACAAAGGGCAGCGGCAGCGCCATCACCAGCGTGCCGATGACCATGAAGTAGAAAGTGACGGTTTCCGGGCTCTCGTAGCGACCGAGGTAGCGCAGCACGATTTGCAGCGTGGCGTGCATCAGGGCGGCGGCCAGCGCCACCGTGACGCCAAGCATGTGCACGCTGCCGCCCGGTTGCGACATCACCACGACGCCGGCAAAGCCGATCACCACGGCACCCCACCGCCAGGGACCGACCTTTTCGCCGAGGAAAAACACGCCGAGCACGGGAATGAACAGCGAGGCGGTGAACAACAGCACCGTCGTTTCCGCCATGGGCATGAGCGAGAAGGCGGCGAAGGTGGTGACCAGGGAAACCGCGCCCAGCACGGCGCGCAGGCCGACCAGCGATGGCTTGCTGCGGATAATTAAAATTTCCCGCCGGCCAAGCACGAACACCATGAACAAAAACGGCAGGCTGGCGATCAGGTTGCGGTAGAAGGCGATCTCGATGACGGAATGATTAGCGCTCAGCAGCTTGGCGAACACGTTCATGACGGTGAACATGAAGAACGCACCCAGCGCCGCAGCCATGCCGCGGACGACGTGTTCCCTGTGGCCCAGTGCCTTGGGGTCGATCATCCGAGTCGGCGGCGGGTCGGCTGGCACGCGGGTAGCCGCGGCAAGGCGTCAGGCGCCCGGTTCCGGCACGAAGTCCGGCAGGGCCTTGCCGCCCTTGACGTGGTGGCGCCCGGGCTGCTCGCGGATGAGCACATAGATGTACTCGAGCGGCGCGTCGATCGTCTCGTGGACCACGCGGGTGATCTCGCGGGCGAGCGCTTGTTTCTGTTCCTCGGTCCGGCCTTCGCGGATGTCACACTGGATGACGGGCATGCTGGGCTCCTCAGTTGAGTGAAACGTCTACCATCGAAACCGATCGAAATTCTGCGGGTTCGCCCAGTCCTCGGGGTTGTTCCACGGTCGCTCGGGGTTGTAGCGGTCGATGTCGTAGCGCCAGGCGACGCGGCCATCATCGAGCTGCTCGAAGGGCGCCAAGGCGAGGGCCAGCAGGGCATCGTGTCCCAGGCAGGCGCGGGCCGGGTCGGCCAGCAGCAGGTACTTGTCGGTGTGCAGGTTCTTCAGCCGGCCAAGCACGGACTCCGCAGTCCGACCGTCAAGTTTTTCGAGCAACCCGGTCACGACGACGAAATCAAAGCGCCCCAATGTGGCGAGTTCAGCCACCGTCTCGTTTACTGCAATGCAGGTCAGCTCGGCGCCTGTCTCGGGAGCCGTCGGCGGGTCCCCGATGATCAGCAGGCGCGCAGGCGCGTAACCCGCGAGCAGCGACGCCACGCAGTCCTGTGCCGAGATCGCCATCAGCCCGTTACCCTCACTGGTTCATCCTCATGCGGTGGCCTTCATCCTGCCGCAATCACGCGCAGAATCTGGCCGCACAGCCACGCCCCGTAAGTGCCGACGGCATAGCCGAGCACGGCGAGCAGCACGCCGACCGGTGCCAGCGAGGGATGGAAGGCGGACGCCACCACCGGCGCGGAGGCGGCGCCGCCGACGTTCGCCTGGCTGCCGACGGCGAGGTAGAACAGCGGCGCCCTGATGAGCTTGCCGACGATCAGCAGCAGGATGGCGTGGAAGCCGATCCAGATCATGCCGACGACGAACAGTCCGGGGTTCGAGAGTACCGCGGTGATGTCCATTTGCATGCCGATGCTGGCGACCAGGATGTACAAAAAGGCCGAGCCAACCGTAGAGGCGCCGACACCCTCGAGCTGGCGCGCCGGCGTGAACGATAGTGCCAGGCCGGCGGTAGTGGCGATGACCACCAGCCAGAAGAAACCACTGGCGAGGCTGAAGCGCTCCAGCTGCGGCGCATTGGTGGCGAACCAGGGCGCCAGCCAGTCGGCCCCGGCGTGCGCCAGGGCGGTGGCGCCGAAGCCTACGGCCGCGAGGAACATCAGGTCCGGCAGGCGTGGGATCCGCGCGTGCTTCGCCTGGTATTCCTCTATGCGGCGCTTGAGGTCCTCGATGGCGGAGGTGTCGGCGCCGGTGCGCGCGTCAATCTTCCGGGCTCGGCCGGCGAGGAACAGCAGGATAGCGAGCCACACGCTCGCGCACAGGACGTCCACGGCGATCATCTGGCCGAACAGGTTGTCGCCGACCTCAAACACCTCTTTCATCGCTGCCTGGTTGGCGCCACCGCCGATCCAGCTGCCGGCGATGGTGGTCATACCGCGCCACACCGCGTCCGGGCCGTCGCCACCGACCGTGGCCGGGCTGATCGCGCCGACTACCAGCAGCGCCAGTGGGCCGCCGACAATGATGCCGAAGGTGCCGGTAAAGAACATGATCACCGCCTTGCGGCCGAGCCGCGCCACGGCGGGCAGATCGATCGACAGGGTCAGCAGCACCAGGCAGGCGGGCAGCAGGTAACGCGAGGCGACGAAATACAGCCGCGACTGGCTGCCGTCGATGATGCCGAAGGTATTCAGCAGCGAGGGCAGGAAGTAGCACAGCAGCAGTGCCGGCACGTAGGTGTAGAACCGCTGGAAGAAGGGGATGCGACTCTGCTGTGTCCAGAACACGCCGCCGAGAATCAGCGCGAGCAGCCCGAGCACGACGGCGTCGTTGGTGATCAGCGGTCCCGCTTCGCCCATGGTTGATGTTCTCCCTGTCGCTGGCGGTCGATTCTACCCGAGCGGCAGGCAAGCTATGCTGCACAGCTGATTCAAACCTGTGGTGCGCCGATGCCCGAGCTTGCCGACCCCCTGAAACTGCCCTGCGGTGCCTCGCTACCCAACCGGATCGCCAAGGCGGCCATGACCGAGGGGCTGGCCGCGGCCGACGATGCGGCCAACGAACGCCACGCGCGGCTCTACCGTCGCTGGGCGGCGGGCGGCGCCGGGCTGCTGCTCACCGGCAATGTCATGGTGGATCGGCGCTGGCTCGAACGTCCCGGCAACGTCGTGATCGAGGACAAGCGCGGCAATGCGGCACTGGCTGCCTGGGCGCAAGCCGGCACCGCGGCGGGCAATCACTTGTGGATGCAGATCAGTCATCCCGGTCGCCAGACCTCGCGCATGAGTTCCTCGCGCCCGGTGTCGGCGTCCAGCGAGGGCCTGAAGCTGCTGGGGCTGTTCGCGCGGCCCCGCGCGCTCGGCGCGGGCGAGATCGAGGACGTCATCCGCCGTTTCGCCACTACCGCGGCGATCGCGCGCGAGACCGGCTTCACCGGTGTGCAGGTGCATGGCGCGCACGGTTACCTGCTGGCGCAGTTTCTTTCGCCGGTGACCAACCGGCGTGAAGACGAGTGGGGCGGGCCGCTGGAAAACCGCGCACGCTTGCTGCTGGAAATCGTGCGCGCAACGCGCGCGGCGGTGGGCGACGATTTTCCCGTGTCGGTGAAACTCAACAGCGCGGATTTCCAGAAGGGCGGCTTCGACCTGCCGGATTGCGTGCGCGTCGCCGGCTGGCTGGCGGAGCAGAACATCGACCTGCTGGAGGTTTCCGGCGGTACTTACGAACAGCCCAAGCTGTTCGGCTACGAAGGGCGCGCCGCCAGCGCGGCCGAGCCGCCGCGCGCGAGCACGCGGCGGCGCGAGGCCTATTTCCTGGAGTACGCCCGCGAGATCCGTGCAGCCTGCCCCGTACCGCTGATGGTCACCGGGGGATTCCGCAGCCGCGCCGCCATGGCCGAGGCGCTGGCCGCCGGCGAGCTGGATGTCGTCGGCCTGGGCCGCCCGGTGTGCACCGAGCCGGACCTGCCGGGACGGCTCGCGGCGGGCACTGTCGAGGGCGCCGCGCCGCCCCCGCCGCTGCGCTTCGGCGCGCATCGCTGGGCCGGGCCTGCGAGTCCGCTACTCCTGCTGAAGTTCCTCAATGTACAGGGCGAAATGGCCTGGTACTACCGCCAGATCCTGCGCCTGGCGGACGGCTTGCCGCCGGATCCGTCGTTGCGCATCGGCCGCGCGCTGGCCGCACACGCGCGCGATGAGGCGCGATTGTCGCGTGCACGACGCCGGCAAAGGTAGAATCGGTCCAACCAGCCGACCCTCCCGGAGCATTGGATGAGCAAAGCAGACAAGGGCCGCGACACCATCAGCGCGGAACTCAAGAAAATCATGGACAGCTACAGCCAGCTTGCGGAGCCCGCGGGCGGGAGGGCACCGCCCGAGCATGGCCGTCTCAAGTTCCAGGTCGCCGAGCAACCGGCCACGGACGAGCGCGACCAGGAGGAAATCGACCGCGAGTTCCGCCAGGTGGTCGACCGGTTCATCCACCTTGCCAATGAGCAGATCGACACCGTCCAGCGCGAACACGTCAGCATGGCGCTGCTGTATGCGGCGGCACGGTTCAATTCGTTCATCGTCGCCAGTCACGCGCCCAGCAAGGACAAGTTCCAGGCGGATCGCATCGCCGCCTTCAAGTTCTTCACCGGCGAATACCAGCGCATGCTGAAGGAAAACCTGGACGACTACGAGCGGGTTTACCAAGGGGACGCTGCCAGCTGAGCAGCGCCCCCTTGACGCCGTCCTATAACGGCAATCCGTCCGCGTCGAGAATCACGACTTCACCGAGGCCCAGGTCGCGCACCGGCTGCTCGATTTTTTCGAGATCGCCGATGATCACCCACGTCAGCGCATCCAGGTCGAGCGTGCCGGCCGCGGCACGCACCTGGTCGACCGTCATGGCCTCGGTCCGTTGTTGCTCGCGGATGACGTGGTCGTCGGGCCAGTCGTAACTGACGATCTCGCTGGTGGCGCCCAGCACCGCCGAGGCCGTCTCGAAACGGCCCGGCAGGCTGCGAATCCGGTTGGCGCGAACTTTCTCGACTTCGTCCTCGGTCGCTGGCTGCTCGCCAGTGAATTCCTGCAATTCGCGGGCCAGTTCCAGCACAGCCTCGGCGGTGTATTCGATTTCGACTGGTGCGGTCATTATCCAGGGGCGCTGGCCCTTGGCGCCGATCGCGAAACTCCGCACGCCGTAGGACCAGCCCTTGTCCTCGCGCAGGTTCATGTTGATGCGCGAGGTAAAGGTGCCGCCGAACACGCCGTTCGCCATGTCCAGGGCCAGCGACTCCTCGTCTGCCGTCGATCCCACCAGTAGCCCGGCCATGATGTTGGCCTGGATGGCGCCGGGCTGGTCGATGAGGAATACACGCGGCGCATCCGGCCGCGCGGTCGTGCCGATGTTTTTCAGCGGCAGCGGCGTGGCCGGCGCCTGCCAGCGCCCGAAATGCTTCTCCAGCAACGGCATGATCTCGTCCATGGTGACCGCGCCCACGACGATGAAGCGGGCATTGTCAGGCCGTAGCCAGTCGCGCTGGTAGTTGACCAGGTCCTCGCGGCTGAGCGCGGCGATAGATTCCTCCGTGCCGGTGCCGGTGAAGGGCATTGCGTAGGCATGCCCCTCGCCATACAGGAGCGGCGGCATGATCCGGTAAGCGATCGACTGGGGCTGCGTCTTTTCCTGCTGGATACGAGCCAGCCATTGCCGGCGGACGCGTTCGATCTCGCTGTCCGGGAACTGGGGCCGCAGCACCACGTCGGCGAACAGCACCAGCGAGGGATCGAGGCGGTCGCTGAGGGCATTCAGCGATACGCCAGCATTATCCAGGCCGGCGCCGGCGCTGATGCGCGCCCCTTCGGCCTCGATGGCGGACGCCAGTTCCAGCGTATCGCGCCGGCCCGCGCCCTTGTCGAGCATCGCCATGGTGAAATTCGCGGTGCCGAGCTTGCGGCCCAGGTCGGCGGCATAGCCGGCGTCGAACTGCAGTTGTAGCTGTACTACGGGAATTTCGTGCCGCTCCGCGAGCACCACCTCGATGCCGTTCGCCAGGGTGGCGCGCTGCAGTGCCGGGAAACTGATTTGTGGAAAGTCCTCGACCAACGGCACGCCGCGGCTGCGGTCCACGTCGCTGGTGACGGTGGCAAAACGCGGGAAGGGCTTGATGGTCAGCGTGTGATCGCCCTGGCCGAGACGACGCGCGCCGATGGCGCGCAGGTCCGCCGTGGTGGCGCGCTCGATGTTGTCGAGACGGTCGCGGAAGCAGCCCGGGTTGCCGGTGTACACGGCGCAGCTGGCCAGCACGTCAGACTTGCCGCCGAAGCCGCCGATGCGCTCGACGCCGCGGATGAAACCGGCGCGAAACTGGGTCTTCGCCTGCGCGAGTTCGTTGCGCGTCGGACCACGGCGCACCAGGCGCTCCAGCTCTTCATCGATGATGGCTTCGACGCGGGCGGGGTCCGCATCATCCCGGAGGGTCGCCGTGATCAGGAACATGCCAGAGATTTCCAGGCCCATCGCGGAGGCGCTCACGTTGGTGACCAGCTGCTCTTCGTGCAGCAGGCGCGTGTTGAGGCGCGAGGAAGCGCTGCCGCCGAGCAACTGGGCGAACAAGGCAAGGTGATCGGCCTCGATCGTCCCGTAGGGGTCGATGTTCCAGCTGCGATAAATGCGCGTCTGGGCAACGCGATCGTGCATCAGTTCACGGGTGGACTCGGTACGCGCCGCGATCCAGGTCTCGGTGCGGTGCAAGGGCGGGCCGGCCGGGATATGGCCGAAGTAGCGATTGACCTGCTCGCGGGCGGTCTCGACGTCGATGTCGCCGGCCAGCACCAGCACCGCGTTGTTCGGTCCGTAGCGCGTCTGGAACCAGTCGCGCACGTCTTCAACGGTGGCGGCGTCGAGGTCCGCCATGGCGCCGATCGGCAGCCATGAATAGGGATGGCCCTTCGGGAAGCTGGCGTTGAAGATGCGCTCCCAGGCGCGCCCGTATGGCTGGTTGCGGCCCTGGCGCTTTTCGTTCTTGACCACCTCGCGTTCCTGGTCGAGCAGTTCCCCGGTGATGGTGGCGAGGAAGTGGCCCATGCGGTCTGACTCCATCCACAGGGCCATCTCCAGTGCGGTGGTGGGCACGTTCTGGAAATAGTTGGTGCGATCGAAACTGGTGGTGCCGTTGATGCCGGTTGCGCCGACCCGTTCGAAGGGCTTGAAGTACTCCTCCGGGTGATTCTCCGAGCCCTGGAACATCAGGTGCTCGAACAGGTGCGCGAAACCCGTGCGGCCCTCCGGCTCGTCCTTGGAGCCCACGTGGTACCACACGTTCACGGCCACGATCGGCGCCTTGCGGTCGGTGTGCACGATGACTCGCAGGCCGTTGTCGAGCGTGAATTCTTCGAAGGGGATATCCACGGTGGCGCCGGCCGCGAACGGCAGGGCCAGCGAGAACAGCAAAATCGCGGCGAAGCGGTTAAACAGTGAACGCATGGCAACACTCTCAGTACATGGGATCGGGGCAGCACAGTCGCGTGACTGCGCAGGATCTGGCCGGGCGTCGCCGCAAATACGACGGCGCCCGGCCGCGGGAGTCAGTCGGCGTCCGCCAGCAGGCCGCGGCGCTCGAGCAGCGGCTCCAGCGAAGGTTCGCGGCCGGCGAAGTCCTGGTACAGCTCCATGGCGTCCTTGCTGCCGCCCCGCGAAAGCAGCGTGGCGCGGAAATGGTCACCCAGCTCGCGCTTCATGCCGCCATTTTCCTTGAACCACTCGACCGCGTCGGCATCGAGCACTTCACTCCAGATATAGGCGTAGTAAGCAGCCGCGTAGCCGCCCATGATGTGCGAGAAATAGGTGCTGCGGTAACGCGGCGGCACCGGGGCGAAGTCCATGCCGGTTGCCTTGAGCGTGGCTGCCTCGAAGGCCAGCGTGTCGCTGGGGACATCGCCGGCTGCGCGCTGGTGCCAGGCCTGGTCGAGCAACGAGGCGGCCAGGTACTCGGTGGAGCGAAAACCTTCGTTGAACTGCTGCGAGTCCAGCACTCGCTGCAACAGCGCTTCCGGCAGCTGCTCGCCGGTTTCGTAGTGCTTGGCGTAATTTGCCAGCACCGCCGGCCAGCTGGCCCACATTTCGTTCACCTGCGAGGGGAACTCGACGAAGTCGCGCGGCACGCTGGTGCCGGCGAAGCGCGGGTAATGCACGTCCGAGAACAGCCCGTGCAGGGCATGGCCAAACTCGTGGAACATGGTGGTGACTTCGTCGAAAGTCATCAGCGTCGGCTCACCCTCGGGCGGCTTGGGAATGTTCTGGTGATTGCCGACCACGGGACGCGTGCCAAGCAGGTGGGACTGCGGCACGTAGGCATTCATCCAGGCGCCACCGCGCTTGGAGTCGCGTGCCCAGAAATCGCCGATGAACAAGCCGAGCGGTGAACCATCCGCATCGAACACTTCCCAGGCGCGAGCATCCGGGTGGTACAGGGGCAGTTCCGGGCGCGCCTCGAAGGTCAGGCCGAACACCTGGTTGGCCGCATAGAAGATGCCGTTGTAGAGCACGCTTTCCATTTCGAAATAGGGCTTGAGTTCCGCCTCGTCGAAGTCGAAACGGGCCTGGCGCACCTGTTCCGCGTAGAAGTCCCAGTCCCACGCCTGCAGCTCGAAGTCCTTGCCCTGCGCATCGATCACGGCCTGGATATCGGCCGCCTCGCGCCGTGCGTTGGCGACCGCGCGGGGAGCAATGCCCGCGAGCATGCTGTTGACCGCGGCTACCGAGCCGGCCGTCTCGTTCTCGAGCACATAGGCTGCATGGTTCGGATAGCCGAGCAGCTTCGCGCGCTCGGCCCGCACGGCGGCGGTGCGGGCGACGATCGGACGGTTGTCATGCTCGTTGTCGCGCGCGCCGCGATTCACCGAGGCCTCGTGGATGCGTTGGCGCAACGCCCGGTTGGTGAGCGAACTGAGCGGTGGTTGCCCGGTGGTGTTCTGCAACGTGATGAGGTATTTGCCCTCGTGGCCGCGCGCCGCAGCGGCATCGGCTGCGGCCTTGATCTGGCGGGGGGCAAATCCGTCCAGTTCTTCGGCGCTGTCCACCAGTACGGCCGAGTTGTTGGTTTCATGCAGCACGTTCTGCGAGAAGGTTGTGCCCAGGTCGGCAAGCTCGCGGTTCAGCTCGCGCAGGGTGTCCTTTTGGTCATCGGAAAGCCGCGCGCCGGCGCGGACGAAATCGGTGTGGTAACGCTCCAGCAGGCGCTTCGACTCCGCATCCAGCTCGAGCGTGTCGCGCTGTTGATAGAGCGTCTCGATGCGCTCGAACAGCGCGCCGTTCAGGAAGATGGCGTCGCGGTGCGCAGCCAGTTGTGGCGACACGGTGCGCTGGATGTCCTGAATCTGCGGGTTGGTATGCGCGGAGTTCATGTTGAAGAACACGCGCGATACCCGGCCGAGCAGCTCGCCGCCGCGTTCCATCGGCAGAAGGGTGTTCTCGAAGGTGGGCGGCTGGGGGTTGCTCGCGATGGCCTCGATTTCCGCAATGCGGTCGGCCATGCCCTGCTCGAAAGCCGGCAGGTAGTGCTCGTCGCGTATCAGGTCGAACGGCGGCATGCCATAGGGCAGCGGGCTCGCCACGAAAAAGGGGTTCTCTGCGGTACTGGTGTTGGTCATGGCTTCCGTGGTCGTGGCTGCAATGTCGGTGACCGCCTGTTCGGCAGCGACCTCGGGGGTCGTCGGCGCTTGCTGGTTGCCGCAAGCGGCGATGGCGGTAGCGGCCACCAGGGCCAGCGGAACTGAAAAACGTCTGGTCATGTTGTATCTCCGCGAAGTTCCCCGGCCAATTGCTGCCGGACAAAAACAACCATTCTACCTGCTCAGGCGTGGATTGCCCTCTGCTATAGTCGGCGGCATGCTGCCTGCCGCCACCCACGAGGGCCTCAACGAGGCCCAGCAACGCGCCGTGATGTTTGGCGCCGCGCGTCCCGGCGGTCTCGACGCGAGCGCCTTGCTGGTCGTGGCCGGCGCGGGCACCGGAAAAACCATGACCTTGGCGCATCGGGTCGGACATCTCGTGGTTTCGGGAGTTCCGCCGGCACGGATTCTGCTGCTTACCTTCAGCCGGCGTGCCGCGCGCGAAATGACCCGGCGCGCGCGCCGGATCGTCGGCCAGGCACTGGCGGACCAGGGCCGCGGCGAGGCCGTCAAGTTTCCATGGGCCGGCACGTTTCATTCCGTGGCGAATCGCCTGTTGCGCGAATACGCGGGCAACCTCGGCCTCGATCCTGGGTTTTCGGTGCTGGACCGGGGCGACGCGGCGGACCTGCTGGATATCGCGCGCCAGGAACAGGGGTTGGCCGATGGCACGCGCCGCTTCCCGCGCAAGGACACCTGCCTGGCAATCTACTCGCGTTCGGTCAATGCGCGCGCCGCGCTCGAGGATTGCCTCGCTGATGGCTGGCCGTGGTGCGAAGCCTGGCGCGACGAATTGCGGAACCTGTTCCGCCGCTATGTGGAACTCAAGCAAGCCGGCAACCTGCTGGATTACGATGACCTGTTGCTGTGGTGGCATGCGCTGATGGAGTCGCCGGCGTTGGCGGCGGCGGTGGGTGAGCGCTTCGACCATGTGCTGGTGGATGAGTACCAGGACACGAACCTGTTGCAGGCCGAGATCCTGCTCCGCATGAAACCGGACGGCCGCGGGCTTGCCGTGGTCGGTGACGACGCCCAGAGCATTTATTCTTTCCGCGCCGCCGACGTGGAGAATATCCTGCGCTTTCCCGGCCAGTTCGCCCCGCCGGCCGAGATCGTCACGCTGGAGGAAAATTACCGTTCCGTGCAACCCGTGCTGGACGCCGCCAACGCCCTGATGGGTAACGCCGAGCGGCAGTTTCGCAAGGCGTTGCGCTCGGCGCGGGCCTCGGCGCAAAAGCCGTATTACGTCACCGTGACGGACGATGAGGCGCAGGCCGAGTACATCATCGAGGGGGTCCTTGCTGCGCGCGAGACCGGCCAGTTGTTGCGCCACCAGGCGGTGCTGTTCCGTGCCAGCCACCACAGCGACCGGCTCGAGCTGGAACTGGTGCGGCGCAATATTCCATTCGTGAAATACGGCGGGCTGAAGTTCCTCGAGGCCGCCCACGTGAAGGACTTGCTGGCGATTCTTCGCTGGGCCGACAATCCGCGCAACCGCATCGCCGCTTTCCGATGCCTGCAACTGTTGCCCGGCATCGGGCCCGTGGCGGCGGCGAAGGCCTTCGGTTGGCTCGAGGCGCACGGCTTCGTGCCGGCGAAACTCGCCGGCTGGTCGCCGCCGCCCGCCGCGGCGCCATACTGGCCAACGCTGGTGGATTTGCTGGCGTGCGCGGCTGAGGAAGCCGCCGACTGGCGCCCGCAGGTCGGCCGGGCACGCGATTGGTATCGGCCGCAGCTGGAGCGCTTGTACGAGGAGTGGCCGACAAGGCTCGGCGATCTCGATGCACTGGAGCAGATCGCGGGCCAGTTTGCGACCCGCCAGCAGTTCCTGGCCGAACTGTCGCTCGACCCCCCGCAAGCCACCGGCGACCTGGCCGGCCCGCCGCTGCTGGACGAGGATTATCTCGTGCTGTCCACCATTCACTCGGCAAAGGGGCAGGAATGGGACTCGGTCTATGTATTGAACGTTGCTGACGGGAATTTTCCCTCCGAGTTCGCCACCGGCAAGCCGGCGCTGATCGAAGAGGAACGGCGCCTGTTGTACGTGGCCATGACACGCGCCAAATCAGCGCTGCACCTGGTCGCGCCACTGAAATACTGGGTGCCGCAACAGCCGCGCCACGGCGATCGGCATGTGTATGGTGCGCGGAGCCGGTTTATCGACGAGGCGATGATGAACTGCATGGAACAGCGCTTCCATGCCGGCGCGGAGCGGGATGGACGGGCCGGGTCGCGGCCGAACGAGTTGATCGACGTCGGTGCGCGCATGCGGTCGATGTGGTGAGGAGCAGGGTATGAATATTTTGGGCATCGATGTCGGTGGCTCGGGGATCAAGGGGGCGACGGTGGATTGCGTCGCGGGCCGCCTGCAGGTCGAGCGGCACAAGGTTCTCACGCCGCAACCCGCCACGCCGGCGGCCGTCGCGGCAGTCCTGGCGGAAGTTGCCGGGCACTTCGAGGGCTTCAACCGGGTCGGAGTGGCGGTCCCCGCCGTCGTCAAGCAGGGCGTGACACACACCGCGGCTAACATCGACCCAGCCTGGATCGGCTGTGACGCCGCCGGTTTGCTGCGCTCGGCGCTCGGGCTGCCGGTAGCGGTGCTGAACGATGCCGACGCGGCCGGCCTGGCCGAGATGCGTTTCGGCGCCGGCCGCGACCAGCGCGGTACCGTGGTGCTGCTGACGCTGGGCACCGGCATCGGTAGCGCCGTGTTCGTCGATGGGGTGCTGGTACCGAACACGGAGTTCGGTCACATGGATATTCGCGGCAAGGAAGCTGAGCACCGCGCCGCGGGCCAGGTGCGCAAGGCGGAGGACTTGTCCTGGCCCCGCTGGTCGGAGCGCCTGTCTGAAGTGCTGCAAGCCATGGAGGCCCTGCTTTGGCCGGACTTGTTTATCATCGGCGGTGGCGTCAGCCGCAAGCACGATAAGTTCATCCCCTTGCTGGAGTGCCGCACACCGGTCGCGCCCGCCGCGCTCGGCAATGATGCCGGCATCGTCGGCGCCGCACTGGCTGCCGGGGCAGTGAAGACGCTGCCGGACGAAGCCCGCTTCTGAATCGGGCCACGCCGCTCTCGGCTATGTTGTTGTCATGAAAAATATTGCCACGATCCTGCTGCTCGGTGCTCTGCTCTATGGCGCCCTGGTGGCGTTCTTGTACTTTCGCCAGGAAAGCATGCTGTTTCTGCCCGGCATTCCGTCGCGGCAACTGGCGGCGAGTCCCGCGGATATCGGCCTGGACTACGAGTCGCTGACGATCGCCACGGCCGACGGCGAGGAACTGGACGCCTGGTTCGTGCCGGCGCACCCTGAACGCGGCGTCCTGCTGTTTTTTCACGGCAATGCCGGCAATATCTCGCACCGGCTGGAGTCGCTGCGGATTTTCAACGAGCTGGGCTTGTCGGTGCTGATTTTCGACTATCGTGGTTACGGTCGGAGTACCGGCCGTCCGACTGAGCAGGGCACCTACGAGGATGCGCAGGCCACGTGGCGCTACCTCGTGGATACGCGGGGGGTTCCGGCCGAGCACATCGTGCTGTTTGGTCGCTCGCTGGGCGGCGCGATAGCCACCTGGCTGGCGACCCGGCAAACGCCGCGTGGGCTGATCGTCGAGTCGACCTTTCGCTCCGTGCCGGATCTCGCGGCCGAGCTCTACTGGTTTTTGCCCGTGCGCCGCCTCGCGCGACTCGAGTACCCCGCCGAAGCGTTGCTCGGATCGGTGACGGCGCCGGTGCTGGTGGTGCACAGCCGGGAGGATGAAATAATACCCTTTCGCCACGGCGCGGCGCTTTACGAGGCCGCTGATCCGCCGAAAAAACTGCTGGAATTGCAGGGCAACCACAACACGGGTTTTCTTCTTGGCGAGCGCCGATATGTGGCAGGCCTCGAGGCTTTTTTTGCCGAGCTGGGTCTCTAGCCGCGTGGGTCGGAACGCACATGTTTCTCCCCGGCAGCCACTTCGTGGTATCTCTGTGGAGTGAATAGTTCCCACGTCATTTCCGAAAGGATCGACGCCTTCATCGAGGGTCGGATCGGTTTTGCGCAATTCTGCCGCGCGGTCGAGGCGGAGCTTGCAGATCATCCCGGCGCGGCCGCGGCGGCGCTGGAGCGACTCGAACAGCTCAGGCTCGAGGGGCACGTGTCGCCCGGCCTGTGCGCACTGGTTGCCGGAGAGCTTGGGAGCGGGCCCCCGGGCGACGTGACCGCGCCGTTCAAGGCCGATCGGACGCACGTCGCGGTGGGTCCCCACGCGGTGGGTTCCCGCGCGGCCGCAGCCGGCGACCGGACGCCGCCGGTGCTCGTGCATCCGGCCGGCGCAGCCACGCCGGACGATCCACCGCAAACCGGCACCGTGCTGGCCGGTCGTTACCGCCTCGAAGCATTGCTGGAGCGCGGCGGCATGGGCCTGCTCTACCGGGCCACGGACCTGCGTCGCAGCGGGCTGGACGGCGAACCTGCGCAGGTCGCCTTGAAGCTTGCCAATCCGCACTACGCAGCGCCCGGAGCGCGGCGCGCACTCGAACGCGAGGCGTCACTGCTCGCCGCGCTGAATCACCCGGGCGTGGTGCGGATGCTGGGCTTCGAGCATGACGGTGAACATGCTTTCATGGTCATGGAACTGTTGACCGGAGAGCAGTTGCGCAGCCGCATCCAGCGGTGCGCTACCGCGGCGCTGCCGACCGCCGAAGCGATGGCGATTATTCGTGAACTGGCCGAGGTTCTCGCTTACCTGCATGGCCGCGGCGTCGTCCATCGCGACGTCAAGCCGGGCAATGTTTTTATTGTCGACGGCGGCGGGTTGCGCCTGGTCGATTTCGGCCTGGCTGCCAAGGTGGGGACGTCGGGCAAGCCCTCTGCGGCGGCGCCAATGGCCGGCACACCGAGGTACGCAAGTCCCGAAATGCTGACCGGCGTGCCGCCGGATCCCCGCGACGACGTCTACAGCCTGGCGTGCATGGCCTTCGAATTGTTGGCGGGGCGACGTCCCTGGGGCGATCTGTCGGCCGATGAGGCCGCGCGCCGCAAGCTCCGGCTGGCGCGTCCGGCCGGCCTGTCGCGAGCCCGCTGGAAAATATTGCGCGCCGCGCTGTCTTTCAGGGCCGCTGACCGCCCACCGAATGCGGCTGCGTTTCTCGCCGGTTTTTTCCCGCAGCCCCGGCCGCGCCGCGTCCTGCCGTGGGTCGCGGTGGCGTTGTTCGGCGGGATAGTCATCGGCGCCGCGCTGAGCGTTGTCGGGCCGGCGTGGCTCGAGATCCCGGACAGCGTCGAGACGCCGAGCATTGTCGAGGAAGCGGCTCGTGGCGACGGCCCGGCGCCGGCAGTTGTCACGGTGCCCGCGCCTGAACCGGT
>JBLRWC010000015.1:0-29905 GCA_047921455.1 Gammaproteobacteria bacterium
GGCCTACTTCACGACGCTCAGCTTCGGCGGCCCCTTCGGTCCCGGCGTGTCATCGTCGCCACCGTCGTTACCAGGCGGTGGGTCGCCCTCGGTGTCGGTGAAGATCATGCCCTCGCCGGATTCGCGGGCGTAGATGCCGAGCACGGCGCGGACCGGCACGTAGACCGGGAACGGCACGCCACCGAAACGGGCGCTGAATTCGACCGCGTCGTTGCTGATGTTGAGGGCCTGGGTGGCGGACCCGCCGATGTTGAGCACGACCTTGCCGTCGGTGACGTATTGCGACGGCACCTGCACGCCTTCCTGCGACGCATCCACGACGATATGCGGGGTCTCGCCGTTGTCTGAGATCCACGCGACCATCGCCCGAAGCAGGTAGGGGCGGCGGGGGCGGCGGCCCTGGCCCTTCACACTCAGGGGCGCATCTCCAGCTCGAATTCGGTCAGGCTGGCGCGGAAAGACGGCCGGCTGAACAGCGTCTCGGCGTACTTGATGATATTGCGCCCGTGGGTCGGCGGCAGGTCCACGTCCCAGCGCGGCAGGCGCCACAGGATGGGCGCGATGCTGCAATCCACCAGCGAGAATTCGTCGCTCATGAAAAACGGCTTGACGCCGAACAGGTCTGCGCTCGACAGCAGGCTCTCGCGCAAGTCCTTGCGCGCCCGGTTCGCCGTGCGCTTGTCGCCGCGCTCGAGATCCTCGATGAGCGAATACCAGTCGCGCTCGATGTGGTACAGGGCGAGGCGGAAACGCGCCCGGCTGACCGGGTCGACCGGCATCAGCGGTGGATGCGGGAAGCGCTCGTCGAGGTATTCGGCGATGACGCGCGAGTCGTATAGCACCAGGTCCCGGTCCACCAGCGTCGGCACGCTGTTGTAGGGATTCAGGTCGAGGAGATCCTCGGGGAGACTCGCCGCCTCCACGTCTACGACGTCGAGCGTGATGCCTTTTTCGGCCAGCACGATACGCACGCGGTGGCTGTGAGGACAGGTCGGATCCGAAAACAGTGTCATTTTGCCTCGCCTGCGGTGGTTGCCGCGCGTGAGAAGGTCACTTGACGTCCTTCCAAAGCTCCTTGTAATACAGCCAGGAGAACGCCAACAGCACCAGCAGAAACAGCAGCACGTAGATGCCGAGGCGCTGGCGTTCCAGCTGCATCGGCTCGCCTGCCCAGGAAAGGAATGCCGTAATATCCCGCGCGGCCCGGTCGAACTCGTCCGGCGTCATCGAGCCCGGTTGCACGAGTTCGAAACGCTCGAAAACCTGGCGGCGGGCGCCATCGGCGTCGACTTCCTCGCGATAGACCGCTTCCTGCACGCCCTGCAACTCCCACAGCACGTGCGGCATCGCGGTGCCCTCGAGGACCTTGTTGTTGCTGCCCGTGGCGCGCGAGGACGGGTCCGCATAGAAGGACCGCAAAAAAGTATAGATATAGTCCGTGCCGCGCGCGCGCGCGATCAGCGAGAGGTCGGGCGGCGCAAGACCGAACCAGCCGGCGGCGTCCGCAGCGGGCATGGCGATCCGGATCTGGTCGTGCGGACTATCGCCAGTGAAGCGCAGGTTTTCGGCGACGAGTTCGTCGGTGAGCCCCAGCCCGTCGGCGAGCGTGTTGTAGCGCACGTACTGCAGGGAATGGCAGCCCAGGCAGTAATTCACGTACAGGCGGGCGCCGCGCTGCAGTGAGGCCTGGTTGCCGACGTCCGCGCCGGAGGACTCCAGGGGAATCGCCGGCGCTGCGGCGGAAACGAGACCGGGCGCCGCAAGCAGCAGCGCCGCGAGCAACAGCATCGGGAAACGCCTAGCCATGGTAGGTGATCCTGTCCGGGGGCGTCTTTACCTTGTCGATCTTCGAGTAAATCGGCATCAGCAGGAAAAACGCGAAATAAAGAACCGTGAAGACGCGTGCGAGGAACGTGTAGGTGGTGGTGGCGGGTTGCAGTCCCAGCCAGCCGAGCATCACGAAGCTGATCACGAACACCGTCAGCGCAACCTTGAAAATCGGGCCCTTGTAACGAATCGAGCGCACCGGGCTGCGATCCAGCCAGGGCAGCAGGAACAAGGCGAACATGGCGGCGCCCATCGCCAGCACCCCGCCGAGCTTGTCCGGCACGGCGCGCAGCACGGCATAGAAAGGCGTGAAGTACCACACCGGCGCGATGTGATCCGGCGTCTTCAAGGGATCGGCCGGTTCGAAATTGGCGTGCTCGAGAAAGAAGCCGCCCATTTCAGGCGCAAAGAACACGATGAGCGCAAACACCATCGAGAACACCACCCAGGCGGGCACGTCCTTGGTGGTGTGATAGGGGTGGAACGGAATGCCGTCGAGTGGCTTGCCGTCCTTGCCCTTGTATTTCTTGATCTCAACGCCGTCCGGATTATTCGAGCCGACCTCGTGCAGCGCCAGGATGTGGGCGACCACCAGGCCGAGCAGCACCAGCGGCAGGGCGATGACGTGCAGGGCGAAGAAGCGGTTCAGGGTCACGTCTGAGATGAAGTAGTCGCCGCGGATCCACTCGACCAGCGGCTCACCGATCACCGGCAAGGCGCCGAACAGCGACACGATCACCTGGGCGCCCCAGTAGGACATCTGGCCCCACGGCAGCAGGTATCCGAAGAACGCTTCCGCTGACATGGCCAGGTAGATCAGCATGCCGAAAATCCAGACCAGCTCGCGCGGTTTCTGGTAGGAGCCGTACAACAGTGCGCGAAACATGTGCAGGTAAACGACGACGAAAAACAGCGAGGCGCCCGTCGAGTGCATGTAGCGAATGAGCCAGCCCCATTCGACATCGCGCATGATGTACTCGACCGAGGAGAAGGCCTGCTCCGCGGAGGGCTTGTAGCTCATCGTGAGGAAAATGCCGGTGACGATCTGGATGATGAGCGCCAGCAGGGCGAGCGAGCCGAATACGTAATACCAGTTGAAATTCTTCGGCGCGTAGTAGCCGGTGACGTGATCCTCCATTAGCTGGTCCCAGGGGAATCGCTTCCTGAACCAGCCGGAGAGTCCGGCGTCCTGCTTGCCGACCGCGGTCGTTTCGTCGTTGGCGGTGCTGCTCATCAGGCGGCCTCCATGTCCACCCCGACCCGGATGGTCGAGTCATCGACATAATGGTGCGGCGGCACCACGAGATTCAGCGGCGCCGGCACGCCGCGCCAGACGCGGCCGGCGAGATCGAACTTGGAACCGTGGCAGGCGCAAAAAAAGCCGCCCGGCCATTCCGCGCCACCGAGATCCGCCGCGCCGACGTCGAAACGCGGCATGGGCGCACAGCCTAGATGCGTGCAGGCGCCGATCACCACCAGCACCTCGGGCTTGATCGAGCGGTGGCGATTGCTTGCGTACGCCGGCTGCTGGGGTTCCTGCGACTGGGGATCCCGCACGAACTCATCGGCTGTCGCCAGTCGCTCCACCATTTCCGGCGAGCGTTTCAGCACCCAGACGGGCCGACCGCGCCACTCGACTCGCAGCATGGCGCCCTCGTCAAGCTTGCTGATATCCACTTCGACCGGCGCGCCAAGGGCCTGGGCCCGTGCGCTGGGCTTCCAGGAAGCCAGGAACGGCACCGCGACGAATGCTACGCCTACCGCCGAGGTCACTCCCGTGGCCACTCCTAGAAACCGGCGGCGACCAAGATCCACACCTTCAGTCATCCCGAGCTCACTCCTGGAAACATTCCTGGGGTAAAAGGCCTGCGAACCGGGCCAGACGAAGCATTTTTCGCGGCCTGATCGGGCAATCGGGGAATTATACACATCGGAGTTTCGGCGTGCCTACCGGCGGCACGGCCATCGGCACCGCGACGACATGGGCCGACCCTGCCTATAATATCCGGCCGCGCATCGCGCATGACGATCCACCCGGGCCTTGACCACGATGGGCAGCACGCGCCAGACACTGACATTCCTGATTCAATCGGCGGTCCTCGGCCTCGCGGCGGCCTTTGTCATCGTGTTGTTGTTTCCGAACCTGCTGCCGGCCGGCCATCCCCTGCGCGGTGGCCAGGCCGCCCCCGGTTCCTATGCCGCGGCCGTCGCCGCGACCGCGCCGGCCGTGGCCAACCTGGTCGGCCGGCCCATGGCGCCCGCCGGCTTCGCCGAGGTGCAGGCCAGCGGCAGCCTCGGCTCCGCAGTGGTCATGGACAGTGATGGCTATGTCATCACGAACCACCACGTCATCGCCGGGATGCACGATCTGCAGCTGGTGCTCGTGGACGGGCGCACCGCGCCCGCCACGCTGGTCGGCACCGACCCGGACACGGATATCGCGTTGCTCAAGGTGGAACTGGCGGACCTGCCGCGTATCCGGGTCGGTCGCTCGGACCAGCTCATGGTCGGCGAAGTCGTGCTCGCCATCGGCAATCCCTTCAGTATCGGCCAGACCGTTACCCAGGGCATCGTCAGCGGTACCGGCCGCGGTCAGCTCGGGCTGTCGCAATTCGAGAATTTCATCCAGACGGACGCCGCCATCAACGTCGGCAACTCCGGCGGCGCGCTGGTCAACGCGCGCGGCGAACTCATCGGCATCAACACGGCATTTTTCTCCCGCCGTCTCGATTCGGAAGGCATCGGCTTCGCGATTCCCGTCAACCTGGTACGCGGCGTCATGCAGGACCTGAAGGCACACGGCCGCGTGATTCGCGGCTGGCTCGGCGTCGGCACCCAGACGCTGACGCCGGCCCAGGCACGCATGCTGGGCTTGCCCGAGCCCTATGGCATCATCCTGACCACGGTCCAGCCTGGCAGCCCCGCCGACGTGGCCGGCCTGCGGCCGAACGACGTGATCACGCATGTGAACGACGAGCCCGTGATGGTCTGGCAGGACGCGCTGCGCAGTATCGCGGCGATGCGGCCCGGCACGACCGTGGCGCTGAGCGGCAGCCGCCAGGGCGAGCCGTTCAGGATCGAGGCCGAAGTCGCCGAACGGGCGCCGTCACGGCGTTAGCGGCTGGCGTGCCGCCGGAACCCGCTGGATCGCGGCGCCAAGCTGCGACAGCTTCTCTTCAATGCACTCGTAACCGCGGTCGATGTGATAAATCCGGTCGATGAGCGTTTCGCCGTGCGCCGCCAGGCTCGCAAGCACGAGGCTGGCCGAAGCGCGCAGGTCCGTCGCCATCACGGGCGCGGCCTGCAGGCGCTCTACGCCATGGACGATCGCCGTGTTGCCCTCCAGGCGGATGTCGGCGCCCATGCGCTGCAACTCCTGAACGTGCATGAAGCGATTCTCGAAGATGGTCTCCACGATGGTGCCGGTGCCCCGCGCGATCGCGTTCAGCGCGACGAACTGGGCCTGCATATCCGTCGGAAAGGCCGGATAAGGGGCAGTGCGCAGGTTGACCGAAACCGGGCGCTGTCCCTGCATGTCGAGTTCGATCCAGTCCGGGCCGGTACTGATCCGTGCGCCGGCCTCCGCCAGCTTGGCGAGCACCGCGTCGAGGTGCTCGGGGCGGGCCTGGCGCAAGCGCACATGACCGCCGGTAATGGCGCCGGCCACCAGGTAGGTGCCGCTCTCGATGCGGTCGGGCAGCACGTCGTACGACGTCCCGCCAAGACGCTCGACGCCCTCGATGACGATAGTGCCGGTGCCGGCGCCCTGGATGCGCGCCCCCATGGCCACCAGGCAGTCGGCAAGGTCAACGACTTCCGGCTCGCGCGCCGCGTTCTCGAGGATGGTCTCGCCCTTGGCCAGGACGGCCGCCATCAGCAGGTTCTCGGTACCCGTCACCGTCACCGTGTCGAGCACGATGCGTGCACCGTGCAGCCGGTCGGCGCGCGCGCGGATGAAGCCGTCCTCGATCTGCACGGTCGCCCCCATGGCCCGCAATCCCTCGATATGCAGGTTGACCGGGCGCGCGCCGATGGCGCAACCGCCGGGCAGCGAGACATCGGCGCTGCCGTGCCGCGCCACCAGCGGCCCGAGCACCAGGATCGAGGCACGCATGGTCTTGACGAGCTCGTAGGGCGCGACCAGGTCGTTGATGCTGCGCGGGTCCACTTCCACGCGCATGCGCTCGTCGATGGTGACGCCGACGCCCATCCGGCCGAGCAGCTCGATGGTGGTGGTGATGTCCTGCAGGTGCGGCACATTGCCGATCGACACGGGCTCGTCCGCCAGCAGGGTCGCGGCCAGGATGGGCAGCGCCGCATTCTTGGCGCCGGAGATGCGAATCTCGCCCTCCAGCCGGCGCCCACCTCCGACCAGCAACTTGTCCATGGCGGGCCCGGCTCAGCGGCCGGCAGCCAGCTCCGCCGGGGTCAGCGCGCGAATGGCCAGGGCATGGATCTCGCCGCCCATCTTGTCGCCCAGGGCGCGATAGACCAGCTGGTGGCGCTGCAGGGGCCGCAAGCCTTCGAATTCTTCCGCCACCACCAGGGCCGCGAAATGGGTGTTGTCGCCGGACTCCACCTCCACCCGCGCGGCGGGCAGTCCCTGGCGGATCAACACCGCGATCTCTTCACTGTTCATAAGTTGTTCCGGGTTGCCCCGCAAGCGGGGGCCATGGCAAAGGGGGCGCCAAGTTTACCGGATGCCGGCCCGGCGCGACATGCGTCACCGGGCGCCCCGCGGACTCACCGGGGAACGGGCGCGGGCGTGTATGATTATTCGCTGGCCACGGCGCACCAGCGTCCTACCCCGATAACCCCCCCGGATCCTCACCCGACAACGATGCTGAACTACACCGTTGCGACCCTCACTGGATTTGTCCTGCTGATCTGGGGCGCGGATCGTTTTGTGCTGGGCGCAGCCAGCACCGCGCGTAACCTGGGCTTGTCGCCCATGTTGATCGGCCTGACGCTGGTCGGCATGGCCACCAGCGGGCCGGAAATCTTCGTGTCCATCACGGCCTCGCTCGCCGGCGACCCCGCCCTGGCCGCGGGTAACGCCATCGGCTCAAATATCGCCAATATCGGGCTGGTGCTGGGCGCGACCGCGCTGATCATGCCCATCACGGTGCACTCGGTAACCCTGCGCCGGGAAATGCCGGCGTTGCTCGCCGTGACCTTGGCCATGACCATGGTCTTCATCAACCTGAAACTCGGGCGCATCGAGGGTTTTCTGCTCATCGGCATCCTGGTGCTGGTGCTCTACTGGCTCGTGGTGCTCGGCAGCCGGACCGGCACGACCGACCCGATCGCGCTCGACTACGCGGCGGAAATGCCCACGGACATCTCCATGGGCCAGGCGATTGCCTGGCTGACATTCGGCCTGGTCATCCTGCTGAGCGGCGCCAACCTGCTGGTCTGGGGCGCGCAAAACCTCGCCGTGGAGTTCGGGGTTTCGGAGCTGGTCATCGGCTTGACGGTGGTCGCGATCGGCACGAGCCTGCCGGAGCTGGCTGTGTCCATTGTCAGCGCCCTGAAGGGCGAGCACGACATGGCGATCGGCAACATCATCGGCTCCAACCTGTTCAACAGCCTGGCCGTAATCGGCATCGCCGGGATCATTCATCCAGCGACTTTCGATCGCGAGCTGCTGACCACCCATTTGCCGGTCATGATCGGCCTGACGCTGGTGTTGTTCCTGATGACATACAATTTCCGGGGTGACCACCGCATCAGGCGGATCGAAGGCGCCATACTGCTGGGCACGTTCCTGTGCTACCACGGCTGGCTGGTAACGAGGTAAGACGGATGCACGCGGAAGCAAAACTGGACGACGACAGCCTCATGCGGCTGGGCCGGGAGGTGCTCGACATCGAGGCCGAGGCCATCCTCGCCCTGCGGGAACGGATCGGGCCCGAATTCATCGCCGCGTGCCGCTACTGCCTCGACTGCCAGGGCCGCGTGGTGGTCACGGGCATGGGCAAGTCCGGTCACGTGGCGGGCAAGATCGCGGCAACCCTGGCGAGCACCGGCACGCCGTCGTTCTTCGTCCATCCAGGCGAAGCCAGCCACGGCGACCTGGGCATGATCACGGCGACGGACGTCGTGCTGGCGATCTCGAATTCCGGCGAAACGCCGGAAGTGCTGACCATCCTGCCGCTGATCAAGCGTCTCGGCGTACCACTGGTCAGCATGACCGGCCGGCCCGGCTCGACCCTCGCGACGGCCGCCGACGCGCACCTGCATGTCGGCGTGAGCAAGGAAGCCTGCCCGTTGAACCTCGCGCCGACCGCGAGCACCACCGCCACCCTCGCCATGGGCGACGCGCTGGCTGTCGCGCTGCTCAACAGCCGCGGCTTCACGCGCGAGGACTTCGCGTTTTCGCATCCCGGCGGCCTGCTCGGCCGCCGCCTGCTGCTGCACGTGCGGGACATCATGCGCACCGGCGAGCGCATCCCGAAAGTCGCGCCCGACCTGGCTGTCTCGGAAGGCTTGTTCGAGATCTCGCGCAAGGGCCTGGGCATGACGGCCGTGGTGGACGCCGAGGACCACGTGCTGGGCATCTACACCGACGGCGACCTGCGCCGCACGCTCGACGCGCACCGGGAGCTGACGACCACGCCGATCGGCGAAGTGATGACCCGCAACGTCAAGACGGTGCAGGGCGCCATGCTGGCCGCGGAAGCGGTCCGGCTGATGGAGACCCACGCCATCACCGCACTGCTGGTGGTAGACCATGACGACCGGGTCATCGGCGCCTTCAACGTGCACGACCTGTTGCAAGCGGGTGTCATGTAATGGCCGCGCTGGCGAACATCGCGGCCGGAGTGCGACTCGCCGTCTTCGACGTCGACGGCGTGTTCACCGACGGCCGCATCTGGATGGGCACCGACGGCGTCGAGTACAAGGCGTTCAGCGTGCGCGACGGCGTCGGCATCAAGCAACTGCTGGCCGCCGGCATCGAGGTCGCCATCATTTCCGGGCGAGCATCTTCCGCGGTGGACCGGCGCATGGCCGAACTCGGCGTCACGCGCATCGTGCAGGGTTGCGCGGACAAGGCAGCCGCGCTCGCGCAGCTGTTGCGCGATACCGGGATCGAACCCGGGCGGACGGCTTACCTCGGCGACGACACGCCGGACCTGCCGCCGATGCGCGTGGTCGGCCTGCCCTGCGCGGTCGCGGACGCGCATGCCGAGGCGCGCGCCGCCGCGGCCTGGACCTCCACGCTGCCCGGCGGCCGGGGCGCGGTGCGTGAATTCTGCGAATTCCTGCTGGCGGGACGCGGCGCATGACCGCGGGACAGAAACTTGGCTTGCTTGCCCTGGCGGCACTGGCGGTCGGCAGCTGGTGGCTGAACCAGCGCATGGACGGCACACCGGTCCTGACCGAGGAACGGCCGCCGCCGGACGGCTTTTATATGACCGAGGCCGAGATCACCACTGCCGGCACCGACGGCCTGCCGCGCTACCGGGTCATCGCCAACGAAATTCGCCAGGTCACGCTGGGCGGGCCGACCCGGCTGCGCGAAGTGCGCGTGGAGTACAACATCTATTCGCCGGCGCCGTGGCTGCTGACCGCGCCGGAGGGCGTCCTGTCGGCCGACCAGGCCTTGCTGGAACTCTGGGGCGGCGTCGAGGTGCTGGGCGAATCCGGCGATCATGAGCGCACATCGTTGCAGACCGAACGCCTCGAAATCGACACCACCAGCCACATTGCCCGCAGCGAGGTGGAAGTCAACGTAGCGCTGGGTCCGCAGCAGCTGCGCGCGATCGGCCTGGTGGCCTACTTACTGGAAGAGCGGCTCCAGTTACAATCCGAAGTTCATGGCCGTTTTCTTCCCTGACTTTCGCAGCCGGCACACCCTGCCGCTGAGCGCTTGCGCCCTGTGCGCGGTGCTCGCGCTGCTGCTCGCCCCGCCGGCCTACGGCCAGCAACAGGAAATCACCCTGGAGGCCGCCTCGTCCGATTTCGATCGCCGCAACGAGCGCCTCGTGTTCCAGGACATCCGTGTCCGGCAGGGCGACATCGAGATTTCCGCCGACCAGGCCGAGTCCCGCGATCTCGATTTTTCACGCGGCTCCTGGCTGTTTCTCGGCAATGTTCGCATCAGCAGCCCGATGGGCCAGATCGAATCGGCCCGCGCCAGCGTCAGCTTCACCGACCATCGCCTCCACAAGGCGACCGCCGAGGGTTCGCCGGCGACCTTTAGCCGGACCTTGCCCGAGCCCGAAAACCGCACCGTGACGGGTACCGCGAACCGGATCGTTTACGACCTGGTCGAGGGCGAGCTCGAGCTGGCCGGCAAGGCCATGCTGCGCGACGGGCTGCGGGAAGTCAGCGGCGGGCGACTCGTCTACCGGATCACCGAGGATCGCCTGATCGCCAGCACCGACGATGAAGGTATCGATCGCGTCCGGATCATCATCACGCCGCCCGAAGAGGACGACGCGCCATGAGCACGCTGCGCGCCGAGGGCATTGCAAAAAGCTATCGCTCGCACCAGGTCGTGCGCTCGCTGTCGCTGTCCATTTCCAGCGGTGAGGTAGTCGGCCTGCTCGGACCGAACGGCGCCGGCAAGACGACGGCCTTTTACATGATTGTCGGCCTGGTGCCATGCGACAAGGGCCGGATCATGCTCGACGACGCGGACATCACGGCCTTGCCCATGCATCGGCGCGCCCGTCTCGGCGTCGGCTACCTGCCGCAGGAAGCTTCCGTGTTCCGCGGCCTCACCGTTGAGCAAAACATCCTTGCCGTGCTTGAAACGCGCAAGGCGCTCGATTCGCTCGGCCGTCGCCAGGCCCTCGAGGAACTGCTCGAGGAACTGAATATCGGCCATATCCGCGACAGCAAGGGCCTGAGCTTGTCGGGCGGCGAGCGCCGCCGCGTCGAAATCGCGCGCGCGCTGGCCGTCGAGCCGGCCTTCATCCTGCTGGACGAACCGTTCGCCGGCGTCGATCCGATTTCGGTGCTGGACATCCAGCGCATCATCGGCCACTTGCGCGATCGCGGCATCGGCGTGCTGATCACCGATCACAACGTGCGTGAGACGCTCGGCATCTGCGGACGTGCCTTCATTCTCAGCGGGGGCGAAGTGATCGCCTCCGGCACTGCCGATGAGATACTGGCCAACCGGCAGGTGCGGGACGTCTACCTGGGCGAGCATTTCCGCCTGTGACCAACAAGCCATGATGAAACAGTCCCTGCAACTCAAGCTCGGTCAGCAACTCACGCTGACGCCCCAGCTGCAACTGGCGATCCGGCTGCTGCAGCTGCCGGTGCTCGACCTGCAGGCGGAGCTGCGCGAAGCGCTCGAAAAAAACGTCATGCTTGAAATGGACGACGGCCTCGCGCTCGCGCCGCCGAAGGGCGAACAGCCAGTGCCGTCCGACAGTATCCCGGGGAACCAGGACAGCGCCCAGGCAAAAACGGACGCGGAGTCGCACCAGGACTACGGCGACGAAATGCCGTACGCCGATGTGCCGGAATACGGTTTCGGCGGCCAGGGCGGCGGGCCGGCGGAGGAACAACGAGATTACGCGGACGTCAGCGGCAGTTCCCTGCGCGACCACCTGCTGGCCCAAGTGGACCTGGAATTTCCCGAGGGCGATCGGAAATTCATTGCCACCATGCTGGTCGACGCCATCGACGACGACGGCTACCTAGGCGAGAGCCTCGAAGAGATTTGCGCCAGCCTGGCCCCCGAGCTGGCCACGGACGTCGACGAGGTGGAGCGCGTGCTCGCCTGCATCCAGCGCTTCGACCCGCTGGGTGTCGGTGCACGGGACCTGTCTGAGTGCCTGCTGCTGCAGCTCGCGCCATTCGCACCCAACACCCCGGGGCTCGACCTGGTGCGCCGCCTCGCGGCCGACTGCCTGGCCGAGCTGGCCGAACAGGACTACGGCGCGATCCGGCGCCGGCTGGACTGTAGCGCCGAGGCGCTCGAGCACGCGGTCGCACTGCTGCGCGCGCTCAATCCCCGCCCGGGCAGCGCCGCCGATACCCGGCCGCCGGAATACATCGTGCCGGACGTGTTTGTGCGTCGCGGCGAAGACGGCTGGCAAGTAGAGATGAACCCGGCGATCGCGCCCCGGCTGCGCGTCAACTCCGCCTACGCGGGCTCGCTGGGACGCAGTGGTGAATATTCCACGCTGCGCAGCCAGCTGCAGGAGGCGCGCTGGCTGGTCAAGAGCCTGGAGATACGCAACGAAACGCTGGTCCGGGTGGCGCGGGCTATCGTGTCGCACCAGCAGGCGTTCCTCGAGCAAGGCGACGAGGGGATGCGGCCCCTGGTGCTGAGGGAAATCGCCGAGACCCTGGAGCTGCACGAGTCCACCGTGTCCCGCGCCACCACCGGCAAATACATGCATACCCCGCGCGGCGTGTTCGAGTTCCGCTATTTCTTCTCCAGCCAGGTATCGGGCAGCGATGGCGAAAGCGTGTCGTCGACGGCCATCCGGGCGCGCATCCGTAAGCTCATTGCCGAGGAAAATCCGCAGAAGCCCCTGTCGGACAGCGCCTTGGCGCGCGCACTGATTTCAGAGGGCGTCGAAGTGGCGCGCCGCACCGTTGCCAAGTACCGGGAATCGATGGGATTTCCATCCTCCAACGAGCGGCGCCGAGTGGTCATCCGCTGAATCGAAAGCCACCCGGGTCCTCCCTAGCCAGCAGTGGACCCGGACTACTAGAATAGGGTTGCAGGCGGGTCGCCGAAGAACCCGCCCCTTCCACTCCCAAGGAGTAAGCAAATGCAGATCAACTTGACCGGTCACCACGTCGACATCACCGACCCGTTGCGCGATTACGTGCACACCAAGATGGACAAGGTCGTCCGGCATTTTGACAATCTCATTGACGTCCACTGCGTTCTTACGGTCGAAAAACTTCGCCACAAGGCGGAAGCCACACTGCGAGTGGCGGGCGACACGCTGCATGCGGCCGCGACCGAAGAAGACATGTACGCGGCGATCGACGGCATGATCGACCGGCTCGACCGCCAGGTGCGGCGCCACAAGGACAAGCTCACCGACCACCACAACGGCGCCGGTCGCGTACGCGACGCCTGAAGCACGCGGGCCACCTTCGCCCGGAGTTAATGGATGACTTTCGAATCTCTCCTGCAGCCCAGCCGTGTCCTCGGCAATGTCGAAGCGCGCAGCAAAAAGCACGCCCTCGACGTGGTCAGCGAAATGCTGTCCACCGCCACCGACCTCGACCATGGCGAAATATTCCAGAGCATTATCGGCCGTGAAAAACTGGGGTGCACAGCCATCGAAAACGGCATCGCGATCCCGCACGGACGCCTTGCGGAACTCGAGGCACCGGTCGGCGCGTTTCTCAAGCTGTCTGCCCCGGTCGATTTCGACATGCCGGACCGGCAACCCGTCGACCTGATTTTCGGCCTGCTCGTGCCCATGAACGCAGACGACGTCGGCTGTCACCACGAAGAGGTTTCCTGGATCGCGACGGCCCTCGCGGACCATGCCCTGGCCGACGAGTTGCGCCGGGCGACCTCCAGCCGGGCCCTCTACGACCTGCTCGTACAGCACAGCATCGCAGCGGCGGCGACGGCGTGAACACGAACCGGCGTCGACGATGGAACTGGTAGTCGTCGGCGGCCTGTCGGGCTCCGGCAAGAGCGTGGCGCTGGCCATGCTCGAAGACCTCGAGTGGTACACGCTCGATAACGTGCCCGCCCGGCTGCTGTCGCTCGTGGTCGGCGAACTCATCATGGCGGACGACCCCAAGTTCAGCCACCTGGCGATCGGCCTGGACTCGCGGCCGCGGGCCGAGGACCTGCCGGTGACGCGGCGGCTGCTCGAGGACCTGCGGGCCCGCGGCATCCATTGCCAGCTCGTCTTCCTGCATGCGTCCGAACCGGTGCTGGTGCAACGCTACCTCGACACGCGGCGCCGGCACCCCCACACGCCCGGCGTAACCGGCGACCGGACCCTGGCCGAAGCCATCAGCTTCGAGCAGGCGCTGCTGACGCCGCTGGCCGAGTTCGCAGACCACGTCTTCGACACCAGCACCATGAGCGTCCACGAGCTGCGCGACATCATCCGGGACCGGGTCGCGGGCCAGCAGCGCAACCAGGTATCGCTGCAATTCGAATCCTTCGGCTTTCGCCAGGGGATTCCGAAAGACGCCGACTTCGTCTTCGACGCGCGCTTCCTGCCGAACCCCTACTGGGAGCCCGAGCTGCGCAAGCACACCGGCCGCGATCCAGGCGTCATCGAGTACCTTGCCGCCAGCCCGGAAGTCGAGGCATACCTGCGCGACATCAAGCGCTTTCTCGGCTCCTGGCTCGGCCGCATCGAGGCGGCCAACCGCAGCTACCTGACCGTAGCCATTGGCTGCACTGGCGGGCGCCACCGCTCTGTCTACCTGGCGGAGCGGCTCGCCGAGTATTTCCAGGACGATTTTCCCGGCGTCGCCGTGCGCCACGCCGGCCTCGAGCACATGGCCGCCGAGCAAGGCGCAGCCCCGCCGAATCCGTAGCCGCGGCCACGACGAAATCGCCCACGACCAAATCGTCCACGACGAACTCGCCCGCGGCCCGGTTACCCGCGACAGGGCCCACCACTGGACTCCGCCAGGACACGCCATGAACCGTAAGCTACTCCCGCTCTTTATCGGCCTGCTGGGCCTTGTGCTGGTCAGCGCGACCGCCGCGCACGCCTCGCCGCCCGAGGGGGCGGCTGCGCCCACCTTCGAACTACCCGACCAGCAGGGCGAAATGAGGCGCCTCGGGGATTACGGCGGCAAGTGGCTGGTGCTTTATTTCTACCCGAAGGACAACACCCCCGGCTGCACCACCCAGGCCTGCGAGTTCCGCGACAACATCTTCGCCTTCCGGCAGCTGGGCGCGGAGATCGTCGGTATCAGCCTCGACGATGTCGAGACGCACCTGGCCTTCGCCGAGCAACACAGCCTGCCCTTCACGCTGCTGGCCGACGAGGGCGGCGTGGTCGCGCAACGGTACGGCGTGCTGCGTAACTTCGGCATGGTCAAGCTGGCCAGCCGCCAGACCTTCCTGATCTCTCCGGAGGGCGTGGTGGCGCGTCACTACCAAAAGGTGGACGTCAACCGCCACTCGGAAGAAGTGTTGCGGGACATCGCCGCATTGTCGACCGGCGGCTGATTGTTGTTTTTGCCCGGCTGATCGCTTGACCCCTCGCGGGGGCCTTCACTATCGTGCAGCCTTGCGTTCGCCAGGCGACTGCCCGTGTATCCACGTGTGCTGAAATTTTTCCCGATCGTCCATTGGCTCCGGCTGACCACGCGCCGGGACGTGTTTGCGGACATTTCGGCCGCGGCCATCGTCACCGTGCTGCTCGTCCCGCAGGGCCTGGCCTACGCCATGATCGCCGGTCTGCCGCCGGTCGTCGGCCTGTACGCAGCGATCATCCCCGCGGCCCTGTACGCGCTGTTCGGCACCAGCCGGGACCTGTCGGTCGGGCCGACCTCTATCGCCGCCATCATGGTGGCGGCTGCGATCTCCGGCGCCGGCGCCGGCATCGACCCGGTGGCGACGGCCCTGATCCTTGCCGCACTGTCAGGCCTGATCCTGCTCGCCATGGGCCTGTTGCGCATGGGCGTGTTTGCCAACCTGCTGAGCACGCCGGTGCTGACCGGATTCTCCAGCGGCGCGGCGATCGTCATCATGGCCGACCAGTTGCGACACGTCGCCGGCATCGAGCTGCCCACCGGGCTGCAGCCCCATGAAATGCTTGCCTACCTCGGCGGGCGCGCCGCGATCCTCAACCCGGAAACGCTGCTCCTTGGCGGCGTCGCCCTGGTCTTGCTGGTGATGGCCAGCGGTACGGCGCGCACCGGTCAGCGCCGGCAGGCGATCCTCGCCCGGCTGGCGCCCGTCATGGTGTTGGCGCTGGGTGCAGGCGTAGTCTATGCCCTTGGCCTGGAGCGCGTCCCGCTGGTGGGGACAATCAGCGCGCGGCCACCCGCGCTGGACATCACCATGCCCGGCCCCTCCGCCTGGGTGGCGCTGGCGCCGTCCGCGGCCCTGATCAGCATCATCGTGTACGTCGAAAGCGTCAGCATCGGCAAGTACCTGGCCGGCCGCCGCCGCGAAGCGGTCGACGCTGACCAGGAACTGATCGCGCTCGGCGCCGCAAATATCGGTTCGGCAATGTCCGGCGCCCTGCCGGTGGCCGGCAGCTTCAGCCGCAGCATGGTGAACTTCAACTCGGGCGCCCACAGCCAGCTGTCGTCGATCTTTCTCGCCCTGTTCGTCGCCGCCACCCTGCTGGTATTCGCGCCGGCCTTCAGCGGCTTGCCGAAGGCCGTGCTGGCCGCAGTGATCATCGTCGCGGTGGCCGGCCTGGTGGACCTGCGCTCCATTCCAGAGACCTGGCGCTACAGCAAGGCCGACGGCGCCTCGAATCTCGTCACCTTCCTGGGCGTGCTCGCCTACGGCGTCGAGGCCGGGCTGATTATGGGCGTCCTGCTCTCGATCCTGCTGTACCTGTGGCGCACCGGGCACCCGAATATCGCGGTCGTGGGCCGGCTGGCGCACTCCAGTGAATTCCGCAGCATCGCCCGACACAAGGTCGAAACGTGGCCGGAAATCCTGCTGGTCCGGGTGGACGAGAACTTGTATTTCGCCAATGTCGGCCACGTCCAGGACATGATCACGATGGAGCTGCAGAAGCGGCCCGGCGTCAAGCACCTCGTGCTGGTCATGAGCGGCGTGGGGTTTGTCGACTCGAGCGCGTTGAAGGTGCTGCAACTCGCGGCCGAGACGCTGCGCGAAGGTGGCGTGACCGTGCATCTCGCGGACGTCAAGGGACCGGTACTGGAACGCCTGCGGCGCACCAAGATCTTCGAGCAGATCGCCCCCGGGCAGGTGTTCCCGACGCCGCAGGTCGCAGTGAGCGCGCTCAGCCGCGCCGCCGAGCGCGAGAAAGAGCTGATTCCGCTCTGAGCGCCCGGCCAGCCGCCAAGGCTGGGCCGTGACGGACGCAACTCGTCAGGGGGCCACGACCGTAAGAATCTTCATGGTGTTGGTGCCGCCGGCGACACCCGCCGCGTGGCCCTCGGTGAGCAGCACGCGATCGCCGACCGCCGCCAGGCCGCGCTCGATGAGCGCGCCGCAGAGCGCGCGGAAGCCGCTCCGCCCGGGATCGGCCAGGACGTCGAAACTCACCGGGTAGACGCCGCGATACAAAGTGACCCGGCGGCGCGTGCTCTCGTTGCGACTGAAGGCATAGATGGGGATGCCGGACCGGATGCGCGACATCCACAGGGCGGTGCTGCCTGATTCCGTCAGCGCAACGATGGCCTTGACGTTCATGTGGTTGGCCGTATACATCGTCGCCATCGCGATGGCTTCGTCGGTGCGCTCGAAGACATCTTCCATGCGGTGATGCGAGATGGACGTGGCGCGCTGTTTCTCGGCCGATACACAGGCGCTCGCCATCGCTTCGACGGCCTTGAGCGGATGGCGCCCGACGGCCGTCTCGCCGGACAGCATCACGGCGTCCGTGCCGTCGATGACGGCGTTGGCGACGTCCGAGACCTCGGCCCGCGTCGGGATCGGTTCGTGGATCATGGATTCCATCATCTGCGTGGCCGTAATGACGACCCGGTTCATGGCGCGCGCCACGCGGATGATGTTTTTCTGTACCCCGGGGACCTCGGCGAAGCCGATCTCGACGCCCAGGTCGCCGCGCGCCACCATCACAATATCGCTGACGCGAGCGATTTCCTCGATGCGGTCGACCGCCTCGGCCCGCTCGATCTTCGCGACCAGCAGCGCGCTGCCGCCGGCTTCCTGCAGCAAGCGGCGCGCTTCCGTCATGTCCGCCGCGCAGCGCGGGAAAGACACGGCGAGGAAGTCCAGCTCCAGCTCGGCCACCGTGCGGATGTCCTGGCGGTCCTTGTCAGTCAGCGCGCCCGCCGAGAGTCCGCCGCCCACCCGGTTGATGCCTTTGCCGTCGGACAAAATGCCGCCGACACGGACGCGGCATTCCACCCGGGAGCCGGTAACGCGCTCGACTTCCAGCATGATGGCGCCGTCGTTCAATACCAGCATGTCGCCCGGACTCACGTCCTGCGGCAGGGCCTTGTAGGCCACGCCCACCGCGTGCTGGTCGCCGCCATCGGCTGGCAACGCCGCATCCAGGGTGAATACCGCGCCGTCCGCCAGCTCGACCGGACCGTTGGCGAAGCGTTCGACGCGGATCTTGGGGCCCTGCAGGTCGCCGAGGATGCCAATGTCCCGGCCGACGCGTTGCGCCGCCGCCCGGACCGCATCGACCCTGCGGCGACGTTCGGCGGTGGCGCCGTGCGAAAAATTGATGCGCACGACATCCACGCCCGCGCGCAGCATGGCGTCGAGCACACCCGGCGGGTCAGTGGCGGGTCCGAGCGTCGCGACGATCCTGGTGCGCTTGGCCACGTGGAGCTAGCCGCGCGCGCGCTGTTCGAGCATGGCGACCGCTGGCAGGGTCCGGCCCTCGAGGAATTCAAGGAATGCCCCACCGCCCGTCGAGATGTAGGAAACCTGCTCGCTGAGACCGAAGGCATCGAGCGCCGCGAGGGTATCGCCCCCGCCTGCGATCGAAAATGCTTCGCTGGCCGCGACGGCCTCGGCCAGCGCCCGGGTGCCCCGCGCAAAGCGCGTGTCCTCGAACACGCCGACCGGGCCGTTCCAAAGGATCGTGCCGGCGCGCGCGATGATTTCCGCGTAGGCCGCCGACGTGGCGGGCCCGACGTCGAGGATAAGCTCCCCGCCGCCGACCTCGGCGACCGGCACCTGCCGCGCGGCGTGCTCCGGCTCGAGCCCGGCGGCGACCACCACGTCGCTGGGCAGCGGGATCGCCGCGCCGCGCGCCTCGGCCTTGGCCACCAGGGCCCGCGTCTCGTCGAGCAGGTCCGGCTCGTACAGCGACTTCCCGACCGGGTGGCCGGCCGCCGCGATGAAGTTATTGGCGATGCCACCGCCGACGATCAGCTGGTCGACCCGCTCGAGCAAGGTGTGCAGCACGCCGAGCTTGGTGGACACCTTGGAGCCGCCGACGATCGCGACCAGCGGCCGCGCCGGCGCGTGCAGCGCCTTGCCGAGCGCCTCGAGTTCCGCCACCAGCAACGGACCGGCGCAGGCCAGCGGCGCGAAGCGCGCGACGCCATGGGTGCTGGCCTGGGCGCGATGCGCCGTGCCGAAGGCGTCCATCACGAACACATCGCACAGGGCCGCCATGCGCTTCGCCAGCCCCTCGTCGTCCTGCTTCTCGCCGCGGTTGAAGCGCACGTTCTCGCACAACACGATCTCGCCCGGCTCAATTTCGACGCCGTCGAGCCAGTCGCGCTCCAGCCGCACCGGCTGTCCCAGCAGTTCCGACAGGTGCTCGGCTACCGGCGCGAGTGAAAAATGCGCATCGTATTCGCCTTCCTTCGGCCGGCCGAGATGCGACATGAGCATGACCGCGGCGCCCTGCTCGACCGCCAGGCGAATGGTCGGCAGCGCCGCCCGGATGCGCGCGTCGCTGCTGACCTTGCCGTTTTCGACCGGGACGTTGAGATCCTCCCGGACCAGGACGCGCTGGCCGGCGAGCTCCAGGTCCTGCATGCGGATGACGTCCATGGCCAACCTTACTTCGCGTTCATCAACGCGATCGTCACATCCAGCATGCGGTTCGAGAAGCCCCACTCGTTGTCGTACCAGGCGCAGACCTTGACCAGGCGACTGCCCACGACGCGCGTCAGCGAAGATTCATAGACCGAGGACCGCGGGTCGTGATTGAAATCGATCGACACCAGCGGCTCGCGGTTGAAGCCGAGAATATTCTTCAACCGTCCCGTCGAAGCTTCTTCCAGGACCCGGTCGATCTCTTCCTTGCTGGTGTCGCGCGCGGCCTGGAACGTCAGGTCGACCATCGAGACGTTGATGGTCGGCACGCGGATCGCGAATCCATCGAGCTTGCCGGCCAATTCCGGCAACACCAGGCCCACGGCTGCGGCGGCGCCGGTATTGGTCGGGATCATGGACATTGCGGCGGCGCGGGCGCGGCGCAGATCGGAATGATAAACGTCGGTCAGCACCTGGTCGTTGGTATAGGCGTGGATGGTGGTCATCAGGCCCTGCGTGACGCCGATCTCCTGGTGCAGCGGCTGCACCAGCGGGGCCAGGCAGTTGGTGGTGCAGGAGGCATTCGAGATGACTTCGTGGCTCGCCTTGAGGGTGTCGTGATTCACGCCGTAGACGATGGTCGCGTCGACGTCCTTGCCGCCGGGCGCCGAAATGATGACTTTCTTCGCGCCGGCCTGCAGGTGGGCGGCGGCCTTTTCCTTCTTGGTGAACAGGCCGGTGCACTCGAGCACCACGTCGACGCCAAGTTCCTTCCAGGGCAGATCGGCGGGGTTGCGCTCGGCCAGCACCCGGATGCGATCCCCGTTGACGACCAGGCTGTCGCCGTCCACCTCGACCTGGCCGTTGAACTTGCCATGCGCGGTGTCGTAACGCGTCAGGTGGGCATTGGTGCTCGCGTCGCCGAGATCATTCAGCGCCACGATATTGATCTCGTCCGTGCGGCCGTGCTCGTACAGCGCCCGCAGGATATTTCTGCCGATACGGCCGTAGCCGTTGATGCCAACCTTGATCGCCATTGTCGTTCTCCTTGACTGCCGCGCCCTGCCCTTGTCGCGGGGCGCAAAATGAAACCGGAACTAGAGTAACGCCTTGAGCCGCGCGGCCACGGCCGCGGGCGTGAAACCGAAATGTTCGAACAATTGCGGCGCCGGTGCGGAGGCGCCGAACTGCTCGATGCCCACGACTGCGCCGGCCGTGCCGACCAGCGGGTACCAACTGTCCGGCACGCCCGCCTCGACCGCGAGCCGCACCGTGATGGCGGGCGGCAGCACGGCGTCGCGCCAGGCCGCGTCCTGGGCGCGGAAGGCCTCGATGCAGGGCATCGACACCACGCGCACCGCGAGGCCATCATCGGCCAGCAGCGCCGCCGCCTTCATTGCCAGGTCAACCTCGGAGCCGGTCGCAATCAGCACGGCCGCCGGCTCGCCCTCGGGCTCATGCAGCACGTAACCGCCGCGCCGGATCGCCGCCAGCTGCGCGGCGTCGCGCGGCTGCGCCGGAAGATTCTGGCGCGACAGGGCGAGCACCGTCGGCGTCGCCGTGCTTTCGAGCGCGTCGCGCCAGGCGACCGCCGTCTCCGCCACATCGCAGGGTCGCCAGACGCGCAGGTTTGGAATCAGCCGCAGGCTGGCGCAGTGCTCGATGGGCTGGTGGGTGGGTCCGTCCTCGCCCAGGCCGATCGAATCATGCGTGTAGACCAGCGTCACCGGCTGGTGCATCAGCGCCGCCATGCGCACCGCGTTGCGCGCGTAGTCCGAAAACACCAGGAAGGTGCCGCCATAGGGCTTCACGCCGCCGTGCAGGGCCATGCCATTCATAATCGCCGTCATGCCGAACTCGCGCACGCCATAGTGGAGATAGTTGCCGTTGAAATCGCCGGCGCCGATCCGGACGCTGCCCTTGAAAAAGGTATTGTTGGAGCCGCTCAGGTCGGCCGAGCCGCCGAGCAGTTCCGGTAACAGGGGGCCAAAGCTGTTGAGCGACAGTTCCGAGGCCTTGCGGGTCGCAACGTTGCCGGCGCCCGCGGCCAGCTCCGCCACCACCTTGTCGGCCGACTGCGCCCAGTCCGCGGGCAATTCCCCGGCCAGGCGCCGCTGCAATTCGGCGTGCTCGGTGGGATATTCCTTTGCGTATTCCGCCAGCAGGCGCGCCCAGTCCGCCTGGCGGGCCGCGCCGCGCTCATGCGCATCCCAGCCGGCGCGAATCTCCTCGGGAATTTCGAACGGCGCGTGTGGCCAGCCGATGTTTTCGCGGGTGCGGGCGACCTCGTCTGCGCCAAGCGCCGCGCCGTGCGTCGCCTCGGTGCCCTGCTTGTTGGGCGCACCCCAGCCAATGATCGTGCGGCAGCAGATCAGCGTCGGCCGGCCGGTTTCGGCGCGCGCCGCCTCGATGGCGGCCTTGATGGCCTCGGGATCATGGCCGTCCACACCGGGCACGACATGCCAGCCGTAGGCGGCAAAGCGCGCCGGCGTGTCATCCGTGAACCAGCCCTCGACCTCGCCGTCGATAGAAATGCCATTGTCGTCGTAAAACACCACGAGCTTGCCCAGGCCGAGCGTCCCGGCCAGCGAACACGCCTCGTGCGAAACGCCCTCCATCAGGCAGCCGTCGCCCGTGAACACCCAGGTGTAATGGTTCACGACCTCGAAACCGGGCCGGTTGTAGCGCGCCGCCAGCACGCGCTCGGCGATCGCCATGCCGACGGCATTGGCGAGACCCTGGCCCAGCGGACCGGTCGTCGTCTCGATGCCGAGCTCCGGCTCATGCTCGGGGTGACCCGCGGTGCGGGCGCCGAATTGCCGGAAATTGCGAATCTCGTCCATGGCCAGCGGGTAACCGGAAAGATGCAGCAAGGAGTACAGCAACATCGAGCCGTGCCCGTTCGACACCACGAAGCGATCACGATCCGGCCACTGGGGATCGGCGGGGTTGTGGCGGAGAAAATCGTTCCAGAGGACTTCGGCAATATCCGCCATGCCCATCGGCATGCCGGGATGACCCGAATTTGCTTGCTGAACTGCGTCCATGCTCAACGCCCGGATGGCGTTGGCGAGCTCTCTGCGCAAGGGCATCTCGACTCCGGAAATTCGCGTGGCAGGTAAACGCTGCATGTTCGCGCAATCGGCCGGCAGCGGCAAGTCCGCGCCGCCCGACGCCGCGGCCCGCCGGCCGCGAACTAGGCCCCCGCTGCGCCTAATCGTTATACTAGCGGCCTTTTTCAGCCCATCTATGGAATCCAGCGCATGGCCAACGACTTTCTTTTCACCTCGGAATCCGTCTCTGAAGGTCACCCGGACAAAATCGCCGACCAGGTCTCCGACGCGGTACTCGACGCCATCCTGGCCGAGGATCCGCGGGCGCGCGTCGCCGTCGAGACCATGGTCAAGACGGGCATGGCCATCATCGCCGGCGAAGTGACGACCAGCGCCTGGGTGGATCTCGAGGAGATCACGCGCCGGACCATCCTCGACATCGGTTACGACAGCTCCGACCTCGGCTTTGACGGCGCCACCTGCGCCGTACTGAACGCCATCGGCAAGCAATCTCCGGATATCGCGCAGGGCGTGGACCGGACCGACCCCCGCTCCCAGGGCGCGGGCGACCAGGGCCTGATGTTCGGCTACGCCACCAACGAGACCGATTCGCTCATGCCGGCGCCCATCTACTACGCTCACAAGCTGGTCGAACGCCAGTCCATCGAGCGCAAGAACGGCACGCTGCCCTGGCTGCGCCCGGACGCCAAGAGCCAGATCACCTTCCGCTACCAGGACAACCGCCCCGTCGGCATCGAGGCGATCGTGTTGTCCACGCAGCACGCCCCGGACATCGGCCAGAAGGAACTCGAGGAAGCGGTCATGGAAGTCATCATCCAGCCGGTGATCCCCGCCGAGTGGCTGGCCTCCTGCAAACGCTTCCACATCAACCCGACCGGCGCTTTCGTCATCGGCGGCCCGCTGGGCGACTGCGGCCTGACGGGGCGCAAGATCATCGTCGACACCTATGGCGGCATGGCACGCCATGGCGGCGGCGCGTTTTCCGGCAAGGATCCTTCCAAGGTGGATCGTTCGGCCACTTACGCGGCGCGCTGGGTGGCGAAAAACATCGTCGCGGCCGGCCTGGCAGAACGCTGCGAAATCCAGGTCTCCTACGCCATCGGCGTGGCCGAGCCGACCTCGATCACGCTCGAAACCTTCGGCACCGGAAAAGTGTCCAACCAGCGCCTGACCGAACTGGTGCGCAAGCATTTCGACCTTACCCCCTACGGCATCATCCAGGAGCTCGACCTGATCAGGCCGATCTACCAGGCGACCGCCGCTTACGGGCATTTTGGCCGCGACAACCCGGCCTTCAGCTGGGAAAACACGAACAAAGCGGACTTGCTGCGAAACGAAGCCTGAGTTTGCAACGAAAGCACCCTCACAGACGCAGCATCCCGTAGATATGGAGAAGACATGAACAGCCAGACAGCAGCATCCCTCGAGCCCGACTACCTTGTGGCGGACATCGGCCTCGCCGCCTGGGGCCGCAAGGAAATCGCCATCGCCGAAACCGAGATGCCGGGCCTGATGGCGCTGCGCGAAAAATACGGCAAGGACAAGCCACTGCGCGGGGCCCGGATCGCGGGCAGCCTGCACATGACCATCCAGACGGCCGTGCTGATCGAGACGCTGGTGGAACTCGGCGCCGAGGTGCGCTGGGCCTCCTGCAACATCTACTCCACCCAGGACCACGCCGCCGCGGCGATCGCTGCAACCGGTGTGCCGGTGTTCGCCTTCAAGGGTGAGACGCTGGACGAATACTGGGACTTCACCCACCGGATTCTCGAGTGGAGCGACGGCGGCCTGCCGAACATGATCCTCGACGACGGCGGCGATGCGACCCTGGCCGTGACCCTCGGCGCTCGTGCCGAACAGGACCCCACGCTGCTCGACAACCCGGGCAGCGAGGAAGAGATCGCGTTATTCAAGGCGCTCAAGCAGCGCATCGAGGCGCGCCCGGGCTGGTACGCCAAGGCGCAGCAAAGCATTCGCGGCGTCACGGAAGAAACCACCACCGGGGTGCACCGCCTCTACCAGATGGAAACGGAGGGGCGCCTGCCCTTCCCGGCCATCAACGTCAACGATTCGGTCACCAAGAGCAAGTTCGACAACCTGTACGGCTGCCGCGAATCACTGGTGGACGGCATCAAGCGCGCCACCGACGTCATGATCGCCGGCAAGATCGCGCTGGTGGCGGGCTACGGCGATGTCGGCAAGGGCTGCGCGCAATCCTTGCGGGGCCTCGGCGCGACCGTGTGGGTCACCGAGATCGACCCGATCTGCGCCTTGCAGGCCAGCATGGAAGGTTATCGCGTCGTGACCCTGGATGATGTCGCCGACAAGGTGGACATTTTCGTCACCGCCACCGGCAACTACCACGTCATCACTCGCGAGCACATGGCGCGGATGAAGAACCAGGCCATCGTCTGCAACATCGGCCATTTCGATAACGAGATCGACGTCGCCGGACTGAAGCAGTACGAGTGGGACAACATCAAGCCGCAGGTGGATCACGTCATCTTCCCCGACGGCAAGCGCATCATCCTGCTGGCCGAGGGCCGCCTCGTGAACCTCGGTTGCGCCCACGGCCACCCGAGCTTCGTCATGTCGGCCAGCTTCACCAACCAGGTGCTGGCCCAGATCGAGCTGCACACCAACGACGGCCAGTACGCCAACAAGGTCTACGTGCTGCCGAAGCATCTCGACGAGGAGGTCGCGCGTTTGCACCTCGAGCGGATCGGCGCGCAGCTGACCACGCTCAGGCCGGACCAGGCGAAATACATCGGCGTGGACGCGGCCGGCCCCTACAAGCCGGATCATTACCGCTACTGAGCCGACGGGGGCGCCGCGCGCCCACGCGCGCGAGCTTCAGCCGTCGACCGCCTGCGCCAGCGCGGCGGCGACGGCCTGGACCTCGTCGTCCCGAAGTTCCGGGTAAACCGGCAGCGACAGGCAACGCCGCGCGGCGTCCTCGGCTACCGGCAGGGGTTGCGCGGGCGCAAAGGGGGCGAACGCGGGTTGCTGGTGCAATGCCCGCGGATAAAACAGTGCGTTGCCGATGCCGGCGCCACGCAGCTTCTCCGCCACCGCATCGCGCTGGTCGACGAGCACGGTGTAATGATGGAACACGTGGACGCGACCCGGCGCCGTAGCCGGACGCTGCAGGGGCAGTCCCTCGAGCAGCGCATCGTAACGCGCCGCAATCCGCCGGCGGCCCTCGTTCCACGCATCGATGTGGCGCAGCTTGATCAACAGGGCGACGGCCTGGAAGGTATCCAGCCGGCTGTTGAAGCCAGGCTCGAGGTATTCCTGCGGGGCGCCGACGCCATGGTTGGCGAGTCGGCGCACGGCTGCCGCCATCTCGTCCGAATCGGTCACCACCAGGCCGCCGTCACCGCAGCCGCCGAGGTTCTTGGTCGGGTAGAAGCTGAACGTGCCGGCCTGGCCGAAAGCCCCGGTAGCCACCCCGTTTAGCGAAGCGCCAAAGGACTGGGCGCAATCTTCGATCACCGCCAGCCCCTCGCGCTCAGCCAGCGCCAGCAATGCCGGCATCTCCGCCGCCTGGCCAAACAGGTGTACCGGCAGCAAGGCGCGGGTGTGCGGCGTGAGCGCCTGCTCGACCGAGTGTGGATCGATGTTGAGTGTGACCGGGTCGATGTCGGCAAACACCGGCCGGGCGCCCGCCTGGCAGATCGCGCCGGCGGTGGCGGCGAACGTGAACGGGCTGGTGATGACCTCGTCGCCGGGCCCGACGCCGGCGGCCCGCAAGGCGAGATGGATCGCATCGGTGCCCGATGCCACGGCGACGCCATGCGCGACGCCGATGCGCGCAGCCATCTCCGCCTCGAGTTCCTTCACCTCGACGCCGCCGATGAACCTGGCCCCGGCGATCACGTCCTTGATGCCCGCCAGGAGTTCCGCCTCGATCGCGGCATGCTGCCGGCCGAGGTCGATCATTGGAACATGCATCGAAACAGGTTTAGCGTGCAACGAGTTCTCCTATCCGTGCCGCGACCGCCAGCGCCCGGCGCCCGGCGATGGCTGAACTGAGCTGTTCGCGCTCAGTGCGAATGCAATTTACAAAATGGCGCAGCTGGGTGGCCAGCGCATCGCCGCGCTCGAAGGCCCGGTTCTCGCTGACCACTTCGGGTACACCCTGCGCTGTAGTCCCGGTGCCCTTGCGATGCCGCTGGGCCACCAGGTTGCGAAGGTCTACAGACACGTAAGTATCTTCCAGGAACATGCGCAGCTTGCGCTCGACCTTGAGACTGACCCGGCTGGCCGTGACGTTGGCGACGCAACCGTTCGAAAAGACCAGGCGCGCATTGGCGATATCGAGATCATCGGTCAACACCCGGCTGCCCACCGCGTCGATGCGCTCCACCTCGGCGTCCACCAGCTCGAGGATCAGGTCGATATCGTGGATCATCAGGTCGAGCACCACGCTGACGTCGTTGGCGCGCGTATTGAATTGCGACAGCCGGGTGGCCTCGATGAACCGCGGGCTGCTGTCCGCCAGGTCGAAAGCCATCAATGCCGCATTGAATCGCTCGAGATGACCGACCTGCAGGGTGCACCCGCGCCGCCGCGCCAGCGCAATCAGTTCGTCTGCTTCCTCCACCGTGGTGGAAATCGGCTTCTCGATCAGCACATGACAGCCCGCCGCCAGGAAGTCGCTCGCCACCTGGTGGTGCAGCGAGGTCGGCACGGCGATACTTACCGCCGCCACCTGGCCGAGCAAGCCGGCGTAATCAGCCAGCGCTGTCGTACCGAATTCCTGCGCGACGGACGCGGCCCGCGCCGGGTCGGTGTCGGCCACGGCGACGAGTTCGCAATCGGCCATGGCGGCGTACTTCTGGGCATGCAATCGTCCCATGTGGCCTACGCCAACCACCGCGCAACGCAGGCGCGGTTCGTCGCCGGGCGAATTCCCCAAGGTCGGCGCCGTCTCAGTCATCTCGTTCCCCCTGGTTTTTGCCGCGCGGCTGCGCGAATCCGTGTATGCCGCGGCGCGTGTTCGCGGCCAGCCAATCCTTGAGGTGCGCAACTTCGGGCGTCATCGGCAAATCCTCCAGCGAGGCCCGGCGGCGCAAGCGCCGATAGGCCTCCGACAACACCCGCAAGCCTTCGCGGTCGATGCCGGCCCGCCGCAGGCCGACGGTGTTGAGCCGGAAGTGCCGGACTCTCGCGCCGGCCACCATGGTAAACGGAATGACGTCCTTGACCACCGCGCAGAGCCCCATCACCATCGCCAATCGCCCGACGCGGCAGAACTGGTGGACCATCGCGCCGCCGCCGAGGAACACCCCGTCCTCGACGGTCACGTGGCCCCCGAGCGCCACGCCGGTGGCCATGATGACGCGGTCGCCAACCACGCAATCGTGCGCCACGTGGCTATTGTTCATGAAGAAACAGCCCGAACCGATGCGCGTCGCCGCAACGGCGCGGGTCGCGCGGTTCACCGTAGCGCCCTCGCGAAAGATATTGTCGTCGCCGATCGCGACGCGGGTTTCGGTCAGCGGGTCAAAGCCCAGGTCCTGGGGTTGCCCGCCCAGCACGGCATGGGGATACACCTGGTTGCGCTCGCCCATGGATACGCGCCGATGAATGACCGCGTGTGCGCCGATGACGCAGTCTGCGCCGATTTCCACGTCGTCCTCGATCACCGCGCCGGCCGAGACGGTAACCCGCGGCCCCAGCCGGGCGCCCGGTGCGACACATGCGGACGGATGAATCGAACTTGTCACCACGAGATTTCCCAGCGAAACAATAAGCTGATAATAATCGAGCCGGCGTGATCAGCGCTTCCTCGCCAACGTGAGCCCGTCGCCGATGGGCACCAGGGACAGGTCCACGCGCCCATCGTCGCGCAACAACTCGAGCAACCGCTCATAGTACGCCGCCAGCAAATATTCGTGCAGCGGGCCTTCGATACCGATGCCTTGGTTAGACATGACGCAGTTCCCGTTATGACAGTGCCGCTTTTGGTTAAGCTAGTATGTGAACCGAATTCTAACGGGGGACGGGTGATGAGCGGAGATCGTCCGCTGCGGCTGCTCCAGCTTACCGACAGCCATCTCCGCGCTGCGCCCGACGGTGTGCTGAAGGGCTGGCGTACGCGCGAGTCGCTGGAATTGGCGCTCCGAGCGGCGCTGGACGGCGCCGCGGCGCCCGACGCCATCCTGGCGACCGGCGACCTCTCCCAGGACGGCAGCCGCGCCTCCTACGAGCACGTGCGCGAGATCCTGGCGGCGCCCGGCGTGCCGGTTTTCTGCATCCCCGGCAACCACGACCACCCGGGAGAGATGGCGGCAGCGCTCTCGTCGCCGCCCTTCGAGTACTGCGGCGACCATGCGCTCGGCGCCTGGCGGCTGGTGATGCTGGCCACCTGGGATGGGGACCGGGGCGGCGGGCGGCTGCCGGACGAGGAACTGCAGCGCCTGGCACGGGTGCTGGACGAGTCCGCCGAGCCCCACGTGCTGGTGGTGCTGCATCATCACCCGGTACCGGTCCATTCCTGGCTCGACAAGGTGGCGCTGGACAACGCGGCGGAATTCCTGGCGGTGACCGATGCCTGCCCGCGCGTGCGCGGCGTGCTGTGGGGCCATGTGCACCAGGTGCACGACAGCGAACGCGGCGGCGTGCGCATGCTCGGCACGCCGTCCACCTGCTTCCAGTTCATGCCGCGCACCAGCAGATCCGACGTGGACGCCGAGTGCGGCCCCGGCTGGCGCTGGCTGGAACTCATGCCGGACGGCCGCATTACGACCCGCGTCGAGTGGGCGCCGAAACCCGCGGGGTTCGGCGCTTGAGCGCGGCGGCCGGCGGCACGGCGCGCGACCTGCTGGTGCGCTATTACCGCTGGCTGCGCCAGTACGGATTGAACGACTCGCATAGCGGCAACGCCTCGATCCGCGACGGCGACGTTGCCTGGGTCACGCCGTCAGGCTGCAGCGGCGACACGCTGGCGGCCGCCGACCTGCTCCGCTGTCCGCTGGACGAGCCGCCGCCGGCCGGCGCCTCGCTCGACGCACCGCTGCATCTCGCCGTCTACGCGGCGCAGCCGGACACCGGGGCCGTGCTGCACAGCCATGGCCCGCACAGCATTGCCATGACGCTGGGCGGCGGCGACTTCCTGCCGACGGATTTCGAAGGCCGGTATTATTTCCCCGTCGTGCCGGTGCTCGACATCCCGGCCGACCGCTACACGGCCCGTTCACCCGCTGCCGTCGCCGCGACGCTGGCGCGACACCGCGTCTGCCTGGTGCGCGGTCACGGTGTGTACGCGGCCGCCGAAAATATCGACCTGGCCTACAAGTGGACCTGTTCGCTCGAATCTTCCGCGCGCATCGCCTGGCTGGCCCGCGTCGCCGGGATCGCCGCGGCAGCGCCGCAATGAGCGTCCTGCGCAGGCCTGTGCCGGGACTCC
>JBLRWC010000015.1:30005-56152 GCA_047921455.1 Gammaproteobacteria bacterium
GGCCTGTTCCTGGGCCTCTTCCTGGGGCTGCACGGCGCGCCGCTCGGCGCAGTGCCGTTGTGGTCGGTGGAAAACGCCGCGGCTGACAGCAGGGTCCTGCTGCTTGGCTCGGTGCACCTGTTGCGCGCGCAGGACCAGCCGTTGCCCGACGCCGTCCAGGCCGCCTACCGGCAGGCCGAACAGCTTTTGCTGGAGCTCGATCCTGCCGAACTGGCGCCCGAGCCCTCGCGAGCGGCATTGCAACGCATCGGCGTGACTTCGCCCGGCGGCGCCGCGGTGGAAGTGCTGAGCGCACCGCAATGGCGGCGAGCCGAGACCCTGGCCGACGCGGCGGGCGTCGATCTGCAGGCCGTCGCCGGACTGGAGCCCTGGTTTGCAGCCATCGTGCTCTATACCAGCAGGCTGGCAGCCGCCGGCTACGAGGCCGAACTGGGAGTGGACCAGCAGGTCGCCGCGTGGGCCGCGCGCGATGCGAAGCCAGTCACCGGGCTCGAGACGCTGGAGGAGCAGTTGTGGCTGTTCAAAAAGCTCGACACGACCGTGCAACGGGCCATGTTGCTCAAGGCGATCGAAGAACTCCCGGCCCTCGAGGCGGATACCGCCGCGCTGGTCCGCCAATGGCGCGCGGGCGATGTGGCGGCGCTGTCGCAGCGGCTGGCCATGGACTTCCGCGGCTACGAGGAACTGCGCAACAGTATCGTGATCGACCGCAATCGCGCCTGGTTGTCGAGCATCGAGGCACGCCTGGCGACGCCAGGCACCTACCTGGTGGTGGTCGGCGCGCTGCACCTGGTCGGCCCGGAGGGCCTGCCGGCGCTGCTCGAAGCCCAGGGTTACCGGGTCATTCGCTGCCGCGCCGCTTGCCAGCCGTCGGACGCCAGCGCCGCGCCCTGACCGCCCAGCGCGAGCGCCGCGCGGCCGGCGCTCAGATCTCGATCATCTCGAAATCTTCCTTGCCGGCGCCGCAATCCGGGCAACGCCAACTCAGCGGCACATCATCCCATTTCGTGCCGGGATCAAGCCCGCCTTCCGGATCACCCGCAGCTTCTTCGTACACATACCCGCAAATCACGCACATCCACGCTTTCATCAATAGTCCGCCGCGGCGATAATCAAACCAGTCGCGAATTCTCGCACGCGGACGCCCCCGACCCAAGACATATGCCAACTCTTCCCCCCACCGTGCTGGTCGTGGCCGGCAATGACCCTTCCGGCGGCGCCGGCCTGGCGGCCGACGTGCAGGCCATTACCGCGGCCGGTGCGCACCCCGCACCCGTCATTACAGCCCTGACCGTCCAGGACACCGCCAACGCGAGCCGGGTCGAGCCCGCCGCCGCCGAGCTGGTCGCCGCCCAGATGGAGGCCGTGCTGGCCGATATCCCGGTGGCGGCAGTGAAGATCGGCCTGCTGGCGACCGCCGCGATCGCCGCGGCGGTGGCCGACGTGCTGGCGCGCCACCCCGGCCTGCCCGTGGTGCTCGACCCCGTGCTGGTCGCCGCCGGCGGCGCGCGGCTGGCCGAAGCAGCGCTGACCGAGGTTTTGCTCGAGCGCTTGTGCCCGCTGACCCTGCTGCTGACGCCGAATGCGCATGAAATACGCGGCCTGGCGCCGGGGTTGCCGGACAGCGCGGCGCGTGCCGCCGCGTTGCGCCAGGCGGGCTGCACCTGGGTGCTCGCCAAGGGCGGCGACGAGGCCGACGCCGGCGATGACCGGGTGTCGAATACGCTCTATGGTCCCGGCGCACCGCGGCTGTTCCGCTGGCCACGCTTGCCGGGCAGTTTTCACGGTTCCGGTTGCACGCTGGCCTCGGCCTGCGCGGCGCGGATCGCCCATGGCGATCCTGTCGAGACCGCCGTGGCGGAAGCCCAGGCGCTGACCCACGGGTGGCTGGAACGGGCCTTCCGGCCGGGCCGCGGCCAGCTCGTGCCCCTGCGCCGGCCCGCTTGAAGCCATGACTCGACCCACGTTGCCGACCGGCCTGTACGCCGTGACCGATCCGGCGTTGCTCCCCGAGGCCGTGCTGGCCGAGCGCGTCGCGCAGGCCATCATGGGCGGCGCGGGCGTCGTGCAGTTCCGCGACAAGACGACGGACGCCGCCACCCGCCGGCGGCGGGCGCAGGCAGTGCTCGACGCCTGCCGCGCGCACGGCGCGTTGTGCATCATCAACGACGATGCCGAGCTCGCCGCCGCGCTGGGCGCCGACGGTGTGCACCTCGGGCGCGACGACGATGGTCCAGCGCACGCCCGGGCCGTCGTCGGTCCGGATCGCCTGGTGGGCGTGTCCTGCTACGACCAGCCGGCGCTCGCCGCAGCCGCCGTGGCCGCGGGTGCAGACTACGTCGCCTTCGGCAGCGTCTGGCCCTCCGCGACCAAGCCGGAGGCGGTGCGGGCGCCCCTCGCCCTGCTCACAACGGTCGCGCGCGCCGCGACCGTACCGGTGGTCGCGATCGGCGGCATCACGCGCCACAATGCGGCTGAGACGGTCGCTGCCGGCGCGCATTGCGTCGCGGTGATCCGGGACCTGTTCAGCGACCCCGATCCGCGACACGCCGCGCAGGTACTTTCCGCAGCCTGCGAGCAGGGCCGCGGGCGGCTAAAATGACCGTTTTTCCGGGCAGCGTACTGCCGCCCGAACCGTTTCAGGAGGCTTGCAAATCGTGAACCTGTTCCAGGAAGCTCAGCGTTATATCCCTGGCGGCGTGAATTCGCCGGTCCGCGCCTTCCGCTCTGTCGGCGGCGATCCCGTCTTTATCCGCAAGGCAGCGGGCGCTTATTTCTGGGGCGAAGACGGCGCGCGCTATACCGACTACGTCGGCTCCTGGGGGCCGATGATCCTGGGACACGCCCACCCGGACGTCATCGAGGCGGTGCGCACCGCCGCACTCGACGGCCTGTCCTTCGGTGCACCGACCGCGGTGGAAACGGAACTCGCCAGGCGCGTCTGCTCGATCATGCCGTCCATCGAGCTGGTGCGGTTCGTCAGTTCCGGCACCGAGGCGACCATGAGCGCCATCCGGCTCGCGCGCGGCTTCACCGGGCGCGACAAGATCGTCAAGTTCGAAGGCTGTTACCACGGCCACTCGGATTCGCTGCTGGTGAAAGCCGGCTCGGGCGCGCTGACCCTCGGCGTGCCGACCTCGCCGGGCGTGCCCGCCTCGCTGGCGCAGCACACCATTACGCTGACCTACAACGACCTCGAGGAGGTCGAAAAAGTGTTTGCCGATGTCGGCGAAGAGATTGCCTGCATCATCGTCGAACCGATCGCCGGCAATATGAACATGGTGCTGCCGGCGCCCGGCTTTCTCGAGGGACTACGGGCGGTGTGCGACAAGTACGGCGCCGTGCTCATATTCGACGAAGTCATGACCGGTTTTCGCGTCGCCCTCGGCGGCGTGCAGGAGATTTCCGGCGTCACGCCGGACCTGACGACGCTGGGCAAGATCATCGGCGGCGGCATGCCGGTCGGCGCCTTCGGCGGCAAGCGCGAGATCATGGAACAGATCGCCCCGCTCGGCCCGGTCTACCAGGCCGGCACCCTGTCGGGCAATCCGGTCGCCATGCATGCCGGCATCGCCACGCTCGACCGGCTGAATACCGGGCTCTACGAAGAACTCGGCGCGCGCACGCAGCGCCTTGTCGCGGGCGTGCAAGCGGCCGCGGACGCCGCGGGCGTGCCATTTTCCGGCCACTCGGTCGGCGGCATGTTCGGCCTGTTTTTTACCGGCGACGGCCCGGTGCAGAGCTTCGCGCAAGTCATGGCCTGCGACCAGGCGCGCTTCAAGCGCTTCTTCCACGGCATGCTGGCGGAAAAAGTCTACCTGGCGCCTTCTGCCTTCGAGGCCGGCTTTGTCTCGCTCGCGCACACCGATGAGGATATCGACGCGACCATCGCCGCAGCCCAGCGAACCCTGGCGGACGGCTAGCGTTCCCGGCCGCAGGACCAGCACGACTCGAAGGTCGCCGCGTTGACTTCGCCGCAGCCGGCGCAGGTCCACTCGCTGCCGGTGGAGCGCTCCTGCTGGTAACGCTCCAGCACCCCCGCCGCCTGGTCGCGAAAGCGCTCCGGCACGAGCAGGCGCACGTCGCAGACCTTGGGCACGCCACTGTAAGCGCCGACGAGATCCGCCCCCGTGACGGCGGCGGGGACGCCTTCGCTGTCAAGCAGCCCCTTCAACAGGTTGGCTTCGATCGGGTCCGTGCCACGATGCACGCATACCAGGTCGCGCGCCGCGAACAAGGTCTTGTCGCCGGCATCCTGCATGTCAGCTGCCGAGGCTCTTGAGCAGGGGTTCGAGATAATCGAGGCGCGCGATCGGGTCGAACAGCGCCAGGCAATGCTGCTTGTGCTCCAGGTCGACAGGCAAAAGCTCGGCCAGGCGGCAGCCGACCCAGCCGGCGTCGCCGAAGTCCGGCGTGATATGCGCGTAATGCGGGCCAAGGTCTTCGAACACGCCCTCCAGCAGGCGGGCCATGTCCTGGAAGCGGGCTGGTAACGGCACCCTGGGCTCGGCCTCGAGCAACTCCACGACGCCGATGTTCAGGCCGTCGGCCTGGCGTCGCGAGCCGTTGAGCGCAAAACGCTCTTCACCTACCACCACTACGCCCAGCGTGCCGTCGGCCAACTGGTCCCAGTCCACGATCTTCGCGACCGTACCGATCTCGTGCAGGCTCGCGGGGGCGCTCTCGTCGCCTGGGCTGGCCAGCAATACGCCAAAGCCGATGTCCGCTTTCATGCAGCCGCTGATCATGTCGATGTAGCGCGGCTCGAATATCCGCAGCGGCAATGGCCCGCCGGGGAACAACACGGTCTGCAACGGGAACAGCGGCATCTCGACCGGGTTGCTCACTCGCTGGTTGCTCACTCGGCTGGCGCTCCGCCCCAGGCCGGTACCAGTACATGCCTGATGCCGAGGTGGTCGAGCACGCGTGCGACGACGAAATCCACGAGTTCGGCCACGCCCGCCGGGCGATGATAAAAACCCGGGTTCGCGGGCATGATGACGGCGCCGGCACGCGCCAGCGTCAGCATGTTCTCGAGATGAATAGGCGAAAACGGCGTTTCGCGCACCACCAGCACCAGGGTCTTGCGTTCCTTGAGCACGACGTCGCCGGCGCGTTCGATCAGGCTCCGGCTCGCCCCCGTCGCCAGGGCCGACACGGTGGCCGTCGTGCAGGGACAGACCACCATCGCATCGGGCGCCGCCGAACCGCTGGCGACGGGTGCAGTCCATTCCTCGCGCCCGTACACCACCAGTTGCGACTCCGGCACCCCATGCCGCGCACAGAAGAAACGCCGCATGTCCGCCGGGCGGCCCGGCAACGCCAGGTCAGTCTCCATGCCGATGACCACCTGGGCCGGTTTCGAGATCATCAGCGACACCCGGCAGCCGGCGCCGAGCAGGCACTCCAGCAGCCGCAGTCCGTACTGCGCGCCCGAAGCTCCCGTCATCGCCAGCGCAACATGCAAACTCATCCAGTCCTCTCCTCGCGCGCCCGGAGGCCTTCGAGCAGGCGCGGGTACAGGCCGCCGAAACTGCCGTTCGACATCAGCACCACGCGATCTCCGGCCTGTAATTCTGCCAACAGTATAGCCTCCAGCTCTGCCAGCTCGGCGCAAACCCGCGCACGCGCGCCAAGCCCGGCCAGCGCCCCGGCCGCATCCCAGCCGAGGTCCGCCGGCGCATGCACATAAACGCGCTCGGCCGCCGCCAACGATCCCGCCAGGCTGGCCGCGTGCACCCCCATGCGCATGGTGTTCGAGCGCGGCTCGAGCACCGCGACGAGGCGGCCCGCCCCCATTCCTTCGCGCATCGCCGCCAGCGTGCGGGCAATCGCGGTGGGGTGATGCGCGAAGTCATCGAAGAGTTCGACGCCGTCCGCCGTTCCGATCCATTCCTGGCGGCGTTTTACGCCGCGGAAGGCGGCCAGCGCCTGTGCCGACGTCGCCAGCGGCACGCCCGCATGGCGCGCCGCCAGCATCGCCGCGAGCGCATTTTCGGCATTGTGCGCGCCGGGCATGGACCAGCGCACCCGGGCCACCACCGTGCCCGCCGCGTCCAGCACCTCGAAGCCGCCGGGTGCGAGCCGCGCGGCATGCTCCGCTCCCGGCGCTTCGCCGTCCGGGCCGGCGAAGCGCGTGACCGGCGTCCAGCAACCCTGTGCCAGCACGGTATCCAACGCTGCTTCTCCCGCCTTGGAAACGATCAGTCCGGCACCGGGCACGGTCCTTACCAGGTGGTGGAACTGGCGCTGAATGGCGCCGAGGTCGTCGAAGATATCTGCGTGGTCGAACTCGAGGTTGCCCAACACCAGGGTGCGCGGCCGGTAATGCACGAACTTGGAGCGCTTGTCGAAAAACGCCGTGTCGTATTCATCGGCCTCGACGACAAAAAACGGCGCATCCCCAAGCCGGGCCGAGACGCCGAAATCCGCCGCGATGCCGCCCACCAGGAAACCCGGGCGCAGGCCCGCGGATTCGAGCAGGAAGGCGAGAATGCTGGTCGTGGTGGTCTTGCCGTGGGTACCGGCCACCGCCAATGTCCAGCGATCGTGCAGCACTTCGCGCGCCAGCCACTCGGGGCCGGAACAATAGGGCAAGCCGCTATCCAGCAACCGCTCCACCACCGGCATACCGCGGCACATGACATTGCCGACCACCACGCAGTCGGGCGCGGGCGCGAGCAAGTCGTTTTCGTAACCCTCGATGACCTCGACGCCGAGCGCCGCGAGCTGAGTGCTCATCGGCGGGTACAGGGGCCGGTCCGAACCCGTCACGCGATGGCCGAGTGCGCGCGCGAGCGCCGCGATGCCCGCCATGAATGTGCCGCCGATGCCGAGGATATGAACGTGCATCAGGCGACCGGAAAGACTGCGCGGAACACGGCAACACTCGTGGCGAAATACAGCACCGCCGCCAGCACGCCGGCGGCATAGCTCCAGCCCAACGCATGCCGCAGGATGTGGCCGGTGACGAACAGCGAGGCGACCAGCAGCGTGAACAGCGCCATGGCGCTCAACAACGCGGGGCCCTCCATGCCGGGCACAGGCTCTCCGTCGCTGATCGTGCGGGCCGCGATCCAGGCGAACGGCAGCGCGGCCGCACTCAGCAGCGCCCCGGTGCCGAACAGCGCCGACAGGGTTTGCGGGATGCGCCCGGAGCGACCGGTCCCGCCCAGCAAGCCGCCGAACACCAGCACCAGTAGCAACAGGTCGAGGGTCAACTGGCCCAGCAGGGTATTGACGCTCGCCGTCGACGGCCACAACACCGCGGCGCCAACCAGCAGGTAGGCGCACAGCGTCACACCCAGCACGACACCGAGCGCCGGCACGTCCTGGGGTCCCTTGCGGTGCAACACGATTTCAATGAACAAGCGAATCAGGGGCTGCATGGCGTTACCTTTTGCAGCCGGCATCATACCTGCGCGCACCGCACACCGTGCAAGCGCCGCCGCGGGCCGTCTTCTGGGATAATGGCGTCATGAGCGATTATTTATTCATGGACAAGACCGCCGAGGCGGAGGCGCTGGCGCGCGAGTGGGCCGGCGTGCCGCAGCTGGCGGTGGACACCGAATTCGTCCGCGAAAGCACTTACAGCGCACAGTTGTGCCTGATGCAGGTATCGGACGGCGAACGCGTCGTGTGCCTCGACATGCTGGCGCTGGGCGGCCCCGGGCCCTTTGCGGAACTGCTGGCCGATCCCGCGGTGCGCAAGGTATTTCATTCCGCGCGACAGGATCTCGAGGTGCTCAACGAGCATCTCGGCGCTGTGCCGGGCCCCGTCTGGGACACCCAGGTGGCGGCCGCGATGCTCGGCTATCCCGACCAGGTCGGTTACACGCAGCTGACGGGAGCCGAGCTCGGCGTCACGCTGCCCAAGGATCACGCCCGCACCGACTGGAGCCGCCGGCCGCTGTCCGACGAGCAACTTCGCTACGCGGCCGCCGACGTGTTGTGGCTGCTGCCGCTGGCCGAACGCCTCGAGGGTGAACTCGAGCGTCTCGGTCGCCGGGCATGGGCCGCCAGCGAAAGCGCCGCGCTGTGCGACCCGGAACTGTATGCCTTCGACGCCGCGGGCGCCTGGCGCCGCGTCAAGCGGGTAGGGCAGCTGGCCGACGCGCCGTTGGCGCGGGCGGTGGCGCTGGCCGCCTGGCGCGAGGAAGAAGCGCGTCGCTGCGACCGGCCGCGACGCTGGATACTCAAGGACGAAGCCATCATTGCATTGGCCGAACGCAATCCCGACAGCCCGGCGGCGCTTGCGCGGCTGGATGCCCTGCCGCCGGCCGTGTTGCGACGTCATGGCGAGGCGCTGCTCGCGGTCATGCATGCGGCGGCGGATGCCGAGCCGCCAGCCAGGCCCGCACCCGCGCGGCTCGAAAACGCCGAGGACAAGCTGGCGCGCCGGCTGATGGCCCGGCTGCGGGAGCTGGCCGAGCAACACCGCGTTTCCACGCCGTTGCTCGCCACCCGCAGGGATGTGGAAGCACTGGTGCTCGGACGACGCGACCTGCCGCTGCTGGAGGGCTGGCGACGCGAACTCGCGGGCGCCGAGCTGCTCGGCTTGCTGGAGGCGAGCTGACCGGGCGCGCCTCGGCTAGCCCTGGAGACCGAGCGCCTGCACCAGCCGGCGATAAACCTCTTCGAACTCGCCTTCAGCGTCGACGACCCGCAACTTGCCCACGCCGCGGTAATGCTCGATCAGCGGCGCGGTCTCGGCATTGTAGGTCTCGAGACGATGACCGATGGTTTCCGCGCGGTCGTCGGAACGCTGTACCAGTTCGCCGCCACAGGACTCGCAGCGGCCGTTCGACGGCGGCGGCAGGAAGTGAATGTTGTAAACGCGCCCGCAGCCCGTGCAGCTGCGCCGGCCGGTCAGGCGCTTCATCAGGATCGAGAGGTCGACGTCCATCAGCACGGCGGCATCCAGCGGCTGGCCGAGTTCCGCGAGCACATTCTCGAGCGATTCGGCTTGGGCGGTGTTGCGCGGGTAGCCGTCGAGGATAAAGCCCTTCGCGGCGTCGGGTCGCGCGATGCGCTCCCGGAGTATTCCCAGCACGATGTCGTCGGACACGAGCTTGCCGGCATCCATCGCCGCCTTCGCCTTGATGCCGTGCTGCGTGCCGCGCGCGACCGCATCCCTGAGCAAGTCGCCGGTGGAAATCTGCGGATGACCAAAGTCGGCCATGAGTTTCTTCGCCTGCGTGCCCTTTCCAGAGCCCGGGGCGCCAAGCAATACGATGCGCATCCACTCTCTCCCACTGCTGTCGCGCGGCCAAGCGGCCAAAGATGACAAGCTTGCCGACGTTACCGGCCGCGGTCAAACCGCACCGGGCCTGCCATGACCGGAGCCGCGCTAATCCGCTATTCTTCGCATACGACGCCGGCCGAAGGGGCCGAGGATGTTCTTCACCGCTGTAGCCAGACCCGAAATCGCGCAAACAGGGAGCCAGGATGAAACGCAAACGGAATCTTTTTTATGCCCAGTCCGGCGGCGTGACCGCCGTCATCAATGCCACGGCCTGCGGCGTCATCGAGACCGCGCGCGCGAATCGTGACCGGGTCGGCAAGGTCTACGCGGGCCGCATGGGCATCGTCGGCGCATTGCGGGAAGAACTGATCGACACGGGCAAGGACTCGGCCAGTGCGATCGCAGCCCTGCGCCATACCCCCGGCGGAGCCTTCGGCTCGGTGCGTTACAAGCTGAAAGGCATCGAGGAAAGCGCCGCGGAATACCAGCGGCTGATCGATGTCTTTCGCGCCCACGACATCGGCTATTTCATATACAACGGCGGCGGCGATTCCATGGATACCGCCAACAAGGTCGCCCAGGTCGCCAGGAACATGGACTACGAGATCACGTGCGTCGGCGTTCCCAAGACCGTCGATAACGACCTGCCGATCACGGATAACTGCCCCGGCTTTGGCTCGGTCGCCAAGTACGTGGCGGTCTCCACCCTGGAAGCGGGCATCGACGTCGGCTCCATGCCGCAGACCAAGGTGTTCATTCTCGAGGTCATGGGCCGCCACGCCGGCTGGATCGCCGCGGCCGGCGGCCTCGCCGGCAAGGATCGCACCGAGCCGCCGCACCTCATCCTGTTCCCGGAAATTCCCTTTGACGAGGACCGGTTCATCGCCAAGGTGAAGGAGAACGTCGCCCGCCACGGCAGCTGCGTGATCGTCGCATCGGAGGGCATCCGCCGTCCGGACGGCAGTTTCGTAGCCGAATCAGGCGCCAAGGACGCATTCGGCCATGCGCAGCTCGGCGGGGTGGCGCCGCACCTGGCGGAAATCGTGCGTGGCAAACTGGGCTACAAGTTCCACTGGGCCGTGGCGGACTACCTGCAGCGTTCGGCGCGCCATATCGCCTCGAAAGTCGACGTGGAGCAGGCCTATGCAATGGGCCAGGCGGCGGCCGAGATGGCGCTCGCCGGGGTGCACGGCAAGTTGCCGATCATCGAGCGGACTTCGGACCAGCCGTATCGCTGGAAGGTCGGCCAGGCGGACCTCGCCAAGGTAGCCAATGTCGAGAAAAAATTGCCCAGGAAATACATCACGGCCGATGGTTTCCATATCACCGGGGCCTGCCGCAAATACCTGGCGCCCCTGATCAAGGGCGAGGACTACCCGCCGTACAAAGACGGGCTGCCGAAGTACGTCAAGCTGAAGAACGAGCTGGCGCCGAAAAAGCTCCCGGCATGGGAAGAATAAGCCGCGAGGGGACAGCGCCGCGCCCTTGATTCGGGGCGTGAAAAAAAGGGCCGGGGTTTGCACCCCGGCCCTTTTCGTTTGCGTCTCTTTCCTAGGCCGAAAGCAGCGGTGCGATCACCAGGCTGACGATGGCCATCACGTTGATGAGAATGTTCATCGACGGGCCGGAGGTGTCCTTCAGCGGATCGCCCACGGTGTCGCCGACGACATTCGCCTTGTGGGTGTCGGAACCCTTGCCGCCAAAATTGCCCTTTTCGACATGCTTCTTGGCGTTGTCCCAGGCGCCGCCGGCATTCGCCATGGTGAGCGCGAGCAGCACACAGCCGAGCAGCGCGCCGCCCAGCATGCCGCCGAGCGCCTCGGCCCCGAGGCCGAAGCCGACCACGACGGGCGCCAGCACGGCGATTGCCGCCGGCAACAGCATCTTCTTGATGGCGGCCGTGGTGGCGATGTCGACACAGCGGACGGTGTCCGGTTCGGCCGTGCCCTCGAGCAGGCCCGGGATCTCCCGGAACTGGCGCCGAATCTCCTGGATCATCTCGAAGGCCGCATCACCGACCGACGTCATCGTGATGGAGGCGACCAGGAAGGGAAAGATGCCGCCGATGAACATGCCGATCAGCACGTCGGGATCGCTGATTTCGAGGCTGAAACCGGGAATCCGGTAGGAAACTTCGGCGATATAGGCGGTAATGATGGTCAAGGCCGCCAACGCCGCGGCGCCGATCGCAAAACCCTTGCCGATCGCAGCGGTAGTGTTGCCGAGCTCATCAAGGCTGTCGGTGATCTTGCGCGTCTCCGGCCCCAGGCCGGCCATTTCCGCAATACCGCCGGCGTTGTCCGCCACGGGACCGTAGGCGTCGATCGCCATGGTGATGCCGACCGTCGCCAGCATGCTGACCGCGGCAATGCCGACGCCATACAAACCGGCCTGCCAGTTGGCGATGTAGATCATCAGGCAGATGGTCAGCATCGGAATCACGACCGACATCATGCCCGTCGCAAGGCCGGCAATGATGACCGTGGCCGGACCGGTCTCACCGGCCCGGGCGATTTCCCGCACCGGCTTGCCGGCGGTGTAGTGCTCGGTGGCCAGGCCGATAATGACGCCGCCCACTGCACCGACCACTGTCGCCATCCACACGTTCGCGCCGACATCCACCCACGCGAACAGGAAATAGGCGAGCAGCACGAACACCACGGCGGTGGAAATCGTGCCGATACGCAGGGCGACTTCCGGGGACTTGTTGGACGCCAGGCGCACCAGGATGATGCCGGCGATCGAACACAGCAGGCCGAGCGAGCTCAGCAACAGCGGCAGGCCCATGAGGCTGGCGGCCGGCCCGAGGCCCGGCACGGCGCCGCCGCCGGCCTGCTGCACCATGACGGTGGCCAGCGCGACCGTCGCGATCATCGCGCCGCAATACGATTCGAAGATATCGGAACCCATGCCCGCGACGTCGCCGACGTTGTCACCGACGTTGTCGGCAATCACGCCCGGGTTGCGCGGATCGTCTTCGGGAATGCCGGCCTCGATCTTGCCCACCAGGTCGGCGCCCACGTCCGCGCTCTTGGTGAAGATGCCGCCGCCGACACGATAAAACAGCGCCACCACGCCGGCGCCCATGCCGAAGCCGTGAATACGGTGCGCGGTATCGGGGTCGGTGCCGAACGCCACGTAGAGCGCGCCCAGGCCGAGCAGGCCAAGCGAGGCCAGCACCAGGCCCATCACCGAGCCGCCGTAGAACGCTACCGTCAGCGCTTTGCCCGAGCCGAACTCGTGCGCAGCCGTCGTGGTGCGGACATTGGCGCGCGTCGCGGCGTACATCCCCAGGAAGCCGGCCCCGGCGGAACACACGGCGCCGACGAGGAACGACACCGCCGTCTGGTAGCCCAGCGGCGAGAACAGGATCGCCAGGGCGATGACGGCGACAGAAGCGCCGATCAGCTTCAGTTCGCGATTCATGAACGCCATCGCGCCAAGCTGAATCTGGACGGCAATCTTCGACGGCTTGCCTTCCATCGCGGGAAAACTCATCACCGCGCGGAATACAATGAAGGCCGCGAGCAGCCCTATTCCGCCCACGACGAGCGGTATCAAGTTCATGCCCATGTTTCCCCTTCTCTTTTCTGGTGTTCTGGTTCAGCGATCAACACAGCCGCGCCGCAGCTAAGCGGCGCGATTATACAGAGTGTGGCGCCCGATTGAAGCCGCGGCCGGCCGTCATGGCGCCTTCACGGGTAGCGGCACCGGCCGTCCGACGGCGTAACCCTGCACGAAATCGACTTTCAGCGCGCGCACCAGCTCGAAAGCGCGCTCGGTCTCGACATGCTCGGCGACCACCTTGATGCCGAGCGTGCGCGCCAGCTCGATCATCGCCGTCACCATGGCGATGCTGACGTCATCGGTGCCCAGGCCGCGAATGAAGGCGCCGTCGATCTTCAGGTAATCCATCGACAGCTGCTTCAGATTCGCGAATGAGCCGAGCCCGCTGCCGAAATCATCCAGCGCGAACTGGCAACCGAGGCCATGGAGCACGGCCACGAACCGCGCCGTATGGCTCATGTTGGCGGCCACCACCGACTCGGACAGTTCAAAACAGACTTGCTCGGGGCGCACACCGCTGCGATCCAGGTTCTCGACGACGAATTCGAGGAACTGCGGATCGCCGAGCGTCTGGCTCGAGATATTCACCGCCACGCTGCGGCCCTTGGGGAGCTTCAATGTGCCGGCCGCAATGGCTGCGAAAGTGGCCTGCAGGACCCAGCGATCCACGCTGGGCATCAGGTGGTAGCGCTCCGCTGCCTGCATGAAATCCGTCGGCTGGCTCTCGACGCCGTGCTCGTCTTTCAGGCGCAACAGCACCTCGCAGGCCGGGCCGACGTCCGGGCGGCCGTCCACGGCCACGATCGGCTGGGTGTGGAGTTCGAAACGATTTTCCTTGAGGGCTGCCTGCAGGCGCTGGAGCCAGACGATCTCGCCGCGCTGGCGCGCGATGGCCTCGTCGCGCGCCGAATAGACATGCACGCGGCCGCGGCCCTGCTGTTTCGCGATGTAGCAGGCCGAATCCGCGGCGCTGAGCGAGTCCTCGATCGAGCCGCTTTCCGGGCCGACCTGGACCAGCCCGACGCTGATCCCGACGGTGAATATCTTGTCGCGCCACACGAAACGGTAATCGCGGATGGCCGCGCAGACGTCGTCGGCAATCTGCCGGGCCTTTTCCAGCGGGCAGCCGAGCAGCAACAGGCCGAACTCGTCGCCGCCGACCCGCGCGACGATATCGGAATCGCGGACCTGGTCTTTCAATATGCCGGCGATCTCGCGCAGCATGCCGTCGCCGGCGGTGTGCCCGCTGGTGTCGTTGACCTGCTTGAAGCGGTCCAGGTCCAGGTAACAAAGCACATGGTTGCTGTTGCCGGCCTGGCTGCTTTTCAGCGCCCCTTCCAGGCGTCGCTCGAACTCGCGCCGGTTGGCTAGCCCGGTGAGGGGATCATGGCTGGCCTGGTATGACATCTGGCGGGTCAGGCCCCGCAACTCGGAGACGTCGCGCAACACCACCACGCAGCCCCCGATTTCATTGCCGGCTGCCCGGATCGGCGACGCGCGGAGCTCGACCGAGAATTCCCTGGCCGAAGCGCGCGCAATGAGCAGCGCGCGGCGACCGAGATCGACGCGCCGGCGCTCCTTCAGGCAGCGGGCGACCGGGTCGCCGAGCGTGCGGCGGTCAGTCTCGTCGACAAGCCCCACGACATCGGTGAGCGAGCGGCCGCGCGCAAGATCACGTGAGCAGCCGAGCAACGTCTCGGCGGCCGAATTGAGATAATCGATCTGGCCGCGCATGTCGGTGGTGATCACGCCTTCGCTGATGGACTCCAGCGTGGCCTCCGCGACGCGCGTACCCTGCTGGCGGGCCGAGCTGACCACCTGGTCGCGGGTCGCGCGCACGACCGTACCAACCACGCTGCTGCCCGCCGGCAGCGGAAAGCCTGTCAGCTCGCACTCGATGGCCACGTCATGGCCGTCGCGCAATCGCAGCCGCACCGCCGATTGGCGCCCGGCGCGGCGGGCCTTCAGCCAGGCGGCGAGATCTCCCGCCTGCTCCGCCTCGACCATATCGGCCAGGCGGCACCCCGCGAGTGGCTCGCCGGCGCCGAGCAGCGCCTCGGCGCCGGCATTCGCATACTGGATTTCGTCGTCATGCAGCAACACCGCATCCTGCACGCGTTCCGCGAGCCGCATGAACAGCGGCTGATCACCCAGCACGGCAAGCGGATGGGCGCCAACAGCGCCTCGCTCGACCGGCGCCGAGCGCGAACCCGCCCGCGCGGTCGTGGGCTCGCTAACCTCGGACATGAGCAGTGGCAGGGCGCCGCCCCCCTCGTGCGAGGGGGTCCGCCGGCGCCAGAAAAGCACTGCGAGCAGGCCGATCGCGGCGGCCACGGCGGTGATTGTCAGCGCCGCCATCACGGGCCTACCCGCCCGCCTCGCGAATTGTCACCCTGGGCGGTAAACACGCGCGGCATCCTTGCGGAACTCCAGCGATTTCTCTTCCATGCCATTGCGAATTGCGTCACCCGGGTCATCGAGCCCGCGGGACCGGGCGTATTCCCGTACCTCCTGGGTGATCTTCATCGAGCAGAACTGCGGCCCGCACATCGAGCAGAAGTGCGCCAGCTTGTGTGCTTCCTTGGGCATCGTCTGGTCGTGGTATTCGCGGGCGCGATCCGGATCCAGGCCGAGGTTGAACTGGTCGTCCCAGCGGAATTCGAAGCGCGCCTTGGACAAGGCATTGTCGCGCAATTGGGCGCCCGGGTGGCCCTTGGCGAGATCGGCCGCATGGGCCGCAATGCGATAAGCAATCATGCCCTCGCGCACGTCGTTGCGATCCGGCAGGCCGAGGTGTTCCTTGGGCGTCACGTAACACAGCATCGCGGTACCGTACCAGCCGATCTGCGCCGCGCCGATGGCCGAGGTGATGTGGTCGTAGCCGGGCGCAATATCGGTGGTCAGCGGACCCAGGGTATAAAACGGGGCCGCCATGCAATCGGCGAGTTCCTTGTCCATGTTCTCGCGGATGAGTTGCATCGGCACGTGGCCGGGGCCCTCGATCATCACCTGCACGTCGCGTTCCCAGGCCGTGCGGGTCAACTCGCCGAGCGTCTCGAGTTCGGCGAACTGCGCCCGGTCGTTGGCATCCGCGATGCAGCCCGGTCGCAGTCCGTCACCGAGCGAAAAGGCTACGTCATAAGCCGCCATGATCTCGCAGATTTCGGCAAACCGCGTGTAGAGAAAGTTCTCCTCGTGATGCGCCAGGCACCATTTCGCCATGATCGAGCCGCCGCGCGACACGATTCCGGTGACTCGCCGCGCAGTCAGCGGAATAAACGGCAGCCGGACCCCGGCGTGGATGGTGAAATAATCCACCCCCTGCTCGGCCTGCTCGATCAGCGTATCGCGGAACAATTCCCAGCTCAGGTCCTCGGCGCGGCCGTCCACCTTTTCCAGCGCCTGGTAGATCGGCACCGTGCCGATCGGCACGGGCGAATTGCGCAAGATCCACTCGCGCGTCTCGTGAATATGCTTGCCGGTCGACAGGTCCATGACCGTATCGGCGCCCCAGCGAATCGCCCACACCAGCTTCTCGACTTCTTCCGCGATCGATGAGCTGACGGCCGAGTTGCCGATATTGGCATTGACCTTCACGCGGAAATTCCGCCCGATGATCATCGGCTCGAGTTCCGGGTGGTTCAGGTTGCAGGGCAGGATGGCGCGCCCGGCGGCCAGTTCGGCGCGCACGAACTCGGGGGTCACCAGGCCGGGAAGTTGCGCGCCGAAGGCTTCGCCGGGATGCTGCGCCAGCAGGCCGGCCGCCGCATAGGCCTCGCGGCGGCTCTCCAGGCCGGCGTTCTCACGCACCGCCACGTACTCCATCTCGGGCGTGATGATGCCGCGGCGCGCATAGTGCATCTGCGTGACATTGCGTCCGGCCAGCGCGCGCCGCGGCACGCGGCGAGCGGGAAAGGTCAGTCCGGCAGTCGCCGCATCCCGGGCCCGATCCCGCGCAAAACTGGAGCTCTGGCCGTCCAGCGGCGCGCAATCGCCCCGTTCCTCTATCCAGGTGGCCCTGGCGGCCGGCAGCCCGGCCAGCAAATCGACCTGGTAGCCGGGGTCGGTGTATGGACCCGAGGTGTCATACACCGTGATCGCCGGATTGGGCTCCGGGCCGGCGACGCCGGGCGTCGCCGCCTGGCGTACCTCGCGCATGGCGACGCGGAGATCGGGGCGGCTGCCGGCTGCGTGTATTTTTACCGAGCCGGGAAACGGCTGCGTGACCGCATCGCGGAGTCTTGCAGGATCGCGAAGTTCGTCACGAGGATTTGCGCTCATTGGAATCCCTTGGTTTGCAAGACTGACATCCTTTCCGGGACATCGAGACAATATAATGAACCACGGGGCTGGTGACCCGCCGCCGTCCTCGAGACGGTGCAGCTTAGCCCATGACCACCGACACCCGAACCGCCATTAACCATAATGCAGAGATCACTGCTTGTCACATACACCAGAAGCCACTAACCTCAACATCCTCCCACCGCGCAGCGACGCGTCTCAGCGCCCGCAACAATGGCCCGCAATCATGGACTATGAAACCGCTCGCCAAAGAATGATCGGCCACCAGCTGCGCGCATGGGAGGTGGTCGACGACCGGGTCGTGGCGGTGATGGCCGCCTTGCCTCGCGAACGCTTTGTGCCGCCCGACTGGCGCGAACTCGCGTACGCCGACACGGAAATACCGCTCGGCCACGGCCGGATACTGGCGCCGCCCAAGATCCAGGGCCGCGCCCTGCAGGCGCTGCTGCCCCAGGCGGGCGAAAGCGCGTTGGAAATCGGCAGCGGCTGCGGCTACCTTAGCGCCTGCCTGGCCGCGCTGGCCGATCGCGTGACTGCCGTTGAAGCGGTACCTGAACTGGCGGACACCGCGCGGCGTAACCTGGCGGCGCTTGCTATCGATAATGTCGAGGTGCTCGAGGGCGATCCCCTCGCGATGGAATTGCCGGGCGGTTTCGATGTCGTATGCATCAACGGTTCGCTGCCGGCCCGGAGCGAACGCTTCGAGCGCCTGCTAGCCGTTGGCGGTCGCCTGTTCGTCGTCACGGGCCAGCCACCGATCATGGCGGCCCGACTGGTCACGCGCAAGAATGAATCCGAGTGGCACGTGGCCGGCGTATTCGAGACCTGCCTGCCGCCGCTGGATAACGCGCCGCCGCCTCCGGAGTTCGTTTTCTGAGTCATGTTTCTTCGCAGCACAGATGGTTATCGCTATGGTTAAAGAAATGACTCCGGTGCAGTTCAAGGCGCGCGCCGAAACCGGCTGGGCGCCGATCCTGCTGGACGTTCGCGAGGCGTGGGAACTGGCGATCGCGCGCCTCGACGAGGCAGCCCACATTCCCATGGGCGAAGTGCCGGCGCGCCTGGCGGAACTGGACCGGGATCGCGATATCGTCGTGCTGTGCCGCAGCGGGGGCCGCAGCGCGCAGGTTGCCGGATTTCTTGAGCAACAGGGGTTCGAGAAAGTCTGGAACCTGGCCGGCGGTATCCTCGCCTGGTCAGACCAGCTCGATTCGTCTATCCCGCAGTATTGATGACGCGCTGCCCGCGGGGGCTTGCCTGCCGACAAGCGATATGGTGATATAGATCACTATATCACCTGTCCTTCACTCGTATTTCAAGGATCGACCGATGAACCGCTACCGCCTGCCGATGCTGCTTGCAGTCCTGGCCCTGCTTGCCGCGCCCCAAGCCGAGGCCGCCAGCCTGCTGACCGCATACCGGGATGCACTGCGCAGCGACCCCACCCTGCGTGAAGCTGCCGCCACCCGACTCGCCGCACTCGAGGCGCGGCCGCAGGCGCGCGCGGCGCTGCTGCCACAGATCGAGGCGACCGGCAGCTACGAGCATCGCTACAGCGACGGCACGCAGACGTTCACCCAGCAACTCGAGAGCGGCGAGGTGGTGACCATCACCACCGGTTTCGAGCAGGACGTGGAACCGGCGAGGTCCTGGCAATTGCGGCTCACCCAGACCCTGTTTCGCTGGGACCAGTGGGTGGCGCTGCGGCAGTCCGACAAGCAACTGGCGCGGGCCGAGGCCGAGTTCCGCGCCGCCGAGCAGGACCTGATGGCGCGGGTGGCGCAGCGGTACTTTGAAATCCTGGGTGCGCGCGCCACGCTGCAGGCCGCCGAAGCCGCCAAGGAAGCCATCGGCCGGCAGCTGGAGCAGGCCGAGAAGCGTTTCGAGGTCGGCTTGTCGGCCATCACCGACGTCCAGGAAGCCCAGGCCAGTTTCGATGCCGCGACCGCGACCGTCATCGAGGCCAAGCGCTCATTCGCGGTCGCCCGGGAATTTTTGCGCGAGATCACCGGCGAGTACTACGAGGGCATCGCGGATGCAGCCCCCGGCACGCCGCTGGTTTCGCCGGAACCCCTCGACGTGGATGAGTGGGTCAGCACCGCCCTGGCGCGGAATCTCAGCCTGGAGGCGGCCCGGCTCGGCGCCGAAATCAGCCGCGATGAAATCGATGCGCGCCGCAGCGGCCACTACCCGGCGCTGGAATTGTTTGTCGCGCGCGGCAGCACGCGCATCGACGCGGAACGCCGCGATCGAGCGCAGGCCTTGCCGGGCGAGCCGACGCCGGCACTCGGTCCGGCGAGGCCCGCCGACAGCAATACCTCGCAGGACAGCATCGGCGTACAGGTGCGGGTGCCCATCTACTCGGGCGGCGCGGTGGCCTCGCGGGTCCGGCAGGCGACGCACCAGCACCAGGCCAGCCAGCAACAGCTCGAGCGGACGGCGCGCCAGACCGAGCGCCAGACCCGCGACTCGTTCCTGTCGGTGAATGCCGAGATCAGCCGCGTCCAGGCCCTTGCGCAAGCCGTGCAATCCAGCCAGACGGCGCTGCGGGCCACCGAGGCCGGCTTCGAAGTCGGTACGCGCACCACGGTCGACGTGCTGCAGTCGCGCCGCCAGTTGTTCGAAGCGCAGCGCGATTACGCCAATAGCCGCTATACCTACCTGGTCAATGCCTTGTTGCTGAAACAGGCCGCCGGCATCCTGCGAGAAGCGGATATCGAAGAAGTGGACGGCTGGCTCACGCCCGCCGACGAGGTACCGCTACCGACCCAGGACACGCGCTGAGGCCTGCCGACAGGCTCAGGCGCCTGTCTTGAGCAGCGGCGCGAGCAAGGCGCGCAGGCGATTCAAAGCGCCGCCGCTGTCGATGAACACCCGGTGGGCGCGTTCGCCGCGCGCCTGCCGCAAGACCGGGTCACCCAGCAGCGATGCCATCGCGGCGCCGAGTTCAGCCGCGTCATTCACCAGCTGCAAGGCGTCCGCCTCCTGCAGCAAAGTCGCAATGTCCTCGGCGTTGAAGTTGTGCGGCCCGGTGACGATGGGCAGCGCCAGCACGGCGGGCTCGAGCAGATTATGCCCACCGATCGGCACGAGGCTGCCGCCGACAAAGGCTGCGTCCGCGGCAGCATAGAAGTGCGGCAACTCGCCGAGACTGTCCACCAGGTAGACCGGCTGGTCCGGCACCGGCGCTTCGCCCAGCGAGCGCCGGCCGAACGTAACGCCACGCGCCTTCAGCATGTCCGCGACGCCGTCAAAACGATCCGGATGGCGCGGCACGATGAGCAACAAGGCGTCCGGCAACTGCGCGCACACGGTTTCGTGCGCTATCAGCGCCGCTTCCTCCTCCCCCGCGTGGGTGCTGGCCGCGATCCAGACCGGCCGGTCCGCCATTTGACTGCGGCGAAACGCCACGCCGGCCTCGGTCATACCCGGCGGAAAGTCCAGGTCGGCCTTCAGGTTGCCGGCAACGATGGTGCGCTCGGGAGCGGCGCCCAGCGAACGAAAGCGTTCGGCATCCTGTTCGCTCTGCGCGGCGATCACGATGCCATGCGACAGCGCCTGGCGGAACAGGCCGATAAATCGCTGGTAACGCTGCACCGAGCGCGGTGAAATCCGCGCGTTCGCCAGCACCAGCGGCACGCCGCGTGCTCCGCACACGGCATACATGTTCGGCCACAGCTCCGTTTCCATGACGATCGCCAGCACCGGCTGCATCCGATTGAAAAAGCGGCGCACTGAACCGATGCTGTCGTAGGGCGCATAACTATGCAGGACCTCGCCGCCAAACAGGTCCTGCACGCGCTGCGCACCGGTCGGCGTCGCCGTCGTCACCACGATCGGATACTGCGGATAATCCTGGCGCAACGCCGCGATCAGCGACGAGGCGGCCACCACCTCGCCCACCGACACCGCATGCACCCAGATGCTCGGCCGGTCCAGGCGACTGCGACCGAAACCGAAGCGCTCCTCGAAGCGTTCCCAGTAGGCGCGGTTGCCGAACCCCTTCCAGAGCAACAGCAGGGCGACCAACGGGGTCGCGAGATACGAAACAAGAATGTAGATGCGGTGCAAAACAGAACGCCCGAGAGGGTGCCCGGGATGTTAGCACAGGGACCCCGACCCTCCCGGCCCGGCTCGCTATAATGCAGGCACACTTCGCCGGGCCACACGGATCGCACACTCCCTTGAGCACCGAGAAAATCCCCCTGTACCGCTTCCTGGCGCCGCGCTACTGGCCGATCTGGCTGGCGCTCGGTGTCGTGCGGCTGCTGGTGGCCTTGCCCTTCGGCGCGCAACTCGTCGCCGGCCGCGCCATCGGGCGACTCGGCTACCTTGGTGCGCGGCAGCGCCGCCAGATTGCCGCGCGCAATATTGAACTGGCTTTCCCGGAACTCGATCCGGCTGCGCGTCGCGCGCTGGTGCGGCGGCATTTCGAGGCGCTCGGCATGTCGCTCATTGAGACCGGGATGTGCTGGTGGGCGGATGACGCACGGCTCGAGGGACGCGCGGAAATACGCGGCCTGGAGCATATCGAGGCCGCGCTGGCGGCCGGCCGGGGCGCGATCATGCTGACCGGCCACTTCACCACGCTCGACCTCGGCGGCCGTTTTTTGACCCGCAAGGCGCCGGTGAGCGCCATGTACCGGCCGCATCGCAACCCGCTATTCGAGGAAATCATGCGACGCGGGCGCGAGCGCTCCGCCAAGCACGCTTTTTCAAAGCATGACGTGCGCGCGATGATCCGCGGCCTGCGCACCAACCATCTCATCTGGTACGCGCCGGACCAGGCCCATAAGCGGGGCAAGTACAGTGCCGTGGTGCCCTTCTTCGGCGTGCCCGCACCAACCAACACGGCGACCGCGGTGTTCGCGCGGCTCGGCGATGCGCCGGTAATCCCCTTCTTTCCGACCCGGCTGCCGGGCAAGGCCGGTTACCGGCTGGATATCCTCCCGCCGCTGGAGGGTTTCCCGAGTGGCGATCCGCAGGCAGATGCCGCGCGCATCAACCGGCTGCTCGAGGAACGCATCCGCTTGTGCCCGGAGCAATACCTCTGGGTACACCGTCGCTTCAAGACCGCCGGCGCGGATGGCCCCGATCATTACGGTCGCCTCGGGCGCAAGCGCAAGCGCAAGCCCGGTCAGCCGGCGTAACCGGCCCGCAGCGCCGCCCAGTTCCCGGCATCGAAGGCGGGCGCGCCGGTCTCCGCGGCGACTTTCCTGAGGGAGCGCTCGAGGCGTTGCAAGTTGCGCGCCCGCCAGGCGCCGGGTGCACGCCAGCGGCCGCGATCGAAGTCCAGCAGCCAGGCGGCGCCGTTCGCATCCAGCAGGATATTGTGGGCATTCAGGTCGGCATGACAGGCGCCGGCGGCATGAAAGTCCCGCAGCACGCGGCCGATGCCGCGCCAGTCCACCGCGGCGCCGTCCGCCAAGCGCGCCGATAGCGGCGCTGCGTCGGGAATGCGGACCGTGGCGAGATCCGCAGTATAGAAAAGCCCCTGCCGGCGCCAGCCCGCAGCGACGGGGCGCGGTACAGGCAGCCCGGCCGCATGCAGTTGCGCCAGCATGCGCCACTCGCGGAACGACCGCGTGCGCGCTTCTCCTTGCCAGGCATAGCGGTCGGCGACCAGGCGGCCCGCAACGCCGCCACGGCAATAATGGCGCAAGGCCCATTGCCCGTCGCCGGCAGCGACGAACACCACCTGGCCGCGGCCGCGGCCGGCATGGCCCTCCAGGCGGTCTTGCCAGCGGCTCACCGCGAAGAAATCCTCACCCGGGGCGCTGACCAGCGCCGGGTCATGCAAGACTGCCCAGTCCGGTCCGCGCGAAATCGCCGCGCTCATTGCGGCGCGTACCCGGTCAAGCCTCGGTGGCCGGTGCACCCACCAACGTGTAGACCGCGCCACAATAGGGACACTTGGCACGCCCGGTCGCCTCGATGGGCAGGTAAACGCGGGGATGCGAATTCCAGAGCTTCATCGCGGGCGTCGGGCACGCCAACGGCAGATCCGCGCGGGTCACCTCGTAGTGCCGCTCGGCGTTGGCTTCGATGCGCTTGCTTTCATCCATCTCGTCTCCCCTTGTCGCCGAGAATTATACTGGCGCTCAGGACTCCATTATGCGTTGCCAGACCGCCCTGACGCGATCCCTCAGCGGCGCGACCTCGGCCACCGGCACCAGCCCCGGCGCCTTGGCCAGCGCGAGCCGGTGGCTGCGCTGCCGGAACTCGACATAAGCCGCATGCAACAACTCGCTGTCAGCGACCGAGAGCAGCCCGGCATCGCGCAAGTCCTCGATCTGCCGCATATTGTCCGTCCAGCGCAGCAGCTGTGGCTGCTCGGCGGCATATTGCAGCACCAGGTACTGCACCAGGAACTCGATGTCCGCGACTCCCCCGGCGCCTTGCTTCAGGTCGAACAGTTCATCGGAGCCTGCAGCGAGCTCGTTGCGCATGCGCTCGCGCATTCCCGCGACTTCGGCCCGCAGCTTGTCACGGCGCACCGCCTCGACCAGGACACGCCGCCGCAGCGCCTCGAAGCCCTCGCGAACCCGCGGGTTGCCCGCCACCGCGCGCGCGCGCAGCAGCGCCTGGTGTTCCCACGTCCAGGCATGTTCACGCTGGTAGGTTTCGAATGCGCCGAGGCTGGTAACCAGCAGGCCGCCCTTGCCGCTCGGGCGCAGCCGTGTGTCCACCTCGTAGAGCACGCCGGCGCCGGTAGGCGTCGCCAGCAGGTGGACGATCCGCCGGGTCATGCGCGCAAACAGCATCCCGGCCTCGATCACTGCCGGGCCCTCGGTCCGCTGGATTTCACCGCTGACGTCGTGCACGAACACCAGGTCCAGGTCCGAGCCGTAACCCAGCTCGAGGCCGCCCAGCTTGCCGTAACCGATGACCGCCATGCTGCATTCATGCAGTTCCGCGTCGTTATCACCGCACACCGGCCGACCGTGCCGCTGTTCGGCATCGTCCGCCGCGATGCGCACGCAGGCTTCCAGCAACACCTCGGCGATCCAGGTGAGCTGGTCGCTGACTTTCATCAAGGGCAACTGGCTGGTCAGGTCCGCGACGGCGACGCGAAACACGGCCGCACGCTGGAAATTGCGCAAGGCGTCCATCATCGCTTCCAGGTCGTCGGCCGCCACGCCCGCCAGGCGCTCCTCGAGTTCCGCCGCCAGTTCATGGCGACCGGGGGGCGCGGCCATCACGCGCGGATCGATCAGGTCATCGAGCAGCAAGGGGTGCAACGCGACCTGGCTGGCGAGAAACTCGCTGCCCCCGCACAGGGTCACGAACCGTGCGCGGGCGGCCGGATTTTCGTTCAACAGCGCAAAGTAGGCGCTGCGCCCGCCGATCGTGTTGACGACCCGCAGCAACCGCTCGAGCGCTTCCTCCGGCGCAGGCAATTCGCCGGCACCGCGCGCCAGCGCAGGCACCAGCGTCGCCAGCCGCTGGCGAGCCGTCTCGTCGAGCCGCCGGAACCAGCTCGCTTCAGCCAGGCTGCGCATGGCCGCAAGCGCTCGCTGCGGTTCCCGGAAGCCCGCCGCCCGCAACCCGTTGTGGGCCGCTTCCTCGTCGCCGGTACCCCGCCAGGCAATGGCCACGCCGTCCTCCGGTGCGGGCGCCCGGTCGTCGGCAGTCTGGCGCCGGAACCAGCCGCCCACGACCTGTTGGTGCGTCGCCAGCGCTGCCGAAAAACGCTCCCAGTCCGTGTAACCCATGCTGAATGCGAGCCGCAGGCGGTCGGTGTCGTCGCGCGGCAGTTCGTGGGTCTGGCGGTCCTGCCAGGCTTGCAAGCGGTTTTCCACCCGCCGCAGGAAACGCCAGGCGGCACGCAGCTCCGCCACCGCACTGTCGGGCAATTGGCCGGTTTCCTCGAGCCGCGCCAGCGCAGCCGGGAGGCCGGGCTCTCGCAAGCGCGGATCGGCGCCGCCGCGCAGCAGCTGCATGCACTGGACGATAAATTCGATCTCGCGGATGCCGCCCCGACCGAGCTTGATGTTGTCGCGCAGCTCGCGCCGCTGGACCTCCGCGGCAATCCGTCCCTTCATGTCGCGCAGGGCCTCGAACAGGCCGAAATCCAGGTAACGGCGAAACACGAAAGGGCGCAACACGTCTTGATAAAGCCCCATGCCGGCCTGGTGGCCGGTCACGGCTCTCGCCTTCACGTAGGCATAGCGCTCCCATGCCCGCCCATGCTGCTGCAGGTAGTTGGCAAATGCCGGCAGGCTCATCGCCAGCGGGCCGCTCTCACCGAACGGCCGCAGGCGCATGTCGACGCGGAACACGAACCCGTCGGCGGTATTCTCGTCCAGCAAGCGAATCAGCTGGCGGCCAGCGCGAATGAAAAACTGCTCGTTACTGAGTGCGCGGGGGCCATCGGTCTCGCCGGCGCCGGGATAAAGAAAGACCAGGTCCACATCCGAGGAGAAGTTCAGTTCGCCGCCGCCCAGCTTGCCCATGGCGACCACCAGCAGCCGCTGCGGCGCGCCGTCCGCCGAGCGCGGCTCGCCATGCTTGGCGACCAGGCCATGGTGGACCCAGTCATCGGCGGCGCGGATACATACTTCGGCCAACTCGCTGAGGTGCCCAAGCGTTTCTTCGAGCACCGCCCAGCCCGCCAGGTCGCGCCACGCAATACGCAACATCTCGCGGCGACGAAACTGGCGCAGGCGGCACATCGCCGCCCCTTCATCATCCGGGGCGACGCCATCGAGCAAGGCCAACGCGCCGGCCAGCAACTCGCCCGGCGTCCAGCGCTGCTGCACCGCCGCCGCGAGCTCCTGGAGCGCTGGCGCATCCCGCAGGCAATGCCCGGCAACGAACTCGCTGGCCGCCCACACGCCCGGCGCCGAGCCGACGAACATCTTGTCCGCGCGCAGCGCAGCTGCCGTATCCGCCTCGATCTCGGCAAAGCGGCGCCAGCGTGCCGGCAAGTCGCCTTGCAGTGCTTCCGGCAAGGCTTGCAGCCCGTCGGCGAGCAGGTCATCGGGAAGCGGCTTTGTCATGCGGGCAAGCATATCAGTGGCTGCCGGGCGCA
>JBLRWC010000016.1:0-55884 GCA_047921455.1 Gammaproteobacteria bacterium
AACGTTACGCCAGAATCCTAAGAAAACCTTTCTCGTCAAGCACCTCAACACCGAGTTGCTGCGCCTTCTTGAGTTTCGATCCCGGATCCGCGCCGACAACGACATAATTGGTCTTTGCCGATACGCTACCGGTTACTTTGCCCCCGGCTTTTTCCACCCGTGCGCGCGCTTCTTCTCGCGTCATGGAGTCAAGGCTGCCCGTCAGCACAAATGTCTTGCCAGCCAAGTGAAGGTCGGCAGCATCGTTGCGGCGTTCGACCGGCCAATTTACCCCTTGTTCCCGCAACGAACGAATCACTGCCATATTGTCGGGCTGTCCGAAAAACTCGTGTACGTGCTGCGCAACAACCGGGCCCACATCCGGAACGGCTTCAAGCTCCTCCTGGTCGGCCTCTGCAATGGCATCAATATCACCAAAGTGGCGCGCCAGATTGGTGGCAGTCGCTTCACCGACCTCGGGAATACCAAGCGCAAACAAAAATTTCGGCAGCGTCGTTCTCTTGCTTTTTTCGATGGCAGCCACGAGGTTCTCCGCGGACTTTTCGCCCATGCGCGTCAGCCCCGACAATTGCTCAGTAGTGAGCATGTAGATATCCGCCGGTGTCTTGATTTGCCGGCCTTGTACGCCGTTCTCCACTAGCTGTTCCACCATTTTTGCGCCCAGCCCCTCGATATCCAGGGCGCGCCGGGAAGCGAAATGGCGCAGCTTTTCCTTGCGTTGCGCCGGACAGATCAAGCCGCCGGAGCACCTCGCGACCGCTTGTCCCTCGGGTCTTACCACATCAGAACCACATGCCGGGCATTTCCGCGGCAGCTTGATACGGCGCGGCCTGCCGGTGCGTCGTTCCGCCACGACCCGAACTACCTCGGGAATCACATCACCGGCCCGACGCACAATCACAGTGTCGCCAATGCGAACATCCTTGCGCTCGATTTCGTCGACGTTATGCAGCGTTGCATTACTTACGGTCACGCCTCCCACGAATACTGGTTCCAGCCTCGCGACGGGAGTCAAAGCTCCAGTTCGACCGACCTGGAAATCAACGCCACGCACCACCGTCATGACCTCCTGCGCGGGAAACTTGAACGCGATGGCCCAGCGTGGCGCCCGGGAAACAAATCCCAGCGCTTCCTGTAATTCTACGCGATCCACCTTGAAAACGACCCCATCGATTTCATAGGGAAGTGAATCTCGTTGTTGACTCACCTGGTCGTAATAGAACTGGCATCCTTCGGCGCCCATTACGACGTCAGTTAACGGCGATACACGGATCCCCCACTCTTTCAGGTGTTGCAGAATTTCGCTATGCCGCGACGGTAGGTTTCCGTCTTCGAAGTACCCGACGCCATAGGCAAAAAATTCCAGTGGCCTGGATGCCGCGATGCGTGGATCAAGTTGCCGCAGTGTGCCCGCTGCCGCGTTCCTCGGATTGACAAAAGTTTTTGCGCCATCGTTGGCAAGGCGGGCGTTAAGCGCCGCAAAGCCCGCCTTTGGCATGAACACCTCACCGCGCACTTCCAGTGTCGCCGGGTGGGCGTCGCCCCGCAGCTTAAGCGGGATAGTTTCGATGGTGCGAACGTTGTGGCTGATGTCTTCACCAGTTCGACCATCGCCACGGGTCGCACCGCGCACGAGTTTGCCGCCCTCATACAACAAACTGATGGCCATTCCGTCGAGCTTTGTCTCTGCGGAATATTCGAGCGGTTCATCCCGCTTCAACCGCTCTCGCGCGCGGCGGTCGAAAGCAACGAGTTCATCCGCAGAGAATGCGTTATCCAGCGAGAGCATCGGCATGAGGTGCTCGATCTCACGGAATCGATCCACCGGGGCACCCCCCACGCGCTGTGTCGGGGAGTCGCTCGTGCGGAGTTCGGGGTGGGCGGCCTCGAGTTCCTGTAACTCGCGGAACATGCGGTCATACTCGATATCCGCGATCTCGGGATCATCCAGTACGTAGTAGCGGTAATTGTGATGTTCAAGCGATCGGTGCAGCTCCGCCGCGCGCGCTGCAGCCTGCTTATCCGGCGCAGTCACGAAAAGTCCCCGGCACCTCCGACGCCCGAGCTTGCGCTCAGCTTGCTACGCCGGTGATATTCGACTACCTGCTCGCGCAACCACCCGGCCTGCTGCATGGTCAGCGCATTGCCCTTGTCGTCCAGGACATCCGCATCGAGACGTTCGGCGAGGCGGCGTGCGCACACAAACATTGCGTCCAGGGCCGCCAAAGGTTCCGGCGGGCCGGGCAGCACCATGAACATGGATACCCCGGGGCAACGCAGCTCGTGCATTTTTTCGATTTCAAAACTTCCCGGTTCAACGAGGCTGGCCACCAGGAATCGACTGCGGCGCCGTTCATCCAGCGCATGAAAGGCTCCGAACTTGCCAAACTCGAGGCCTTCGGAGGAAAACGCCTTGATAAGGCCGGTCCCGTCAAAGCCCTCAGGTTGCCGAGCACGCAGCCTCAAGGCGACGATAAGTTGATCTCCCTCGCGCGGCAATTCGGGCGGTTCGATGTCCGCAGTGTCACTGTCCGCGTCGATCGCTTCAGCCAGCGGGTCGACGCCAAGCTTTATTTCCGGCAACGCTTCGTCGTCGACCGGCTGGTTGCTCCAGGAACCGCCTTGCCGGCCAAGCCCGGGTTCGCGGCGCTCGTCATCACCATGATCCCCGGAACGGTCACGCCTGCTCCATATGTAAACCCCGATGATCAGGGCCACACCAATTGCCGTCAGTATCCAGCGAAGCTCGGGCACGGCTCGTCTCCCTGCCGTCAGCCGGCGACCATCTGGACAGCCTCATCGATGTCCACAGCAACCAGCCGTGAAACACCGGGCTCGTGCATGGTCACGCCAGTCAACTGTTTCACCATTTCCATGGTGGTCTTGTTGTGCGTAATGATGATGAATTGCACTTTTTCAGACATCGCTCGGACTATATCGCAGAACCGGCCGACATTGGCGTCATCCAGCGGGGCATCGACCTCGTCAAGCATACAGAATGGTGCGGGATTCAGCTGAAAAATGGCAAACACCAGCGCTACTGCGGTCAATGCTTTTTCGCCGCCAGACATGAGGTGAATCGTGCTGATTCGCTTACCCGGGGGCCGGGCCATTACGGTGACGCCAGCTTCCAGCAGGTCATCTGACTCGAGCTGCAAGTATCCATGCCCGCCGCCGAAGAGTCGCGGGAAAAGCTCCTGCATTCCCACGTTCACCCGGTCAAAAGTTTCCTTGAAACGGCTGCGTGTCTCGCGATCGATTCTGCGGATCGCATTTTCTAGGGTGTTTAGCGCATCGTTGAGATCGGTGAGCTGAGCATCAAGGTAGTTCTTTCGTTCCGTCTGCTCTTTCAGTTCATCGATGGAAGCCAGGTTAATGGGCCCAAGCCGCTCGATGCGCGCGGCCAGCTGAGCGAGACGATCATCCCAACTTGCTACTTCGGCCTCGCCTGGCAGTTCGTTACGCACGGATTCGAGATCAAAGCCGGTAGCCGAAAACTGCTCGATTGCCGTCTGTAGCCTGACTGTGACTTCACGCGCTGTCAGGCGCAGCGTCTCGAGTTCCTCCCGGGCATGGTCCACGGCCCGTTGCCGTACTGTGCATTGCTCCTGGAGGTCGCGCATTTCAGCCTCGACGCCCTGGACTTTGCGCCGAGCTGCCGCAAGAGATTCTTCGACCTGGACCCGCTGAGCCAGCAGCGCGTCCAATGCACGCTGGCGCTCGGCAAGTGGCTCGATAGCGGCCTCGAGCTGCCGCTCAAGTTCATTTTTTCGTGCCGAGAAGCGCGTCATCTGTTCCTGGAAGCGTTGCATGCTCAGGCCTGCCGAATCCAGGCTGGAGCGCCTCGACTCCACGCGAATGGCGATTTCCTGTGCTGCAGCCCGGTCAGTGCGGGCTCGCTCTCGCGCTTCTTGTAAGGCCGCCAGCAAACTTGCCCGCTCCGCCTCCAGGGCTCGTCGCCGCTCCTCGAAGCTGCTCATCAGCTCGATGCCTTCCTGGAGCCGTGCCCGGCTTGTGCGGATCGCATCATCGGCTTCGCCTAACTGGGCCTCGATTTCGCCAGCCTCGCGGTCAAGCGCTTGCCGTCGGCTGGCCGCCTGCTCCATGCGTGAGCGCGCGGTCTGGAGCGTAGCCTGCAAACCCGCTGCGGTCCGATGCGCTTCCGCAGCCTGTTGCCTGACTTCATCCCGAGACGCCTCGAGCATCCCGAGCCGGGCGCGGACTTCCTCGTGGCGGGCGGCCAGTTCTTCGACCTCGTAAGCGGCGCCGCCAATCGAGGCGCGCAATTCGCGAATCTCTTGCTCGCGAGCCAGTACACCGGCATGCGGATCATCGGCCCGGTTCACGCGCAGCCAGTTAGGTCCAAGCCAGATGCCGTCGCGGGTAATCACCGACTCTGACGTACTCAGCGCACGGCGCTTCGCCAGCGCCGCACCAAGGTCCTCGACGGCATGCACACCGCGCAACAGGGCCGTGGCAGCCGGCACGCCCTCGACGTGGTGCGCCAGCATGGCCGCATCGGTCGGCTCGGCCTCCATGGCGGCCAGCTCGAGAAAGCTTGCGGCGCCCTGCGTCAGGCTATCCAGCGCAGTGGCTACCTCATCGAGCCCGTCGACGCACACGGCTTCAAGGTAGTCACCCAGCACGGTTTCGACAGCGCGCTCCCAGCCAGGTGCGACCGACAACCGTTCCGCGAGGCGCGGCCGTTCGGCCAGGCCCTGGCCGTCCAGCCATTCACCGACCTGATCGCCACGCCGACCTAATGCAGCCTGCTGCAATGCCTCCAGGGATGCCAGTGTGCCGCGCAACGTCTGCAGTTCGCTGCGGCCCTCATCGAGCTGAGCCACGAGTTGCTGATCCTGTTCACGCAGCGCCATGATTTCGTCGCGCACCGCAACGTCACGCTTTTGCGTGTCCTGCTCCAGTTCGCGGGCGCGCTCCAGCTCCAGCGCCAGCGCGTCGAGATCCTGTTCGCCGGCCGTGACCGCCAACTGCGTGCGTTCTTCTTCCAGGCGGCGGCGGCGTTCGGCGAGCCGCGTCACTTGGCCGTCGAGTTGTTCGATCCTGGCGCGCTCGACCTCCACGGTCTCCCGCGCGTCGCTCGCCTCCCGATTGAATCCCTCCCAGCCATTCTGCCAATCCTGCATAGCCTGTTCAGCGCTACGCAGCGCTTCGGCCGAAGCCGCCTCGGCACTGCGCGCAGCCTCGAGCTCCGGTCCCAGCGTGCCCAGCACCCGATTAAGTTCAGTCAGCAGGTCCGAATCACGCTCGATGTGGTGACGTATATCCACAATGCCCTGCTCGGATTGCTCGAGTTCCTGCTCCTGCCTGTGGCGCAGATCCTTGGCATGTTGGATGGATTGCTCCAATCGTGCGATTTCGGCGCCGGTGCGGTAATAATCGCCCTGGATGGCATTTAGCGCCTCGCCATCTTCGCTGTGCCGCTCACGCGCCGCCGCCAGTCCCGCCTCGACGCGCCGCAGCTCCGCGACTGCCGCCTGGAGGCCGGTTTCGCGTTCGCCCAGCGCAGCTTTCTGGATGGTTTCTTCCTGCTCCAGCCCGGCCAGTCGCAACACCAGCAGCTCGGCCTCGAGCCGACGTTCCTCGGCCTTCATTTCACGGTAGCGCTCAGCGGTCCGGGCCTGGCGCTGCAGGTGCCGGATATGTTTCTCGACCTCCTCACGCAGGTCGTTGAGGCGGTCCAGGTTTTCGCGCGTATGACGAATGCGGGTCTCGGTTTCGCGCCGTCGTTCCTTGTACTTGGAGATGCCGGCAGCCTCCTCCAGGTACATGCGCAGCTCTTCCGGTTTGGCCTCGATCAGGCGGGAAATCATGCCCTGCTCGATGATCGCGTAACTGCGCGGCCCGAGACCGGTACCCAAAAATAAGCCGGTGATGTCCTTGCGGCGACACCGCGCGCCGTTCAGGAAATAATTCGAAGTACCGTCGCGCGACAACACGCGGCGCGCCGAGATCTCGGCAAAACTCGCATATTGCCCGCCCGCCGCGCCATCCGCGTTGTCGAACACCAGCTCGATGGACGCGGACCCGACCGGCTTGCGGGCGCTGGAGCCATTGAAAATGACGTCGGTCATCGAATCGCCGCGCAGGTGCTTGGCGGAACTCTCGCCCATGACCCAGCGAACCGCATCGATCACATTGGACTTGCCGCAGCCGTTCGGCCCGACGACGCCGATCAGATTGCTTGGAAATCGGATTGTGGTCGGATCGACAAACGATTTGAAGCCGGCCAGCTTGATCTTGCTGAGACGCATGCAGATGGCATTCCGGGGGGATTTACAGGGTGGGTGAACAAGTTAAGCAGGCTAGTGTAAAGTAAATCCCCTTGTTTTCCACTCGTTGCACCGTCCGGGCCAGTGGTCCGCGGCGGCATCCCGTAAAAGGAGTATTGACTTGCCAGAATTGCGCGCGCTGGGCGCCGTGACCGAGCCCAACCGGGAGCTCGAGACGTTCCCCAATCCCGCCCCGGAGAACGATTATGCGATCCGCATTCGCATCCCGGAGTTTACCTGCCTGTGTCCGAAGACGGGCCAGCCGGATTTTGCGGAAATTCTCGTCGAATACGTGCCCGACGAGCGCTGCCTGGAGCTCAAGTCGCTCAAGCTCTACATGTGGAGTTTCCGCAACGAAGGAGCATTTCACGAGGCCGTAACCAACCAGATGCTGGCCGACCTGCGTGACCGCCTCGAGCCCCGCTTCATCCGGATCGCTGCCGAGTTCAATGTTCGCGGCGGCCTGTACACATCGGTAGTGGCAGAACATAAAAAGTCGGGCTGGGAACCACCGCCACCAGTCGAATTGCCATGACCCCTACAAAACCCGCGAATCAGTTCCCAGCGGGGCTGGACTCCGGGCACGAAACGGGCTAAAAAGCCCAGCTTGATATCATTGGCCGTCGTAGCCTGTGCGGGGATACGACCGGCCGTTGCAAAAGACCAGGATGCAGCCATCCGACGGGAGGCACAAATGCCCGCGACCAAAAGCAGCAAGAAGAAATCGGCCGCTACCAAGCCCAAGGGCGCCAAGGCCGTGACGCGCAACAAGGACACTACGAAAAAGGCGCCTGCTGCCAAGAAAAAGGCCGCGGCAAAAAAAACCGCAGCCAGGAAACCCACTGTGAAAAAAGCTCCAGCCAGGAAGGCGTCCGTGAAGAAATCAACTGCCAAAAAAGCACCAGCGAAGAAAACCCCGGCGAAAAAAACCGCGGCCAAGAAGGCGGCGACGCGGAAAACCCCAGTGAAAAAAGCTGCCGCGAAGAAACCCGTCGCCAAAAAAGCGGCTGCAAAGAAGCCAGCGGCCAAGAAAGCTGCGGCAAAAAAGCCGATCGCCAGGACAGCTCCAGCCAAGAAAGTCGCTGCGAAGAAGCCGGCGGCCAAAAAAACCGCCGCCCGCGACAAAGTTGCGACGACGAAAGCGCTGGCCAGGAAAAAGCCGCTGGCTGTAAACCCGGATCGGCCGGAGCCAAGCTTCGGGTTTTCGGGGCCGCTGAAAAGCTTCAAGCCTTATCAACCTGCGCCGCTCGAGGAATACATGAGCGACGCCATGCTCGAGCATTTCCGCAAAATCCTTAATACCTGGAAGCAGGAGCTCATGGAGGAAGTGGACCGCACCATGCACCACATGAAGGACGAGGCGGCCAACTTCCCGGATCCCAATGATCGCGCCACCCAGGAATCGGAGTTCGGTCTCGAGCTGCGCACGCGTGACCGTGAGCGCAAGCTCCTCAAAAAGATCGAGCAGGCCTTGTCCCGCATCGACGATGGCAGCTACGGCTTCTGCTCCGAGACCGGCGAGGAGATCGGCTTGCGCCGCCTGGAGGCGCGCCCGGTAGCAACGCTGACCGTGGAGGCCCAGGAGCGTCGCGAACTTGCGGAAAAACAGTACCGGGACCGGGACGACCGCTGATTCCTTGCCGTCGTCCACCGGCCCGCTGAGCTCGCCTGGAGACCATTACCGGGGGCGCTTCGCCCCTTCGCCGACCGGTCCGCTGCATTTCGGCTCGCTGCTTGCGGCTGTGGGCAGTTGGCTTGATGCCCGGGCCGCGGGCGGTGCATGGCTGCTGCGGGTGGAAGACCTGGATCCGCCCCGCGAACCCCCGGCTGCCGCCGGTGAAATTCTTCGCGCGCTGGAGGCCTTCGGGCTCTGGTGGGATGGGGAGGTAATGTTCCAGAGTCGGCGCCAGGATGCCTACCGGGAGGCCCTGGCGACGCTGGCCGCCGCCGGCTGGACTTACCCCTGCGACTGCAGTCGCAAAGACATTGAAACGGCCAACCGGCAACGCGGCCGACCGGGCGTGAGAATCTATCCCGGTACCTGTCGTCATCGGCCCGTTGCGGCGGCCGGCGCCAGCCAGATCATCCGGATACGCGTACCCGCCGAAGTGCTGGCATTCGACGACCGGCTCCAGGGGTGCTGCAGCCAGGACCTGCGCAACAAAGTGGGCGATTTCGTGCTGCGCCGGCGGGAGGGGTATATCGCGTACCAGCTCGCAGTGGTCGTGGACGACCACTTCCAGGGCGTGACCGACGTGGTGCGCGGCACAGACCTGCTCGACTCGACACCGCGACAATTGCTGCTCCAGCGCCGGCTGGGCTATCCGGCGCCCCGGTATATGCACCTGCCGGTCGTGACGCGACCGGACGGCGAGAAACTCAGTAAACAGACCGGTGCAACCGCGGTCGCGGTGCGCGACGCACCACGGCTGGCCTGGCAAGCCCTGGTCTCACTGCAGCATGAGCCACCCCCGGATTTACGCGGTGCGCCACCTGCACAACTGTGGGCCTGGGCAATCGAGCAATGGCAGCCTCGCCGCCTGGCGGGCGTCCGTAGTATTCCCGAGCCCTGAATACTTTGGCTGCGGTGCAAAATAGATTATCGTAGGCATTAACTGAAGGCGCTCTTCCGCCCTTGAGCGTCATGGCACGACCACGAATGGAAGCACGTTATGAGCGAGCCACGCGTAATCAAGAAGTATCCCAACCGTCGCCTCTATGACACCGAGGAAAGCCGGTACATCACGCTGACCGATATCAAGCGGCTGGTGGTAGAAAAAGTTGATTTTGTCGTCCTGGAAAAGAAAACCGGCAAAGATATTACCCGCAGTATCATGCTGCAGGTCATCAGCGAGCAGGAGCAGACCGGCGAGCCTATTATGAGCCGGGACTTTCTGTCGCAGATCATCCGCTCCTACGGCAGCACCATGCAGGGCATGGTCAGCGGCTACCTCGACCAGAGCCTGCGGCTGTTCATGGGCCAGCAGCAACAGTTGCGGGACCGGCTGAAGGAAGTCGTCGGCGTGGATCCGGTGGGCATGGTGGCCGGAATCGCCCAGAAGAATTTCCAGCGCTGGAAATCCTTGCAGGAAGAACTGTTCCGCAACTTCGCCTCCAGCCGCCAGGATAGTGACGACAGCAGTGGCCGGACACCTCGCTCACGGGGAAATAAGCGCTGAATCGACCCCCGGCCGTCCAGGTGCCGGCGCCAAGAACCCCTGCGCGTCGTTGACACCCGCAGCGGCCGGTGGTATTGTGCAATGCGTCAATTTGGTGCATTGCATCATCCCTTGACGACTCCTCCAATTAGCCGTTTCATGCGGCTTTTTGAGCCCCTGCCATTGGCGGGGGCTTTTTTTTGGTGCGCCCGCCGGGCGCACCAAAAAAAAGAGCGGCCACGCAAGTGGCCGCCCTGTTTAGCAGAGGTTGTCGAGTTGCGCCTTAGCGCGCCTCGACGTCGCGCATACTGAGGCGTACCCTGCCTTGGCGATCCACCTCCAGTACCTTGACGCGTACCGAATCGCCTTCCTTGAGCTTGTCGCTGACGCGCTCCACGCGCTCGTCCGAGATCTGCGAAATGTGCACCAGTCCATCCTTGCCGGGCAGGATCGTGACGAATGCGCCGAAATCCATCAGGCGCGCCACCTTGCCCTCGTAGACCTGGCCCACTTCGACATCTGCGGTGATCAGGTCGATGCGGCGGCGGGCCTCGCGGCCGGAATCGCCATCCACCGAGGCAATCCGAATCGTGCCGTCATTGTCGATATCGATCGTGGCGCCGGTCTCCTCGGTGATCTGGCGGATGACGGACCCCCCCTTGCCGATGACTTCCCGAATTTTCTCGGGATCGATCTTGAACGCCATGATCGTGGGCGCCCAATCCGACATTTTCTCACGTGGCTTACCGAGCACCTTGTTCATTTCCCCGAGGATATGCAGGCGGGCGGCCTGGGCTTGAGCCAGGGCGTCCGACATGATCTCGCGGGTGATACCGGTGATCTTGATGTCCATCTGCAGGGCGGTAATGCCGCCGTCGGTACCGGCCACCTTGAAGTCCATATCGCCGAGGTGGTCCTCATCACCGAGGATATCCGTGAGCACCGCATACTGGTCCTTTTCCTTGACCAGGCCCATCGCAACGCCGGCCACCGGCGCCTTGATCGGCACGCCCGCATCCATCATGGCAAGGCTGGAACTGCAAACCGTCGCCATGGAGCTCGAGCCATTGGACTCGGTCACCTCGGACACGATGCGCAGCACATACGGGAAATCAGCCATGTCGGGCAACACGGCCTGCACGGCCCGGCGCGCCAGCTTGCCGTGGCCGATCTCGCGGCGCTTCGGCATCAGCATGAAACTGGTTTCACCGACGCAGTAAGGAGGGAAATTGTAGTGCAGCATGAACGGCTCACGGTACTCGCCCTCGAGCGCGTCGATGATCTGCGCATCGCGACCCGTGCCCAGCGTGACGACAGCGATAGCCTGGGTCTCGCCGCGCGTGAAAATCGCCGAACCGTGGGTCCGCGGCAAGACGCCGGTACGCACCTGGATGGGGCGCACGGTGGTGGTGTCACGACCGTCGATACGCGGCTTGCCGCTCGTGACCCGGCCGCGTACGACCCGGCTCTCGAGCGCCTTCAGCGCCGCCTTGATCTGGTCGCTCGTCCAGCGCGGCTCGTCGCCCTCACCGAGCTTTTCCATGACCGCGGACTTGATCGCGTCCACGCGGCCGTAGCGCTCCTGCTTCTCGGTGATCTGGTATGCCTCGTCGAAGGCCGCCTCTGCCTCAGCGGCAACGGCAGCCTGCAGCTCCTCGTCGGAGGGCGGCGGAGTCCAGTCCCAGGCCGGCTTGCCCGCCTCGGCCTGCAACTCGTTGATCGCCTTGATCACGACCTGCATCTGCTCGTGGCCGAACATGACTGCGCCGAGCATGACCTCCTCGGACAGCACCTTGGCTTCGGACTCAACCATCAGCACCGCTTCGGCCGTTCCGGCGACCACGAGGTCGAGCGCGGAATCAGCAAGCTGCGTGTTGGTCGGGTTGAGGACATATTCGCCGTCGATATAGCCAACGCGGGCGGCGCCGATCGGCCCGGCAAACGGGATACCCGACAGGGCCAGCGCAGCAGACGTACCGATGAGCGAAGGAATATCAGGATCGATGTCCGGGTTGGCGGACATGACGGTCGCAATGACCTGGACCTCGTTATAGAAGCCCTTCGGGAACAGCGGCCGGATCGGTCGGTCAATCAGCCGGCAGGTCAGCGTCTCCTTTTCCGCGGGACGTCCCTCGCGCTTGAAGAAGCCACCGGGAATACGGCCGGCTGCATAAGCCTTTTCCTGGTAGTTGACCGTCAGGGGCATGAAGTTCTGGCCTTCGGAGGCGTGCTTACGCCCCACCACGGTGACCAGCACCACGGTATCGGCCATTTTCACAACCACTGCGGCATCAGCCTGGCGAGCGATTTCGCCGGTTTCAAGCGTGACTTCGTGGGGGCCGTACTGGAAGGTTTTCTTGATAGGAGTCAAATTCACTTTCTTCGCCTGTTGTCTGCCGATCCCTATGATCGGACTTGGATTACCCTCAGCGACGCAAGCCGAGGCGGGAAATGAGTTGCTGGTAGCGCTCGACGTCTTTCCGCTTCAGGTAATCCAGAAGCTGGCGGCGCTGGTTGACCAGCTTGAGCAGCCCACGCCGGGAATGGTGGTCCTTCTTGTGGCTGCTGAAGTGTTCCGTGAGTTCGCTGATGCGGGCGGACAACAAGGCCACCTGCACTTCCGGGGAGCCCGTATCGGCGGTGCCGCGCGCGTGCTCCTTGATGATGTTTTGTTTCTGCTCGACCGACAGAGGCATGAGATATCTCCTGGAAACCTGCTCTTTACTGTCTTTTTGACAAGCCCGCAATTCTATCGCGATGAAGCACGAATGAACAAGCCCGCCACCACTAAAAACCCTTTATCTTCGATGCCTTAGCTACGCTTCAAGAGCGCCGAGAAGGCGTTTTGCGCGCAAATGCCCGTGCGTATCGCGCTCACCGACGCCGAGAAACCCGCCGACACCGTAAATTCTGACCAGGCCAGCTTCACCACCGCTGGCCAGTTCGACGACCTGGCCGCGGATTATGCGCGCGGTATCCTGGCTCGCCAGCGTCACCACCGGCAGTGCCGCCAATGCGGTGTCGGACGGCAACACGAGTTCCACGAGCTGGTCCCGGCCCGCCGCGGCCAATGCCTCCAGTGCGGCCAGCGTGTGCATGTCCGCCTCTGCGTAGGGGCCGGCCGCGTAGCGACGCAACGCCGTCACATGGGCGCAACTGCCGGCGGCACGCGCAACATCCTCCACCAGCGTGCGCACATAGGTGCCCTTCGAGCAATGCACGTCCAGCGAGAACGCCGGCGGCGCCCAATTCTCAAGCTCGAGCCGCTGGATTTCGACCCGGCGTGGCTCGCGCTCCACCACCTCGCCACGTCGCGCCTTGCGGTAAAGACGCTCGCCGCCCTGCTTGAGTGCGGAATACATCGGCGGCACCTGCTCGATGTGCCCGCGAAAACCGGCCAGCGCCGCGCTGAAGCTCTCCCGGTCGAGCTGTTCCCACGCGCACTCTTCAACCACTTCACCCTCGACGTCGCCGGTCGCGGTGCGTGCGCCGAGTTGGCCGGTGACGCGGTAGGCCTTGGCCGCATCGAGCAAGTAGCCCGAAAACCGCGTCGCCTGCCCGAGGCAGATCGGTAACAGGCCGCTCGCCAGCGGATCGAGGCTCCCGGTGTGCCCCGCCTTGCGCACGCCGAACAGGCGACGCACCTTCTGCAGGGCAATGTTCGAAGACAGACCCACCGGCTTGTCCAGGAGCACCACGCCATCGAGACTGCCAGTCATGGCCGGGTGGCCTGCAGCCGGGACATCAATCATTGTCGCCTGACTTTTCCTTGTCCGAGGCCACCGCGCGACTGATAAGGTCGGACAGTCGTGAACCGCGTTCGAGGCTCTCATCATGACGAAAATGCAGCTCGGGCACCTGGCGGATATACATGGCCCGGCCCAACTTGCCGCGAATCATCCCCGCCGCGCGCCCGAGCGCCGCGGCCGCAGGCGCGGGGTCAGCCGCCGGATCGAGCAGGCTGAACCAGACCGTCGCATGCGACAAATCCCTCGACACCTCGACCGCAGTAACGCTGACACCCTGCGCGCCGGGGTCCTTGACGTCGCGCAGCAGTATCTCGCCAAGCAGGCGTTGCATCTGCTCGCCAACCCGGCGGCTGCGCGTGAATTCCCTGGGCATCAGCTTTGCTGGAAGGTCCGGGCAATCTCGATGCGTTCGAAGCACTCGATCTGGTCGCCGGGACGGATATCCGTGTAGTTGCGCACACCGATACCGCACTCGGTACCGGACTTGACCTCACTGACATCGTCCTTGAAACGACGCAACGACTCGAGCGCGCCTTCGAAAATCACGACATTGTCACGCAGCACGCGAATCGGGTTGTTGCGCTTGACCGTCCCCTCGGTCACCAGGCAGCCGGCGACCTGGCCGAACTTCGGCGAACTAAACACTTCGCGCACTTCGGCAATACCCACGATCTGCTCGCGAATCTCGGGCGAGAGTAGCCCGACGATCGCCGACTTCACGTCGTCGATCGCCTCGTAAATGATGCTGTAGTAACGCACGTCGACGCCGGTTTCTTTCATGGCGTTACGGGCGGCCCCATCGGCGCGCACGTTGAAGCCAATAATGATGGCGCTGGAAGCCGCCGCAAGGTTCACGTCGGACTCGGTGATGCCGCCCACGTTGCTGCTGATGACCTTGACCTTGACCTCGTCGGAAGACATGCGTGTCATCGCGTCGCGCAACGCCTCGGCACTGCCCTGCACATCCGCCTTGATAAGCAACTGGACCGCGCTCGCGGCGCCTTCTTCCATCTGGGAGAACACGTCTTCCAGCTTGGAGGCCTGCTGCTTGGCCAACTTCACGTCCCGGAACTTGCCCTGGCGATGCAGGGCGACTTCACGCGCCTTGCGTTCGTCAGGCAGCACGACCACGTCGTCCCCCGCCATCGGCGTGCCGGACAAGCCCAGCACCTGTACTGGCGTCGAAGGGCCGGCCGCTTCGAGCGGCTTGCCGTGCTCGTTGAACATGGCGCGCACGCGACCATACTCACGGCCCGCCAGCACCGCGTCGCCAGCGTGCAACGTACCCTGCTGCACCAGCACGGTCGCCACGGCGCCACGGCCCTTCTCAAGACTTGATTCGATGACCACGCCCTTCGCCGGACCGCTGGTGACAGCGCTCAACTCGAGCACCTCGGCCTGCAGCGCAACAGACTCCAGCAAGGCGTCGATGCCTTCACCCGTGTGCGCCGAGACATTGACGAACTGGGTATCGCCGCCCCAATCCTCGGGGATGACCTCGTGCTGGGCCAACTCGCTCTTGACGCGTTCGGGATCGGCGCCGTGCTTGTCCATCTTGTTGACGGCAACCACCAGCGGCACACCGGCGGCCCGAGCATGCTGAACCGCTTCGACGGTCTGCGGCATGACGCCATCATCCGCCGCTACCACGAGGATCACCACGTCGGTGGCCTGTGCGCCGCGCGCGCGCATGGCCGTGAAGGCCGCGTGCCCGGGGGTGTCAAGAAAGGTAATACGGCCCTTGGCCGATTCGACGACGTAGGCGCCGATGTGCTGCGTGATGCCGCCCGCTTCCCCGGCAGCCACCTTGCTGCGGCGAATGTAATCGAGCAGGGAGGTTTTGCCGTGGTCGACATGGCCCATGATGGTGACCACCGGCCAGCGCGCCTCGACTTCACCGGTGCCGCGCGAGGCGGCTTCGACGACATCTTCCACGAGGTCCTCGCGGAGGATTTTCGGCGTATGGCCCATTTCCTCGACGACGATGACCGCCGTGTCGCGATCGATGACCTGGTTGATGGTGACCATCGCGCCCATGCCCATCATGGTCTTGATGACCTCGGTGGCCTTGACGGCCATTTTCTGCGCCAACTCGGCAACGGTAATGGTCTCGGGAATCCCGACTTCGCGCACCACCGGTGCGGTGGGACGCTCGAAGCCCTGGCGCTCGATCTGCGTGCCGCCGCCGCGGCGTCCACCCGCCGGGCGCTTGCGCCGCCGTCCCGACTTGTCGCCGGCGACGTGCAATTCCTTCCGGCCGTACTTGGTGCCGGGCTGCTCCGTCGGGCCGCTGCGCCTTGCCGGCGCGCGATCCGGTTCCTTGCGCTTGCGTTCTTCGTCGGCGCTGCGCTTGCGCGTTTCCGCCAACACGCGCGCCTCTTCGTCGGCGATGCGCCGCGCTTCGTCCTCGGCCGCCTTGCGGGCGTCTTCCTCGGCCTTGACGCGTGCTTCTTCTTCAGCCTGGCGCTTCTTTTCCTCGTCCTCGATCGCCTTTTGCTGTTCCTCGATACTGCGCCGGGCTTCTTCCTCGGCAAGGCGCTTGGCCTCTTCTTCCGCCTGGCGCTGGCGATCGAGCTCCTCCTGGTCCTGGCGCGCCTGCTCCTCGAGCACGTCCCGCTTGATATAGGTGCGCTTTTTACGCACTTCCACGTTGACCGTGCGGGTGCGGCCCTGGCCAACCGGCTGGCGCAGCTCGCTCTGGGTCTTGCGTTTCAGCGTGATCTTGCGCGGCGTCACCCCGGGCGCATCGCGGCCATGGCTTTCCCGGAGGAAAGTCAGCAACTCGAGTTTCGCCTCGTCGCTGATCTTGTCCTCCGCGCCGGCCACGCGAATACCGGCCTCTTCCAGCTGCGTTAACAGCCGATCGACCGGGACTTTCAGGACATCAGCGAACTGGGCAACAGTGACGTCTGCCATATGCATTCGAACCTCGTGTTCAGCCGTTCTCGTCGGCGCTCTCGAACCAGTGGGCGCGGGCGGCCATGATGAGCTTGCCGGCACGTTCGGGATCCAGTCCCTCGATATCCTCCAGGTCGTCCGTGGCCTGGTCGGCCAGGTCTTCCCTGGTCCGTATGCCGCGATCAGCCAGCACGTAGGCAAGACCCTTGTCCATGCCCTCGAGTTCAAGCAAGTCCGCAGCCGGTTCCGATTGATCCAGCTTCTCTTCCTTGACGATCGCTTGCGTGATCAGCACGTCACGTGCGCGACTGCGCAGCTCCTCGACGATGTCCTCGTCGAACTCCTCGATCGCCACCAGCTCCGAGGTCGGCACATAAGCGATCTCTTCCACGGTGGAGAACCCTTCCTGCACCAGGATTACGGCAACTTCTTCGTCAACATCCAGCTGCGTCTTGAACGCGTCGATCAGCTTCTTGGACTCGGACTCGCTCTTTTCTTCGGCCTCGGTGGCCGTCATGACATTCAGCTCCCAGCCGGACAATTCGCTGGCGAGACGGACGTTCTGCCCCCCGCGGCCGATGGCCTGCGAGAGCTTTTCCTCCTCGACGGCCACATCCATGCTATGTGCTTCCTCGTCCACGACGATGGACATCACTTCGGCAGGCGACATGGCATTGATGACGAACTGCGCCGGGTTGTCATCCCACGGGATGATATCCACGCGCTCGCCCGCCAACTCGTTGGACACAGCCTGCACGCGCGAACCGCGCATGCCGACACAGGCGCCGATCGGATCGATGCGCTGGTCCAGGCTCTTCACCGCGATCTTCGCCCGGTGTCCCGGATCGCGCGCTGCGCCGAGAATCTGGATCAGGTTCTGGCCGACCTCCGGCACCTCGAGGCGGAACAACTCGATGATGAATTCGGGCGCCGTGCGCGAGAGGAATATCTGTGGCCCGCGTGGCTCCGAGCGCACTTCGCGCAGGTAACCCTTGATGCGGTCCTGCGTTCGCACCGCTTCGCGCGGAATCATTTCCTCCCGCGAAATAAAGCCCTCAGCGCTGCCGCCCAGGTCTACGAACACGCCGTTCCGGTCCACACGCTTGACGATACCGCCGATCAGCGTGCCGACCCGGTCGCGGAATTCTTCCACCACCTGGGCCCGCTCGGCTTCGCGAACTTTCTGCACGACCACTTGCTTGGCGGTCTGGGCCACGATCCGGCCGGTCGGCGTGACGTCCAGCGGCTCCTCGACATAACCGTCCACTTCCGCGTTCGGGTCCATGTCGAGCGCATCTTCGAGACGTAGCTCGCGGCTCGGTGTCTCCAGCTCGGTGGAGTCATCGGCAAACACTTTCCACCGACGGAAGGTGCTCAAGGCGCCCGTCTTGCGGTCCATGGCGACACGCGTGTCGATGTCCTCACCGAACTGCTTGCGGGCGGCGCTGGCCAGTGCCATCTCCAGGGCGTCGAAAATGATCTCCTTGTCGAGCTCTTTTTCGGCCGAAACCTGTTCGATGACCTGCAGGATTTCCTTGTTCATTTCAGTTGACCCGATCCCCAGGACTAAAACTCCGGCACCAGCCGGGCAGATTCAATATCAGACAACGACAGGGAAATCCCCTCGCCGTCCACCTCGATTTCAAGCACCCCGTCGTCGACGCCAAGGATTTTTCCCTTGTAACGCCGCCGCCCGGGCCGCCCCGATGCCAGCACGATCTTGACGAGCTGGCCGGCCTGCCGGCGGAAGTGATCTTCCGTCCGCAGGGGCCGATCCAGCCCCGGCGAGGAAACTTCCAGGACATATTGCCCGGGAATGGGATCTTCAACATCCAGCAGTCCGCTGATCCTGTGACTGACCCGCTCGCAGTCCTCGAGCCCGACACCCTCGTCGCGATCTATATAAATTCTCAACGTGCCGCCCCCCCCGGGAGCGGGCGCATCGAGTTCGACCAGTTCGTAACCCAGCGCCTCGATTTCGGGACCCAGCAGGTCCAGCAATGTATCTTTCAGCATCACGGCCTTGCAAAACGAAAAATGGGCCATGCGGCCCACCTGTCAGCCTCCTGCCGAGGCCATTTCCCACCCCCTTCGGGGGCTGAATAAAGAAAAAGCCCCAGCGGGGCCTTTTCCGGCGAAAAGCTTGGTAGCGGGGGCAGGATTCGAACCTGCGACCTTCGGGTTATGAGCCCGACGAGCTGCCAGACTGCTCCACCCCGCATCCGCAGACTGCGTAGTTTACGGAGTGACTTGCCGCAGTGCAAGGGGCAAATGCCCCCTCAGCCCAATGCGCGCACCGTGAACGCCAGCAACAGCTGCGGAAAAATGCCCAGGGCCAGCACGGCCAGGCCGTTCAGGCTGAGCACCACGCGGAAATCTCGGCCCGCCACGAGCGGGCTCTGGTCCTTCGGTGCGTCGAAATACATCAGCTTCACGACCCGCAGGTAGTAGAAGGCGCCGATCACCGAGAACACCACGCCGGCCACTGCCAGCCAGGTTCGGCCGATCTCCACGACCGCCGCCAGCACCGCGAACTTGGCATAAAAGCCGAGCAGCGGCGGCACGCCCGCCATGCTGAACATGACGATCAGCATGATGCCGGCAAACCAGGGGCTGCGCGCGCTCAAGCCACGAAAATCCTCGAGCTCTTCGGCCTCGAAACCTTCGCGGCTGAGCAGGATGATCATGCCGAAAGCCGCCGCCGACATGATGACGTAGGCGAGCGTGTAATAAACGGCGGCCTGGTAACCCGCTGCCGTGCCGGCAAGAATGCCGAGCAGGATGAAGCCCACGTGCGAAATGGTCGAGTAAGCCAGCATGCGCTTCAGGTTGGTCTGCGCGATTGCCACGATGTTGCCGATCGCCATGGACAACACCGCCAGGACGACCAGCATGTCCGACCAGCTGGCTTGCAGCGGCCCAAGCCCTTCCACCAGTACTCGAATTATCATCGCCAGCGAAGCGATCTTGGCCGCCGTACCGATGAACAGCGTGACCGGCGTGCTGGCGCCCTGGTACACGTCAGGCAGCCACATGTGGAATGGCACCGCGCCGAATTTGAAGGCGACACCGACCAGGATAAAAGAGAGGCTGACCAGCAGCGGCAGGCTCAGGGCATCGAGCTCCGCCGAGCGGCGCGCCAGTTCGCCCAGGTCGAAGGTTCCCGTGACGCCGTACAGAATGGACGTGCCGTAAAGGAAACAGCCGGTTGCGATCGCGCCGAGGATGAAATACTTCATCGCTGCTTCGGCCGACATCGGGTTATCGCGATTGAAGGCGACCATGGTGTAGAGCGACAGCGACATCAGCTCGAGCCCCAGGTAAAGGCTGAGCATGCTGTGCGCGGAAATCATCGCGAAAATACCGAGCGTGGCGAACAAGCCCAGCACGTAGTATTCGCCCTTGAACAAGTCCCTGTGCCGCAGGTAATCGCGCGAATACAGGAAGGTCACGGCTACCACGCCGCAGGTGAACAGCTTCAGCAGCTGGGACAGCGAGTCGGTCACATAGGCGCCGCTCAGCAATACCGCGCGGCCGTCGGGCGCGGTGTAGAGCAATATGATCGCCGTGCCAAGCAGGGCGGCCAGCGCAAACCAGTACGTCAACATGCGCCGGCGCTCGGGCAGGAACAGGTCCACCAGCAACACCACGCACGCGGTAGCGGCGAGGAAAATTTCAGCGCCCAGCGGGGCGATTGAGTTCACGGCATTCATAACTTTGACTGCACCACGTGATCGGCAAGGCCCTGCAGCGTCACCGCCATCGCATCAATGAGCGGCGCCGGCCACAAGCCGAGCAACAGCACCCCGAAGGCGAGAATGCCGAGCACCAGGAATTCCCGCCGGCCGATATCGCTAAGCGCCGCCACCTGCTCGTTGGCCACCTCGCCGTACAGGACTCGCTTGACCATCCACAGGGTGTAGGCCGCACCAAGCACCAGTGTCGTCCCGGCCAGCAGCGCGTACCAGAAGCTGGCCTTGAAACTGGCGAGGATGACCAGGAACTCGCCGACAAAACCCGAGGTTCCCGGCAGACCGGCGTTCGCCATGGCAAACAACACCATCAAGGCCGCGAACTTCGGCATCGTGTTGGCGACACCGCCGTAAGCGGAAATCTCGCGGCTGTGCATGCGGTCATACAACACGCCCACGCAGAGGAACAACGCACCCGATATCAGGCCGTGAGAAATCATCTGGATCATGCCGCCCTGCAGCCCCATCACGATCCCGTCCGTGGCGCCGGTGTTTGCGATGATCCGCCAGGCGATGAAAAAGCCGAGCGTGACGAAGCCCATGTGGGCGATCGAAGAATAGGCAATCAGCTTCTTCATGTCGTTCTGCGCCAGCGCCACGAAGCCGATATAGACGATGCCGATGAGCGACAGCCCGATCAGCAACCAGTCGAGCGCATGGGCGGCATCGGGCGTGATCGGCAGGCTGAAGCGCAGGAAACCATAGCCGCCCATCTTCAGCATAATGGCGGCCAGGATCACCGAACCGCCGGTCGGTGCCTCGACATGGGCGTCAGGCAGCCAGGTATGTACAGGCCACATCGGCACTTTCACGGCAAACGCGGCGAGGAAAGCCAAAAAGATAAGCGTCTGCTGCGTCATGCCCAGCGGCAGCTGGTGCAGGGCGAGGATCTCGTAGCTACCCGCCGCCGAGCGCAGGTAGATCAGGGCCACCAGCATGAATACCGAGCCGAGGAACGTGTACAGGAAGAACTTCAGCGTCGCATATACGCGCCGCGTACCGCCCCAGATGCCGATGATGATGAACATCGGAATCAGCATGGCTTCCCAGAAGACATAGAACAGCAACGCATCGAGTGCAGCGAAGACGCCGATCATGACGCCTTCGAGCACCAGGAATGCCGCAAAATACTGCGCCCGGCGCTGCTGGATGCTTTCCCAGCCGGCGATGACCACCAGTACCGTCATAAAGGTCGTGAGCAGGATCAGCGGCATCGAGATGCCGTCCACGCCGAGGTGATACCAGGCGTCAAAAGCTGGAATCCAGGCAGCGCGCTCCGTGAACTGCATCGCGGCGGTCTGCGAATCGAAGCTCATCCACAGCGGCAGGCTGAACAGCAAGGTCAGCACGGCAATGCCGAGGGTCAACTGGCGCGCCAGGACGGCACGGCCATCGCCCAGCACCAGCACGGCCAGCCCGCCGATGATCGGCAGCCAGATCAGGATACTGAGGATCGGGAGTCCGGTAGGCATTTGCGTCTAGCCTCTCGCCACGACCAGCATCAACCACGCGAGCATGACCGCGAGACCGATGAACATGGCGAAGGCATAGTGATAGAGATAACCGGTCTGCACGCGGCGCACGATGCCGGACAGCCAGCCGACGGTTCGCGCCGAACCATTCACCAGCACGCCGTCGATGAACGCCGTATCGCCACCGCGCCACAACATTCCGCCGACCCGCCGGGCAAACGGCGCCAGCAACCGCTCATTGAAAGCATCAAAATAATACTTCTGGTCCAGGAGCCGGTTGATCCACACGAGGCGCCCGGCAATCCGCGCCGGCAGCTCGGGCCGGTGCAGGTACAGGAACCAGGCGGTCGCAACCCCGGCAAGCGCCAGCCACAACGCGGGCGTAACGAGCGCGTGGGCCAGCATTGCCACCGGGCTGTTCGTGCCGCTGGCCGCGAGCGCCGCCAGGGTGTCTTGCGCCGGCGCCACGTGGATGGCGCCACCGAAATACCCGCCGAACAGCATCGATTCCATCGCCAGCCAGCCGACGATCACCGCGGGTATGGCGAGCGCCACCAGCGGCCCGGTCACGACAAGCGGCGGCTCTTGCAGGTGGCTCCGTACCTTTGCGTCGAAGCGCTCGGGCCCGTGGAACACCAGGAAAAACAGGCGGAAGGTGTACAGCGCAGTGATGAACACGCCGAGCAGCACACAGATGTAGGCATAGCCCGCGCCGGGCAGCTCAGCGAAATGTACCGCCTCGATGATGGCGTCCTTGGAGAAAAAGCCCGAGAAACCCGGGAACCCGATCAACGCCAGCGACCCCAGCAGCGCGGTCCAGTAAGTGACCGGCAAGTATCGTTTCAGGCCGCCCATGCGACGGATATCCTGCTCGTGGTGCATGGCAATAATGACGCTGCCGGCCGCCAGGAACAGCAAGGCCTTGAAAAATGCGTGGGTGGCGAGGTGGAACATGCCGGCCGCGTACGCCGAAGCGCCCAGCGCGACCGTCATGTAACCCAGCTGAGACAAGGTCGAATAAGCAACTACTCGCTTGATATCGTTCTGCACCAGCCCGAGCAAGCCCATGAACAGCGCCGTGGTGGCGCCGATCACGAGCACGAACGACAGCGCGGTGGTCGACATCTCGAACAGCGGCGACATCCGCGCCACCATGAAAATCCCGGCGGTCACCATGGTGGCCGCGTGGATGAGGGCCGAAATCGGGGTCGGACCCTCCATCGAGTCGGGTAGCCATACGTGCAACGGCACCTGCGCGGACTTGCCCATGGCGCCGATAAACAGGAGGATGCAGATCAGCGTCATAACCGACCAGCCCACCCCGGGGAAAAGCTCGACCTGGACGCCGGCCAGTGCCGGAGCGCGCTCGAACACCGTCGCGTAGTCGAGGCTACCGAGCCAGAACAGTACCGCCGCGATACCGAGCAAAAAGCCGAAATCCCCTACCCTGTTCACCAGGAAGGCTTTCATATTGGCGTGCACCGCGCTCGGCTTCTTGAACCAGAAACCGATCAGCAGGTAACTCACCAGTCCGACCAGTTCCCAGCCGAAAAACAGCTGCAGGAAGTTGTTCGCCATCACCAGCATCAGCATGGCGAACGTAAACAGGGAGATGTAACTGAAGAATCGTTGATAACCCGGGTCATCGCGCATGTAGCCAATGGTGTAGACATGTACGCACAGCGACACGAAAGTCACCACGGTCATCATCAGGGCCGATAACCGGTCCACGAGGAAGCCGACTTCCATGCGCACCCCGTCGACTACGGCCCATTCGTACACCGTGCCGTTATAGGGTGCGATCGTGCCGGCGACGAGCCCCCACAGCACCCAGGCGGACAGCACGAACGCGATGCTGACGCCGAGTATCGTCACGCCGTGCGCACCCGCACGACCCACGTAGCGGCCGAACAGGCCAGCCGCAATGGCGGCCAACAGCGGCGCGAGCACGATGACGAGGTAAATGGTTTCCATTCGCTAGCCTTTCATCATGTCGAGGTCTTCCACCTGGACGCTGCGCCGGCTGCGGAACAGCACGACCAGGATAGCCAGGCCGATGGCCGCCTCGGCGGCCGCTACGGTGAGGATGAAAAACACGAACACCTGGCCGGCGATATCGTCCAGGTAACGCGACATGATGATGAAATTGAAATTCACTGCGAGCAACATCAATTCGACGCACATCAGCAACAGGATGACGTTACGGCGATTGACGAATATCCCGGCGATCGCCAGCGTAAACAGCACGGCGGCGAGAGTAAGATAGTGCGGCAGGCCGATCATTCGTCCTTCTCCGCAGCCATTCGCACCAGCCGCACGCGATCCTTGCGTCGCACCGCCACCTGGGCCGGCACATCCTGCGGCGGCTTTGCCCCGACACGTTTGCGCATCGTCAACACGATGGCGGCAATGATCGCCACGAGCAGCAGGATAGCGGCCAGTTCGAAGGCATAAATGTATTGCGAATAAAGCACCGCGCCGAGGGCCTCGGTATTACTGTAATCGGCCGGCGCCCGGGGCGGTGCCTCGCGCATGCCCAGCGTACTCTCGCCACTCCAGACCAGCACGCCCAGCATGGTGACTACCAGCGCAACGACCCCGAGGCCGAGCGGCGCGTAGCGCGTAAAGCCGCCGCGCAGTTTCTCCGGGCCGACATCCAGCATCATGACGACGAACAGGAACAACACCATCACCGCGCCGACATAGACAAGCACCAGCACAATGGCGAGAAACTCGGCTTCCAGCAGCATCCACAAAAATGCGCTGGCAAAAAAGCACAGCACGAGAAACAGCGCCGAGTGCACGGGATTGCGCGACGCGATGACGCCGATGGCACCACCGACCAGCACCGTTCCGAAAAAATAGAAAATGGCCGCTTCGATCACTACTGGTTTCCTAGCGGTAGCCCGCGTCCGACGCCTTGTCCGCGGCGATCATCGCCTCGTACTTGTCGCCGACCGCCAGCAATTTTTCCTTGGTCATGATGTTTTCGCCCGGCTTCTCCATGTGGTATTCGTGGATGCGCGTCTCCACGATAGAATCTACCGGGCAGGCTTCTTCGCAGAAGCCGCAATAAATGCACTTGAACAGGTCGATGTCGTAGCGGGTCGTGCGCCGCAGACCATTCTCGCCAACATCGCTCTCGATGGTGATGGCCAGCGCCGGGCATACCGCCTCGCACAGCTTGCAGGCAATGCAGCGTTCCTCGCCGTTCGGGTACCGGCGCAGCGCGTGCAAGCCGCGAAAACGCGGCGACTGGGGCGCCTTTTCCTCCGGGTAGTTGAGGGTAATACCGGGCTTCAACATGCTCTTGAAGGTGAGCCGCAGACCCATGAGGAGCTCGGTCAGGAAAAGCGTATTGGCATGACTGCGTAAGGATTTCATCAACTGAACCACGGGCCGACACCAAACCAGACCATCAGGCCCTCGACGAACAACCAGACGAGGGTGATGGGAATAAACACCTTCCAGCCGAGCCGCATGATCTGGTCATAGCGATAGCGCGGGAAGGTGGCGCGAAACCACAGGAAACAGAACAGCAACATCGACACCTTCAGCGCGAACCAGAAAAACCCGGGCGCGGCCAGGAAAGTGTCATCGAAAAAGGGGATGCCCTGCAGCGGCGAGAGCCAGCCGCCGAGGAAAAACAGACTCGCCAGCGCCGAGATCAGCACCATGTTGGCGTACTCGGCGAGGAAAAACACGGCAAACGCCATGCCGGAATATTCTACATGGAAGCCGGCGACGATTTCCGATTCACCTTCGGCCACGTCGAAGGGCGCGCGGTTGGTTTCGGCCACGCCGGAGATGAAGTAGATGACGAACAGCGGCAACAAGGGCAGCCAGAACCAGTGCAGTACGCTGCCTTCCTGGGCGCGCACGACTTCACCGATATTGAGGCTGCCGGCAGCCATGAGCATGCCCACGAGAGCGAAACCCATGGCGATCTCGTAGGCGACAATCTGGGCGGCCGAGCGCATGGCGCCGAGCAGTGCGTACTTCGAATTCGACGCCCAGCCAGCGATGATGACCCCGTAAACGCCCATCGAAGTCAACGCCAGCACGAACAATACGCCCGCGTTGATGTCGGCCAGCACGAAATTTGGCGTGATCGGGATCACCGACCAGGCTGCAAAGGCCGGCACGATGGCGAGCAGCGGCGCGATGACGAACAGGAAACGACTGGACCTGGTTGGGACCACGATTTCCTTGAGCAGCAGTTTCAGGACGTCGGCGAACGGCTGCAACAGGCCCTTTGGCCCGACGCGGTTCGGCCCGACGCGATTCTGCATCGCCCCAATAACCTTGCGTTCCGCGAACGTCAGGTAGGCCACCGTCAGGATCAGCGGCGTGACGATGGTGAGAATCTGCAGGGTGATGACCAGCGTCCGCTGGAGGTTTTCCGGCAAGCTGAACCATAATTCGCTCATTGCCAGCGCCTCCGCCCTGCCTGGCCTTCGGCCGTTTCCTGCAGGGGCCGCGAACGACGCAGCAGCATGTCGCCCGCATACATGCCCGGCTCATCCACGACACCCGGATGGCTGAGTGCAACATCCCGCAGCGCCACCGCCGGAGCGTCCGCCGTACCGCCGGCGAGCCGTATCTCGAGCTCGTCCCGGACTTCACCGGAGGACTGGTACGCGAAACCTTCCAGGCCGAGCTGGTTGCCGAGCACGCGCAAAACCTTCCAGGCCGGGCGCGCTTCACCCACCGGCGCGGCCGCGCCCGCAAAGACCTGGTGGTGTCCCGCGCAATTCACAAAGGTCCCGGAGGTTTCATACGCCGTCCCGATCGGCAGCAGGACACTGGCGTACGTCCGCATCGCCGGCGTGACATAGGGCGTCAGGCACGCGACGAAGCCGGTCTTGGCCAGCGCCGCGAGCGCCTGGTCGCCGGCGGCGCTATCGTGTTCGGGCTCAAGGCCCAGCAGCACCAATGCATCGAGCCCGCCAGCCAACATGGCGCCGGCATCGAGACCGGTTTGGGTGCTCGCCCGCCCTCCCAGCTCGCGGTGCGGCAGCACGCCTGCCAGGCTGGCGCCGGCGGAGTTTGCGCCTTCGCTGAGATAGCCCAGCACCGCACCGGTGCGGGCGCACAGCGCGGATGCCAGCACGCGCAGGTCGCTGTAACCCGGATGACGCTGCGCCAGCAGGCCCAGCCAGACTGCGCGCGTCCCTTCGCCGGCCAGCGCTGCGGCCATGCGCCGCTGCGCGTCGCTCGGTTGCAGTCCCTGCAACCGCTGGGCGAGCTCATCGGGCAAGGTCGAGAAATCACCGTCGCAGGCCGCCGCCAGCACACCGGCCAGGGCCGCTGCCTGGCGTGGCGCCGCATCGACGATCTCGGCGGCGACCGGGAACAGCCATTCGAACGCAGCCGGATTGACGAAGCCGATTTGCGCACCGCGCAACGCGGCCTTGCGAACACGGTGCGCCAGGATCGGCGCCTCCCGGCGCAAGGCCGAACCGACTACCAGGAGCGCCGACAATTGCTCGATGTCCGCTATGGGCAATCCGATTCCAGGCGCCACCGGGTCGTATTGCTGGTCCCCAAAGTCGGTGCGCCGCAGCCGGTGGTCGATATTGGCGCTGCCCAGCCCGCGCGCCACCGCCGCGAAAAGGTAGTGTTCTTCGAGCGTCGCGCCCGGCGCCGCCAGGAATCCCGTGCGCTCGGGTCGCACGGCCTGCAGCGCTTCGGCGGTGTGCACCAGCGCGTCTTCCCACGAGATTTCACGCCACTCGCCATCCGCCGCGCGCAGCATCGGGCGTTCCAGGCGATCGCTCGCATACAGGCCGTGACAGCCGAATCGATCCCGGTCGCTCGCCCAGGTTTCGTTGATCTCCTCGCAGTTGCGCGGCACGTTGCGCATGACCTTGCCGCGCACCGTGTGGGTGTATAGCTGGGCGCCGCTGCAATCGTGCGGCGAGACCAGCGCATGCTGGGACATCTCCCATGCCCGTGCCCGGTAGCGATACGGCTTGTTGTTCAGCGCGCCGACCGGGCAGACGTCGATGATGTTGCCCGACAGTTCATGCGTCACGCTGCGCTCGATATAGGTGCCGATCTCGGTGCGTTCCCCGCGCCCCACCGTACCCAATTCCTGGATGCCGGCAATCTCCTGGCCGAAACGGACGCAGCGCGTGCAGTGGATGCAGCGCGTCATGTCCGTGGAAACCAGCGGGCCAAGGTTCTTGTCCTTGACGATACGCTTGCCTTCGGTAAACCGCGAGACGTCCGAGCCGTACCCCATGGCGAGGTCCTGCAGCTCACACTCACCGCCCTGGTCGCAAATCGGGCAATCCAGCGGGTGATTGATCAGCAAAAACTCCATGACGCCTTGCTGCGCGGATATGGCGCGCGGCGAGCGTGTAAACACCTTCATGCCTTCCATCACCGGGGTGGCGCACGCCGGCAGTGGTTTTGGCGCACGTTCCACCTCGACCAGGCACATCCGGCAGTTCGCCGCGATGCTGAGCTTCGGGTGATAGCAAAAGCGCGGCACGTACACTTCCTGGGCGTCCGTGACCTCGATGATCATCTGGCCCCGGCGCGCCTGCACTGGTACGCCGTTGACCTCGATGTTGACCAGTTCTTCGCTCATCAGGCCGCCTGTGTACCGTTTGCGCCGGCCACGATGCTGCGGCCGCGGTGAGTAATCATGTACTCGAACTCCGGCCGGAAATGCCGGATGAAACTCTGCACCGGCCAGGCGGCCGCGTCGCCGAAGGCACAAATCGTGTGTCCCTCGATACGCCGCGAAACGCTGTCCAGCAGGTCGAGATCCTCGCTGCGGCCCTCGCCCGCCAGGATCCGTCGCAACACCCGGTTCATCCAGCCGGTGCCCTCGCGACAGGGCGTGCACTGCCCGCAGGATTCCATGTGGTAGAAGCGGCTGATGCGCTCCAGCATGCGCACCATGCAGGTCGTTTCATCCATCACCATCACGGCGCCCGAGCCGAGCATCGAGCCCGCCTTCTTGATAGATTCGAAGTCCATGTGGGCCTCGAGGATAGCCTCGGCCGGCACGACCGGCGCCGACGAACCGCCGGGGATCACCGCCTTTAGCTTACGCCCCTTCCACACACCGCCGGCCAGGGCGAGCAACTCGCGGAACGGGATGCCCAGGCCGACTTCAAAGTTGCCCGGGCGCAGCACATGGCCGGAGACCGAAAATATGGCGCTGCCACCTGACCCCTCCACGCCCAGGTCAGCGAACCAGTGCGCGCCGTTGCGCATGATCGACGGCACCGAGGCGAAGGTCTGGGTATTGTTGATGGTCGTCGGCTGGCCGAACAAGCCCTTGTTGGCGGGAAACGGCGGTTTGAATCGCGGCCGGCCCTGTTTGCCCTCGAGGGATTCGAGCAAGGCCGTCTCTTCGCCGCAAATATAGGCCCCGGCGCCGATAAACGTGTACAGGTCGAAATCCACTTCAGAACCGAGAATGTTGCGCCCGAGCAGGCCGGCCGCATAGGCCTCGGCCAGCGCGTTGTCAAAGCGCGGAATCGGTTCCGCGAGAAACTCGCCGCGGATGTAGTTATAGCCGACCGTCGCGCCCATCGCGTAGCCGGCAATGGCCATGCCCTCGATCACCGCATGCGGGTTGAAGCGCAGGATATCGCGGTCGCTGCAGGTGCCGGGCTCGCTCTCGTCCGAATTGCAAACCACGTACTTCTGAATCGCGGGGTCTTTCGGCATGAAGCTCCACTTCAGGCCGGTGGGGAAACCTGCTCCGCCGCGGCCGCGCAAGCCCGAGGTCTTGATCTCATCGACAATTGACTCGGGGGCAGGCCGTTCGGCGAGGATCTTGCGCCAGGCCGCATAGCCGCCGAGTGACTCGTAGACGGCCAGCGTCCACGAACCGTTCAGGTCTACGGGTTCGAAACAGACCTGGTTCATCGGGCGCGCCATCAGTCGAGTCCCGCCAGGATTTCGTCCAGTTGTTCCGTGGTGAGATTTTCGTGATACACGTGATCCACCATCATCATCGGCGCACCACAACAGGCGGCCAGGCATTCCTCTTCCCGCTTCAGGAAAATGCGCCCGTCGGGCGTGCTCTCTCCCGCGCGGATGCCGAGCGTGCGTTCCGCATGACGCAACAAGTCATCGCCGCCACGCAGCATGCAGGAAATATTGGTACAGACTGATACGTGGTGCCGCCCGCACGGCTCGGTTTCGAACATGGAATAAAACGTCGCCACCTCGTAGACCTGCACCTTGGGCAAGTCGAGGTAAGCGGCAATACCGTCCATCAGCGCCGGGGTCAGGAAACCATTGTTCTCATGCTGCGCAGCGCGCAGCGCCGCGAGCACTGCCGAGCGCTGCTGCCCCGCAGGGAAACGCTTCACCCAGCGATCAATCTCATCGCGCACGTGGGCTGAAAGCACCGCACCCGCCTCGGTATTCGCTGTGCTCACCGATCCACCTCCCCGAAGACGACGTCAATCGTACCGATCACGGCCACCACGTCCGCCAGCATGTGCCCACTGACTATTTCGTTCATGGCCGAGAGATGGACGTAACACGGCGGCCGCAGCTTTACCCGGTACGGCTTGTTGGCGCCGTCGGAAATCATGTAGCAGGCGAACTCGCCCTTGGGCCCCTCGATCGCGGCGTAAACCTCGCCTTCCGGCACGCAATAGCCTTCGGTAAAGAGCTTGAAGTGATGGATCATCGATTCCATGTCGTCTTTCATGTCGACGCGGCGCGGCGGCACGATCTTGTGGTCCTGGATGGTCACCGGCCCGGGATTCTCGCGCAGCCATTGCACGCACTGGCGGATGATCCGGGTCGACTGGCGAAGTTCCTCGATGCGCACCAGGTAGCGATCGTAGCAATCGCCATTCACCCCGACGGGGATATCGAAGTCCAGTTCAGAATAGACTTCATAAGGTTGTTTCTTGCGCAGGTCCCAGGCGATGCCCGAGCCTCTCAGCATGGCTCCCGTAAAACCAAGCGCCACGGCCCGCTCCGGAGCCACGACGCCGATGTTGACGGTACGCTGTTTCCAGATACGGTTATCGGTCAGTAATGTTTCGTAATCGTCCACGCAACCGGGGAAGCGCGCCGTGAAATCCTCGATGAAGTCCAGCAAGGAACCGGAGCGCGCCTCGTTGCGCTTGTCGGTCGCTTTTTTGCTGCGAAAGCGTGAGTGCTCGTACCTGGGCATCTCGAGCGGCAGGTCCCGATAAACACCGCCAGGACGGTAGTAATTGGCGTGCATGCGCGCGCCGGACACTGCTTCGTAACAATCCAGCAGATCCTCGCGTTCGCGGAAGCAGTACAGGAAGACCGTCATGGCGCCGATGTCGAGGCCGTGCGCCGCCAGCCACATCAGGTGGTTCATGATGCGGGTGATTTCATCGAACATGACGCGGATGTACTGGGCGCGCCGCGGCGGCGTGATGCCCAGCAAGCGCTCGATCGCCAACACGTAAGCATGCTCGTTGCACATCATCGACATGTAATCGAGCCGGTCCATGTAGCCGATCGACTGATTGTAGGGCTTGCTCTCCGCCAGCTTCTCCGTGCCACGATGCAACATGCCGATATGCGGATCCGCTCGCATAATGGTTTCGCCGTCCATTTCCAGCACGAGCCGCAATACGCCATGGGCCGCGGGATGCTGCGGCCCGAAGTTCATCGTGAAATTGCGAATCTCCGCCATTTAGCTCAGTCCTTCGGGGCCGGATCTTGGCGATGGTCCGCACGTATCACGCGCGGCACGAGCGTGCGGGGCTCAAGGTCGATCGGCTCGTAGATGACGCGCTGCTGCGTTTCGTCGTAACGCACCTCGACCTGGCCGATGAGCGGAAAATCCTTGCGAAACGGGTGCCCGATGAAACCGTAGTCGGTGAGAATGCGCCGCAGGTCGGGATGGCCATCGAACAGGATACCGAACAGGTCAAAGGCCTCGCGCTCGAGCCAGTTGGCCGAGGGCCAGATATTGGTAATCGTCGGCAAGCGCGGCGGATCACCCGGCTCGGGATAGCAACGAACACGCAAGCGGTGATTCAAGCTCAGCGACAACAAGTGATACGCCACCGCGAAACGCTTCGGCGTGTCCGACGATACGGGCGGCGAGCCGCGCACCACGCCACGACTGAAGCCCGTATCGGTCGCCTGGCGAGTTTTCCATTCGTCCATGCCGTAGGTGAGGTAATCGACGCCGGCCAGCTCCACCAGCATGGCGAACTCGAGACCTTCCTCATCCCGGAGCGCCGTCGCCGTCTCGATAAGTTCGCCGGGATTCACCACCAGCGTCAACTCGCCGGCAACGCCATGCAACAGCTCGGCGTCATCGCCAAAACGCTGCATGATGCGTGCGGCCAATCGTTCGGTTCGTTTACTCATCGCGCAATGGTATTGGTCCGTCGGATTTTCTTCTGCAGCTGCAGAATCCCGAAAATCAGGGCCTCCGCGGTCGGCGGACAACCCGGCACATAGATATCGACCGGGACGATGCGATCGCAACCGCGCACCACGGAATAGGAATAGTGGTAATAGCCGCCCCCGTTGGCGCAACTACCCATGGAAATCACCCAGCGCGGCTCCGACATCTGGTCATAGACCTTGCGCAAAGCCGGCGCCATCTTGTTGACCAGCGTGCCGGCCACGATCATGACGTCCGACTGGCGCGGGCTGGGGCGGAAAATCACGCCAAAGCGATCCAGGTCGTAGCGCGCCGCAGCTGAATGCATCATCTCGATGGAACAGCAGGCGAGGCCAAACGTCATCGGCCACATCGAACCGGTGCGCGCCCAATTGACGATCGCATCGACCGATGTCGTGACAATCCCGGGGCGCTGACTCTTCCCGATCGAAGCCGGCGCGGGCGCGTTCAATCCCATTCAAGTGCCCCCTTCTTCCATTCGTAGACGAAGCCCACGACCAGGATCATGAGGAATGCAGCCATCGCCAGCATGCCGACGCCGCCGATGACATCCAGCGACACGGCCCACGGAAACAGGAAAGCGATTTCCAAGTCGAAAATGATGAACAGGATAGCAACCAGGTAGTAGCGGACGTCGAACTTCATCCGCGAATCTTCGAACGCTTCGAAGCCGCATTCGTAGGGTGAACCTTTCTCGTCATCCGGTCGGCGCGGACCCAGGATAAAGCCCAGGGTCAATAGTGCCGTGCCGAGCACGGAGGCAATGACGAGAAAAACGAGGATCGGCAGATAGTTTTCGAGCATTCCCGTTCCTGTTGCGCTCCTTGCGAACGTGCCGCGCGGGCTGCGGCCGGCACATGCCCTATTCTAGCAGCGACGACCCACAGAAGTATCCACGCACCTGGCCATGAGCCGCCTTGTCAAGAATCCACCGTTTCGGGACTCTATTGCCGAATACAGATGAAATCATGGTGCGGATGGTCGGACTCGAACCGACACGGCTTGCGCCACTGCCCCCTCAAGACAGCGTGTCTACCAGTTCCACCACATCCGCATACAAATCAACTTCACCAGCCAGCGACCCGCCTAATTCGGCGGATCCCGCTGCTCAGAGGGCTGTTCAGTCGCCGGCAACGCAGGCAAATCGCCGGCATCTTCCGGCACCGGGATCGCGCTCGGCGCCTCGGCCGGCGCCGTCACGGGCGCCCGCTCCAGGATGCTGCCGGGCTCGGTCTGCTGCCCGGCGAGATACGCGAGTCCAAGGCTCGTCAGGAAAAACATGGTCGCGAGGACCGCGGTCGTCCTGCTCAGGAACGAGGTCGTACCACGAGAACCAAACACGGTCCCGGAGGCGCCCGCCCCGAAGGCGGCTCCTGCATCCGCGCCCTTGCCCTTCTGGAGGAGTACCAGCGCAATAATGGCCACGGCAAGAAAAACGTGGCTCAAGGTAGCTAAAGTCTGCAACATCTGAATATGGTTTCCGTTGCTTAACCGGCCGAGCGGCAGATACTCGCAAAGCCCTCGACCTCCAGGGAGGCACCGCCCACGAGTCCGCCGTCCACGTCCGGCATCGCAAAAATATCGACTGCATTGGCGGACTTTACGCTCCCGCCGTACAGCACCTTGACGAAGTCGGCAATCGTACCATTTTCCGCACGCAAGAGGCCACGGATAAATGCATGCACCGCCTGCGCCTGTTCCGGCGTGGCCGTGCGACCGGTCCCGATCGCCCAAATGGGCTCATAGGCAATCACTGCCTGCGCGAAGGCATCGATGCCGGCCGCGCCCACCACGGCGCCGAGTTGGCGGCCCACGACGGCTTCGGTCTGTTCGGCCTCGCGCTCTTGCAGGCTCTCGCCCAGGCAGAGAATCGGGACCAGGCCGTGGCGCTGCGCCGCAAGGAACTTCGCCGCGACCAGCTCATCACTTTCGCCGTGCACGGTGCGCCGCTCCGAATGGCCGACAATCACATAGCGGCAACCCAGGTCGGCCAGCATCGCGCCCGAGACCTCACCGGTGAACGCACCCTCATCCTGGCTCGAGACGTCCTGGGCGCCGAGCTGCAACGGTGTGCCGGCGGCCAGTTCAGCCGCCTCCGCCAGGTAGGTGAAGGGCGGGCAAACGGCAATCTCGCAGGCCGCGCCAGCCGCGAACTCCGCCGCCAGGCCGGAAACCAGCGTGCGCGTGGACGCCCGTGAGCCGTGCATTTTCCAGTTGCCTGCGACCAGTTTTTGTCTCATTACCGCCTCCGGTTCAGTCACGGCGCGGCACTCTAGCTGCCGCCGTTGGGGAAATCAATTTTGTGCGGCCGCCTGGACGACCTCCGCCAGCTGGTCAGCGTACGCCTGTGCTTCGCCGGCGTCGGCGGCCTCGACCATGACCCGGATCACCGGCTCTGTGCCGGACGCCCGCAGCACCACCCGCCCACGTTCTCCCAGCGCCGCCTCCGCATCCGCCACCGCCGCCTGTATTTCAGCCGAGGCATCGACGTCGACACGCTGCGCCACGGTCACGTTGATCATGACCTGGGGCAGGCGCCGCATGCCGGCGACCAGCGTCGACAGGGGCTCCCCGGTATTCTGCATCACCGCGAGCACCTGCAGGGCCGTCGCCAGGCCGTCGCCGGTCGAAGTCTTGGCCAGGTTGATAATATGTCCGGAAGTCTCGCCGCCCAGCTGTCCGCCGTGTTCCTTGAGCATCGTCATGACGTGGCGATCGCCCACCGACGCCCGGAGGAAGGGAATGCCGAGCTCACCCAGCGCCTGTTCCAGGCCGAGGTTGCTCATCACCGTGCCAACCACAGGTCCGCGCAATTCGCCGCGCGCCTGGGCGTCACGCGCCAGGACATACAGCAGCTGGTCGCCATCGACCAGCCGGCCCTGCTCATCCACCAGCACGCAGCGATCGCCGTCACCATCCAGCGCCACGCCCAGGCACGCGCCCACCCCGATCACCGTGGTCGACAATAACTGCGGCTGGGTGGAGCCGCAGCCCTGGTTGATATTGCGGCCGTTGGGTGAGCACCCGATCGGGATAATTTCCGCGCCCAGCTCGGCCAGCACCCTGGGCGCCACCTTGTATGCGGCGCCATGTGCGCAGTCGATCACCAGCTTGAATCCGGCGAGACGGGTGTCGCGCGCCAGCATGGACTTGCAGAATTCCTGGTAGTCCACCCGCGCAAAGTCAACCCGCCGGGCGCGGCCGAGCAAGCCCGACTCCAGCGTCAGCGGGGGCTCATCCAGCAACCGCTCGATCGCTATTTCCTGCTCGTCGGTCAGCTTCTCCCCGCCCGCCACGAAGATCTTTATGCCGTTGTCGTCAAAGAGATTGTGCGAAGCACTGATGACCACCCCGAAATCAGCGCCGAGCCGGTTACACAGGAATGCCACTGCCGGCGTCGGCAGCGGGCCCGCCAGTAGCACATTGGCGCCGGCCGCGGTAAAGCCTGCTTCCAGTGCCGCTTCAAACATGTAACCCGACAAGCGCGTGTCCTTGCCGATCAGGACGGTGCCACCGCTCGGCGCCAGCACGCGCGCGGCTGCGCTCGCCAGGCGCAAAGCAAAATCCACGGTCATGGGCGACCTGCCCACCCGTCCCCGTACGCCATCCGTGCCGAAATATCGCCTGCTCATCCTTGTGTTCCCCTGTCGTCAGCCGCCACCACGGCGGCACTCATCGCCACCGCATCAAGCGTCGGGGCGACGTCGTGGCTGCGGATTATCCGCGCACCGGCCGCGACTGCCAATGCCGCCAGCGCCAGGCCGCCAGCCAGCCGCGCTTCCACCGGCCGACCGGTGACCGCTCCAATCATTGATTTTCTCGACACCCCGACGAGCAACGGGACGCCCAGCCGAGAAAACCGGCTGAGACCTTTCATCAGGCTGAGATTATGGGCCAGGGTCTTGCCGAAGCCGAACCCCGGGTCGATGACAATACGCTCCGTCGCAATGCCGGCACGCACACAGGCCTCGATACGGCCCGCAAGGAAAGCGTAGACCTCTTCGACGACATCCTCGTAGACGGGCGACCGTTGCATGGTGCGAGGTTCGCCCTGCATATGCATCAGGCAGACCGCGCAGCCGCTCGCCGCCGCGGCCTCGAGTGCGCCCGGGGCGTCGAGCGCGCGCACATCATTGATCAACTCGGCGCCCGCCGCGGCCGCTGCAATCATCACTTCCGGCTTGGTCGTATCCACCGATACGGGTGGACCACCGCCGGCCGTGACCGCCTCGATCACCGGAATAACGCGGGCCAGTTCCGCCGCTGTGTCGACCGGCGGCGCCCCGGGACGGGTAGATTCCCCGCCGATGTCCAGCAAGGCCGCGCCCTCGCCCGCCATGACGCCGGCGCGCTCCAGGGCGGACTCAAGACCGGTGAACTGGCCGCCGTCGGAGAAGGAATCGGGCGTGACGTTGAGCACGCCCATGACGACGGGTGCGGCCAGGTCGAGGCAGCCGGTCCTGAGTTGCAGCAGCACTGGCGCCGGCAACCGGCGTCAGTGCTGACTGGTCGCCGGACCGGTGATCGGATTCGAGGCGCCACCTTCCTGCGGCCGGGATTCATCCTCGGACCCGGTCGGCATCGCCGGCGGTGTATCGGTCCAATCCGCGGGCGGACGCGGCTCGCGTCCCGCCATGATGTCCTTGATCTGAACCTCGTCGATCGTCTCGTACTTGATCAGTGCGCCGGCCATGCTGTGCAGACGCTCGAGATGATCCTCGAGAATCTGGTGTGCGCGCCGGTAATTGTTGTCGATGATCGAACGGATTTCCTCGTCGATCGCGTGCGCCGTGCCGTCGGACACCTGCTTGTGCTGGGAGACCGAGCGGCCGAGAAAGATTTCGCCTTCCTCCTCGCTGTAAGTCAGTGGGCCGAGACGCTCCGACAGGCCCCACTTGGTGACCATGTTGCGTGCCAGGCTCGTGGCGCGCTCGATATCGTTGGAGGCGCCCGTCGTGACGGCGTCTGCACCGAAAATCAACTCTTCCGCGATGCGGCCACCGAACAAGGAGGCGATCTGGCTCTCGAGCCGGCGTCGGCTATAGCTGTAGCGATCTTCCTCAGGCAGGAACATCGTGATGCCGAGTGCGCGCCCGCGCGGGATGATACTCACCTTGTAGACCGGGTCATGATCCGGAACGGACAGGCCGACAATCGCATGACCCGCCTCGTGATATGCGGTCAGCTTCTTCTCAGCATCGGTCATGACCATGGAGCGGCGTTCCGCACCCATCATGATCTTGTCCTTGGCTTTCTCGAACTCTTCCATGGTGACAGTTCGACGGTTCGCGCGCGCGGCAAACAAGGCCGCCTCGTTGACCAGGTTGGCCAGGTCCGCACCCGAAAAACCCGGTGTGCCACGGGCAATGATGCCGGGCCTGACGTCGTCCGCGAGCGGCACCTTGCGCATGTGCACCTTGAGAATCTGCTCACGGCCACGGACGTCGGGCAAGGGCACGACCACCTGGCGATCGAAACGCCCGGGGCGCAGCAATGCCGGGTCAAGCACGTCCGGCCGGTTGGTGGCGGCAATGACAATAATGCCCTCGTTGCCTTCGAAGCCGTCCATCTCGACCAGCAACTGGTTGAGTGTCTGCTCGCGCTCGTCGTGACCGCCGCCAAGACCGGCGCCGCGGTGGCGCCCGACGGCATCGATCTCATCGATGAAAATAATGCAGGGCGCGTGCTTCTTGGCCTGCTCGAACATGTCGCGCACGCGCGAGGCACCCACGCCGACGAACATTTCGACGAAGTCGGAGCCCGAGATCGTGAAGAACGGTACCTTGGCCTCGCCCGCGATGGCGCGGGCCAGCAGGGTCTTGCCGGTACCGGGCGAGCCGACCATCAGTACGCCCTTCGGAATTTTTCCTCCGAGCCGCTGGAACTTGGCCGGATCCTTGAGGAAATCGACGATTTCGCTGACTTCGTCCTTTGCCTCCTCGACGCCCGCGACGTCGGCAAAGGTGACCGTCACCTGGTCTTCACCAAGCAGCCGGGCACGGCTCTTGCCAAACGACATGGCGCCGCGGCCACCACCGCCACCGCCTTGCATCTGGCGCATGAAATACACCCAGACCGCGATCAGCAACAGGATCGGGAACGAGGAAATAAACAACTGCATGAGGAAGGATTGCCGCTGCGGCGGACTCGAGCGGAAGCTCACGCCGGCATTCTTGAGCTCGCCGATCAGCGCGCGGTTGTCCGTTTCCGGACTATAAGTCGTGAACCGTTCGCCGCTGGTAAACGTGCCGACGATCTTGTCGCCCTCAAACACCACGTCATTGACGGAGCCGTCATCGACCCGCTGCAGGAAACTGGAATACGGGATGTCCTGGACCGTGCTCGGCGCGGTCCCGAAACTGTTGAAAACCGTTAACAGCACAACGGCTATTACGATCCACAACACGATGTTCTTGGCTAGATCGTTCAATGACCTCGCTCCTCAGCTCTTGACTCGGGCATATCGCCCGCAACGTTTAGACACTACATGACCCGGTAGTTTCCTGCCACCAGAAAAAACTCCCGGCTCCGGCCCCGCGAGGCTTTCGGCTTGCGCATCCGCACCGTACCGAAATCCTTGCGGGCTTCCTTGATCAAGGCATCGCTGCCTTCTCCCTGGAATACTTTCGTCACCAGGGCCCCTCCTGGAGTCAAGTGCGCGCGGGCGAAATCCAGCGCGAGCTCGGCCAGGTACATGGCCCGGGGCTGATCCACCGTCGCCATCCCGGTGATATTGGGGGCCATGTCGCTCATCACAACCCCCGGCGCGATCTCGCCGAGCGCCGCTTCGAGCGCCTCGAGCGTTTCCTGCTCGCGGAAATCCCCCTGGATAAATTCCACGCCCGGCAATGGATCCATCGCCAACAGGTCCACCGCAATCACCCGCCCGCGGTGGCCCACCGCCTTGGCGGCGAACTGGCTCCAGGCACCGGGCGCTGCGCCGAGGTCCACCACCGTCATGTTCGGCTTCAGCACACGGTCCTTTTCCTGTATTTCCATGAGCTTGTAGACCGCCCGCGACCGCCATCCCTCGAGCTTGGCCCGGCGAACGAACTCGTCATCGACGTGTTCGTCGATCCAGCGCTTGCCTCGGCGTGTTCGTCCCGTCATCGTTTACCGGATTCCCATGCGCGTCTCATGCCCTGCTAGACTGCGCGGCCACCAACGCTTCGCAGTGCCTGCGCGGCCGTGCGTCAACCTCATAACTTACTGGCAATATAACTCTCATGTCATTGAATGAAAAAGAGAAGCGTCACCTCCGGAAGCTCGGCCACACGCTTGAACCCGTACTACTGACGGGCAGCGCCGGCCTCACGCCCGGACTGCTGGCCGAACTCGACTCGTCCCTGGAACACCACGAATTGCTGAAAATTCGCGTGCGTGCCGGGGACCGCGACAGTCGGGACGAGATGATCCAGGCGATGTGCACGGCCGCCGGGGCCGAATTGGTGCATCGCATTGGCCATGTCGCGCTGTTATGGCGCCCCAACCCGAAGCAGCGCAAAGTCCCGCTGTCCTAGAGATACAGGACCTGCAGCACTTCGTAGACCCGGTCGCCCCCGGGCGCTTGCACCGTGACCTCGTCGCCCTCGCTCTTGCCGATCAAGGCCCGTGCGATGGGTGAAGAGATCGAAATGCGCCCCTTGCGGATATCGGCCTCCTCCTCCCCCACGATCTGGTACCGCAATTCCGTTTCCTCGGTGGCGCAAAACACCTCCACCGTGGCGCCGAACACGACGCGACCACCGGCGTTGAGGGTACGCACATCGATGATTTCCGCATGCGAGAGCTTGTATTCGATGTCCCGGATGCGCGCCTCGGCCAGTCCCTGCTGTTCCTTGGCGGCGTGATATTCGGCGTTTTCCTTCAAATCTCCGTGCGCCCGAGCTTCGCCGATCGCCTGGCTGATGCGCGGCCGATCGACATTTTTCAACCGCGTCAGCTCCTCGCGGAGACGCGCCGCCCCCTCTGCTGTCATGGGAATTTTCGTCATGGCGAGATCTCAGCGTGCAGATCCTGAAGCCGGTTTACATCGGTGGCATCAAGATGGTCGAGCGCGACGCAAGTGGCCTTGGCCGCGGAAATAGTCGTGTAGTAAGTCACTTTACGGTGCACAGCCTCGCGGCGGATGGAATGCGATTCGCGGATTGCCTGCCGGTTGTCCGTCGTGTTGACGATCAGGCTGATTTCCCCGTTCTTGATCATGTCCACGATATGCGGACGCCCCTCGCGGACCTTGAAAACTTCGCGGCATGGCACGCCGGCCGCCTGGATGCTGCTCGCTGTCCCCGAGGTTGCCACGATCTGGAAGCCGCGGTCCACCAGGATGCGCGCCAGTTCGACCGCGCCAGCCTTGTCCTCGTCACGCACGCTGATCAGGGCCGTGCCGCCGCGCGGCAAGACCACGCCAGCCGCCAGCTGTGCCTTGGCATAGGCTTCGCCGAAAAACCTGCCGGTGCCCATCACTTCACCGGTGGACTTCATCTCCGGGCCGAGGATCGGATCGGCGCCGAGGAACTTGGCGAATGGAAATACCGACGCCTTGACCGACAGGTAATCCGGGCGTCGCTCGCCGCTGACGCCCTGGGTCTTGAGTGAGATGCCCGCCATGCAAAGCGCGGCGATCTTGGCCAGCGGCCGGCCGGTTGCCTTGGAGACAAAGGGCACGGTACGCGAGGCGCGCGGGTTAACCTCGAGCAGGAAAATCTGGCCGTTCTGGATCGCAAACTGGGTATTCATCAGGCCGTTGACTTCCAGGGCCCGCGCCAGGCGCCGCACCTGGTCGCGCAATTGCTCCTGGATCGAAGGATCAAGCGTGTTGGGCGGCAGGCAGCAGCCGGAATCACCCGAATGCACGCCGGCCTGCTCGATATGCTCCATGATCCCGCCAATGACGACACTCGTGCCGTCACTGATGATATCGACATCGACCTCGACGGCATTGTCGAGGAACCGATCCAGCAGGACCGGGTTGTCCGCGGTCACCTTGACGGCGGTTTGCATATAAGTGCGGAGCTCGCTTTCCGAAAAGACGACTTCCATGGCGCGGCCGCCGAGCACGTACGAGGGCCGCACCACCAGCGGATAACCAATCTCCTCGGCCAGCCTGACTGCATCGACGATATTGCGCGCAGTCCGGTTGGCGGGTTGGCGCAACTCGAGATCGTTGACCAGTTTCTGGAAACGCTCACGATCCTCGGCGAGGTCGATCGAATCCGGCGAAGTACCGATAATGGGCGCGCCGGCGGCCTCGAGCTTGCGCGCCAGCTTAAGCGGCGTCTGGCCACCAAACTGCACGATAATGCCCTCCGGACGCTCCAGTTCGACCACTTCCATCACGTCCTCGAAAGTGAGCGGCTCGAAATACAGGCGGTCCGAGGTGTCGTAATCGGTGCTGACCGTCTCCGGGTTGCAGTTGACCATGATGGTCTCGAAGCCGGCCTCGCGCAGCGCCAGCGAGGCATGCACGCAACAATAGTCGAACTCGATGCCCTGGCCGATGCGATTCGGGCCGCCACCGAGAATCATGATTTTCCTGCGGTCGCTCGGATCCGCCTCGCACTGTTCCTCGTAAGTCGAATACATGTAAGCGGTGCTGGTAGCGAATTCCGCTGCGCAAGTATCGACCCGCTTGAATACCGGCCGCAGCCCATGCGCGAGGCGGTGCGCCCGGATTTCGGACTCCGGGACGCCCGTCAAGCGCGCCAGCCGTGCATCCGAGAACCCGCGTCGCTTAAGCCGCAACAGGCGGTCGCGCGTCAGGCCCGCCTGCCCCTCGGCCCGCACCCGCGTCTCTTCCTGTACCAATTCCTCGATTTGAGTCAGAAACCACGGATCGACACGACTCCAGGCGTGCACGGTGTCGAAATCGCAACCGGCGCGGAATGCGTCCGCGATAAACAGCAGGCGATTCGCGCCGGGGAAGCGGAGTTCACGTTCGAGGCGTTGTAACACTGCTTCGTCGTAGGGCGGCTCGAGCTGCTCGTCGAGGCCATCACAATCCGTTTCCAGTCCGCGCAACGCTTTTTGCAGGGATTCCTGGAAGGTGCGGCCGATCGCCATGACTTCCCCGACCGATTTCATCTGGGTAGTCAGCAAGGCGTCCGCATCGGGAAACTTCTCGAACGTGAAGCGCGGGATTTTTGTCACCACGTAATCGATTGCCGGTTCAAACGAAGCCGGCGTGGCGCCACCCGTGATGTCGTTCTTGAGCTCGTCCAGGGTGTACCCGACGGCCAGCTTCGCCGCCACCTTGGCAATCGGGAAACCGGTCGCCTTGGACGCCAGCGCCGAGGAGCGCGACACGCGCGGATTCATCTCGATGATAATGAGGCGCCCGTCCTCGGGATTGACCGCGAACTGCACGTTCGAGCCGCCCGTCTCGACGCCGATTCGCCGCAGCACGGCGATCGAAGCATCGCGCATGCGCTGGTATTCCTTGTCAGTCAGCGTCTGCGCCGGCGCCACGGTGATCGAGTCGCCGGTGTGGACGCCCATCGGGTCCAGGTTCTCGATGGCGCAGATGATGATGCAGTTGTCCTTGCGGTCGCGCACCACCTCCATTTCGAACTCTTTCCAGCCGAGGATGGATTCTTCGAGCAGCACCTCGGTGGTCGGCGAGAGATCCAGCCCGCGCTCGACGATCGCCTCGAACTCGTCCGCGTTATATGCGATACCGCCGCCGCTGCCGCCGAGCGTGAAACTCGGCCGGATAATGGTCGGAAAGCCGATTTCCGCCTGCACGGCCCGCGCTTCATCCATGGTGTGCGCGATCATCGACCGGGGCACCTCGAGACCGATCTCGATCATCGCCTTGCGGAACAAGTCCCGGTCCTCGGCCGTGTCGATAGCCTGTTTCGAGGCACCGATGAGTTCCACGTCGTAGCGCTCGAGTACGCCATGCTTGACCAGGTCGAGCGCGCTGTTGAGTGCCGTCTGGCCGCCCATGGTCGGCAGCAGCGCATCCGGCCGCTCTTTCTCGATAATGCGTTCCAGCACCCGCCAGTCGATCGGCTCGATGTAGACGGCGTCGGCCGTATCCGGATCGGTCATGATGGTCGCAGGATTGGAATTCACCAGGATGACCCGGTAACCCTCCTCGCGCAGCGCCTTGCACGCCTGCGCCCCCGAGTAGTCGAACTCGCACGCCTGCCCGATGATGATCGGCCCCGCGCCGATGATCATGACGCTCTGGATGTCAGTTCTCTTGGGCATTGCTGTCCTCATCCGCAAGCGTGAACCGTTGCTGAAGCGCGCTCATCCTGCTCGTACTCCTGACATCATCGCCGTGAACCTGGCAAACAGGGGCCTGAGGTCATGGGGGCCGGGGCTGGCCTCCGGGTGGCCCTGGAAAGAAAACGCCGGGCAGTCGGTGCGCTCGATGCCCTGCAAGGTGCCATCGAACAACGAGCGATGCGTCGCCCGGAGGTTGGCGGGTAGCGAGCTTTCATCGACTGCGAAGCCGTGGTTCTGGCTCGTGATCAGCACCTGCCCCGTGTCGAGATCCTGTACCGGGTGATTCGCGCCATGGTGGCCGAACTTCATCTTCACGGTACGGGCGCCGCCGGCCAGGCCGAGAATCTGGTGACCGAGGCAGATGCCGAACACCGGCACGCCGGCGGCCATGCAGGCGCGCGTCGCCTCGATAGCGTACTCGCAGGGCTCAGGATCGCCGGGACCGTTCGACAGGAACACGCCGTCCGGCTGCATCGCGAGCACCTCCGCGGCGGGCGTCATCGCGGGCACGACCGTCACGGCGCAACCGGCGTCCACCAGTAATCGCAGGATATTGCGCTTGATGCCGAAGTCCCATGCCACGACGCGATGCACGACACGCAATCCGCCTTCACGCGGATCCTGTGCATGACGCCAGGACGGATCGTCCCAGTCGTAGCGCGCTGCTGTCGAGACCACCCTGGCCAGGTCCATGCCCTTGAGTCCGGGGAAAGCGCGCGCTTTCTCCACTGCGGCGGCGCCATCCTCGCTCCCGGCCAGGATACAACCGGCCTGCGCGCCCTTTTCCCGGATCAGGCGCGTCAGGTGGCGCGTATCCAGGTCCGCGATTGCGACCGTGCGCTCGCGGCGCAGGAATTCGGGCAGCGTTTCCGTGGCGCGGTAATTACTCGCCCGCGGCGGCAGGTCGCGGATGATGAGGCCGGCCGCGTACACACGGTCCGATTCATAGTCCTCGGGGTTGGCCCCAGTGTTGCCGATATGCGGATAAGTCAGCGTCACAATCTGCCGGGCGTAGGACGGATCCGTAAGGATCTCCTGGTAGCCGGACATCGCCGTATTGAATACCACCTCGCCGACGGTTTCGCCTGGTGCACCGACCGAAAGGCCGCGAAACACCGTGCCGTCTTCAAGTCCCAGGACTGCCGGCTGCGTCACATCATCCCCCGGATTTTTCTCGCGCGCATACTAAAAGCGGGAAGGGGCCGCGCTGGTCCCGTCCCGCTCTTTACTCGGCTCAAGCCCCGTCCCTGCTGCCTGCAGGACCGAAACCATCATCCGACTAGATCAGGCCACCGCCTGAATTCGATAGTTTACTGACCCCCCGCCAGAGTGTCCACGCGTCCGAGGCCGAGAACCTCGGCCAAGGTGTAAAAACCCGGCGGCTTGCCCGTCAGCCAGGCCGCTGCGCGGAGCGCGCCGCGCGCAAAAATGGCGCGATCTGTGGCGCGGTGGACCAGTTCGAGCCGTTCGCCCGGGCCAGCCAGCGTCACGGTGTGTTCGCCCACCACGTCGCCGACCCGCAACGCGCCATAGCCGAGCGCTGTCGCTTGCAGGGCCTGGTCGGGCACTGCGGCGTCCGCGCCGAGGCCGCGGGCTGCCGCCACGGCCTGGCCCAGCGCCAGCGCCGTCCCCGAGGGGGCATCGCGCTTGGCGCTGTGGTGCACCTCGTGCACACCGGCGTCAAACTCCTCCAGCGCCGCCGCGGCCAAGGCCGTGAGCCGTTCCAGCACCGCTACCCCGGCGCTCATGTTCGGCGCCCACAGGACGGGCACCTCCGCGGCGGCCGCGCGCAGCGCCGCCTCGCCCTTCTCGCCCAGTCCCGTCACGCCGCACACCAACGCAACGCCGGCCGCCCGGCAGGCCGCCGCCGTGCCCGGCACAGCCTCGGCAAGCGTGAAATCCACGGCCACGCTGGCCCCGGCCAGCGCCGCATCCACGCGCTCGCTGAGCTTGACGCCCAGGCTGCCAAGCCCCGCGACTTCACCCGAATCCTGCCCGCCAAGCCCGCTGCCGGGCGCCGTCGATGCACCCGAAAGAGCCAGGCCGGGAAATTCCGGCAAGCAACGCAACAGCGTTGCGCCCATGCGGCCGGAAGCACCGAGAATCGCCACGCGGACAGGCGAGCCGGGCATCGGCGCGCTCATGAACTCAGCCGATCAAAAAAGCCACGCACCTTGTCCCCCCAGCCCTGTTCACGCGGGCTGTGGCTGCGAGTGCTCTCGCGCAGACTGGTTTCGAATTCGCGCAACAGTTCCTTCTGGCGCTTCTTCAGACCGACCGGCGTCTCGACGACGACGTGCACCATCAAGTCACCCTGCGGCCCGCCGCGGACCGGCTTGATCCCCCGACTGCGCATCCGGAATACCTTGCCGCTCTGGGTGCCCTCGGGAATTTTGAGCGTCTCACCGGATTCCTCGCCCAACAACGGGACATCGACCTCGCCGCCGAGGGTCGCCGCCGTAAAACTGATGGGAATTTCGCAGGCCAGGTCCGCACCGCGCCGCTCGAAAATAGGGTGCGGGCGGACAAGAATTTCGACATAGAGATCGCCCGGCGGGCCACCGTTGCGCCCGGCCTCGCCCTCGCCCCCCAGGCGAATCCGGTCGCCGCTGTCCACGCCGGCCGGGATCTTGACCGCCAGGGTTTTCTTCTCGACCACCCGGCCCTCGCCATGACAGGCCGCGCAGGGGTCCTCGATGACCGTGCCTTGCCCCTTGCACGCCGGACAGGTCTGCTCGACGGCGAAGAATCCCTGTTGCATGCGGACCGAGCCGCGCCCGCCACAGGTGGTGCACCCGACGGGCGAAGCGCCGGGTTTCGCGCCGCTGCCATGACAGGTATCGCACTCCACCGCCAGTGGCAGGCTGACGGTGACGGTATCGCCAAAGGCCGCCTGCTCGAGGTCCAGTTCGACCTCGTAGCGCAAATCGGCCCCGCGGAACACGCGTGAACGACTTCGCCGGCCAACCCCGAAAATGTCACCGAACACATCACCGAAAATGTCGCTGAAAGCTTCCCCCTGGCCAAAGCCACCGCCGGGGCCCTGGCCGGCGCCGCCCAAACCAGCATGACCAAACTGGTCATAAGCGGCCCGCTTGCGCGGGTCCTTGAGAACCTCCCAGGCTTCCTTGATTTCCTTGAACGCAACCTCGGCTTGCGGGTCACCCGGATTGCGGTCGGGATGAAACTTCATCGCAAGGCGCCGATAAGCCTGTTTCAACTCGGCCTCGGTCGCATTCTTCGCCAGGCCAAGAGTCTCGTAGTAGTCGCGCTTCGCCATGCGACGCTCCGTAGTTAGCAAATGGCGCGGAGGGCTCGTTTCGGCCGAAACGAGCCCTCCACGGCTTACAGATTACTTGTTGTCGTCCTTGTCTTCCTTGACCTCCTCGAACTCGGCGTCGACCACGTCCTCGTCAGCGGTTTGCCCCGCCCCGGGCTGTTGCGCGGCGTCGCCCTCCGCAGCGCCCGCCTTCGCTTCCTCGGCGTAGACGCGCTGCATCACGGTGGCCGAGGCCTCGCCCAACGCTCGTGACTTGGCGTCGATGCGGTCCTTTTCGTCCGACTTCACGGCGTCCTTCAAGTCCGAAATGGCCGATTCGATCTTGGCCCGCTCCTCCGGCTGTACTTTCTCACCAAGCTCCTGCAGCGATTTCTCGCTGGAGTGGATCAGCGCCTCCGCCTGGTTGCGTACATCCACCAGTTCACGGAACTTCTTATCCTCGGCCGCGTGCGCCTCGGCGTCCGAAACCATTTGCTTGATTTCCTCGTCGGTCAGGCCGCTGGACGCCTTGATGACGATTTTCTGCTCCTTGCCCGTGGCCTTGTCTTTCGCCGAGACGTTGAGAATGCCGTTGGCGTCGATGTCGAAAGTCACCTCGATCTGCGGCACGCCGCGCGGCGCAACCGGCAGATCGGTCAGGTCGAAACGGCCCAGCGACTTGTTGTCCAGCGCGCGCTCGCGCTCGCCCTGCAACACGTGAATGGTTACGGCCGTTTGCTGGTCTTCCGCGGTCGAAAACACCTGGTGCGCCTTGGTGGGGATCGTCGTGTTCTTCTCGATCAACTTGGTCATGACCCCGCCGAGCGTCTCGATGCCGAGCGACAGCGGCGTGACGTCGAGCAGCAAAACGTCCTTGACCTCGCCGGACAGCACGCCCGCCTGCACGGCGGCGCCGATGGCCACCGCCTCGTCCGGGTTGACGTCACGCTTGGGCTCCTTGCCGAAAAAGTCCTTCACGGCCTCCTGGACCTTGGGCATGCGGCTCTGGCCGCCGACCATGATGACGTCCTCGATGTCGCTGACCTTCAGGCCGGCATCCTTGATGGCAACCTTGCATGGCTCGATCGTGCGACGCACCAGTTCCTCCACCAGCGATTCCAGCTTGGCGCGCGTGAGCTTGATATTGAGGTGCTTCGGTCCGCTGGCATCGGCCGTGACATACGGCAGGTTGACCTCGGTCTGCTGCGAGGAGGACAGCTCGATTTTCGCTTTCTCGGCTGCTTCCTTCAGGCGCTGCATGGCAAGCGCATCCTTGCGAATATCGATGCCGCTTTCCTTCTCGAAGCTGTCGGCCAGGTACTGGATAACCTTCAAATCGAAGTCCTCGCCACCCAGGAACGTGTCGCCGTTGGTCGCCAGGACTTCGAACTGGTGCTCGCCATCCACTTCGGCGATCTCGATAATCGAGATATCGAAGGTGCCGCCGCCCAGGTCGTACACCGCTACCTTGCGATCGCCACGCTGCTTGTCGAGCCCGTAGGCCAGTGCCGCTGCAGTCGGCTCGTTGATGATCCGCTTGACCTCCAGTCCGGCGATCTTGCCCGCGTCCTTGGTGGCCTGCCGCTGCGAATCATTGAAATAGGCGGGCACGGTGATGACCGCCTCGGTGACGGTTTCGCCCAGGTAATCCTCGGCGGTCTTCTTCATTTTCATGAGCACACGCGCGGAAATCTCCGGCGGCGCCATCTTTTTGCCGGCGGCCTCGACCCAGGCATCGCCGTTGTCGGCTGCGATGATCTTGTACGACACCATGTCGCGATCCTTGGCCACCACCGGGTCATCATAGCGACGGCCGATCAGGCGCTTGACCGCAAACAGGGTGTTCTGGGAATTGGTGACCGCCTGGCGCTTGGCCGACTGGCCGACCAGGACTTCCCCATCCTTGGTAAAGGCCACCGTCGATGGCGTCGTGCGATCACCTTCGCTGTTCTCGATCACCTTCGGGTTCTTTCCTTCCATGATGGCCACGCACGAGTTCGTGGTCCCGAGGTCAATACCGATTACCTTGCCCATTTCAATCATCTCCAGTTTGAATTCTTGCGTTCGGCCCGTGCCGCCTGCTGCCCTCAAGATGGGGGCGCGGCTGCGACTTTCAAGGGTCAGTGGCGTTCAAGCCTGCTTCAGGCCTGTTCGGCGTCCGGCGGGCGCGCAACAATCACCCGCGCCGGACGCAACAGCCGGTCATGGATAAGGTAGCCGGACTGCACGACCCCGATCACCGTATCCGCGGCCGCATCAGCACTCGGCTGGGTCATGATGGCCTCGTGCACCTCCGGATCGAATGGCGCGCCCGCGGCCTCCACCGGCGTCACGCCGAACTTCTCCAGCACCGACAACAGCAGCCGCAGCGTCGCGTCCATACCCTCGGCAACAGCACCAACCTCGCCTGCCTTGCGGGCGGCCTCGCGGCCCATTTCGAGGCTGTCTACCACCGCGAGCATTTCGCGGGCGAAGCGCTCCACCCCGAAGCGGTGGGCTGCTTCCACGTCACGCGCGGCACGGCGGCGCACATTTTCGAGCTCGGCCGCGGTGCGCAGGAACTGCTCACGAAAATCCGCCGCGGCTGCCTCGGCCCGCGCCAACCGGTCCTGCTCGCCGAGCTCCGGGTTGCCGGCCTCGCCTGGCGCCTCGCCTGGTGCCTCGTTCCCGTCCATCTCGGCATCCTTGTCGTGCTCACTCATTAACCATTCTCCGTGCTCAGGAAAGCGCTGGCCGCCACCGGCCAGCGAAAAATACAAGGCTCATGATCTCGCCCTGGTACTGATTGGGGCCTAGTCGCGTGAATTCAAGGCGGAGCCCAGCAACCGGGCCGTGATGTCTACAATCGGGATGATACGGTCGTAGGCCATGCGGGTCGGGCCGATGACGCCGAGCACGCCGACGACCTCGTCACCGATCGAGTAGGGACTCGCCACGACGCTGACCGATTCGAGGATCCGGTAGCCGGATTCCTCGCCGATAAAGATCTGCAGACTCTCCGCGGCGAGGCATCGATCCAGCAAGTGCAGGATATCGCGCTGCTTGGCAAAGGCCTCGAACAGGCTGCGCAAGCGCTCCACATTGGACAGCTCCGCAAACTGCATCAGGTTGGTTTCCCCCGCCAGTACAAAGCCCTGGCCGGGATCGTCCACCGTCTCGAATGCTTGTCGCGCCATGCTGATCGCACCCTGCATCATGCGATTCATGGTTTCGCGCGTATCCGCCAGTTCCGCCAGCAAGGTCTCGCGCACGCTCGCCAGAGTCTTGCCGGCGAACTGCTCATTGAGGTAGTTGGCCGCCGCGCGCAGCTCGTCGGCGCTGTAATCCCGATCGACGTGCAAAATGCGGTTCTGAACTTCTTTCTCGTCAATCACCAGGATGGCGAGGATGCGGCTGTCGGACAACGGCAAAAACTCGATCTGGCGCAGGGAAGCCTGGGTGCGGCGCGGCACCGTGACCACGCCCGCCATGCGCGTCAGTGCCGACAGCAATGCGGAAGCCGAGCCGACCACGTCGCCGTCACCGGACTTGACTGCCGCCATCTCCGCCTGCAGGCGCCGGATCGCGGCGCCCGAGAGCGGTTGCACCTTCAGCAGCGCATCCACGAACAGGCGGATCCCCTTGGGGGTCGGCACGCGCCCCGCGGAGGTATGCGGCGCGATCACCAGGCCCATTTCCTCGAGGTCTGCCATGACATTGCGGATGGTGGCGGGCGACAGGTCGAGGCCGGAATCCTTCGACAAGGTGCGCGAACCGACTGGCTGACCGTCGCGGATGTAACGCTCCACCAGCACCTTGAGCAGGTGCCGGGCGCGATCCGAGAGTTCAGGTTCCACCGGGTGCTTGACCATGGGCAAGATTCTACTGTAATTGCAAACCCCGGGGCGCAGCGGCGCTTTTCGGGCTTCCCCGGCCGGATTCCCGGGTAGCCGGCCTCGCGGCTTCGTGCTACAAGAGCCCTGCCCCCGAGCCCTGCGGAAAGCGGATGAAGCGACGATTCCAGACAATTGCCCTGACCGGAAAATACCGCGATCCACGCGTCGGCGACTCCATGCTGATCCTGGCCCAGCACCTGGCCGCGGCCGGCATCCGCGTCCTGCTCGACCCGGAGATCCGCATGGAGTTTCCGGACCTTCAGGTCGAATCCCTGCCCGAGGCAGAACTGGTGGCGGCCGCCGACCTGGTGGTGGCCATTGGCGGCGACGGCACGATGTTGTACGCCTCGCGCCTGGTGGCCGGGCGAGGCGTGCCATTACTCGGTATCAATCGCGGCCGGCTCGGTTTCCTGGCCGACATCACGCCGGGCGAAATGCTCCGCCGGCTGGATGAAATACTGGCCGGGGAGTACGAGGAGGACCAGCGCCTGATGCTCGAGGCGGTCATCGAAAACGGCGACGAACCACGCCGTGCCCTCGCCCTCAACGACGTCGTCCTGCAGAAGCGCGACACCGGCCGCATGCTGGACTTCGAAAACTGGATCGACGGCGTTTATGTGAACACGCACGGCGGGGACGGACTGGTAATTGCGACGCCCACGGGCTCGACCGCGTACGCGCTGTCCGGCGGCGGACCCATTCTGCATCCCTCGCTGGATGCCATCACGCTGGTACCGATCTGCCCGCACACCCTGTCGGATCGCCCGATCGTGATCCGCGCCGACGCCCGGCTTGAAATTCGCGTGCTGGAACGCCCCGACACCCGTGCCGAAGTGTCCTGCGACGGCCAGCCGCTGGGTGAGCTCACCGCCGGCCAGCGGCTACTGGTGCGCGCCGCCGAAGAGCACGTCGTACTCATTCACCCGCGCGGTTACGACTACTTTCGCCTGCTGCGTTCCAAGTTGCATTGGGGACGCGGCAGCCAGAGCCGTTTCGACGGCACCACCAAGGCCTGAGCCGCCGCCATGCTGTCCGCCGTATCGGTCAAGAATTTTGCGATTATCGACGCGGTTTCGCTCGAACTCGGTCCGGGCCTGACGGTGCTGACCGGCGAAACCGGCGCCGGCAAGTCCATCCTCGTGGATGCGCTTGGGCTGGTACTCGGCGACCGCGCCGATGCTGCCGCCGTGCGCCACGGCGCCGACCGCGCCGAAATTTCCGCCAGCTTCGACCTCGGCGCCCTGCCCGAGGTCGCCGGCTGGCTTGCCGAGCAGGCGCTGGACGCGGACGATGAATGTGTATTGCGGCGGATCATCAGCGCCGAGGGGCGCTCGCGCGCCTGGGTCAACGGCACGCCCACCACGTTGCAGACGCTGCGCGAGCTCGGCGAACGACTGGTGGACATCCACGGCCAGCATGAGCACCAGTCGTTGACCCGGCCCGCCGCGCAGCGCGAGCTCCTCGATGCGCGGCTGCCGGATGCGGCCCTGGTGGGCAGGGTAGCGGAAGCCTGGCAGGCCTGGCGCAGCGCGGTCGAGGAACGCACCCGGCTGGAAGGCGCCGGGCGAGATCGGGAGCAGCGGCTGGACCTGTTGCGCTACCAACTGCGTGAACTCGAGGGCTGCAACCCCCAGCCGGGTGAGGCTGCCACGCTGGAGGCGGAGTTTTCGCGCCTGGCCAATGCCGGCAAACTGGCCGAAGCTGCGGGCGGCGCCCTCGAGCTCGTCTACGAAGGAGAAACCGGGGCCGCACATGACGCCGTGGCCCGTGCCGCGGAGTTGCTCACCGAGCTTGCCGAGGTAGACCCCCGCCTGGCCGGGCCGCAACGCCTGCTTGCCGAGGCCGAGATCCAGTTGTCCGAGGCCGCCACCGAGCTGCGCCGCTACCTGGGCGCGCTGGAAATGGACCCGGCTCGACTGGACGACGTGCAGGGGCGCCTGGAAAGCCTGAAGGCGCTGGCCCACAAGCACCAGGTTGCCACCGATGCCTTGCCCGCCCGGCGCGACGCGCTGGCGGACGAAATCGAAGCGCTCGAACAAGCCGAGATCCGGCTCGGCCGTTCAGCGGAACGGGTCGCGACGGCAGAGCGCCACTATCGCGAGGCGGCGGGCCGGCTCGGCGAGGCACGGGCGGCCACCGCGGCACGCTTTTCCGAGCAGGTATCTGCCTTGATGCACCAGCTGGGCATGCCTGGCGGGCGCTTTGTTGCCGCCGTCGAACACGACGCCGACGCGCCATGCGCTTTGCACGGCCTGGATACCGTCGAATTCCGGGTCAGCGCGAATCCGGGGCAACCGCCGGCGCCGGTCGCGCGCGTCGCCTCGGGCGGCGAATTGTCACGCATCAGTCTCGCCATCCAGGTGGCGGCCAAGAGCTCTCGCCCGATTCCCGTCATGATCTTCGACGAAGTCGACTCGGGGGTCGGCGGCGGCGTGGCGGAGATCGTCGGGCGACGCCTCGCGGAAATCGGGCAGCGCGCTCAGGTGTTATGCGTGACGCACTTGCCGCAGGTCGCCAGCCAGGCGCAAAACCACCTGCGGGTCGTCAAGCTGACCGACGGCGACATTACGCGCACCAGCCTGAAGCTCCTCACCGAGGCCGAGAAAGTCGAGGAACTGGCCCGGATGCTCGGCGGCGTGGAGATCACCGGCACGACCAGGGCACACGCCAGGGAGATGCGGAAGCACGCCAGCCGCGGCGCCTGAAGCGTGCTGCCGGGGCGCGCCGCGGTCGCCGGCGGGCGTTTATTCGGCCTTCAGCAGGTTCGGACAATTCTCGCGCGTGCAGTTGCCGTAAATAACCAGCGAATGATCCGCAACCGTGAAACCATGCGCGGCCGCCGCCTCTTCCTGGCGGGCTTCGATGGTCGGATCGACGAATTCCTCCACGTGGCCGCACTGCTGGCAGATGATGTGATCGTGATGGCCGCCGTCGTCGAGCTCGAAAACCGCGCTGCCGCCCTCGAAGTTGTGCCTGCGGACCAGGCCGGCGGTTTCGAACTGGGTCAGCACGCGATAGACCGTGGCAAGGCCGATCTCGGCTGCCGAGTCCAGCAGGTCCCGGTAGACGTCTTCCGCACTCAGGTGCCGCTGCTGGTTGGCTTCCAGGATCTGGAGAATCTTCAGCCTTGGCAGTGTGACCTTCAGGCCGACCTTCCTCAGTTCCTTCGATTCCATGCTCAACTCCCGCGGCAAGGCGTTATCACTCTGGTATTATTGCCCACTGTTCACCCTCACTCCAAATGACCGGGATTATATGCCCCACTTGAGCCGTTTCAGCCTGATCGTCATCATCCTGCTGCTCGCGGGCTGCACTGCCGCGCAGGGCTTTTCGCTGCGGCCTTACCGCATAAACATCCAGCAGGGAAACTACCTCGAGGCAAAGGACGTGGACCAGCTCGAGGTGGGCATGACCCAGAGCCAGGTGCGCTTTCTCATCGGCACGCCGATGATCGCGGATCCGTTCAATGCAGACCGCTGGGACTACGTGTTCTTTTTCAAGGTCGGACGCACACGCGACGAAATCAGCAATCGGCTGACGATCTGGTTCGAGGACGACCGCGTAGCGCGCATCGATCGGACCGATGCGCTCGAGGACGAGGTACCGGTCGACATCGGCTTCGACAGCTGAACCGCTATTGCTCGTCGGCGTCGGCGTCGGCGTCGGCGCGGGTTCGCCCACCCTTGCCCACCGTCTTGCCGGTCGCTGCCCGCTCGCGCCGCGCTGCGCGCGGATCCGCCAGCAGCGGCCGATAAACCTCGACACGGTCGCCTGCATGCAGCAACCGGTCCGCCTTGCAAAGCTTGCCGAATACCCCGAGCCGATTCCTGGCCAGGTCGATTTCCGGGAACTGCTCCTCGATTCCCGACAGCCGCACGGCCTCGATGGCCGTCGTGCCCGCTGGCACCTCGACTTCGAGAATCAGCTGGCGCTCGGGCCGAGCAAAAGCCACCTCCACCTGGATTGTGTCCGCCATGACGATATCCGGCCTCAGGAGGAAGCCAGGCCAAAATAGCGCAGCAGCCCCGTGGCGTGCAAAAACACCAGCAGCACGGCAGCCGGCGCCACCCAGCGCGCCAGGAAACGCCAGGCCTGGTACCCGAGCCCGGCGCCCATGTCGAGTTCGTCCGCGGTAGAGGACCGGCACATCACCCAACCGGCGAAGATAGTGATGAACAGCCCGCCCAGCGGCAACAGGATATTGCTGGACAAGTGGTCCAGGTTCTCGAAAATCGTCCGACCGAGCACCTTGAACCCTTCCAGCTTGTTAAACGACAGAATGGTCAGGAACCCGAGCACCCAGATGATCGCGCCGATGACCATGGCAGAGAGCGCGCGACTCCGCCCGCGCGTCTCCACGCTCCAGGCGACGGCCGGCTCGATCAGGCCAATGGACGAGGTCCAGGCCGCGAACGTCAGCAGGATGAAAAACAGCGTGCCGAACACCTGCCCGCCGGCCATGTTGCCAAAGGCCAGCGGCAACGTCTGGAAGATCAGTCCCGGGCCGGCGCCCGGGTCCAGCCCATGCGCAAAGACGATCGGAAAGATTACCAGGCCCGCCAGCAGCGCCATGCCCGTGTCCGCGATCACCACGGAAATCGAGGTGTTGGTAATCGAGGTGCCCTCTGGCAGGTAGGCGCCGTAGGCCATGATTGCACCCATGCCGATGCTCAGGCTGAAAAATGCCTGGCCCAGCGCCGCAAGCATCGCTTCAGGGGTCAACTTCGAAAAATCAGCTTCCAGCATAAACGCCGCCCCGGCGGCGAAATCACCGTGCAAAACAGCGTAACCGAGCAACGCCACCATCAGGATCGCCAGCGACGGCATCAAAAAGCGCACGGCCCGCTCCAGGCCGCGTTCCACGCCGCGCGCCACGACATAGACGGTAATCACCATGAACAGCGTGTGCCACAGGGCCAGCCGACGCCAGTCGCCCAGCATGCCGCCGAACAAGCCATCGATTTCCGCTGCCCCTGCGCCGGCAAAGCTGTTCATGGCGGCGTGCCCGATATAGGCCAGCGACCAGCCCGCTATGACGCTATAAAAAGAGAGGATAATGATGCCCGCGAACACGCCCATGAGGCCCACGAGTGCCCAGGTCGGCCGACCGCCCTCTTCCTCGCCGACGATCCGCATGGTCGCCACGGGATTACGGCGTCCGCGACGACCGATGAGGATTTCTGACATCATGATCGGCAAACCGATCAGCGCCACACACAAGAGGTAGAACAGGACGAAAGCGCCGCCGCCGTTCGCGCCGGCGACATAAGGAAACTTCCATATGTTGCCGAGACCGACCGCCGAGCCGCTCACGGCAAGGATAAAGGCCAGTCGGGACGACCAGAGGCCGTGCAGCGAGGTACGCTTGGCCATGCGGGAAAATCCCTGCGCTTTCAAAGGGCGGCGATTTTGGATTAAATCCACCCGCCCGGCAACTGTCGGATTGAAACCCAACCCGCGCCGACGCCTGGCCCGAGCCCGAACACGTCCTGGAAAAGCACATGAGCACCGCCAAGAAAAAAGCCACCCCCGGCGCCGGGGGATCGACCATCGCTCTCAACAAGAAGGCGCGGCACGACTACTTCATCGAGGAAAACTTCGAGGCCGGGCTGGTTCTGCAGGGGTGGGAGGTCAAGAGCCTCAGGGCCGGGCGTGCGCAGATCGCGGAGGCCTACGTCGTAGTCCGCGGCGGCGAGATCTGGCTGGTCGGCGCCAACATCACGCCGTTGAACGCCGCCTCGACCCACGTGCAGCCGGAACCGGCGCGCAGCCGCAAGCTGCTGCTGCAGCGACGCGAAATCGACCG